>NZ_JBFAAB010000002.1:0-857262 GCF_040639505.1 Nocardia sp. NPDC023852
TCGTAGTCGAATACCGCGACGGTATCGGACACACCGGATTCATCGCCCACGACCCGGTTCACGGGGTCGTGATCAAGCACAGCTACAGCGGCGGCAGGTACCCCCACGAGGGTATGAACGCACTCGACGCATACCTACTCCAGCAGTGTTACGACGGCGACGGCGAGTACACCCACCAAGGCACGAACGCAATCGAGGTATTCCTCCGGCTATTCGCGGGAGAACCGCACCAGACCACCTTCATCAAATCCCACAACGGTGTCCTCGAACACCCCCTCACACCGGGCGAGGAACCCAGCGCACTGCACGGCGTGCACATGCCCCGCGAAGACACCCTGCTGTTCGGCGCACCATGGGAACGGCATGTCACCGAGACCGCACGCACAGGATCGCGATCACGATGGGGACCAGATGCAGCCGTCCTGATGTTCGGCAACCCGCGGAACTGGGCGGAGGACGGCAATAAAGCCCTGCTGCGGAACGGGTTGAGATCCCTGGTCAATTACCACCAGCTGCGACAGAACCTGTTGGAATCGGCTGAATGGGTTCGAAACGCCAGAGCATGGGATGCGCACAATGGGTATTCCGTGGATGCTCAGCCGGGGCCCTCGGAGGCACAGGCCCGGCAGACCACTCGAACGCTGGTTGCACAGCTGCAGGAAGAAGAAGGCAGGGTCGGGGAATTCCTCGATGTGCTGGGAGCCGAGGCGCCAGGTGGGGTTACCGCGCACCAACGGCACGAACTGATGCGCTTCGCCGCCCAGCTCGAACGGCTACGGCGGTTCCGGGCGGCAATACGACTGCGCCGTGGCAAAGCGTGGATGCCCGCGCCCGAGGACGAAATGTCCGAAAGCGACAGGGAACTCAACCAGCCGATCGAGGTACTGGAGGCTCGGGAGGCGGTCTTCCTGGCGTCGGTGCGCAGAATCGCGCAGGAGTTGGCGGTCGATCCGGTCCTGCGCCCGGTGGCCGAGTTCGACGGTGAATGGGCAGAGGGCGGGATCGAACTTCCCCAGGTCCGGTTCGCGGGCGCCGATACCGTTCTCGCGCATACCGATCCGCCCAGTCGGGTGGAGATCGACCTGGGATTGGTATCGGTTGTCAGTGATATCGGCGCGGGCAAAACGAAAAAGCACAATGAGGACGCCGTGGCCGCGGCGGTGGTGCAGACCGCGGATGGGCCGATCCGGATTGCGGTGGTGTGCGACGGAATCTCGTCCACGCAGGATCCGCATCTGGCCGCTCAGGCAGCGGCCGAGGCCGCGAAGGCGGTTCTGGAGCAGGCCGCGAAAGCTGCCGCTCGCGCTGGTAGGCGACTGACTCGGGCCGAGGCCGAGCAGGTGATGCGCGATGCCATCGCGGCGGCCCAGGCCGCGGTGGTTGCGCTAACCGAGTCCCGGTACCCGAACAGTGATAATCCGCCGGGGACCACGATCGCGGCGGTCATGGTCATGCCCGGCCGGAAGGGGCGGCCGGGCAGTTTCGTTTCCGGTGGGGTAGGCGACAGCCGAGTACAGATTCTGCGGGCAAACGGCAGAGTCGACATGGTCACCCATGACCACACCAGGCTGGCCGAGGTCATGAAGGTTGAAGGGAAGACCGAGCGGCAGGCGTTGCTCGAGGGGAGCGATCGGCGCGATGAGAACGGTCGACGGGTGAACGTTCATGCGCTGCAGTTCTCCTTGGGGCGTGGCAATGATCTGCCCTGGGCGGGCGCTCCGTTCGGACACGAGAAATACATCAACTATGGCGAGGTAGCGCCTACGGATACCGTCGTCGTCAATAGCGATGGGTTGTGGGGTGAACTGCTGCCCGCGGATTGGGCGGCGGCGCTCGGCGACGGCCGCGCAGTAGATCCGACTGCGATCCGGGATGCTTTGTTGCGCAGTGCGCTGATCGCGGGCGGCCACGACAATATCTCGGTGGCGGTGGTGTCCGGTGCGACAACGGAGCTGCCGCTCGAGGCACGCCGGAGCTATCAGCGACTGGTCGCGGAACACCACGCCGCCTGGACGCAGCTACAAGAACTCGCCCCGCAGTTGGGGATCGAGCCGACGCAGTTGGTCTCGCCGGAGCAATCCAGGCCGGCGCTGGAAGCGTTGTCCGGTCGGGCGGGATTATCCCTGCTTCCGTTGCTTCGTCTAGAAGCGGTGACCAACAGTTTCCAAGGGCTCGCAGTGCAGCTCGCTGACGTCCAGACTTGGTTCGGCGTGCTGAGTTCTCGGATCGGTGATCAATGGAGCGTGGACGAGGCGAATTACATTGCGGTACTGAATGAATGGATAGATCTTCAGCAACAGCTGCGAGCCGCGGACTCCCCGCAGGAGATCTATGAGGCTAAAAAGCGGGCGGCAGCGGCGTCGCGGCAGCTCGGGCCCGCACGGGAGCAGCGCGACAATACTCGAACCGCCGATGGGCTGGAGATTCCGGTCGGTCTGCGCCCCGTCTATCGCGCTTGGCGTGCCGAGGTACATAACGCTGCCCGGAGGGTGTGGGAGAGGCTCGAGGCATGGCGGCCCGAAATCCGTGCTGCGATCCCCGACGATCTCAGCCTGTTGCACCGGGAATTGACCGGGAGCCGCTCCGCCGAAGCCCTGGAAAGGCTGACGGGTTTCTGGCCTGAGCACTATGAAGTGTACGACGTGCTCGAAGCCACCAAGTTGTGGCAACTGGCGGTAGCGCGGCTTCGGGATCTGGACCAGCGCATTGCCTCCCACATCCCCTTGGTGGATTCCGAACGCGCTCAGCCGGACCCGGCGCTGAAACCGGACGCGGGGCCTGGATCGTTGGCCCAGCAGAACCAGGCGCGGGGCCGAATGCGCCTCATCCAGGCGGAATCCCGGACTCCCGCCGACTATGAGCAAGCCTGGGAATGGAGCGGCCCAGCCCTGCAAGGGATGATGATCGCTGCCATCCCCGACACGGTCGCTCGCACTGAAGGCTTCCCCCTGGCGGCGCGGAACGAGGCCAGGCGAGTGTTCCTGCGTCGGGAAATCGACCGGCTCGACCGGCTGGGCGTGCGCACCGAGCAGCAGCAAGCACAGTTGGCGGAGCTGGACGCCCAGGCGGAACTGCTTGTCGAGGTAGAGCGTTGGGCCGCGCAGGTTCCGGGGAATCTGGATGTGCGGCTGCTCGATGCCGCAGGCGATATGTTGGTGATCGGGGATCCGGCTGCGGCCGAGGAAATCGCTATCCATGCGGTGAACTCGGAATCCACTCAGGTGTCTTGGTATCGGCACGAAGCTGCCGCCAATGCGGTAGCCGATGTGGCGGTAGGCCGAGCCGGGGGCCGCAGCATTGCTGCTCGTGTCTGGGTCGGCAATAGCCAGGACCTGGCCGAGGCGATTGCTCGACAGCAGGAGGCCCGCGAACGGGCGGGATTGCCCCCGCAGCGGGTGCGATTGACAGGTCACCCGGACGTCCCTGCGACCAGGAGGGATCCGCGGGTGGGACCGCGCCTGGTGGAGCAGGTCCTGGCACACAGCTCATTGGTGAACTACCGGGAGCAGGGACGGCTCCTGATCGAGAGCCCGGGCAATGGCAGTGTGAATCGGCAGATTTCGCATCGGCTGGGCGGCCTCGCCTTCAACTGCTTCCAGGATGCTGCGCTGTTCACCCTGCGCGAGGCCCGGGCGGACCGGTTACGTGCGCTGGCGGCCGAGAACAGCAGATTCCCCGAGCGGGACTTGATACTCATCGATCTGAATAAGCGGATCGAGGTGTTGGAGCGACTGCGTCCCCAGGAGAACGGGATCTCCGGTGACATGGCCCGCGTACTGGTGGGGGCGGAGTGGGATCCCGAGGGCTTCGGCACGGATTTCGAAGCGTTGCGAGCTGCGGTGCCGAAGGGCGGCCGGATGATCGCGTCGGTGGCCTTCGACGGCTTTCAGCGCGAACGCGTGGTCGGTGCACATGCGGTGGCGTTGTATTGGGTCGGCGACGCGCTGATGGTCCGCGATGGTGATCGTGCCCCGGTCACGTTCGAGAAATGGCGTGCAGGGCTTTTCGGTGTGGTCGGGTTGCACGGCATCGCCTTCGATGCGGATGGAGTCCCGGTGCACTGGCTCGGCTCGCTGGGCGAGCATTACCGCGCTGTGCCGGGCAAGGCGTATGCGGTGTCGAATATGGGGGCGCGACTCGACCAGCTGATGTTCGGGGAAGCGCTGACCCGGATGAAGGACGACCGGGCTGCGGCCGGGTTGAAAATCGGGTTGGGACTGCAGCTATTGGGCTGGGAACCTTCCCTGGTCGACCAGTCTGGGAATCTGAATCCGGAAGTGCTGAAACGTAATTCTCCGGTACGGCTGCAATGGGAACGGGATCTCGCGGCCGCCCGGCACCTGTTGGCCATCGAATCGGGAATTCCGGTCGCCTCGTTGGCCGATCCGGTCCCGGTCCGGCAGGAACTGGTCGACCTGGGTGAACGCAGCGAGAAGTCGGCGAAACTCGAGGCAGCGGAACAGGAATTCCGTCGGTTGCACGAGATCACGAGCACCTTGGAGCGGATCGAACGGATCGAACGGCGCGCGGAGCGGCTCACCGAACTGCAGGACCGGATGGTTGCGGCCCTGGCCGCCGGCGACCATGCTGCCTTCGAGCGCCTGAGAGCCCACGCCGACCGGCTGGAGAAACTGGCTCAGGAACGGGCCGCGTTGTCGGGCGATCGGCTTTCCTGGGGCAGGCATCTGAGCCGGGAAGCGCAAGAGCGACTGCGGGCCGAAGGAGCCGCAGACTTTGTGATGGCCAGACTGGTTTTGGAGTCGCGCCTGGGGGGTGCGGTCCCCGAGGACCGGGCCGCTTTGGTCGAGTTGACCCGGGTCGCCGAAGGCGAGACGGATCCGGCGGCGCATGAGCTGGCCGCGGCCGCACAGCAGTACCTGCTCCTGCGCGATGAGCGGGAATGGAACCGGGAACTAGGCGGACACAACCTGATCGCCCAGGTGCTCGAGGACATGATCGACAGCGGCCTGACCGAGGCGCTGGCCGACCCGCGGAAACCCACACTGCACCGTCGGGCCGAGGTGGGACCAGAACTGGCCCGGTTGCGCCGACTCGCGGCAGCCGCTCAGGTGGCGTATCGGCAGCAGTTGTTCGAGCGCAACGAGGAATCGGACCCCGAACGCCTGAATGCGACGCAGCTGGAGGTGCTGCGTCGACTGCGGCCGCAATACGCCGCACCGGTGCAATTTTGGCTGGCTGCCATGGGTTCGAGTATGCCCAATGACGAGCAATTACGCGGTGAGATAACGGAATTGATTCGTTGGATCAACGAAACCGCCACCGACCCGGCGCAATTGACCCCAGAGCAGCTCGGCCAGCTCGAAGCCCTGCAGCAGCATGTTCGGCGGATCGACGAGCTCGAACAGTATGTGGCCCAAGGCGAACGGATCGCCCGCATCCAAGCGTTGGGCGCAGCCCGCAAGCAGGCCTTCACCGAAAACGCCGCCGCAACCACGAAAGTCTTCGATCTCTGGCGCGCGCTGAAATCCGAATTCGCCGACCAGCTGGCCCCGCAACTGGGGGGATGGCCGCACTGGGCCGACTCCCACTGGCGCGAAACTCTGCAATCGCAATTGCGCGAGCTGCGCGGCCAGACTGAATCCACTGACCCGCAGCAGCAACGATTCGTGGAATTGCTGGGCGAGTTTTCCGAGGCAATTGCGGCCCGGGTGCACTGGAGCGACCGGATCGCAACCCTCGATCACTTCACCCGGGAACTGGACGAAGCCGCCGCCCGGGTAACCGCGAAACAAGCCGAGCTGGACGCACCGGCTGCGCCGAAGTCCGGCTCGTGGGTCGAAATCGCCGACCGGCGTCGGCAATTGAACCAGGAACTGGCGCAACTCGACCAGAACCTGACTACTGAACTGGTCCGAATCCACGCCGAACTGCAACAACTTCCTGCCCCCGCCCTGCCCGGCACCCGCGCGGACACCCACCCCAGCGACGGCGTCCACCGCAGGCGCGGTGCCGCAGATCGCCCGCCCGGCGCACCGGATGCCGCCGTTCGCCGTCGTCCGCCGGCCGGCACCCGGCGGCCTGCGCGCACCCGCGGCCAGGCCCCGGTCGCCGCAGACTATGTCGACGGCTCGGTCATGTCCCAACCTCCGGTCATGCCGGAGGTGCTGCACCTGAGCGAGGGCACCCCGAAACTCTGCGCCGTCGAAATCACCCACTTCGGCGCACGGCGCGGCATGCCGGTCACCCCGCTGCCGCTGAGCAGGCAGCGGGCGCTGCGCGGCACCAGCCAGGTCGAATTCCTGCAACATCTGAACGCGAACGGGGAGTCGTTCGAATCCTACGACGAGATGTACGCCATCGCCGCCGAAGGCGGAACCGTCTACGGCGCAGTGGATCTCGGCGATGGTATGGCGCACGTGTTCATGGTCTACCGGGGCGAGAACGGCGAGGTCCGGGTCCACGAACTGGTCGACCGCAAGGTGGTGGACGTCGAATTCGAGGCCTGGGATCAGCCTGCAGGCATGCTGGCCGGGGCGGCGTTCGGCCCCGGACCGGAATTCATCCCCCGCCGCTCGCTTCGGCCAGGGGAAGTGCCGACGCTCTTCCCGGAGGGCCATGAGCACCTGATGCTGGGGGCGCGGTTCGGGCCAGGGGAGCAACCGTCGCAGGCGGCGGAAGGGGTAGACCCGACCTGGCCGATGCGGGCCGGTTCGGCGTTGACCGAGATTCGCGAGCTGGCGAGCCGAAACTTCGAAGCCCTGCGCCGGGTCTATCCGGAACTGGTCAATGGATCCAAGGATCTGGATGCGTTGCTGCGTGAGCAACGGGAGCACCTGGAAAGGGGGAAGCGGGGCCTCAACGAGGAGCTTGCGGAAGCGGGACTGCCGGAATCGATACGGTTGTCCGATCTGGACGATCTGGCGCATGTGGAATTCGTGTCGGCGCACGTGGAGACGTTGGACCGGAATATTCGGTTCGATGAGACGTACACGCATTTCCGTAACTTTCATGCAACGGTGCAGAAAATTCAGGAAACCCTGCGCATGCAGGGGTGGGTGCGCCGGATCGATTCCATGGCCATGGAGTTGCAGCTGACGTATGACCAGTCCGATGGTGGATCGGAATACCAGGCGATGCTCGCGCAGGCGCTGCGGATGGACGAAGCTGCCTCGCAAGTGGTGGCTTCGTATAATTTCACTGGAAAACAGGCGCTGCCCATAGTGTTCCGCGATCCGGTCCGAATGAAGCTGATGGAAAAGCGCTTCGGATTGGTTCTGGATGATCTGCCTTATCTGGCGCGACCAGGGCTGCGTGCGCGGCTCGAAGAGGCTTTGGCTCTCACCGAGAGCGCCCTGCAGGACATGCTGGGTGTGAGATCCAGCAGTGTTCTGGCTGATTTGGAAAAACAGCTTGTCGGCCCGGTATCCGAGATGACCCCCGGAGATATCGGCAAACTGGTCGGTGCAGATAAAGAATGGCCAGTATTCGACACCGCCCGGGAATATCTGGAACTGCGCGGCATTCTCGGATTGTTCGATGAGCGAGTGCAATTCGCCCTGCTCCGTCGGTCGGCATTCGATAATTTCGATACCGCCGCGACCACGGAACCGATGCTCCGGCCGCTGCCCACCAGCGAGCTTGTCGGCAGGTTGGCCGAATTCGATGCCGACACCGTAGCCCGGCGCACCGGTGCGCAGGAACAACTGCGCACCGATATCGACGAGTTGCCTGCCGTGTCCGAGGGGCGGTTGCAGGCGCCGAGCAACTTCGAAGCAGATGCATTGCGGGCAGTGATTCGGCAGTTGAATGCCAACCGCAGGCTGATAGCCGATGCCGGGCAGATCCCGGTGTCCGCGGTGAATGTGCACAGTGTGCAAGAGATTCTGGACCGCGCCGAACCGGGCCCAGTGCAGGCGAACGCCCGGCTGCATCAGATTTTGCACCGGATGGTGGAGCAGGCGAACGTCATCACCCGCACCACGAACACTACCCGGGGCCTCAATGTGCTGGCCGCGGCACGTGAGTACGCATACCGGGAGCGGCAATCAGCCGATGACTTCTACACCAATATCCGCGGGGAATACCTCCGACAGCACCCGAACGAGCGAACCGCCGTGCCGATCACCCTGTTCGACGCCAAGGGCCGAGACCTGTTGCAGGGCTTGGAAAAGCAACGGACCAGGCTCACCCGGGAACTGCGCACTCTGATAGCCAAGATTCAGGAGAAACTTCCGAGTACCAGGGGTGGAGTCGCTGAAAAGCGGCAACACCTGCGTGATTTGGTGAAATTGCTGGCCGCCGCGAAGCATTGGCAGCAGGCGACCGCCAGAACCGATGCACTGGATAGCCGGCTGACGGCAGTCGAGACTGCCGTCGGTGAACTCGCCACCGCGCAACAGTCCCGCACCGAGGCATATCGGGCCATGCTCGCGCTGGCAGCGCGAGTCGAACTGCCCGAGCCGACCTTCGATCATCTCGCCATGCAACGGCATCAGGCATATGCATTGCGTGACAAGATCATTGCCGAACAATTCCGACTAGAACCTGCAGCGGACGCGAACGAAGCGGATGACCGTCGGCGTACCCGCTTGTCAAAGGCTGGACAAGCTGTATTCGATTTCCTGCGCGCCGACCAGCGGGTAGAAGGATTCGAGGCGCAACTCGATCATCGGTTGCGGGCGCAGGAATTGTCCGCGGTGATCGCTTCGGCTGCCGAGGAACCCGGTCCCGAACTGGTTCGCTACCGAGTTCCGGATACCGATCATCCGGGTATGCGGTTGGATTGGGAGACGCTCAACCGACTGAACCATTGCGCCGAAGCGACGCTCGTCGATATCGGCGAGTTCTTCCGCCGTCCGACCCCGCAAATGGGTCCGTCCCCGTCCCCGCGAGGTGAACTCGATGGCACCTATGTCAGCCAGGCCGAAGCGGCTTTGGGCGAGCATGCTGCCGGTGAGCTGACCGATGTCGGCGAAGCCATCGATATGTTGCACCGGCTCGCCGCAGAACGAGAAGCCGCCGAAGAAGGCAGCGGAAACCCGGTCGGTGTCGTGATTTTCGAGCGCAACCGCAACGGCCTGGGCCACATGTACTGGCTGGTGCGCTGGGTTGACGAGAACGGTGGTGTACACGTCGACCGTCGCGACATCGCCTCGGGCGTGGCGGAACGGGACTACCGGCTGCCACCGGAAGCGGTCGGGCGGTCGGTGCTGGCGTTGTTCCTGGACAACGAGGGCAACTCCATCGAAGGGGTTGCCCGCGACGAGGGGTCCTTGCCGCTGCCGCGTACCGGGGAACAGGACTTCGAGGTCGGCCACTCTCCGAACCTGCGTGAGCCGCGGCCCGCGATGCCCACGGTGCTTGCGGAGATGTCCGACGAACGCCGCGCGCAGGTGCGTGCGCAGTGGCAGGAACTGGTCCAGGAAGCCGGTGGCAGATCGGATCCGCGGGCGGCGCTGGAACGGCGTTGGAACAACCTGTACCCGGAGAATCGCGCCGAGCTGCTGTTCGCCGCGCATGATCTGATGATCGGCACGGAAGTGCCGGACTCGATTCTGGACCAACGGAACCGGACCCGCTTGGAACTGAAGCGGCGGGAGCTGTTGGATCAGGAGCCGACCCCGGAGAATGTCGCGGCCTTGGCCGAGTTGGACGGCTGGGTGGACCGGTTGACCATGTTGGAGAACTGGGTCACCCAGGTGCCCGGGCGACCGCTGATCAATGTGGTTTCCCTCGGCCTGCCGGGCGAGCCCGCGGCCACCATGCTCACCGTCGGACGCACCCGGACCGCCCGCACGCTGAATCTGCATGTCACCGAGGCTTTCGAGCGGGCATATCGGGCCGAGACGGCCGATCCGGAGGTGGGTGGCGACGCCGATCTGCTCCGGATGCTGAACGATCTGTCCGGACGGCCCGCGGGCGAAGTGGCCTCGATGCTCTGGATCGAACCGAAAGATGCTGAGCCGGAATGGATTCCGCACAAATCCGGGGAACTGTTGGCCGCCGCCGTCCGGGACCGGGTGCTGTCCGGGCGTACCGAGGGCCCGCAGATCTCGGTGTACACGGTGGGACCGGAAGGCCACGAGGCGGCTCGCATCGCGGCGGAAAGTCCGACCACCCAGGGCAGGCTGCTGCTGCCGCAGCGGGTGAGTCCGGGACAGATGGATGTCGAAAAGTCCCCGATCCCGATCCCGCGGTTGGTACGTGACGCCCAGTTGACAGCGGGCTTGTCCGGTTCGGTCGACATGTTGATTCCGCCGAACGCCGATGCGAATACCGCTCGACAGGTCGGGGAAAAGAACGATCTCGGCTGGCGGCGGTGGCACCCGTTCGTCCGTCGGGATCTGCTGAATCGCTTCCCGGACGTGCTGGCCGCCGCGCCCGGAATTCCGGTGCCGGTGCGCGATATCGCCACCCGACGGCTACTGCGGCGCTTGCAGTCCGGGGAAGAATTCAAGGGCCTGGATGAACTTCTCGAGTTGGATCTGCGTCGGTTCGTCGATCTGTCGAACCGGCTCGACACCGATGACTTCCGGTTGTCGGTCGGACCGGCCATGCGACTCGGGTTCGGGCGGACCGAAGACAAGCGCTTGCATCTGAGCTTCGCCTTCGGCGATCCGGACCACGCGGCCCGGGTGCGGTACGCGATCGTGGAATTGAACGAGCTGAAACTGCCGCCCAACACCGATCCGACCGGGCTGTCCTACACGGTGAACGAGCAGGTCTACCAGTCACGCATCGACGAGGCGACCGAAGTTCTGCGATACAAAGTCCGTCAGCTGCAGCAGGAAGACCCGGATGCGGCCGTGGTGCTGTTGGTTCGGGAGCCACCGCACTCGCCGGAGCTCGCCGACACGAATGGTTTGCGCGACGGCGTCGATCTAGTGAATACGGTTGCCGCCGACAATGCTGTTCGGACGCAACAAGATCCGTATGATCGGGCGCCCCAGACGGATGTCGACACTGAATTCCATCCCTCGGCTGCCGAATCCGCTCGTGGGTTCGGACTGCAGATGGTCCGGAACTCCGAGGGCGAGCCTACTGTCGAACTCGGCCCGGACGGCAAGTCGCAGGCGATCAGGGGACCGGACGACAAGAACGTCCGGATCGGGCGGCGTCGGGCGGAGCTGCCAGGGTATCGGCAGCCGCGGGTGGGGGTGCCGATCTGGAATTCGCGCTTCGCCGAACCGATGGAACCGAGCTTGGTTGCGGCAACCGTGGACCGGTTGGTGCGAAAGATCGCCGCCTCGGTCGCCTGGGCCGACGATCAAGGCGAATTCGAGGGTTTGACGGTCGACCAGCGCCAGGCATTGGAGCGCCGGATTCGGTTCGACCAGCTCGAAAAGTGGTGGCACGATCTCGAACGAGCCGGTGCTCAGGAGCCATGGCAGCATGCCCTGGTCAACGGCACGTTCCGGAATGCGGGACCATTGGCCGCCACCTTCGCCATTGATCTGCCGCCCGCGTTGGTGGATGCGCAGGCTCGGATGGCGTTGGCGCGCGAAATCGCACAGCTGCGGCAGTCCGAGGACACTGTGGCGAACCGGAATCGGTTGACCCAGTTGCAGTTCTGGGCGGATCGGTTGCAGGTGGCCGAACGGTGGGCCGCGCACCTGCCCGGTGATCTGGTGGTGCAGTTCCTGGGCTTCCCCGAACACGACGGTGACGAGTCGGGATTGAGCGAACCGGCTGGCGGAATGATCGCCGTCGGCAACCTGCGTACCGCCGAGCAGATCACCGTGCTGTCCGGGGACGGCGAGGCGTTGCTGACCCCCCTGCGGGGCGACGGAGCGCCGGTATCGGTGCGCCACGGAGTGGACGACAACGACTTGCCGCTCGCGGATCCGGATCTGGCCTGGCTGATGGGGGCCGCCACCCAACAAAACCCGAGTGGTTCCCGAGCGGTGCTGTTGACTTACGCCTCTACCCCGTATTGGTTGCAGGATCAACTGATCGAGCTGATCGAAGACCGGGCGGCGAACGCCGAGCCGCCCGCGTCGATCGAGGTGTTCGGGCCCGCATCGATGGATTTCCATGCCGACGAGGTGCTTTCGGTCCCGGTGTCGTTCACCGCGCCCCCAGCGGCCATCGAACTGCTCACCCCACCGTCCTATCTGCCTCAGGCTCGCCCCGATGCCGACGGCACCCGGGTTCCCGCCGACCCGAGCACCGTGGTGCGCATGGCGCTGGCCTGGGCCGGGCTGGACAGCTTGACGGAGCTGTTGCCGGGCGGCGTCGAACCGGAACAGATTCGGCGGCAAGCCGAGCGCAATGCCCGGATCTGGCGAGACTGGCCGCCGTATGTGCATCGGGCCCTATTGCAGGAGCATGCCGATCTGTTGGCCCGGATCCCGGGGCTGCCGATCCGGTTCCGGAACCTGGTGCAGGAAACTTTGCTGGTCGAAGCGGAGCTGGGCTCTCGGGGCGACCGGGAGGAACGGTGGGCCGAAGCCAACCGGGAGCTGCACGAACCGATCCTCGAGCTGCGTCGGAAGTATCCGCCGGTGTGGTTGTTGTCGCAGCGGGTGGACGGCGACGTCAAGGAAGCCATCGTGGCTTTCGGCAATCCGGATACCGCGCGCCGGGTGTTCTGGACGGTCGTCGACGAAGCCGATTTCGCAGCCGGGCTGGAAACCGCGCGCCTGCTGCACACCGAGGTCGATGACGGCAGCACGGCGGTGATCGCGTTGGTGCGCGGGCGGGGCGCCGAACCCGCCGTCTCGGCGGCGGAGCGGGCGGTGGACGATGCCCTCGCCTTGACCGACCTGGTCGCCGATGTCACCGGCATGCGAAGGGGCTTGGACCATTTCGGGCAGCGCCCGGAAAATCATCTGGTCACCGTCGGCTCCGATGCCGATATTCGTCGGGCCGATCCGTTGGTGCATGTGCACAGGTTCGAGGGGCCGGACGAAGACCAGGACATCGATTCGGTGACCACGCGGCATGCCGCAAGCAACTGGTACCGCAGCGGTCACTGGCAGTTGCAGGCGAACCTGGCGACCGCCGAGCAGGAATATCGGCGAGCTGCCGCACAGATACGAGAACTGGTCGGGCGACTGCGCAACCAGGACGGCAATCCGCTCGAAGTCGCCGAGTCATGGCTGACTCCGGGCAGAATCCGGGCGGGACTGATCCACCTGGCCGGAGCCTCGGTGGGTCCGGGCAGGGAGTCGATCCTGTTCCGACTGCGCGAAGCAGCCCGGACCTTGATTCTGCGCAACGCGGAAATATCGGCCCTGACCGGCTATCTGCAAGAACAGCAGTCCGCGCTGCGGCAGCCGGTCGGCGCGGCCGATGTGGTGCGGAAGTTGCTGGAGCTGGAAATTCGGCGGTGGACCCAGGGACAGCGGCTGCTCGATCGGCTCCGCGATCTGGATGGCGAGCTCGCCAAGGAGTGGCACGACATCCCCGATCATCGACTGCAGGTGGAGCAGGTCCCGGAACTGAATCTGGAGCTGCTGGATCGGTTGTTGCAAAGGCCGTTCAGCAGCCACCGCGATCCGAGCCGGCTGATCGAGGAGGTCGCCGAGTTCACGATCCTGGACATCGAGATCCGCCATCTGCGGATGCGGGTGCCGGGGATCGAAAACCTGCGCGGGCTGGACACCCTGCTGAGTCGACTGGGCGACACCCAGGAAGCCTTGGCGCAGGCGCAGCAGGGCTTGGCGCAGATGCAGCCGACGCCGGAACTGATCAATGCGGAAAAAAAGCGGGCCGCCCGGGCCGAACGGGCCCGGTTGCACCGGGAGCTGGTCGTCGCCCTGCGGATGTTCGACGAGTCCTTGGAGTCGGTCGAGCTGACCCAGCGGCAGATCGAGCGGCAAATCGAGCAGCTGCCGATCGGTCTGCATATGCTTCCGATCCAAGAGATCGCCGCTGCCTATGCTGCCCAATGTAAAAGGGTCGAAGCATTGGATCAGGTGCTGGCCGCCGAGCGGGATCATCGGTGGCTGTTGGAGCGAATGGCGGAGCTGGAACAACTGTCCTCCGGTGCCGCGGACACCGAGAACGTGAACCGGCGGATCGCGGAGCTTCTCACCGAGATCACCGAAGTATTCGAGCCGGTGTCGCCCACAGTGCCGGTGCCGATCACCGAACCGTGGCAGGACCCGGGCAAATGCGCCCTGGTGGCGAACCGATTGGTGGACTTCGAGGAACGCAAGCAAGGCTTGCCGCAGGGCTCCTTGCCAAGGCTGCAACTCACCCCCGGATTGGCCGGGGTGCGGGAGACCCCGATCGTTGAGGTCACCCGCGGCGACTGGCAGCACTTCACGTCGATCCGGGATGTGGTCGGCCGGGTGGATCGTCCGGGCGGCGGGGCCATCGCGTTCTCGGTGATGTGGCGCGGACGCTCCGGGCAGATCGGTGAGCATCTGCTCGAAGTGGAACGCGAAGGCGAGAAGCTGTTCCTCTACGAATACGGCCCGGACGGCCAGGAACACGTCCGCCAGGGCGACGAGGTCTACGCCCGGCTGGAAGAGTTGGAAGCGGACGGCCCACGCATTCTGCGGGTGCGCGGTATCGCCGTCGACGAGCATGGACAGCCGGAGATCCCGTATGTGCGGGAAGAACGGTTGGCCGCTCCGGATGCCATCCCGCAGTTGGTGCTGACCGGACTCGGGGAGCTGGACTACTCCGAGGATGACGCGCGAAACCGGAGAAACCTGTACGAAGAGTGGGACGGGCTGTACGAACAGGAAGGTTCCCCACGGGATGTCGAGCTGAACGATGTGGACCTGTTGGTCGGCATCGCGGGCAGTGAGGCAGGCAGGGCCGGTCTGAACCCGGTGCGGCTGTTGCATTTCAACGATGCTGACAAAAACGATGCAGACAACGAGGACGCCCGTGGTCGGGTGGTGCTGCAGTACGGGGATCTGCAGCACGCAGGCACCGTGTTCGGGATCGTGGTGAACACCGCATTCGAAGCGGGCGACCTGCAGACGCATCCCGAGAATATTGCGAAATTCCTTGCTGGGCAACCGAAAACCGGCAAGGTCGCGGCGATTGTGGAATATCGCATCGACAACGACGCCCTGCCGCACGGCCGGGCGTCCTGGGACACCGACTTGGCCGCGCAGGACGCGGCGCCAGTGGTTTCGCACCTGCGAAAGGTCCATGACAACCGTCGCAAGGTGAAGCTGGTCCTGGTCGGCTACGACGACGGCATCCCGGTGGCCGCTGCCGCGCAGCAAGAGTTGACCGAGGCCGGTATCAGCGTTGAGTTGTGGCAGATCGAGACACCCGAACAGCCCGATCCGAACCAGCAGGAGCGGTCGGAGCAGGAAACTGACGCTGAGATCGCCGAGCAGTTGCGCGCTGCTGCCGATGATGAAGCGCGCGTGGCGCTGTGGCAGGGGCTGTCGGAATCCGAGAAGATGTCGCTGGCAAAGGCGGAGCCGGATGTGGTGGCCGCATTGCCGATCGCCGATCCGCACCGTGGTGTCGCGGTACTGCTGCATGCGGCGCAGGTGCGTGACGGTCTTACCGAGGCAGCAGGCGACGCGCCACAGCCACTCGCCGCAGTTCGGTTGAATTCCTTTGTCCAAGAAGTGAAACGGGCGCTGCGGCGAGCTGAACTCGCGCCCCGGCGGCAGGAGCGGCCGATGCTGCGGCCGTTGGCGCTGCCGATGAACACCAACCGGGACAGTCATACCTTCCTGATGTTCGGGGCGGGCGAAGGCAGCACCGCGGTCACCATCCGGGTCGGCGCCATGGCATCCGACCCCGATGCGCTGCGCGCCGATCTGCATCAGGCCCAGGAACGGTTCGCCGACCGAGCGGCCCGCATGCGCGATCGCGATGCCGCCGGGCTGATGGCCCGGGCTTCCGCCGTAGTCGCCGAAGCAACCGATCGCGCGGACCAGAGCCTCGAAGTCCACACCGATGTGTTCTGGCAGGGCACCGATGCGGGCACGCTGGCCGGTGACCTGGCGGTGCTGGCCGAGGCATTCCCCGGTGCGAAGCTGCGGTTCGAGGTGGAAACCCCGGAAGCCGCGAAGCTGGTGCACGATGCGTTTGCCGACAGTCGGATGTCCGAGCGCAGCCGGGAATTCCAGCCGCCGCCGACCCCGGCGCAGGTGGCATCCATCCTGGCGGCAACGGCCGACCTCGCCGAGCCTGCATTCGAATTCGAATTCGAGAGTTTCGAGCAGCGAAACGATGCCAACGAGTCCGCTCTGCACAGGTTGATCGACGAGTTCGCCGACCAACCGAATTCCGATCGGAAAACCGAACTGAGAGCCGCGCGTTCGATCTGGCATCAGGTCGAAACCCTCATCGAGGCACAGGATGTGCGCAACGCCTGGCTGTTGGGATTCGACCGACACGACGAGCCGGGTGTGCGCGGTCGGATGCTGTACCTGCTCGGTGATGTACGCACCGCGCGCAAGGTGATCGGCGTGGTCGCCGAGACCGAATCGAAGGCCCGGCATTGGCTGAAACAGCCGATCACCCTGATGGAACAGGTCGGGCTGGACGCGCTGCGCGATGGCGAAGTGGCGATCGTGGTCATGCAGCGGGTGAGCGCCACCGCCCGCGGACGGGCCGCGGGCAACGTCGATGTGGTCGCCGCGGACGGCGATGTCATGGCCGCGGAGCTGACCCGAGTGTTGCGGGCAGGCGCCGTCGGCGCACAGGTGGAACTGCTCGGGGTCGGGGATGGAAATGCCGTGGTGGCCGCGGTGCGCAGCCGACTGGGCGAGGTGGTGGCGCCGGTGCGCAACCAGCCCGGTCGGGTGCGCACCGCGGCTGAACAGCGCGCGGCCCGGTTGCTACCCGGCAAACCGGAATTCGTCGACCAGCTGTTGGCGGACCGGACCGACCAGCCGGTGGATCCGCCGCCCCAACCGCACCACCCGGCCCCGCGGGCGACCCTGCCGCATCTGTTGCTGGACCCGGCGTTGTCGGGACGTGCCCGCACGCTGTGGGCCGATGTGTTGGCCGCGCTGGTCGACAATCCGGGTCGGTTCACCGAGGCCTGGGAGCAACTGAGCCGGGAACAGCGGTGGCTGCTGGTGACCGGGGTGCCGGAACTGATCGCCGAACGGCCGGGAGTGCCCGCGCGCTGGCGCAACCGGGCCAACCGGATGCTGTTGGCCGAACGGCTCTACCACCTGAACGTCAAAGCCGACCAGGGCGCCATCAGCGCGGCCGAGCAGCTGGAAATGAATGCGCTCATCGACCGGGTGGCCGCGCTGCGCCGCGCCGACCGCTTCGCCGCCACTCTGCCCGGGCATCCGCCGGTGCATGTGCTGTCCCTCGGTCTAGTCGACACCGATTCGACCAGCGCCGCCGGTGAGCGGCGAATGATACTGACGTTCAACGATATCGACGTCTCCACCGGGGTCTATGCCACCCTGGTCGGCCGGTCGGGCACCGCCTCGCTGAACACCGGAATCGACACCGCCGCTGCGGCATTCCACCCGAGCGGCGCCCGAGCCTCGCTGGTCTACTTCGCCGCGGGCGATGGCACCGCCAAAAAAGCCGGTGCGACCCTGGTCGCCGATCTGAACAACATGGTTGCCGCGCAACGCTTCCACCGCCCCGGCGACCTGGTCGGCATCGAGGTGGCGACCCTGCCCGCCGCCCGGGACATCAAAGGCGATTCCCAGGGGCGGACCCTGGCCTCGGATCTGCGCATCACCTGGAACGAGGACCATCTCGCCGCCCCGGAAGGCCAGTTCGACCACCTGTCCCCGGACACCAGGAACTTCCACAACCTGCGTCGCAGCCTGGAAGGCCAATCGGCCAACTGCACCACCAATGTCTCCGACGCCCAGCGCCTGCGCTACCCGCACCTGAACCTGCCGCGCGCCGAAGACGTCGGCAACCGCGGCCGGGACGCCGCCGAATTCGCCGAACTGCTGCAACTAGGTTGGGGCACCCAGGGATTCGCCCCCAACAGCTCGGCCTCCGAGCGCTACGAGCAGATCGCCCAGCGCCTGCGGGCCATGGGCGCCGGCGCGACCGCCGTGGTAGTCGACGAAAACGCCCACTACGACCCGAACAACCCGAACAAGGTCGGCGCACACGCCTACGAGATGTACCTCGCCGCCGACGGCACGGTGCTGGTCCGGGACTGGGAACAACCCGACCCCAACGCGATCGACCCGCCGCGAGCCACGGAGAAGACCCTCGCCGAAGCCATCGCCGACGGCGACATCGGCATAGGGGTGCTGGACACCTTCGTCATGTACCGCCGCCCGGACGGCATCCCCGACACCCCCTTCGACCCGGAGAACCCGGCCCCGGCGGGGTATTCGCCGAGGACCTGGATCGGGCGGCGGCCTGCGCCCCGGCGGGTCACCGCCGAGGAACTCGGTGAGATGCTGGAACGGGCGCGGGCCGGGGACCCAGCTGACTTCCTGCAGACTGCAGGTCGGGAAGTGTGGCAGGAAGTCCTAGGACGGATGGGTCCCCGCCGCTCGGTGACGCTGGCACAGCAGATCGCCGATGACGTATTGGCCACCGTGGCACACGAAGGCCGGCCGGGTGGTGCCTGGAGCGTGCCCGAGGGACAGGAGCTGCGTTCCTGGCTGCGGTATCTGGCTGACCTGGCCTATGACCAGCGGAGCATGCAGGGTATCCGAGCAGCAGTACTGGACTTGCTGCGCAAGGATGCGGCAAGCCGCCGGAATCCAGCCGTCGCCGCGGCTGCCCCGGGGCGGATTCGGGCTCTGGAAAGTGCGTCTCCAGAGCTGTTGAATCGGGTACTCAAGCAGGAGCTCGAAGCTTCGCACCGCGATTGGCTGCAGCTTCGGTACGGGCTGAGGTTGTCCTTCGAAGCGACGTTCAAGGCCATGGGGGTAGGCCTACAGGGCGAGCTGCTCGCCGAGGGGATGAACCGTAATGCGATTCATACCTTTGTCGACACGATCGCGACACTGTCGGAGGCCCCGGACTCGCTGCCGCAGGATGAGGTTGCCGAATCTTCCGGCGATGCTCGGCCCGAATTCGGCCAAGCTGCGGCTCTGCGGCAGCCCAGACGGGCGATCGCGGCTGCGGTTGGGGTGAGAAAGCTCAGTGTCGCCCGGGTCTTCCAGGGTAAGTATGTGGATCGGCGGACCCGGGCGAAAATCATTGAGGGTATCCGCATAGTTGCCCCTGAACTGGAAAGTCAACTCCCGCCCGCCGCCCCGCGACCGGCTGAGCATTACAACATGACCGATGTCGCACGTGAATCCGGTGTGTCGTATTCGAAAGTGCGGAGGGTGTTTTCCGGTCTGCCGGAGGATGGCGAAACAATACAGAAAGTGGTGGCTACAGGAGACCGACTCGGTGTACCTATCGCAGCGGAAATCCGATACCGCCAGCCTCGGTTGCGCGGGGTTTCGATGAATGCGGTGGCTAAGCAGGCCGGTGTCAACCCTGGCAGCGTGTACGGTGCCGTCACCGGCGGACCGGTCGGTGTGGAAAGGCTGAAATCGATTCTGCGGGCGGCGACTCTGCTCGGCTACCCTTTGACACCGGATGTGCTGGCGAAGATTCGGTTGCCACAGCAGTTGGTCCAGGAATTGGCTCAGCTGGCCGGGGTGGGTGAAAACACGGTGCGGAGGGTATTCGCCGGTAGGGAAACGGAAGTTCAACTCTGGGAACGGGTTCGGGACACCGCGACTCGGCTTGGTTTGCTTCCCAAACGGCCTACCAAGGCCGCGGTGGCCCGGTTGGCCGGGGTCGGTGAGTCGACCGTGGGGCGGGTATTACGTGGCATCGGCCCCTCCTCCTCGTACGCGGAGGGAGAGCAGCGGGTGCTGGCCGCTGCCACGATCCTTGGTTATCCGATGCGGATCAGGTTGCGTGACGCACTGGCCCCGAACTTCATTGCGGACAGATTCGTTGCGGAACATTATGCCGATGGCGTAATCGTACCCGATCATTTTGTCCGGCAACCGTCATTGGTGACCGTAGCCAACCGCGCCGGGGTTGATGAACAGACGGTATTGGCGGTATTCGACCGACAGAATTCGCTGAAGGCCGATATCGTGACGCAGGTTCTGGCGGCTGCGGAAGTGGAACGTTACTGGCGGATGCCGAATCGGGTCGGCGAGCTGGAAAAGATCCAGATCATGCGTCGAGAACTGGCTTTTGTGTTGCGTGTTTCCCCGTCCGAGGTGAGTAGGGAACTGGTTGCCCGGCATGCACCGGAACCGGGAGTGGACCGGCGCAGTGAACTATTCGAACGGTTCCTCGAGTACACTGATCAGGAGCTGGCGGCGCAGCCCGATGAATGGGATATTGCCCGACTGGCCGGGGTCGAGATCAGAACGGTCCGCCAAGCGTTGGTGCGCACGAAGCCGAATAACGGCGAGGAAGAGCAGCGAATTCTTGCCGCGATTGTAGAGCTCGGTGGCGAAATACCGGAGAACCTGCGCGCAGCATTCGATCCGGATTTCCGCGAGTTCCGATTCCTGCCCGGGTTCATCCTGGAAGGACAGTTCTTCCGAGGGAATTTCGACCCGCAACCGAGTCAGCGACAATTAGCCCAGCACACCGGGCTCGGCCAATCCACGATCAGCAAAGTGGTCGCCGGCCGACCGGATGTCGCTGCGCAGACCCGTGCCCGGATCCAAGCGGCATTGGACGAAATGGGCTACTGGATCAAGGGCAAACCCGGGCCTGCGGAATGGCTTGATCCGATCTTCATCGCGGTGTCCCAGCGGGCTAGGGTTTCCATCCGTACCGTGCGTGAGGTGCTCACCGGCGGTTCGGTATCGGTGGAGACGTTGCGTGCGGTCTTGACCGCAGTCGTCGAGGCCGGATCACCTGCGCTGCTCGGATATATCTCGAACATTGATTTGCCGCCGCAGTTTGCCGCGGAAATCGGTTCGGTGGACGAGTTGGCTGAGCAGATTCGATCGAGGATCCCCGGTGAATCCGACCGAGCGGTCGAGGAAGCAGTAACCCGAGCTCTTACTGTGCGGCGAGCCCGTGCCGCCGTGGCAGAGCAGGGCTCTTCGTTGCGGAACTCGTGGAAAGCGGTCGCCCGATTCGCCAGCGTGGACGACTATACCGTCGCAAATATCATGGCCCGGGGTATCTCGGTCGGAACGGATCCGGAACGTCGAGTGGCGTTCGCCTTGGATGCTCTCGGGATTCAGGTCCCGAACTGGCTTCTTCCTGTGCTCGCGGGTCCGGCACCGCATTTCGATGGACAGGCTTTCGTCCCGGAGCCCACCCTCGGTGAGATCGCTGCTCGTGCCGGGGTGGGCAAGTCGACGGTGGCTCGGATCATGAACGGGGAGCAATCGCTGCAGAGCGAGACCGGGCAGCTGGTGGCTCGGGCGCTGCGGGAGGTGGGGTTGCCGCTGCCGGCGCCAAGGCCCGTGCTCACCTCCGAACAGGCTGGGGAACTGGTCGATCAGGCCTCGAACGATCGGCGGATCCAGCTTGCCGAGGGGCTGAAGCCGGAGTCCCATAAGCAGTTGGCCTTGTTGATGTTCCAGGAGAACGTCACCTCGCCGACGGAGCTCGCCGAGCGGATGCCGGGTGCGATGACAGCACGGGCAGCCAGCGGTCTGAAGAACCGAGTGATCCAAAAGCTCGGTCAGCTGCTGGCCGACGAAGCCATCGCTCGAACCGACACCTCCACCACCGAGTACGTTTCCCTGCCCCCCGCGCATGTCCGCGACACCAGCTACCAGTGCGTCCCGGTAGCCGGTCGCAATGCCTGGGCTGCGGTGGACCGCCCGGCCCCCGGGGGCTTGGCCACTGCGCGGGTCGAGAGCGAGGGTGTGCTGCTGTCCGAGGTGTCGCCGATGGTGGGGGTCGGCTACGACCCGCGCATCCAGTCTTTGGATGCGGCACATGATCTGGTCGCTGAGCAGGGCGGCGCGGCGGTTGTGGTGTTGGTGTACCCGGGTGTCGATGGCGCGGCGCCGCAGTGGGGGCATGCGGTCGTCATCAAGCGCGATCGCAACGGCGATGTCCGGGTTTTCGAGGACGGCATGGACGGCGAAGGCGTGCTGTACGAGAACTGGTCGCCGCCGGAGCATGTCGCGGTGTTGGGGATGCGGGTCACCGCCGACCCGGCCCAGGACCGGCCGGTCGACAGTCGGTTGCCGGACTGGGCGCAGGAATTCAAGAACGTCCTGGTCGGCCGCGGTACCGGCGGAGGGCACCGGGCCCCGCCGCCGGTATTGGCGCCCGCGGAGGCGCAACGGCGGGCCCGAGAGTTCGTCGCCGAGCACCCCGGCTTGGATCCGGTGGCCATGGAACTGACCGTGCAACTGGCCGGGGATTTGTCCGAGGCCGGCTACCGATTGTCGGTCCGGGGCGACTATCTGAGCGTTGTGAATGAGCACTATGCGGTGGTGTTCTCGGCATCAGTGGACAACCGGAATGGCCGCGTGCATTTCGTCATGAACATCTTCGAGGGTGATCACGCGCGGGTGGAGGCCGGGCTGGACCTGGCCGAGTTGATCGGGCGCTGGAACGAGCACTCGAACCGGAACACAGTGCGCAACGCCATGGTTCGTCGGGTCCGGCAAGCGATGCCCGAGGGGTATGGGCGAATCACCCTGGACATCGAGGTTTCCGGCACCGAGGGGAACCGCCGGTACGAGCAGCAGGTCCAGGTGAACAACTCTGGCCCACGGTTCGTCTACCACGAGGCCAGCGGGATGCTGGAAGAGCCGGACGCGGGCATCTTCGACGACCTGGACACCCCGGCGCAGCCGCAGTGGACTCCGGAGCAGCTCCTGGCGCAGCAGCGCGATCGGATCGCGGCAGTATTGGACGGCGTCACCGGGATCGACCAGCCGACCATGGATTGGGTTGCTGCACGGACCGAAGAATTCGTAGCCGCCGGTTTCCGGCTCGGCTCCCTGGGGACGGCGCTCGACCCGAGCAGGGAATCCCATGTGCACCTGGATCGATACGGCAGCCTCGCCTTCGGGGTGACCTTCAATGGGAATGATCACAGCGTCCTGATCAGCCCGCGACTGACCGAAGGGGACAGGACCCGGCACGGATTCGCCCAGCAGGTCAGCGGGTTGATCGAGAGCTGGGACGGGCCGGGCAGCAGCCAGGCGCACAATGCCATCGCCCACCGGGTCGGGGAGCTGACCCTGGTCGGTTACCGCACCGGCTGGATGGAAATCGAGGTCACAGGCGCGGCCGGGGATCGTGTTCTGGTCCTGGAGATGGAAACCGGGCACGGCACCACCCGGATCGAATACCACGAGCGGACCGGCGAATTCACCCGTCATGACGATGTCGACGTCCGACCGCGGACCCGGGCGAGTTCGGCGCCTCGCCCGTCGTTGATCACCGGCACGCCGCAGGAGATCCTCTCGGAATTCCTGACCAAGGAGATGCGGGATGCCCTGGGCCGTCCGGTCATCGAGGAGACGTTCCAGCGGGATGAGCAGGGCGACATCATCCGCGTGGTGGTCGAGAAGAATGGCAAGCGGGTCCGGGAATCCCTCAAGCAGCCAAGCGAACCGCTGCAGATCGCCCGGCACATCGATCCTGCGTCCCGACAGTTCGCCCAGGAAATGGTGCTCGAACTGGTCGGGGATGCCCCGGAGGCGGGCAGACGGCTGCATGTGGTCAGCGTGCTCGAGGTGCCGGGGCAGACCGCGCGGTTGCAGGTGCTGGATGAGTCGGGTGCGGTCCAGTTCACCATCCAGCTGAATTCCGGAAAGTCCCGGATCGAGCTGACCTTGTCCGACGCGGCCGTGAACGAGACCCGTAAAGCCGTGGCGCGCAAGATGATCAGCCAGTTCGGGGCCTGGAAATTTTACGGCCCGGACGGCGTGGAACGGACCCGCGTACGCGATGAGAAGCTCGCCGCAGAGCTAGCGGAGCTGGACCGGATGTTGGCCGCGGCGGAGGGGCCGGTGACGGTGCAGGCCACCGTGCTCGGCCCGCCGCGCTCCGACCGGGTCGGCGTCGACATCGCGGCGAACCGGCTTATCCAGGTGAAGATCGCGGCGCCGGATCAGGAACCGCACAGCTTCCTGTTCGCGGAATCGCAGCGGGAAGTGACGACGCACCAGCGCGACGAGCGGGATCAGGGCTACTACAGCACTGGCGCCCGCTACAGCAGCGACGGCATCGATGAAGTCGACACCGCGCTGCTCGGTGAGGACGAAGCCGTGGTGGCCGCGGACCGGGAGAACCGGGAATGGCTGGTGCGGCGCCGGGCCGAATTGGCAGGCAGTACCGGTTCAGACCACCAGGCACGCTTGCGCGAGCTGGACGCACTGGCCGAGCGCATCCAGCTGCTGGACCGGTGGTCGCAGGGGTTGCGCGGGGATGTGCCGGTGCGGCTGTTCCGGTTGCCCAGGGACGGGGAATCCGGTGTCACGGTCCTGCTGGTCGGCGCCGGTAAGGCCACGGACCGGCTCGATGTGCACATCGGCTCCGGTGTGCCGGGCAGTTGGCGGCGCAACGACCTCGGGTTGGCCACCGTCGATCCGGATGTCGCCCATGTCATGCGGCTGGCCGAACTGCGCGGCGAAGGATCGTTGCAGGCGTTGCTGATCGGTGGTGCGGACACGCAGCGAGTGGATGCGGTGTCGGAGCTGATGACCGAGCACGCCGACGCGGCCCGGTTGGCCTTGTTCGTCACCACGGACCAGGCCAAGGGCGATGCCGAGGCCCTGGCGGGCAGCAAACGACTGCCGAGGCGTCCGCTAGTGCGGAAGGTCGACCCCGGAGAGACGAATCCGGTACCGCGGCATGCGGATTCGCTGCGGCTGGTGAACGAGGCCCTGGACTGGTTCGCCGAGCAGGGCGAAGTGGATTGGGCTGCGCTGCCGCCGTATCTGGTCGAGTTGCTGTTGGCGCCGGAGAACTTCCAGCGGTTCCTGCGTGCGGCCCGGGAAGCCGGCTACCAGGTGCCGATGCTCCCGATCTGGAATGTCATCGCCACCGAGGTCGGTATTTCACCGCGGTTGTTCGCGGTCATGCTCGACGGACACCCGGTCGAAAGCGGGCTGCGGGAGCGGGTCGCCGAGGTCGCCGGACAATACGGGATCGAGGTGCCGCACACCCCCGGTCCGGTAGGCGGAATGATCCCGGACCCGAGCGTCGAGCAGATCGCCGCCGCGGCCGGGGTGGATGTGCGCACGGCACAGGAGGTGCTGGACGGGTTACGCTCGGACATCCTGCCCGGCGACACCCAGCGCTGGTTGGTGGTCGCGGCCACGTTGCAGTTGCGGGGCCCGGTTCTGTTCTCCGACAAGACCACTGCGATTGCGGACCGGGTGCGGTCGGTGTCGAACGGCGCGATTTCGTCGATCTACGTGCACGATTTCGTGCGCGGCCGGGTCTCACCATTGGACGGCGACGGACTGGTGGTGTTCAACGAGGCGATCCGCATCGCTGCCGCGCAATCGGAGTCCGGCGGTTGGGGCCGCGGCCTGGGCGGCGCGTTCGGCGCCTTCCTGAACACCGTGATCGCCTTGCCGATGGCGCTGGGGGCTGCCATGGTCGCCACGAAGATCCCGGGGGCGGGCTCGCGGCCGAACGGCTCCACGCCGGGTGTGGGCGACGGCAGTGTCGAGGAGGTCGACCAGGACTGGAACGAGTCGGAACGGTTGGCGCTGCTGCAGCAGGCCAGAGACGGAGATGTCGACGCGCAGAATGCATTCCGCGCTTCCGACGCGGACTACCCGGATATGGTCCGGGGCCAGCTGAAGGCCGTGCTGTCCGACAAGGACTTGGTCGGGGTGCTGACCTGGCGGGTGTTCGATCAGGCCTTCGATCCGAAGGTGTCGGGACCCGAGGACGGGCAGAGCATTCGGGAATGGTTGAACGGGCTGGCCAGTACGGTGCTGAAGGAGCATCGGCATTGGGATGTGCTCACTCGTCGGCTCTGGGCTTCGTATTGCGAAGTGGCCCCGCGCTATCTGCTGAAGCAGCTGCCGAATGCCAGGGCGGGACGGCCGGAGTTCGCGACCGGGATAATGGGCGGAGTGTCGCCGCGCATCTTCCAGGCCGCGGTGGACAACATGCCGCTGGTGTACCAGTGGGTGCTGCAGTACCGGTTCTTGGCTTTCCCGGATGAGAACGAGCCTTTCCCGTTCAAGGCGGAGGCTTTCCCGAATCGCGCTTATCTCGGGGCGCAGGCGCCCGCGCTGACCTGGGAGCAGGTGGTGCGGCTGGAGCACAGGGCCGCGTTGGCCTTCGTCACCGAGGTGCGGTTGCTGACCGACCCGTTGGCCTTGCGCAACGACATAGCCGAGACCATCGATCCGGCATTGGGTTCGGCCACCGAAATAGAGTGGGAATTCGAGCGGGAATTCGACCGGCTGACCCAGACGCTGGCCGCCGAGTTGCACGAGAAGTATCGGAATCAGTACCGGCACAAAGATGGCACCGTCGACTCGCAATGGCGGATGTGGGACGGATCCCCGATTCCCGATCCCCGGAACACAGCCAAGGCCAGCGCGCAGGACATCGCCGAGCGGACATTCGACGGCAAACAGGTCGACCTGACCGCCCTGTCCTTCGAGCAGCTGCCCGATCATTGGCAGCAGGTCAATGTGGAGCAGGCCCGCCGCGCCCTGCGTGCCGTGCTGGTGGCACACGAACTCGGGATCGAAATGCATTCCCCGTTGCTGGTCGAGTTCGTCGCGGCGCAACTGCATGAACTGTGGGTGGATGGCAAGACTTTCGGCGCCGAATGGGGCGCCGAGCCCGCCGTCAACCCGAAAACCTTGCAGGCGTTCGAAGGTTTGACCTACGTCCAAAGCCTGTCCCAGGAGGATCGGGCCAAGAACATGTCCGCCGCGAAAGCGGCCCTCGCGGTGTTGTCGGGCGAGTTGGCAACGGGCACCTCCGATACCCACCCGGTGGATCGGGAGCTGTGGCAGGACGAGCAGCGCAGAGGGGAACTGCTTCAGGATCTCGCGGTCGCGCTGAGCTGGTACGGCTGGACCGACCCGGCGCGGACCGCACAGGTCATGGACTCGGTGTCCGCGACTCTGGACAAGGTATTCGAGCAGACTCCGCAGGCTCGGGTTCGGTTGCGCGCCAACGCACTCGGCGACCCGGGTGGCCGCGAGGCGGCGGTAGAGGCGACGATCGCCGATGCGCCGACCACGGTCGAACAGCAGGCCGAGCTGACCGCCACGATGACCGCCACCGCGGAGCGGTGGGAATCCAGCACCCTGTCCGAGGAATCGGTCTACCAGCTGCGGTTCTTCGAACGACCCTCCCCCGGTTGGGGCTACGTCCCGACGAACCGGATGCAGCGGGTCATCGGGATCGGCCCGAACCCCCGGCTGAGCGACCTCAAGCCCACCCGCAGGTGGGTCCGGGAAACCCTGGTCGCCGCCGGGTTCCCGGAAGACCGGGCGGATGACGCCTGGCTGGCCGCCTCAGAACTCATCGGTAATGCCTTGGACCACACCGGAGGCCCGGTGCTGGTGCGGGTGACCGTGTTCGACATCCCGGGCAGCAAGCGGGTGTCCACCCGAGTGCTGGTGGAAGTGATCGACGTCAGCGAGATCTTCCCGTCCGATGGCACGCCCGGCGAAACCTATGCGGGTAAAGAGCAACTCGATGCCATCGACGAGGAGAACACCACCTCCGGGCAACGGGCGGATGCCTTCCTCGCGGCGCTGGAGAACATCGAACTGCCGGGTATCGACATGGCCGAGGTGCTCGCCGCGGCCGAGCTGGACCTGGAAGGACTGGAACCGGTCGCGCAGGACTCCGGCGCACCGGAACCGGTCGCGCAGCCGCAGGTTGAACCGGAACCGGTCGATCAGCCCTCGGGCGCTGAGACAGAAGAGAAGCCGGATGCCGCGCGGGTCGGACGCAAGCGGGGGATCCAGCTGGTCCGGGACAAGACGGACCGGGTCGGCAAACATCCGCTGGCGCCAGGGGAATTCGCCGACGACGGCACCTTCGGGGAATCCGAGCCGAAGAAAGTCGTCTGGTTCGCCTACGACAAGCCCGGTCCCGACTACGACTCGGACGAGCAGTCGGAGCTCGACTACCGCGGCAACCATGCGCTGTGGGGCGCGGTGTCGGACATCGACCCGCACACCCGGCAGCTGCTGGCCGCCACCACCGATGTGATGTTGGACGCCACCACCGCGGTGGCCGTCCAGCTGCACGATGCCGAGGGCGCCGAGGACAGCATGGATCTGCGCCCGGCCACCGAGGTGCACAGCAGCAGCACCGACTCGGCCGAGGCTCGCACGCACCGGATGGACCTGGCCGCCGAAGCGGGTGCGGTCGAAGCGAGCGTGCAACTGACCGAACACAAAGCCAAAAAGGCTCGGGGCGGCAAGGCGGCCCGCGGCACCGCCAAAACCACCACTGTGCAGGTCGAGTCGATCCTGCGGGCCGAGCGGCGCGGCCGGGTCGTCGCGATGACCGAGGCGGCGCGCCGGTTGACCCGGGACTGGGTGGCGCCGCCGGTGGCCTTCGGCACCGAGAGCACCTCCGAACAACAGCCCGGCCGAGTCGCGCAGCTCGGCGGCGCGATGGTCTTCGATCAGGCCCTGCGCAGGGTCGAGGCGATGTTCGGCGACACCGACGGACGCGCCCGGATCACCGTCACCGGGACCCCGGGCGACCGCACGCTGACCCTGTGGATCGGCACCGCAGAGGGCCTCGGCGGGCTGATCCTGTCCGAAGCCGACGGCTCGCTCACCAATGCCGACCCGGGCGATGCCCCAACCGGATTGCAACTCGAGGTCCCGCCGGTGCCGACCACCTACCTGAACTCGGCGGGCGAGACCGCGCAGATCTGTGTCCGCCAGGTGCAGCTGAAATTCCGACAACTGCTCGGCGAAAATGGCAACCCGAACGATCGGATTCATCCCATCGGGCTGACCGAAGAGCTCGAGCTGAACGGAGCGACCGACTTCGACCTGGCCAAAGGTCTGAGCGGTGGTTGGTCGCGCACCGACTACGGCCGCGGCACAACCGGGGTGCAGCAGGTGTTGGATTCGGTGGACCCGGAAAAGGGAGGCACGCTGGGTGCGGCAGCTGGGGTGCTCAACCGGGGCGAACGAGGTGCACACGGGTTCGCGGTCATGGTGGCCACTGAGGCATTGGCAGCCACCAATGCCCAATACGGTGTGCGTGCCGGGGAAATGGTGGTCTACGACAACGACGATCAAGAGGCCCGCAAGAACGGTGGCTGGATCATCGGCAAGGAAGCCATCGCCGCCTGGAAGATGCGGATGGTCGGCGAGGACGTCGACGCCGAGATCCACGTAGTGGAATACGGCACCGACCTGAAGGCCAAGGTGGCCTTCGCCGACAACCCCCGCGCAGGCATCGAAGCCCGCATCGGCGGTCCGGCTGCGGTGTCGGACGAATCGCCGCCGGGGCCGCCGGAGACTTGGCCTGCCGAGGCGTTGGTGCGCAGTGCGTTGCGCAAGGCCGGGATAACGCACGTCTCCGACATGCTCGCCACGGGCGGGGCATTGGATGCGCAGTACCGAGCCTTGCAGAACCGGAAGCTGTGGGTGCTGGCCGACAAGCTGGAGCGCCAGGCGCTGCAGGAGCTGCACCCACACATCATCGGCGAGGCCGAGGGCATCCCGTGGCGGGTGCGAAACACAGTGAATATCGCTGAGCTGGAACGGTTGTGGGAGTTGGCCGCCGCGGAAGGCGATGTCGATGGCAGGCACGAACTGGGGTTGATATTCGGCACTGTGAGTCAACTGCGGGGCAGTAACCCTGGGCTGGAGATGACGGTGCTGTCCTTCGCGCGGCTCGGCGATGCGCGCACCACCGGGCGGTTGACGATTGGATTCGGCACCGAAAACGCCAAGCGCCGGATCGGTTTCGTGCCGGGCACCGCGCGTTACGACGATGCGCTGCTGGAGCAGGCAGTCAAGGCGACCGAGTTGTTCAGAACCGAGAAACAGCAGAGTGATTCGGTGTCGCTGCGCGCGGAACTGCGGCTGGATCCGATGCGGACCACTGCCGCACGGTTCCCGCACACAGTGGATATCGCGGTGATCGACGGCGACGAGCTGGTTCGGGTCGTGGCGGCGGAAGCCGCGATATGGCAGGAGGAGAATCCGCTCAGCGATCCGGGTATCTGCCGGGTCGAACTGGTCAGCGAAGGCGATGGGGATGCGGCGGTCGCCGCAGCCACGACCGATGACTGGTTGGCCGATTTCGTGGATGACACTCGACCCGCCGAGCCGAGTTCCAACCAGGTCGAACAACAGCTGTTCCACGGGTTGACCGAACCGGACCAGCTAGCCAGGACGATCGCTCGCGAGGACGCCGAACGTTTCGCAACCATGTCAGCGCGCGAGGTGGCCCAGGAATGGGTGAGCTGGACCCCGGCTCAGCGGGAGCTGTTCGCCACGGCCGAACCGGACGTGGTGCTGGCCATGCCCGGAATCGCCGCATCAATGCGAGCCGAGGCAGTGTTGCGAGTGCTGAAGCGGCAGTTGAGCGACCAGCGTTGGCGTCAGGTCATGGTCAGTCTCGGAGTGGACGATGTGGCCCCGGATCCGATGCGGTTGGCGGTACTGGAAGCCTGGACCGACACCCTGGCCTGGGCGAAACAGCATGCCGGACAACAGGAATTCCAGGGGACCCTAGAGCCGTTCGCCTTGCCGTTGTCCCCGCGGGAAACTGCCCAGCGGTCCGCGGTCGCCACCAATGTTCTGGTAGCCGCGAAGGTGATAACGGTTCTGGTACACGAAGAACGACCGACCCCCGAAGCGCTGCGGGCCGGTTTGGTGCGAGCAGTGGAGTACCACCAGGCTCAGGCCGGGAACACGCGGGATCAGGCAGTGATCTCCTGGCACGGCACCGATTACCGTCAACTGGCCGCCGATCTGGCTGCGTGGGCTGGTAAAAACCGCGATAGTGGTGGTTTGGGGCCGAAGATCCGGGTGATCGCCACCGAGGCAGCAGCAGAATTCGTGGCTGCCGCCACCATCCAGGAGACGGTAGGCAACTTCAGCTTCCGGGCCGGGGAACAGGCCACCGATGGGTGGATCTCCGATCCGACTACCTTGCGTCGACCGGCCTTTCCGTCACAGGCGCCGGAAAATCCCACCGGACCAGAAGCTTTGGTCGATCCGATCGAAAAACTGAACCGGGTTCGCCGCAGCCTCACTCCGGAATGCCTGCAGCGGATGGACGATTGGGTCGAAAGGGCCCGTGACGAAGGTTCGGCTTATCTGCCCGCTGATCTGGATCTGGCCGAAGTTCTCGTGCGGAACTCCGAGGCGCGGCAGGAGTGGCGTAATCGGGTGGATCAGGCGCGCAGTCGGCTTGCCGAAATGGTGGAATTCCCGAGGAAGTCCGAGGTGCAGGCGTGGTTGCAGCGGCTGCTGGCTGATCCGAAGATCGAGCCCGATGTGGTGGTGGCCGCGGACCGGTACCGGTTCTTCCGCACCGCGCAAACCATGCTCGACCAGGTCGAGCGCGTTCGGGACTGGCTGGACCGGATCGACCTGTTGGAAGACCTACTGCACCGGGTTTACCTGGCCCAACGGCACAGCCTGGGCCAGGTCGGGACATTGCCCTGGGCCATCGCGCAGGCCGAGCATCTGGAACTGCTGTACCAGGAACGACATCGACACATGGCTTCGGCGGCAGGCGACTATCAACTGTTCGATCGGCACCAGCAGGGCGCCGCGGTCGACACGCGGATCAACGGACTGTTGCTCGGCGTGTGGAATCGCACTCAGGACAGCGAACCTGTCGCGCCAGTGCTGCAATCGACGACCGACCAGATCCGCATCGACCAGCTGGCACAGTTGCAAACTTTGGCTGCCGGAATCGCCACGCGGGCAGAGGAGTTGAGGCTGCAGGACTCCGATCCGCGACGGCTGCTGGCGCGGCTGGTCGAGATGAGTGAGGCCCTCTACAGATCCGGTGACCAGTATAAGAATGACCGCAGGCGACGAGTGAATGAACTGGCCGACGATGTCCGCCAGTTCCTACATGTGCGTGGGTGGGTGCACACCTTCGAGGCATTCGAGACCACGCGCAGGCACAGCGCCGCCCAAAACGCCGTCTTCGCCGAGCAGTACCGGGTGCTGCGAGCCGAGCATGTGGCACGCTTCCCCGAAGATGACGTTCTGCCAGATGAATTGAACGAACTGGAGTTGCCGCAGCTGCGCATGCGGCATCGTCACGCCAGCCCCTTCGGCCCCGGATTCGATCCGGCTCGACGTCATCGTGGTCTGGGCCGACTGCGGCAGATAGCCGAGGCCTGGGAGGCATCGGAACAGTCGCGCACCACATTCGAAACCCGGGCCGCCGGGGTCGAGCTGAAGGCCGAACAGTGGACGGCAGCGCGGGATGCGGTGCTCAGCTTCGCGGACAGCAAGGAACGCTTGGCCGCGGCGGCTCACCTGCAGATCGATCAACTCGACAGGATGCGTGATCTACCAGGGCATCTCGATGGATACCGCTACCGGACTTGGGACAGTTTGCGCACCGCAGTCGGAACCGCGCAGCTGCCGCAGTTCGATGCCGTCGACCCACCGACCCGCCGGGAACTGGTTGATCAGATCTTGGCCGCGGACAGCGCCTCGGAGACCGCACGCCGTCATGCCCGGCGCTACCTGGAGAACGAGGAAACCCTCGAGCTGGCGGGGCGCTATCAGACCGCACTCGACGAATTCGCCCGTCGAGAAGCGGAATTGGTGTCCCTGCTGACCGAGTCTCCGGCACCCGCGACCTTGTTGGTAGACCCGGCCGGGCAGCCGATGGACGTGGCCGACTATCGCAGGCCGGAACCTGCAGTCCCGCAGATCTGTGTGCCGCTGGTGCTGGGTGCGCTGGAGCTGGTCTTGGACGGTCCGGCGGCGGCTCGGATGCGACTGATCTCCCAGCACGACGCCATGGTTCGGCTGCAGGGTGTGTCGGACCTCGGGCTGGCCGCCGGGGCGGACGCCGACTTCCGGACCAAACCCATCGGGGTGGGCACCGCGGGCGCGAAGGCCATGCTCACCGAGGTCGCCAAGGGCAAGCAGGCGATCATCGGGGTCGCCGACAACCACGCCTTCGTAGTGGTGCGGGCGACCCGGAAGTTGATCGACGCCCAAACCAGATTGCAGGAACTGGAGCGGCAGAAGCTGCTCGCAGTCGGCGATGTCATCGTGCACGACAACGGCGTTCCCGGCGCGATCGCCGACCGCTGGATCGTCGGAGACAAGGCTGAAAAGGATTGGGCCGAGGTCGTCGGCGCCCGCTACGGGACGATCGAAGTCATCGCCTTCGACGGCCCGAAGGACCCGGAGATCCCGCTGCTGGGCCGTCAACCGCACGGGATGGCGCAGCACCGGATGCTCGGCGCGCACCCGATCGAACGGCCCGCGGCGTTCGAGCCGGGTGTGCCGGGGGGAGTGTCCAGGGGGAAGATCCGCCAGGAAGACATCGGCATCGTGGCCGGGGTGAGCACGGCCACGGTGGGCAAGGTGCTACGTGGCGAAAAGGTCGGCGTCGAAGAGAGTCGTCGAGTCTGGGTGACCGCTCGGGAGCTGGGTGCCCGTACCGTCGAAGAAGCGGAAGCCGCACTGCGCGGGCTGCCGGTGAACACCGAGCTGCCCCAGTCGGAAAGCCCTGCGGCGCAGCACGTCTTGAAGTTGAGCGGCCAGGTCGGGGTGTCCTGGTCGCAGGCTCATGCACAGCTGGCGCAGATCTGGGTCATCATTGCCGGGCAGCTCGGTATCGATCCGAGGCGGGCATACTCGCTGCCTGCGGTGGTCGAGGTATTCCAGCAACTCGACTATCTGATGAAGCTGACCGACGATGCGGGGCGGGCGCAGCTGGCCGGTGCCCCGGCGATCGGGGAACTCGGGCTGTGGGTCGCTGGCTACCTGGAAGCCCGCACCGGGGTCGGGGTGCTGAAGTTCCGCACCCGGGAATATCTGCTACCCGCGCATTGGTCGGCACCAGACTTCGATGCGGCCCAATGGGCCGATGAACTGATGGCCCGCCTCGGCTTCGACGACGAACTGGACTTAGTGGACCCGGCCGAGCAATCCGCTGATCAGCCCGGATTGCGTGCGGTTGCGTTGCAGTCCGGCAGCCGGGACCCGGCCGTGCTCGCGGTGCTGGGGGAACGGTTGACCGGGTTGGTCGAGTTGGTGGATGCCGTCGAACGGCTCGACCCGACGTCTGTGGTGGCCGGGCTGGACTACACGGTCAAAGAGCGTGCCGAACTCGCCGCCCGCCAGGACCGGCTGCTGTTCAAACATGTCATGCGGACCTCTGGGTACCGTGCCTTGCTGACGACTCGTGAGCAGCGGGCGCAGAGTCTGCTGGATGCAGTGGCGGGCACCACGGTTGCCGACCGTTTCGCGCAATACCGTGCCGACACGATGACGGTCGACACCGCCGGGGCTATTCTCGCTGCGCTGCAGGCGAATCCGCAGGTTTGGCGGCGCGTCGATCAAGCCGGTGTGCGGGCCTGGAAAACCGAATTCGCCGAGCTGGATCAGATGATCCGGAACCATAGGGTGTTGGCGTATTTGGACTTCGAGGTGCAGCGTCGCACCGGTCAGTTGTTCGAGGTCGATCCCGCGGTGAACTTCGCGGACCACCCCGGATCGACCGCGGAGACCAAGCGGATTCTCGGACTGGTCGAATTGTCTCAGGGCACGGAGCGATTCGGGAGCGATCAGGCTGCGCTGAACTATCTGGAAAGCATCTGGAACCCGGTGCTCGACGCACAGCGGCCGGAAGACCGGGATGCGGTGGTGGCGCTCTGGAATGGGGGCAGGCGCACGGCTTACGACCAATTCGTGCAGCCCAACACCTTGTTGGCAATGGCACCGCAGGAACGTCCGCGCGACCATCCGGTGTTGGCACGGATCGAGAAGACCGATTCGGTGCTCGAGCAGCGTCCGTTGCCGCGGGACATGCTGATGGTCATCCGGTTGAGCCCCACGTTCGATCCGATCCGGCCGGAGTCCATGCAGTTCGAGGTGGTCGGCTACACCCCGGCCGATCTGCCGAGCACGGTCGGCGACCGGCTATCGGAATCGAACATGATGTTCGTGCGGGTTCCGGCGGGCACCCATGCGCTATGGCATTCCCGACAACAGCAGTTCGTGCTGCAGCGCAACCTGAACATCACCGTGGACAAGGCCTTCCGACATGACGGTCACTGGATTGCTTTCGGCGCGGCCGAACCCGGCCGCGTCGAACCGGTGCAAGCCACCGGTCGGGCCTTGCCGGTGGCTCCGGACACCGCAGATCAGCCCAAACCGCAACTGGCCCATCTCGAAGAGCAGCGCGGCACCGACTGTGCCACCCAGGTGCAATTCGCAGCGCAGGCCAGACTGCCCGAGCACGTGCGACGTGCCGAGGCCTTGCATCAGGCGGATCCGGCCATCCCGAAATTCCATCCGGAAATACTGGAACCGGGCATGGACGGGCAGACCGACCAGGAATACGTCGGTGGCATCGTGGCCGGCTGGAACGAATCTCCCTATGGTGCCGGGACCGAAGGTCTGAAAGCAGCGCTTCGGGCGGTGAAGTGGGGGCAGGCGATTTTCGTCGCAGGTATGCACGAAGTGCTGCGCCGCAGCATGGTCGACGGTGTCGAAACGGTGACATCGGTCGGTCACCATGCTTTCGCGGTCACCACGATTACCGATGACTTGTCGGCGGAATACCCGGTGCTGCAGGGGCATGAAGGCAAGCTGGCGGTATTGGACACCGCCGACCCGGCGGCTGCCGACACCCAGGGCTGGATCGTCGGTGAGCGCCCCGAGGTCGAAGACGAAAACGACGATGCCGCCTTCGGCTGGGCCGACCGAATGGGTGCCGAGGTGGGTGTGGTCAACGGTGCCGAGTTCGAACCGGACGAACAACCTGCGGTCGGCTGGACCCCAAGCACCGCAAAGCTGTTTCCGGATGACGAAGAGCACTACATCGCCGGCCGTGCCGACGGATCGAAGGGGGTGGAACCGCGGACCTGGGTGGAAGACGGGACCGAGCACTATGTGCATACGGTCGACGGCCGGACTGTATTGGCGGCCGAACTGGACCGGGATGGGGTGCTGACCTTCCGGTTCCGGGCCCGCAATGCCGGCTATGCCAAGTCGCTGTTGGACGAGATGATGCAGCACTACGGCGACAAGGTGCGCGAAGTTCGAGTGACCTGGACCCAGAAGGGCGCGGACGAAGAGCCGACCCTGGAAAATGACGTGGTCAACGGGCTGCCCGCGGTCAATGAGCAGGTGCAGCAGTGGCACGGCGGCGTCATGGTCTTCGGTCTTGGCATGGAAAGCAATATCCTTGGCATGCAACGTGAGTCGGTCCGCAAGGCCTGGCTCGCGGAGATGCTGGCCCGGCCGGAGTACGGCTTCACCGACATCGCTGTCCAGGACTACCGGGGCCTGCACGGCCAGTACCGTGAGATGACGGTGGCGTTCACTCGATCGGTGCCGGAAGTTCCCCTGCGGGAGGTGATCCGCAGGGTGAACGGCGCGGGCAGCGAATCCGAACTGGCCGCCGAAGGACCGGCTTCGCGCCGTCGCCGACTGCGGGACATGCTGAAAAACTTCTTGAAGAACCATGTGATCGAAGGATCCGGGCCCGAAGCCGTGCGCAACCAGGCGCTACAGGACATAGACACGTGGGACGGCGTCTCGCCGAGGGTTATTCGGTTGCCGGTGCCCGATGCTCGGGGCGGCGTAGATCAGATGATCGACTTGTCGTTGGCCGCGGACCCGCTCGAGGCGCAGATCCTGGTGCCGGGCAAGCGTCCGGACCGAGTCGGTTTCGCGATGAGCATGTTGGCGGACCTGCTGCCGGATTGGCAGGACCCGCACGGCATCACCCGAATCATGGCGGCCATGGTCAAGCACACCGAGCGGTTGCGGGACGGCGGCATGGTCACCGTCACGGCGACCGGCACCCGCGGTGCGCGAAAGGTGCAGGTCGGTATCGTGCCCACCGCCGTCGATCCCGCCGAACCGACCGGGCAGATATTCGAAATCATCGAACGCAAAGGTGATTTGACCGCCGGGGAGTATTTATTGGCGGCTGTCCCGGCGGTGGGTCGACTGAACCCCGAGATCGTGGAAGCAACCGGGCCGATCGAGGTGCTGGAGCTGAATCCGGTTCGGACTCCGAAGAAACCGGAGCTGACACCGGCCCGGGAACCGGTGACCAAGGCTCAGCGCGAGCTGGTGTCCCGACGCGACAAGTCAGCCGACCGACTGGGCGTGGAGTGGGAGCGAGCCGATGCCGAGTTGGCCAAGGCCCGCCGGGAATTGGCCGCGCTGTTGAACATCGATCCGGCGATGCTGAATTGGCCGAACTCGGTGCGCGAGGTCTTCGCCGAAGTCGACTTCCTGCTGAATCGATTGAGCGCCGCCGGCTGGCGGGCCGTGGAAGATTCGATGATACTCCTCGAGGACCCCGACGAGAGTTCCCAGCAGATCATCGGCGTGCTCGACTGGTTCCGGCAGGGACTGATCAATCGGTCCCTCGTCAACGGCGACCATGTCGGTTCGCTCGGGTTTGCCGCGCAAGCCTGGCGAGGGTACAGCTCGGCGGCAGAACTGACTGTGCAACAGGTGGATTCGGCCCTGGTCGAGATGCTCGGCCTCTCGGAGCTTCCGGTGCTGGAACAGCCGGCCACCAATACCCCCCAGCCCGTGGCACCCGAACAGCCCCCCGCCTCGGACGTGACCGCCGAAGCCGACGGGAACGGCAATCGCACTGTGCAGCAGATGGCCGAGCATTCCGGCTTCCTGGTGCGGGGCTGGGAGGAGCACCTGGCGGGTGACCTCGTCCGGGCGAAATGGGACCTGTCCGACCCTCGAGAGGAAAGCGCTGCGGAGCCGATCCAGCAGCCGAAGCCGCGATTCCCGCTGCGGCATCTCGCCGAACGCACCGGTATGTCGGTGTTGAGCCGACTGGACCTGCTCGCCCGGCGGGTTATCGAACTGACCGACTTGGTCGAGTTGGCCGACCGCAGCCACCCGGACGAAACCGCGCGCAAGCTGAACCGGCTGATGCAGGAAAGGGACAACCGTCGCGCCCGGCTCGCCGACACCCTTGGCATCGATGTGCTGTGGTCCCCGGCGCCCGGCCTGGAGCAACGCAACGATGCGGCCCGGCGGTTGGTGTTCGCCTATGAGCAACTCGAATTGCGGTTGCCCGGCCTGCTGGACACCACCGAGATGCATTACCGCATCCTGACCGCGGCGCAGGTGCAAGAGATCCTGACCCGCACCCGGATGCTGAGCGAGTCGCTGCGGGCCGGACTTCAGGTCGGGGACCTACTGAAGCGGTTGGAATCCGACAGCGCCGAATTCCTGCGACTGCACAACGTGATGTTGCAGTACCAGGAATATCTGCGGTGGGGCATCGAGATCGGGCGGCTGCAAACGGTATTGGCTGACGCCGGTCCGCTGGAAGTGACCACCGAGGTGTTCGATTCCCTGGAATTCACCACCCAGCAGGCCGTGGCCCGCGCCGAAAGCGCCCATACCGGCGTTGTTTTCAGCGATGAAGAGGCCGCGAGCGAATATCTGGAGCAGCAGTTCGGCACCCCGGACGGCACCGCGACCAGCACCGACCGCGAGATCCTGCTGGTCGCCGAATTGTCCGAGCTGGATCTGGACCCGTCGGATCCGGCATCGATGAACCGTCCTCGGGTGGTCGGTCCGGAAGGCACCGCGTGGAGCCTCGAATTCGCGGGCGAAACCCGGCTCACCGGTGCCGTCCACCTGCACCTGTGGGTCCCCGAGGGTACCGAATTCGGCGCGGCCGAGGCCGCCGCGAGCCGGGCCCGGCGGATGCACCTGAGCGAGCTGTTGACCTGGCTACCCACCCGGGTGTTCACCGACGACCACGGCATTGTGCATGTCTACGGGGTCGCCAAACCGGGATTGCCCAGTGGAGCAACGCATTCGGAGGTCGTCACGAAGGGCTGCGTGCCTCCGGTGGAGGAACGCGCCAAGGCGGCACTGGGGCGGGCCGGGCGGCATGTCACCGTCGCCGAACAGAACCCGACCCGCTCGCTGAACGGGTGGACCGGGGGCGAGGTCGCCGACGACATGGGTGCCGGTTGGCACGGCCGGCCCGTCGGCCGCGGCTCCGAAGCGCTGCGCACCATGGTGAACCTGGTACAGACGCATGGCAAGCGGGTGTTGATCGGTGCGCTGGGACTCGAAGGGCGCGGTGGCAACCATCTGATCCTGGTCGCCAAGGTCAACGAGGGTTTGGTCGAGAAATACCCGGAACTACGCGGCTTCGAAGGGCGGACGGTCATTCACGACCCCGACTTCGAGAGCGGCGACATCGACGGTTGGGTGCACGAGGAACACCAGGAAGACTGGATCGAACGCGCCGGGGTAGGAGTCGGCGAATCGTGGACGATGGTCTGGGACAACCAGAGCAAGCGCGAGGTCCGGCACAAGACCGGCCGCAACGCAGGCCCCGCAGGCTGGGTCGGCGGCCGGCCGACGGCCGTTGCGGCGGATGACCAGCAGCGTACGGATGACCGGGTTGTCCACCCGAAGCCCACTGCGCGAAGAGCCGACCAGATCCTCACCAGGCAGTATTCGGGTCGACGCAAGAAGGTTCACGCCGCTGACGTGTATCGCCTCGCCGGTGTGCACCGTCGATTGTTCTACCGGGCGCTGGCATCGAATCCGGCCCTCACCGGCGCCTACGTATCCGCCGACAAGCTGGCCCAGGTACGTGCGGCGGTCCAGTTCTCTGGCTACCGCCCGACCCGAGTGAACGTCGATGCCATCCACTTGGAACCGACTGAGCACTACACCCGGCCGCTGGAAGATTCCGGCAAAGAGCCGGTGGAATACCTGAAGCACAACCAGTGCGGCCCGATGCTGCTGCGCCTGCTGCAACTGTTGAACCCGGACATCGACGCCCCCGCACTGGTCGGCCTGCGCGGCATGCTGGTCAGTGATTTCGTCCGACGCGTCGGCGGCGAAGAAGCCGAGACCAAGCTGCGCCGGTTCGCGGTACACCCGGAAAACCCGCACCGGCACGCGGAACAGATGCTGCGCCGCTTGGTCGACTGGCTACCCGAGGGTGAGGAAGAAGGCGCGAGCCTGCTGATCTTCGATGCCTTCCAGAACCCGGGGGACCTGGGCGCCGAGGGCCACGTCTGGCGGCTGGTGTGGCGCAACGGCGAAGCGCGCATCGAAGACCCGGGCATGGGCGTGAACGAACAGTTCCGCGACGGCGGCGACCCGAATGCGCTGGCGGGCTTCCAGGTGCTTGCCCTGGACCGCCACGGGAAGTACATCGACACCTCGGCACTGGGCGAGCTGGAAGGCGAGATAGTCGGGGAAGCCGAGTGGGACTTCCACGTCGGAGTGACCCTGGACCCGGTCCAGGACGTGTTGCGGACATATCAACGGGAGGCCCGCGAAGGCTGGTTGACTCCGACGCTGTCCGGCCCCATTCCGGTCAAGGTCCGGCAGATGATGGCCCTCGGCGCGGTCCGGGGCTTCTACAGCGGTGCGTCCCTGATCTCCGGAGTGGCGGGAGCGGGATTCACCCACATCGAACAGTCCATCGTGCTGGATCACGAGGACGACCACGCCGAGGAAATGTTGTTGGGCCTCGCTCCCGATATCGCGGCACTGTCCCGAGAGGAGTACATCAAAGCGCGGATCAAGGGCGAAGCCAATGCCTTTGCCCGTGACGCCAGGTACACCAACAAGTTGTGGAAGCTCGGTTATCCCGCGAAGCTCGGAGAGAAAGAGGAGGTCTACGTCGAGGCCACCAACAAGGCCTTCGAACGACTTCGCCGCAAGCACCCGGAACTGTCCCGCGAGGCGCTTCGGGCACGGGCCCATGACGAAGGAGTCCAGGCACTAGAGGCTTTCCTGGACACCCCGAACAAGGACCGCAGCGACAGCTTCTATCGGAACATGTATGGAAAGGAGTGGGACGCTTTCCATGAGCACAACAAGGATCGGCTGCATCGACCCGCCACCAAAGAAACGGCGAACGAACTGTGGCAGTGGAGCGTGCGGCGGACCGCAGCCAACCGTGATCTGCAGAGCATGGAGCGGGCGATCACTACCGCGGAAAAGCAGTTGGCGATCTGGGCCGCACCCACGAACGAACGGGATGAGCGGCGCCGTGCGCATCAAGAGTTGGTTCTGCGTGATCTGATCGCGTGGCGGGAGCAACTACAAGCCCGGGTGCAGGAAGCCGAGCAGGCGTTGAACAAGATCGCGGTGGATGATCTGTTGACCGTCCGCATGCAGGCTCATCCCGGCAAGGTGATGTGGTTGAACGACCATGTCGTCCTGTTGTCCGGAAAACGGCCGAAGCTGGTGGTGGCCACCGGAACCGGCGAGCACGTGCGGTTGCTGGAACAACTGGCCGAAAAGGACACCGCGCTTCAGGAATTGTTGCGGCGGGCCGGTTTCAAGGAATCGAACCCGGCGTTCACTGCGGTCGATATCGAATACCTCGATGTGACCACCGATCACGTCGGCCATGTGTTCGTGGACCAGGTCACCGACCCGAAGCCGAAAAAGGTACCCACGCCCACGGAACTGCCACTGCAGAACCTGGTCGAAGGGGCCTCGGACCAGATTCTGGACCGGGTGTACCCGTTGCTGGAGCAGACCGTGGAAGGCCGCATCGCCAAGCGCATGCTGGAACGCCACGGCGTGCAGGTCATGGTGGAAGCCACCCATGGTGAGCGCTACTTCCCGTTCCGCAAGGTGCTGGTGCTCGACGCGGGTGATTCCGATGTGGAGATGATGGCTGCCTTGGTGCGCGGTGCATATCGGGCCGAGGCCGAGGCCCGTTTCGGGGCTGGCGGTTCGGCCCGATTCCGGATGCTGACCCCGGACAGCACGGCCTACGTGTACCGGATGCTGTGGGATGAAGCCCAAGCCCGCTGGCACGGGATTCGCGCCATCCAGCAATTGCGGGAGGATACCGGCCTCGCTATCGCGGAGAGCCCGGAAGAGCACGTCTACAACAGCAGAGACGATGCGGGAAGGCAGGTACTGGCGTTGCAGGAATACCTGCGGCATCAGGCCCCGACCTTCTACGACAGTAGTTACGCCGAGATTTACGCGAAATCGCATCGGGACGCGCATGGGCAGCTCAGCGATGGCCCGGACTTCGTTCCGCTGGACTCGCGAGTAGTGCAGGCGCGGTATCAAGCGTTGCTGCAGGAACGTCGGGACGTACGGGAGCTCCTGGCCGACGCCCGGGCTGCACTGCCGGAATTGGACGACCAACAGCTGGGCGAGCTGCGCGCGTCATCGGCCGCGCTGGAAGTCATGCGGGCGAATCTCGCGCAGGCGGATCTGGTCCGGCGAATCGACGAGTACAACCGTTGCTGGAGAAGGGAACAGCTGATCAACCAGGCGGGTTTCCTTTACCAGAACTGGGAGCAGCGCCTTGCCGAGCACGAGCAGGCCCGGATTGCCGTGGCTGCGGGCTACGGAATGGACCCGCAGCATGTCTCGGTGACCGAAGCCGAACGGTGGCGCCAGCAACTCGAACACACCCAGGAATTGCCCGACTCGGACAAGCACCGGCTCGACCTGCTCCGGCACTTCCTGCTGCTGCCGCAGGAGGCCGCCGAAGCCGTAGATATCGACAGTCGAATGCATTTCGGCCTCGAGCCGGACTTCCAGACGGAACTGGCCAAGCTGCGGGTCGCGGTCGAACAGATCCCGAACGCCACCCCGGCGACGCAGGCCCAGCTCATCGATCTGGCCGGGGGGCTGCTGAACCGTGGCGGGCTGCACTTGGCCGGACCCGAAATCGTCGATGGGGTGCACCATCTGCCCCTGGCCGATCACACGGGCACCGCTCGATTCACCGTGACCGCAGGGAGCCCGGATGGCGCGCTGGAAGTGCGGGTCGAGCTGGCTCGTGATCAACGGCAGCAGCCGCTGGCCGCTTGGGGGCTGATACCGAAACTCCTGCAGCAGTGGGGAACCCAACGTCAGGTCGAGGTTTTCGGCAAAGCCATGGGCGATGCTCGAACACTGGTGCAGGATACCGAAGGCTCGGTGGTATTCCGGTTGTCCGGCAAGCCCGGGGCGCAGCAGTTCGAGGTGCGGGTCATCGGGGAAATCGGTGGCTTCCAGGTGCAGTTCGACCAGATCCCGCAGGCGGAGCCGCAGCCTACGTCCCTGCCGCCGCGGCCGGTTCGCCATGAGGTCGATGTCGGCGAGGAGTTGACCGAACTACGCGGGGCCGCCAAGGCGCAACTCCGGCAGTTGGACGTTCATATCGCCCAGCGGTTCCCGAACGCCGATGAACGGGACCAGCTTGTGGACCCGACAACCGATCTGCATGGCGAATGGGTCACGCGCCGCGATCAGGCCCGGGCCGCATTGGCATACGAACTCCGCGACCCGGTGTGGGCGAACTTCACCGAGGCAGATCTGCCGTGGCTGTTCGCCACCCTCGACGAGATGGCGGACGAGTCACCGGAATTGGCGGTCGCCGAAACCCGATACCGGGATGTCCAGGAACTGATGGGCTGGATCGAGGACCGGAACCGGTTGCAGGAGCGGCTCGACGGGCTCGACGCCTTGGAACAGCAACTGCATCGGGTCCGGGCACAGGTGCGGGAGACCCCGACGACCTGGACGATCGGCTACTACCGCAACCTGCAGTCGCATGTCTTCGAACTGCGCACTGACGCCCAGCAGCTGGCCGGGGCGCGAGAACTGCCCGCGGCGCCTCGTTTGCATGGGGTGGAGTTGAACCCGCAGGACTATGGCCTGCGGTCGGGTTGGTCGATTCCCGGCAATGAGACCCGGAAACACCTGCGCGCGGAGTACCAAGCCAGAGAGGCCGCGTTCGGGGCATATAGCAAGAACCCGGCCGGGTACACCGAGGCGGAGTTGTCCGACCTGCTCGTTGCCACGGATACCGACGCGGTGGCGGCGGTGACAGTTCGGGAATACCTGGAGATCCGGTTGGTCTTCCAACACATCCGGGCGCTCGACAACCGCGAGCACAACATCGCCCGGGTCGAGAAGAAACTGGACCGGGTACTGCCGTTGGTAACCGGACGCCGGGGCGCCACGTTCCAGCGAGTGGAGCTGGGCAGCAGGCTCGACACTGTCCGGGCGCAGGCCGCCGAAGCGGGCGACACAGAATTGACCCGCCGGATCGACGCCCTCGAAGCCGAGCTGCGCCAGGCCCGAGTGCGGGCCGACGCGGCCCGCATCCGGCTGCGCAACCTGCACCACGAACACCTGGTCTCGCACCCGGAAAACCCGGTGGACTTGGCGGATTTGCACGACCCGCACTTCTATCGGCAGCTGGCTCGAGCCTGGGCCCCGGTCCCGGAAACCGCGAAAAAGTGGCAGGATCTGGCCACCCTGGCCGACGCCGTGATCGAACGAGACCGCTGGCAAGACCGGCTCGACCGGGTGCGGCATCGGGTCGGCCTGCTGACCGAGCATGCCGGTGATCTCCTGCGGATGCGAGAAGAACTCGGGGTCAGCCGAGACCTGTTGGAACTGAACATGCGGCTCAGGTTGCCGATGGACAACCTGATCGAATTGCAGGAACAGACCAAAGAATCCCGGGCCGCCGACCAGCGACAGCTGATGTTGTTCGAAACCGCCCTGGTGGAAGCCACCGCGCCCGCGGAGCTTCCGAAACCCTTAGGCGGCTTGAAGAACTGTGCCACGCTCGTGTCCGAGCTCGGTCGGGCATACCGCAAACGCAAGACCGGCCGCGCCCCGGGCACGCTTGCGATGATCGATGACGCCCATGCCCGCCAGCATGGTGTGCTGGAATTCGACTTCGTTCAAGCCCTGGACGCCGACTGGCACGAAAATGGCTTCGGTTACGGAGTTTCCGGGTTGGCCCGGGCGCTGCGCATGGTGGAGTCCGGGAAAGCCGGGTTCATCGGCTTGGCGATGAACCTCGGCGACGCCGGGGCGCACGCCGCGGCCATCGAAATGCTCGACAACGGCAAGGTCCGGATCACCGAGAAGATCGACGGCGTCGTGTACGTCTGGGCGGGAGCGGATACCCAGGAGTGGCTGGCCGAACGTGCGGGCTGGGATGTCCGGGAGGTCTTCGGTGCGGTCATCATGACCGACGGCACCGCGGAAGTCACCCTCGACCCGTTCCGCGACCGGCTGGAAGTACTGGGCCGCAGTGCACCCGAAGGCGCGATCACCGGGACGCCGGTGTTGCAGGGGCCGCGGCGCGGATATTGGGATACCTGGGAATACGATAATTGGGAATTACGGGATCACACACTGGTTCGGGAAGACGCAGGCGATGTCAGGGGCCCAGACGACCTGACCGATGAGCTTCGGGCGAAGAAGATCACCTCTTTCCTGGCTGATCTGGACCGGACCGTCAGCGTCCCGGTGCTGCGGACCCTCGAAGGCGCGTTGCGATTGCCCGGAACTCGGCTCGAATGGCGGACGGTCGAGGATCCGACACTCGGGGAAGACCAGTGGCTGGAGCGGCACCGCACCCGCAAGGAATACATCGTCGTCTCCGACCGGGCGGGCGACCTGATGATGATCCAAATGCCGCTCCGGAGCACTAAAACGGAGAGGGAAGCAGACGAATCCTCAGTTTTCGTGCGCCTGAGCGTGTTGGATTCGACTCCGCTGGACGGCGCCAGTCGGAGTCTGGTGGCCGCGGTGGTGTCCGAGGCGATGTCCCCGGGGCCGGACATGGCGGAGTTCCTGAATATGCGCAGTTCGATGATCTGGTTGCGGCGCAGCAGCCAGTGGGCGTTGAAGCAGATGGAATCCGATCCGGTGGCCGCGGAACTGCTGATCAAAATGGATCCGAACACCGGACAGCCGATGAAATCGGCCATGCGCGACCGGCTGGAAGCCGAACTCGCCGCGGCCCGGACGGCTCTGCCGGAGCGGTTCCGCGGGGCGCAAGAGCCCACCGTGGCGCAGCTGCGCCAGGCAGTGCGGCAGCTGGAACTGGAACGCGCGGAGATTCCCGCGGCGCTGAACCAGCCCTTCGAAGTGCTGCAGCTGTTCGAGGAAATTCAACGCCACGAAGAGCGAATTCGCCTGCTGCAAGCGCAGGAGAAGAAGTTGTTCGATGCCTTCCAGCAGTGGCGGCACGGTGCGGGCACGCTGTCCGCGCTGCAAGCGGTGGCCGCCGAGACTACTGAAATCGACGCTGCCGCGGAGAAGCTGTTGGCGGCGCAGACCCAGGTACCGCAGTTGCGATCAATGCGCGGCAAGCGGATCGAACAGATGCTGTCCGAGCATGGCCTGGGATCGGGTGAAATCCCGTTGGGCGGTGACACCGAGGCCCGACTGCGTGCGCAGCTCGACCAGGTGAGCTGGGAATTGGCCGGGCTGTTGACGTTGGACCCGATGCGGTTGACCGATGAGCAGCTGGAAGCCCTGGCGCCCACTCCGGAGGTGGATTACGAGATAGCCCAAACCGTGGTCGCCCCGCCGAGCAAACATGCCCCGCCGCTGCGGGATGCGTTGCAGCCGGAGTTCCAGGCCAAGACGGCGGCCCGGGACCGGGTGCGGCATCGGTGGCCTACGCCGGAAGCGCTCGAAGAAAATGCCGCACAAGACACCCGGGATATGCTGGTTGTCCAGCCCAAAAAGGTTTTGTCGATTGACCTCGCAAAGCCGAAGGATGCCAAGGAAACTCGGGTTGCCCACGCGGCCGAGGCGGGTAAGCACCACACCATCGGTTCACCGACGATCATCGACCTGAGTTCCGCGCAGCAGACGATGCTCGCGGAGCAGGCCTGGTTGGCCGCCGCCGACACCAGTCGCCGTCAGGGCTACCGCGGTCTGATCGCGACCAGGTTCCAGGAACTGCGAGCGATGGTTTCGCACCTGGACGAGCGTCGGGCCCGGGTGGAACGGGCCGAGCGGTTGGACCGGGACCTGACCGAGGCCCTGCGGAACCGAACCGCCCCGGCGTCCCACCCCGACAAGGTCGGCTTCCCGGTATTCGATGTCCGATCGCGGTTGGCTGCCATGCACGAGACCAACCAGTGCGGTCCGGAGAACCTGCGCTGGTTGCGGGACAGCACCGGCAATGTGAATGTGCTGGTACCGGTGGTCGGGTTGTCCGGAATGGACTTGGAAACCTATGCACATTCGGCGAACAAGGCTCGCCTGCAACAGTTCTGGCGCAGACCGGAAGACGACCGAATAAAGCCGCCGCCCCCGACTGCCGCCGCGGAGGAGGCCTTCAAGGCGCGGGTGCAGCAGCTGCCCGCGAATCAGCGCAACGGCTCGGCCATGCACGTGGTCTACGTAACCGACTACCAAGACAGTCACGGGGTCAGTGCGCACGTGTTCCAGGTGATCTACACCTGCGACGAGGACGGGAACAACGTCAACCTCGAGGTCATCGACCCCGGCAACCGGTCCGCGGGCATGTACCCGCAGGTGGGACAGGGCAATCTGGAGCATGTCGTAGTGGCGGCCTTCGACACCAAGGGCAACGTGCTAGTCCTGGACAACGAGATCGCAGGCCCGGACCTGAGCAAGCGTCGGGTCGGCCAGTCCGGTGCTGCTGTCGCTGTGGACCCGGCACATGGCATCGACGAGCGCTCCGGGAACGCCGTGTCCCGGGTGCTCGCCGATGCCATGCGCCCCGGACAGCGCCCGACCAGCAAGTTCGGCCGGCTGCATCGGCTGCTGATCGAAGCGGTGGCCAGCGGACAGCGTGAGTTGCGTCTGGACGAAGCCTCGCGGGCTCGGTTGCATGCCGCGGGAGATGCGGCCCGGACCGAGCTGACCTGGTTGCTGACCGAGAAATCCGTCAGAGGCATGCAGTCCCGGACTGTGCTGGCCGCGCTGGGATTGCCCGCGCCCGCGGAACTGAGCACGGCGCAGCTGCGCCGGGTGACGAATGCTTTGCGCGATGCCGGGCAGCCGTTGGATGGACTGGACCAGCCGTATGAGTTGATGCTGCGACTGGAGGAAGTCGAGCGCCAGGAATCCCAGCTGTCGGCCATGACCGCCCTGCAGCAGGAGCTGCTGGAAGCACAGCTGCAACTGCGACCGGGCCGGGGCAGCAAGGAGTTCCGTCGCCTGGCGGCCCGGATTGCCGAGGTCGAGGCGACGGCCGAGAAGTTCTTCGCGGTCCGCGATCAACCGATGCTGCCGCCGCCGGTCCGGGGCCGCTCGATCGCGGCGATCATGGCCCAGCACAAACTGACCGTGGGCCAGGACCCGAATTCCTTTGCTGCGCAGGAGGTACGGGAAAAATTCCGGAAGCAGCTGCAGGAGATGTACCAGGCGGGAGTGGATCCGCGGCGGTCGGATGTGGAGCTGGATCAGGCCTATCCCCGCCCCTACTACAACAAGCTGGTCTTCGCGGATGAGCAGGCCAGGCGAGAAGCGGAACGCGAAAAGGAACTCGCCAAGAAGCAGGACCCCCGGATGCCGGCGCCGGCCCCCACCGAGGAGGAGCTGGCAGCCGTCGAGGCGAAGCTGAAAGCCGAACGGGACGCCCACACGGCCCAATTCGACCTGGCCGAAAAGGTCGTCGAGTTCCAGGAACTGCGGCAGCTGTACGGCTACCTGGAGCGGGTGCAACGCCAGCAGGAGCAGCTGGATCGGGTGCACGCCGAGCTGGACGAGGTGTTGGCCCCCATCACCGACCGGCTGAAGGCGGTGCTGGATGTCCTGGACGCGGTCGCTGACCCGGCTCGGGCAGTGGTGAGCCGATTGCTGGACGAGGTCCTCGACCTGCCCGGGGCCCGGCTGGAAGCGGTGCGAACCGTTGCCGGGAAGCGCCGGATCGCGATCAACGCCCATGGTGCGCCGCTGCTGACCGTGCACATGGGTGCCGGGCCGAATGCCACTGTGCAAGTGGAGATGCCGATACGCGGCGCCGCGGAAGAACACGCGCAGGATCACCGGGCACTGGAGTTGGTCACCGGACTGTTGTCGGATTGGCAGGGGGGATACGAGGGCAGCTCACTGCCGAAGGTGCTGCCCACACTCACTGGTGAGCTCGCCGTGGAACTGTCCGGCATCCCAGGTGAGCGCGTCCTGGATGTCCTGGTGGCCACCGAACAGGGCCCGCGCAGTTGGTACTTCGACGAAGTCGACAGCGTCTCCACCCCGTCCCCGGGTATTGTGCTGCCGAAGATCCCGCAGCAGCGCACCGACATTTCGGCGATCGAGACTACCTCCGAAACAACACAATTCGAGGTTCCAGATGTGCTGCGTCCGGTGCAGAACAACTGCGCTCCCGGCATGGTCCGAACCCTCAACGAGTTCCAGGACGGGATCGGCGCGGTCCGCGGCCCGGGGCTGCCGGAAACCGAGGCCACCACCTTGAACGGGGTTACCGAGGACGCGGTGGTGCGTGGCCTCGGCGTGGAATGGGAACTGGTGGACCGCGGCGATGGCGTCCTGGTCCCGCGCAACTTCGGCGAAGGCACGATCGGGTTGCTCGATGCCTTGCGGCTGATCCCGGAATTCGACCCGAACGACCCGACCGCCCGCAAAGGCATCGGGGGCATCATGCAGGTCGGCCCCGAGGACTGGCATGCCTGGGGCGCGATGATGAACGTCGATGGACAACTCGAAGTCTTCGAGTTCATCGACGGGGCGAAACACGTCCGGACCGGCCCGGAAATCCTGATCTGGCTGCAAGAGCACGCCCACGTCGGCGCGGTGCACGTGGCGCTGATCGAAAAGCACATCGGCGCGGACCAGGTCTTCGACGAAAACCGCGACCGCAGCGTCATGCCGCAGGGCCGAGTCCGAGGCCTGCCGAGAAGTGAAGCCCAGGTGGCGGCTGCCGACGGCAGTGCGGCGAAAGTCGTTCGGGCCCAGCTGGAATTGGGCACTGAGCAGGCCGGTGAGCACGATGTGCAATCGGCCATCCAGGGTTGGGCCTGGCTGGCCGAGCAGCTGCCGGAATGGCCGGCCGAGCGGGTCGACCAGGCCGGGCTGGTCTTGGCCGAGCTGATCCACCACGCCCGTACCCACGACCACCGCCCGGTGCGGGTGGAGTTGACCCGGACCGGTGACGCGCCGCTGGAACAGGTGCAGATCCGGGTGCACGCCCAGGGCGGTTCGAAGCCGGACGTCGACTTGTTGGACCACCCGGTGCTGGACGCATCAGGGATCCGGGCAACCGATGTCCACAGCGCTGACCCCGGGTACCTGGTGTGGTTCGAGGTGGAGCAGACTCCGTCGCTGCCGGCTTGGCTGCAACCACTATTGTCCCCGGGTTCCTACCTGCCCGTGAGCCATGGCAATGAAATGGCCATGGTGCTGCGCCCCAAGCAGCGTCGAGTCGTCGCGGACGCATTGGCAGCGCACGCACATCCGGAACTGAACCAGATACAGACCCTAAACCTGCTCGACGAGCAGATGCGCCTGGCCGCGATCGAGAATCGGAAGCGGGTCGCCGCCGCCGACGAATTGCAGGCACTGACGGTGACCTTGCATGCCGACGACGGGGAAGTGCAGCTGCACATCTACCCGCTGCAGGAACCCGACTATGTCAAGGGCTTGGCAGGCCTGGGGATGCCGGGGCACCGGCCGGGATCGACTCCGGTCGTGCTCGCCGACTTGGCTGCCTCGGCCGCGCGGCAGCGGGTCAAGCTGCCGCAGCCGAAGGAAAAACTGGCTACCACAAAAGTCCTCAGGCCTCGGGCCGAGGCGTTGCCGCAATCGCGTGCCGAGCTGATCGCGGCGGCAAAAGCGGCATTGGTCCCGACCACGCCATCCGGAAAGTACGATCCGGCGGCGGAACCGGAAGGACAACCGACTCCGACCCAGGAGCTGCTGAACAAGCTGGCGCAAACCGATGACAAGGGCTTGCAGCGGATGTACCAGGTCCAACTGCGGTCGTTGCAGCGGGAACGAGAAACGGCGAAGCTGCTTGTGCAACTGGGCTATCGGGTGGTGCAGAATCCGGAGCATCCCGGAAACCGGGACCCCGATCTGCTTGTGGAGGGTCGGTTCTTCGAGATCTATACCCCGATAACGGACAAGGTCGACAATCTTGTCGACGGCCTCTATGGCAAGGTGCAGATCAAACGGCAGGCCGACCGATTCGTGTTGAACCTGTCCGATACCGATATTTCTCCGGATGCGATCCGGGAAGCGGTGCGGAAACGCCCGCATGACTTCCGGAATCTCTTCGAGTTGCTGGCGGTCACCAAGCAGGGTGAACTCATCACGCTGTTCGAGCGCACCCAACCAGCAGTGCTGCAATCGGATCCAGATCCGGACATGCCGCAAGGAGATGTGGCAGCCGGCGAAGGGGTGACGAACCACCGACGGGTCGTCAAGGACACCCAGGACAACTGCGCCTTGGCAGGCGGAGTTTTCGGATTCGATGAACTCGGCCTGAACATCGACCTGAGCAAGCTGTCCGTCATCGAGACGAATGCGGTTGGCCCCGGCGTCGCCTTGGCTGACTTCGTCCGGGCGGCCGACGCGCAGCCACAGATCCGTTCGGTCGCGAAGATGGCCGAGCAGGTTCCGGAAGGCGGTGCGACTTTCGGGGTGGTGAAGTGGGCGGGCAAACGCACCGGCCATCTGTTCGTGCTGTTCTGGGATGAGAACGAAGAGCTCTGGGTATTCGAGGAAAAGGGCGCGGTAGCCAAGAAGGTCCGGTTCGCCGAATGGGATGACAAGCCGGACCCGGAAGCCGTCGACCTGGCGCTGGCCATGGATTTCGGCGCCGACGACCAACCGGTGGAACGACTGGCCGCCGACGCGGAGTTGCCGGAGTTCGAAGGACTCGAGGACTGGCGGCTGGTGCTGCAGGGTGGGCCGGAAGGATCGCTCCCGGAGGAACTCGACGCACCGCCGAACAGGTTCGATACCGTTGCCGCCGACACGGATTGGAGGCAACTCGGCGACACCCCGCTGACCGAGACCGTGCTGTCACGGATGGCCTTGATGCTGGCCGGGGTGCAGGAGATGGGCTTGGCTGCCCAACCGGTGTCGCTGCGCTACCTGTCCGATGTTCCCGGCCAGGCGAACCGGGCCGAGTTGGTCTTGAACTTCCGGCCCGCGGATGAAACGGCGAATGTCGCGGTATTCGTGGCGCCCGCCATCCAAGCGGTGAACAGCACCGCGGATAAGCTCGAAGAATTCGGACAGGATCTGGCCACCAAGGCCATCGAGTACCTCGCAGAAGACGCGGGTTTCGTGGCGGTGGTCCGGTTCGAGCTCACGGATGTCCCCGGGGCGACGATGGACGAGATCTTGGCGGCGCGGCTGGATGCCGATGTCGCCTCCGTCACGGATCTGATCCTGGAGCTGAATGAGCTGCGCTACAGCATCTTCGGCGACAGCATCAGAACCATCATCGATGGTGCGCGCGATGGCGCCGAAGTCGCCTTCACGGTGCGCAACAAACCGGAACTGGCCACTGAGGTCGAGTACCTGCCGTGGGACGAGCTGGGTTACGCGCAGACCGATGCGGACTGGAACATCCTGGCGAACTATTCCTTTGCCGAACCGAGTGCTGCGGAACTGAACTTCGATCAGTGGACGAAACTGAGCGAACGGCTGCAGACTATCGCCTTGCTGGCCGCCGCGGAACCGGACTCACAGGTCGGTCAGGAGTTTGTGCCAGGGCAGATCAATGCCGTGCGACTGGTGGCATTGGAATTGAACCGGCTCATCGGAGTGGAACCGCCTGCCGTCGGTGTGGAACCGATCGCCCGGGATCGCGAGCAGCTCAATGCCTTGCAGCGTTCGCTGGTGCAGGACAACGCAGGCACACTCGCGCAGATGATCGGGGCCGATTTCTGGCTTCGGGACAGCGCCAATGTGTATTTGATGCGCTCGCAAATCGAAGAAAAGGCGCGGCTCGCCCCCACGGTGCTGGCACTGACCGAAAACCGGTTGCAGCTGGACCCGACCGAGTATGAGCTCGTCATGCGCCAATGGCGCCTCGCTCAAGGGGCGGTCGCCATGAGCGAGGCATTGAACCGGGCCAAGCGGGCCCTGCCCAGGTTGGTCGATCACAACACCGGCGCGGTCACGGTACTGAACCTGGATCTGGGCCAGTACGCGGACAATGCCACCGCGGTACTGTTCGCACAGCCGGCCACCGCCGAGCAGATCACCGTGCATGTGTTCGCCCGAACCGATGCCCCGGCCAAGCCGGAGCACGCGCTGCACCAGGCGTTGCAATGGGTCATCGAACAGCACCGTCGTGCCCCGCAGCTGGACGTGACCCACGCCGACCTGGTGTTCCGCGGCAACACCGACCAGCTGGTGCAACAGCTGATCGGGGTGCTGGAGCTGCGCCGGATGCAAGCTGAATCCAACAGCCGGCTACCCGAACCCCGGGTGCGGTTCGCCCAATACGGCGACGGCACCACGGTATTGGCCGAGGCGTTGCAGAGCCCACTGCTGAACCGGTACCGGCACCTGTTCGACTTCGACGTTCCGGCCCAGGCAAGCCAAGCCGACCGCGAGCAGGCTGCCAGGTTGGCCGCCGCGCGGGCGGCGTTGGAGCCGACCACGCCTTCCGGTGAGTTCAACCGCGGCGCCATCGCCGAAGGCAAGCCGTCCTCCGACTGGGAGCAAAAGGTCGGGAAATTGCTGGCGATCCGCGGATATTCGGTGGTGCATGAACCGGATTCGTCAGGTTTCACGGTGGAAGGCAGGCGCTTCGGCGTCTACTCGCCGACCCAGGACGAGGTCGGTGCGATTGTCGACGGCATCTACCGCAAGGTGGTGAAGAAGCAACGGGTCGACCGGGTCATCCTGAACCTGTCGCGGACCTCGGTGACCGAACATCAAGTCAAGGCGATGCTGCGGGAAGGCCCGTCCATACCGGGCTTGAAAGAAGTCCTCTTCGTCGACCCCGGCAAGCGGCGGATCAACAAACTCTTCCCGGATTCGAACCACATGGCCGAGCAGACGAATACCGACACCACTGCGGGCCTGACCGATATCGACCTGGACGGCCAGCTCTCCCCGTTCCGCCGCCTGATCCTCGACGACAGCGGAAACTGTGCGCTGGACAGTACCCAATTCGGGTTCGACAAACTCGATATCCATGTCGACTGGAGCGAACTGCCGGAGTTCGGCCCGGAAGTGGTCCAACGCGGTGTCCACCTGGATGCCATGGCCCGGGCCCTGCAGAGCAAGCCGAAGGTTTTCGGTTCGCTGCAAAAGATGGCGGACGCCGTCCCGGAGGGCGGTGCCACCTTCGGTGTCGTGAAGTGGAAGAACCACCGCGCCGGCCACCAGTTCCTGCTGTTCCGCAAAAAGGAAAAGCTCTGGGTGTTCGAGCGCCGGGAAAATCTGGTGCAATTGGTCGAATTCGACAAGTGGGAACACAAGCCAGACCCGGAAGCCACCGAGTTGATCCTGGGCATGGAATTCGGCGCCGACAAGCAGCCGCAGCGACGGCTGCAACCAGGGGATGTCCTGGAGTTGCCGGGCCAGAACACCGAGCGGCTGCCGCTGTGGGGCGCGCCGCCGGAACCCGCGGACCATCCGATCGACGGGAAACTGCCTGCCTCGCTGGTGCGTTGGCGTTGGACCGCGCAGCAGCGGTTGGAGCAGATCCAAGCGGATTTGTTGCTGCACAACGGGTTCACTGAAGAAGGCATGCGCCCCGGGTCTGCGGATCGGCGCGAGCTGAAGCAGGTCCTGGATGTGCATATCCCCGCCTTGGAATATGAGCGTGGGCTGCCCCCGGGAACTTTGGCCGACGAGGCCCGGTTGGTGCAGGAGTTGGCGGACATCGAGGAGCTGCCGGTCAAATCCGAGGAGCTGGTAATCCAGCTACAACTGCTCGATAAGGCCCGCGACAATCTCGCCGCGCTGGCCGAGTTGGATCAGCTGCGGGAGCAGATGCGGCAGTTGGATGTGCTGGAAACCGAACTGTCCCGCACGTTCACCGAGCAGCGATCGGGCGCTGAATTCCTGAACTTGGCGAATCAGACTGCCGCCCTCAGTGTGACCGCCCGGGAGTCGGCCGGGATTCCCGCGCCGGAACTGGTTGTCGAGCAGATGCATGGATTGGCGGAGTTCCGGTGGCGTGCCGGGCAGGAGCGACCCGATGCGATCGGGGAAGCGATGATCCGTCGCCGGCTGGCGCGTCTGTTGCAGCCGCTGGGCGAGGTGGATCCGGCGACCCTGGATCACGTCTTGCCGCAGAAGTTGCCGGAGGACAAGGTCCGCCAGGCGCAGTATCTGCGGAATCTGATCGCCCTGATCGACGCGGCCGAGGAACGAAAGCATCTGCACCGGGCGGTGGCCGACCGGGTGCAGGCCGGTCTGCTCGATGTGATGCTGGAACGCCCGGCGGCGGAACCGGTCGGGGACAGCAGCATCGGTTTGGGTGCGTACCTGGCGGCGGTGAAACTGCAGGCCGCCGAGCAGTGGGACCAGCACCAGCAGATCTTGCGGGTAGACGGTGCCCGGTTCGACGTGGGCCCGGACCGTCATCCCGATTTCGCCCACCTGATGCGGATGCGTAGCCGCCGTGATGTGTTGGCCGAGCAGCTCTTCGGTCTGCTCGATGGCGAGGTCGATGTGGTCAGGTGGCAGGACCTGACCCCGGACCGGGTGGCCCTATTCGAGCGGGACTACCGCCGTCGTGGTTTCACGGACCCGCGGATCGAGGAAATTCTCCCTGAGTTGCGGGCGCTGGACCGAGTGTTCATCGAGCTGGGGCGTAACACGCAATTCGAGATCGACACCCTCCGGATCACCGCCACATTGGAAGCGGTATTGCTCGCCGCTGATTACGATGCCCGGGCGCTGTCCCGCAGGCTGGCGTCTCCCGGGGACCATGATCCGCGAGCCCTCGAGCGGTTGGCGAGATTGCACCGGAAGTCGGCGGTGTTGCGAGCGCACCGTACCGAACTGAACCGACTCGCTCGGGCGATCCGGGAGACGACGCAGCGGATCGAAAGCGGACTGGCCTTCGGATTCGCCCTCGGCATGCGGGAGATGCTGCTGGCTGCTCTGCTCGAGAATCACACGGAATTCCGTGCGGCGTTGTTGCGCACCGATGCGTTGCTGCGTGCCCCGCTGGAATCCGAGGTTTTCGGTCCGCAACTGTCGATTCCGGAGTCGAAGCAGTTCAGCAAGGTCACCGAGCCGGATCCGAACGAGTCGGTGGACGGCCGGTTGACCCCGGCGCTGGCCGAGGTGCGACGCCGGGCTGAGAATCGGCTGGAGGGTTTCTACGCCCGATTGATGGGCGAAAACGGATTCCACCGCAGCGATTTGGCATTCGGTTCGCCGACCCGGAGGGACCTGATTGCGACAGGGAATCCCGAATCGGGGTTGTTGCCGCTGATCGTCGGAATGGACCGGGTCCAGGCTCGAATTCTGTTGTTGGACAAGCTGGAAGCGGAGTTGACCCGGCAGTATGCGGGCGGTGGGCTGACCCCCGATTTACGCAACCAGGTTCGGGAGCTGACCGAACTGGCCCGCCGATTCCTGGACACGCTGGACAGAACTCTCGGTTCCGATGCGGTGATCGATCCGGATCGGGAACTGACCACCCGCTTGCGCGCCATCGCGACACCGCTGCCAAACCCGAATTCGCAGCGCCACCTGACCGGGCTGGGCATCGAGTTGGTCACGTTGCAGCGGGAAGCGCGGAACATCAACCGGAACTGCCTGCCGGTCGTCGAGGAGTTGGGCGAACGGTTCGGAGTGCGCCCGGGTGGCTCCTATGCTGAAGCGCTGCGACAACTTACCTCCCGGTGGGCCGCATTGACCCAGGATCTGGTGGACACTTCGGTGCCCGCGGAGCACACCGAGTTGCTCGCGGAGCTGGACGAGCTCGATGAACTGCTGTCCGCTGTACGTCAATTGGCGGCTCCGGATCGAAGCTGGATCATTCCCCTCACCCAACTGCAACAGGAGCTGGTGCTCGGGGACAGCCGGGAGCGGAAGGCGTCGCGGCAGCTGGGGTTCCTGCGGGCTCAGCAGCATCCCGAAGTCCACTCGGTCCAGTCGGAGCTCGAGCTGCTGCAACAACGAAACTCGACTCTGCGTGAGCACCAGACGGTGCTCGATGCGCGGGTGCGTCAGTTGCGCGAAGACCGGCGGGTATTGGCCGCTCGGATCGAGGAGTTCGCGGAACTGCTGGCTCGCCCGGACGCGGACGACGCCGAACTCCGCTCGTTGCGGCAGACCGTGCAGCAGTTGCAGGCGAAGATCCGCCAGGGCGAAGTCGAGCTCGAGGAGCGGATGACCCGGGTCGTCGCGGCATTCACCCGGCTCATTCAGCGGCCGGACTGGGGCTCGTTCCGGGACACCCTCGATTCCGCGGCTAGCGGCGCGGCCGGTGGCGTGCTCGGCAAGGGATTTGTCGGTGGGTCACTGGGCAAGCTCGTCGGCGGATCGCCGAGCCCTGAGAATGCGTCCTCGATCGAACCGGCGACAGCGGACCAGCCTCTGGAAGGGTTGGGGACCGAACTGGCCGCCCTGCAGTCGAGGGCAGCCGAAGCCGAACGTGCGCTGGCCGAATACGGCCCGGACTTCAACGTGGCACCGGACGAGGTCACCCGCGAGCGGGAAGGTGAGTTGATCGACCTGCGTGCGGTGGAAGCACTGCAGGTGGCCGAGGGACTGAACGATGGCACCACCCCGCAAGAGCTGACCCCGGAGCGGGCCCGCGAACTACAGGACGAGCTGGGCCTGTCCCATCCGATCGGTTCCCGGGTGATGGATCTGGTGGACCTGGATCAGTTGTTGGCGGCGATCCGATTCCGGCTCGACGGTCCGGACATCGACTGGTTGCCCGCGTTGCAAGACTTGGAAAATGGCCTCGCCGCCGCGGACACCCGGTGCCGGGAACTGTCCGAGCAGGTTCGGACCGGTGGGCTTTTCTACCTGAGGCGCCTGAAGCTCCAAATGGACCGGAAGCAGGCCGAAGAACAGTTGCGGACCCTGCGCACCCACCGGGATGCGCTCGCCGACGAGGTGTCCAGGTTGCAGGAGCTGCGCCGCGAGCGCGACGCGGCCACCGAGCGGTACCAGCAGCGGCGCGACCGCGGTGAGCTCACCGAGGACGATCGCACCGCCCGGATCGGCCAATTCCGTGACCACAACCTGCAGATCGAGGCCCAGCAACGGCGGGTTTCCGAGCTGCTGGACCGGGTCGCCGACCTGGTGGTCGAGCCGAGACCGATCGAGGTATTCCAGTTCGGCCCGGTTGACCCGACCAACATCGACTTGACCGGCCTGGGGCAAGGATTCGTTGGCGACCGCACCGAACCGGTGCCCGCGGCCGGGGACGGCACCGCCGAGCCTCGCACCATCGTCGATGAAGGGTTGGCCCGGATCGCCCGCGAGTCCGAACGGGACCAGGCCCATGCGGAGCTCACCCGGGCGGTGGAAACCGCCTTGGCCGCGCTGCCTGCGCAACAGCGGACCGAGGGTGATGTCGCGGCAGTTGTGCGCGGGTGGGCGAGCAACCCCGATCAGACCTGGGACCATCTGGCCCAGTTGGGGATTGGTGCAGCGGAACTCGAAGCGCTCACCGATGCCACTCTGGTGCACAATGTCGCAGCCGATGATGTCCAGGCCGCCGACGAAGCCGGATCGGCCCGCATCCACAATGCAGCTGACGCGGCGGTGGCCCGCATCCTGGACCACCGACGGAAGAACCTGCCACCGGCAACACCGGCACCGAACCCGGAGTTCAACGGCCAATGCGTGCCATTGACGATGCAGGCGATCAACGACTACTACCACCGAACCCGTGGCAAGCAGCGGGCGCTGAAACTGCCGCAGGACACGGTGGGTGAGACCGGCGTCGGACCCGCGGCCCTGTCTTGGCTGATGGGCACCCGCTCCGGCGCGATCGGCGTGGGGGTCGCGGGGCACGCTGAGATCGCGAGCAGCCTGCTCGGCGCCAAGCCCGGTAGCGGCATGCTGGTGGTGGACACGCTCACCGAGCTCGACGACAACGGCGACCCCATTGCGCACGCCTATTTCGTGGTCCACCACCACAAGGCTGTACTGTTGCGCATCGATCGCCTCACCGGTGAGGTGCTCGGTGAATTCCTCCCCGAGCATGCCGAAGGCGTGGTCGCACACACCCGGGTCTACCGACTCGATGAATCCGGCGAGGTCATCCCCGACCGCGACGCGGGCAAGATCCCCAAAGAGCCGAACGACTCGATCGAGCAACCGCCGGAGGGCACCCCGCGGTTGACCTCCGACATCACCGGCACCGGCCGTGGACGCCCGTCTTGGCTACAGGCAGTGCCCGACCTGCCAGGCGAGAGCACTGCCGGAGCGCAGGTGTTGTCGCCGACGCTGGAGCAGCTGCGCACGGCGCTGATCGAGCGGAACCTGGAATTGCTCCCGGCGTTCAGTCACCTGAACGCGCCACGCGTGCAATGGTTGGCGACCCTGCGGGCCGAGCGGGCCGAGGTGGTGGCACTACTCCGCAGGGAAGATCGAGACGTCCCGGAAAACCCGTCCGCGGTGCAGATTTCCGAGCTGGTCGCCACCTGGTCGGGCCATCAGGAAAGTTTCCTGCGGGACAAGAAGATCGGCTTCGGTCAACAAATCGAGGAGCTGGACCGGCAGATCTCGGCCGAACGAGAACTCGCCGACGGCGAGGCCATCCTGGCGAACCTCGCGGAGCTGGAAACCGCGCTGGGCACGGAGCCCGGCGAGGTCGAAGCTCGCCGGCTCGCAGCGCTGGCCGCGCACCTGGATCGACAGGCAGCCCGCCGGATGGCCTTGAGCAGGCAGTTGACCGCCGTGCTCGAAGCCATCGATCGGGAAAGCCAGCCGCTGGACCTGTCCACCGCAACCATGGGCGCGATGGGTTATTGGCCGGATCTGGTGCGCATCGGGATCAGCAACCTCGACCAGCAGGTCCGGGAAGGGCTCGGGGAAATCCGGATAGCGCGGCTGTTCGGCGGGGCCTGGCCCGCAGCCCCACTCACGCCGGAGCAGGTGGAAACCCTGTTCCGCGCCCTGGATCGGGATAAGTCTCGGTTCGAAGACGACTTGCGCATGAACACCCGAAAACTGTTGGCGCTGCACCGGATGCACCCGGATGCGGAAGAAGCCGTGCAGGTCGCCGAGGCCCTGGACGAGATCGATCGGGAACTGCTGCACGACACCGCACTGGTGCGCCAGCGGCCTGCGCTGCCGAGCCCGGCCACCGACGCCGAGCGGGAACAGGCCACGGCATTGTGGGCCCGCGCCGAGGAGTTCGACAGCGTCGCCGAGTTCTTCGACTCCCTGAGCGCCGAGCAGCGATGGCGGTTGGTCCGCGGCGGCATGGTCTACGCCGCCTACGGCATCGAAGAGCTCCCCGGGCGGTGGCGAAACCGCCTGAACCGCAACGAAGTCGCCTGGCGCCGAGCGCAGGGCCGGGACATCACCCGGGAACTGGAGCTGCTGAAGGCTGCCGAGGCCCAGGCCGCGCAGTTGCCCGGACATCCGCCGGTGCACCTGCTGCGGTTGGCCGACCCGATCATCGTCCTCGGCGATGTCGACACCGCGGACCGGATCGTGATGCGCCGGCGCAGCCCTGGTCGCACCAACGCCGAGGCGATGACCCTGGTGGCACAGGAGTCCCTGGACATCCTGGTCGACGGCGCCTTCGCGCAACCCGCGGTGGTGTTGCTGGACAACCCGACCGAGGACCTGCGTTCTGCTCAGATCGAGGCGTACAACTGGGCGCAGGTGCGTCGGCGCTACGACCTGGAGCAGGTGCGCCCCGACCTGCCGCATGAATCCGACCACACCGGGGTGCGCGGCCACCTGTCGATCGTTCCGGACCCGGTCCCGGCCGAGCCGCAGGGACTAGCGGATTATCGTGCCCCGCGCCGTTTCCGGGCTGAGGTCGGACAATCCCTGGAAGGCGAGGTCGCGGACTGCGCGGAGAACTTCCTGCTGGACCTGGGCGTGGACCCGGGCTCGATCCGCAGCTCCCAGCTGGCCGGCCTGAGCGACGACGAATTCAGCCTCGGCACCCAGGGCATCTGGTCCGGGTTCCGCACTGTGGACCAGGTCGCCGCCCGCCTGGGTGGATTGCCGCCGGGCGCCAAGGCCTATGTCGTCGAGGAATACGCCACCGAAGGCGCCGACCCGAACACCGTCGGTTCGCACATGTACCAGCTGGTCAACCAGGGTTCCGTGGCACAGTCGACCATCAAGCAACGCACCCTGACCCGACCCAAGGCGACTGCTGCGGACCTGGAACAGCCGCAGCCGAAGGCAACCGAAACCGACTTCCAGCCGGGCACGCAAAACTCGAACGCGAACCGCGTGTTCGTGGTCTTCCTGGACGCCGAGAACAACCCGATCGACCCGGAAACCGGCGCCCCGACGGAATTCACCGCAGGCAACGGCGAAGCGGGCCAGGACAAGCCACTTACCCGGATTGGGCGAAGTATCGGCGGGCACTCCGATGACTCCGAGTCGGAGTGGCTGCCTGATATAGGTGACTTCGGTGGTGCTCCGCACTCCCCGCAGCGGATAGGGATGCTGGCCCGGGCCCAGTTCACAGCCGATATTTTCCGGAGAGTGCTCCGCGAGGAGCGGGCAACACTGCCGACCGATCCGCAGGCCCAGTCGGTGCGGGACCGAAACCGGTTGCGGCAGCTGGATGCCGCCGAACAGGTGCATGCCAAGGCGGTCGAAGCTGGTCGAGAACACACCGCTGCACTGATGGAATTCCGGCACCGAGCTGAACGAGCCAAAGAGTTGGCCGGAGAACTCGGTATCGACTTCGATGCCGATGAGTCGGCTAGGTGGATGCTCGACCAGGGCCGTGACAGGTCGGAAGGCTCGTTGCCTGCCCCGGGGCGCGAGGCACCGACCACTGACCAGCGTGAGCAGCTGGAGCGCGAGCTGCAGGAACGACTGTCGGAATTCGAAGCAGCCCGCGACCGGCTGAAGGCTGCCGACCAGGAGCTGCGGCATCAGCTGGAAGTCGCCGGGGCGTGGCCGCGGGTCGTCCTGCTCGACCCGTTCACGCAGTACCGGGACCTGGTGGCAGCGGTGCAGACGCTCTACGACTTGGTCGGCCCGGAGTGGGTGGATCGGCCGGATCGAGATGACTTCGGTAAGTCTCCCGACGACCTGACCGACAGCGTGCGGGCGCGGATGGTGCGCTACCCGACGCACAGCTACCTCGTGCGGGAGCTGGAACGGTTGGGCCCGGGTTCCGTTGTGCTGGTGTCGGATACCGAAGGTCGTGCCAAACGGCGGTTTGTGCTGACCAATATCGGCGGAACCATCTTCCGGATCGAGCGCAGCACCGGCACGGTCAAACGGTTTGTGCCCGGCGATGGTGGGTTCGGTTTCACCCGTATTTTGGAGGGCGCCTTCTTCGACGCGTACAAGCGTCCGGTGCACCGGCTCGACGAGAGCTGGGATCTGCTCGACCTGTTCGACGCCGACCAGTCGGCTCAGCGCAGCACGGAATTCGCGCGACTGCTTGCCGCGGTTGCCGACCAACAGGATGGTCGGGCCGACGAGGAGCTGGGCAGGCTGCAGGAACTGGCCGTGCGGCGGTTGTCACTGATTGCCGAGCATCTTGCCCGGACCGAGGAATTACGTTGGCATGCACATCAACTCGACATGGATCCGGATGAACTGAGTCGGCAGCAGATGGATCAGCTGGCGCTGATGCCGATTCCGCCTCGCCAAGTGGTCAGGCGACCCATGTTGCCGCCCCCGCCCGATCCGATCGATGAGCAGGTGCCGGAATTGGTCCGGGCGGCACGCGAAATGGACGTCGTGGCCCAGCAGATCCGAGAATTGGATCGCGAGCTCGCGGCCGGGATCGCAGCCTTGCCGGAACCGGCATCCGATGCGAACTCCGAAGCCCTGCTGCACGGTTCGGCGGCGGTGCGGATGGCTGCGGTGCTGACCGGTGATCCGGACATCCAGCCGCTGAATGCCACCGGCGGTTCCGACCTCACCCCGGACTTCGAAACGTCAGCCGGGCTCAATGCGCTACCACGCGCATTCGTCGGCGGTATCGAGCAGATGCGCCGGATAGTGCACGCTTTGGGTTCGGGTGCGTTCATCGTGTTGTCCGATGACTCCGACCCCGAGATCGGTGTGTTGGCCAATGTCCGGGGCCGGGTGATCGCCTTCGGTCGAGACGGTGCCCGGATCACCGAGCAGCAGTTCGCAATGGACAATGCTGCACCCGCGACCGGTTTCGTCTTCACCGCGGCCAAGGTCCCGCTGCATCGGATGCCTGGCGAGGTCCGGGACCGGCTGACTGAGCTGGCGATTGCGCATGCGCAGGCATTGCGGACCGGTGATACCGAAACAGCGGAACAGCTTCGGCAAACGGCCCGGGAACTGTGCTATCAGCCGAACGAGACGGAACCGGTCCAGTACTCCACCGGATACGACCCGGATGATCACGGCAGGTTCGTGAATCTGGACCGCACGGTCTTGATGGAACTGCTCGGACCGCTGCTGGAACACCTGCGCATCGAAACCACCGCACACGGGGTGGTCATCGAGCTCGACGTCGCGGACATGTCCTGGTCGCAGCTCGATGATCTGCGTGAGCAGCTAGACGCCCTCGGCCCGGCCTCGACCCTGGCCGGTTGGGGCAGTTGGCAGCAAGCCGAGCTGGCGAAGCTCGACCAGGCGACCCAGACGGCCGTGGTGGTGCACGCCGACTCCGAGCTGCGCGGTCGCGTCGCGCAGTGGACCGAGCAGGGCTGGGCATCAGCAGTCGTCACCCAGCCGAACGTAACCTCTACGAACGTCGATGGCGTCGATCCGGTCGGGAAGCTGGAACGCGAACGCGACGAGCTGCTGCGGCGACACCGGATTTCCCTGGAAAACCAGGAAAAGGTCGTCCGGGAAACGGAATTCGTCGAAGGACAGCTCGACCGAATGGCCGTCCGGGCTGGGGTGGATCCGGCGCAATTGGATCTGATCATTCTGCCTAGGGTGCAGGAGAACTCCCGCTTCAGGCTGCGGCGTACGCAGGCGGAGCTGACCCGGTTGACACAGGTCCAGCAGCAGCTGCGCGAACTGCGACAAGAACCCGAACCGGAGCCCATCGAGCCGCGCCCGCCGCGGGAGGCGCCGTTCGACCGGGGACCGGCAGTCCTCGACTTCGAGGTGATGGACCGCCGGATCGACGAGTTGCGCGATGCGATCAAGGAATTGGCCGATCCGCTGGGCCTGGACTACTACTGGGTGCACCCGGATTCGCCCTCCCTGCGTGATGTGCGGCAAGAGCTGGACACGGACTGGCGTGCCTTGGCCGCGATGGTGGGAGTGTCCCCGGAGCAGTTGGCGGGCCTGCCCTTGGACCTCCTCGGCGACCCGGGCGATTTCGCCGAAGACGACCCGATGCGGGTATTGGCGCGGCGGTTCCAGGAAGCGGACCGGCAACGAACCGCTCTGCTGCAACGCGCAGCGAACATCGTTCGACTGACCGAGCTGGTCGCCGAACGGGACGAGGCCCGAACCGTACTCGACGACGAGGTATCCCGACGCCACCACGACCATCCCTACCGGAAATACCCGGACGGTCCTTGGCTGACCGACCACGTCCAGCTCGCTGCCCCGCTCCGGGAAGGCGAAAAGCCCACGCTGGTCGTCGTCGCCATGGTCAACCGGCACGGACGGGCCTGGGATGAGTTCATTACCGCGCACCCGCAATACGCCGGTTCCCGGGCCCCGGGGTCGCCGTATGAGGTTTCCCATGTGACGCTCCGCCCGAACCTGCGGGACAACGCGGTCGAAATCGTTCGCCACGATCGCCAGGGGTACCGCCCGAACAACGCCGAGCTCGGAGCCCGGTTGCTGGCGGCGTTCGCCGAGCTGCGCAGCGGCGAGCAACCACGTCTGGTAGGACCGATCGGATTCGACACCTGGATGCAGAGCCTTGGCGGGTTCGACTCCTCGACCACCTTCGAGGAGCTGAAGCAGCGCTTCGCCGAGGACGACACGGAAATCGACGAGACCACCGCGCGCGGGGTCGTGCGTCGGATGCTTGCCTCGGAAGACCAGCCGCGCCCCCGGTGGCGGGACGAGTACCCGCGTCGATACGCCTTGCATTCGCGGGAGATCGAAATCGGCGGGGTCGTCATCGAAGTCCAGATGTGCCGCAACTACGACACCAACCGAATCGAGCTGGCCTATAACGGGAACTGGGATTCCGGCCACATCGATGCGGGCAACGCCGTGTCGTGGATGTTCCCCGACCTGACCGCCCGCACCGAACGCGGCATGGCAGACAAGGTAGCCCGCGCCCTGCGCCGTGGCCGGGTGAACCTGGCCGCGGTTGCCGCAGTGGAGGTTGCCGAACAGGAAGAGCAGTCCCGAGCCGAGTCGGAACCGATCCCCACCGGCTTGCTGCCCGCCAGCCTGAACAACGTGCAGCGAGCGCGCCTGCTCACCCGAATCCGGTCCATGGCAGCGGGATTCGCGGTACAAGGTCAAACCGGTTGGCACGAAGCGATACTGGCCCAACTCGCCGAACCCGCCCCCGAGGCAGCGGCGGCCGTCCCGACCGCACCGGAACTAGCACCCGACACTCGCACCCGTCGCGGCGCGGCTCCCGCCGGGGTCGGCGATGGCGTCGCGCAGTGGGCCGATGTCGACGGTCACCCGTCCGAGAGCACCAAGATCGGCCCGTTCAACTGTGGACCGTTGGTGCAGTGGTTCTTCCACAACGCCATCGGCGGCGAACTCGCGACCCAGATGAACCCGGCGAACGTCCGCGACCCGAAAATCGCCCTGTCCGGGATGGGCAAGGTCGATTTCGTCAAGGGTGTGAACATCGGCTGGGACCAAGGCCCGTTCAGCGCCGGGAACGCCGGGCTGGACAAGATGTTCACCCACGCGCGCAACCGCGGCGGCGCGCTGATCGGTGGTATCGCCCCGCAAGCCGCGGCCGAGCTCCCCGGCGCCAGGGGGATGGGCCACGTCTTCATCGTGGCGAAGGTGGACAAACAGTTCGCCGAGTTGCTGAACAGGCTCCCGAGATCGGTACGCGGCTGGACCAAGGTCGAGGTAGGCGAGCTCGTCGTCTTCGACAACGCCCACGGCGGATTACTGCGCGGCCGCAAGGCCCGCAAGTGGGCGACCGGCCAGTGGATCGGTTCCGCCGAAATCCACGTCGCCGGTCGCGACGAACACGGGGTGGCCCTGGCGGAGTTCGATCCCGAAATCCAACGCCACCGCGGCCCAGCCGTCCCCCGTGTGGGCGCTCGCCAGGATGACCCGCCGGCCGCTTCGGAGGATGTCGAATCCAGTTCCGGCCGAGACCAGTCGGAGCTGGCCCGGTTGAGGACTAGTGTGAACGCACTCGGCGACACCGGACCGGTGCTCGACGCCGAGGTCGGGGACTGGCAGCAGTCCGTGCGGAAGCTGGTGCGGACCGCGCGCGCATCGCAGGAGGCCACGGATCCGGTCCAGGCGGCACGTTCGGATGCCGAGATCGCGGCTGGGGTGCGGGAGATTCTGGCCGAGCTCGGTGTCGGTGGGGATCTCGATACAGTGCAAGGGGATTGGCAGCAGGTAGTCATTGCACTGGTGCGGGCGGCGGCGGATTCGACGGCGGCGGGTGCAACCGAGTCGGTGGTGCCTGGGCGTACCGATGCGGAGATCGCCGCTGCGGTCCGGGAGATTCTGGGTGATCTCGACACCGATGGGTCGGTAGCGGAGTTCGATGACAGCGGTTGGCAACGGGGATTGGCAGCCCGAGTTCGTGCCATCACCGGCGCGGATGGTGGGGGAACTCCGGTAGCAGAATCGGATCCGAGGCATCGTGCCGATGACCAGGTTGCGAGCCGGGTGCGAAGGATCCTGGATGAGGCCATTCGCGAAGTGGGGGAACGGGATCTCGAACGAGACATCGATGAGCAGCTTTCCGCGAGTCAGAAAATTGACGAGCAGCTTTCCGAGAATCAGGGAATCGTGGTGGCCGACCTGGCGGCGAAGGCTCGCCGGGATGCTCGGTTCCTGGCCGAACTCGAGACAACGTTCCGCGGCTCGCTCGTCGGACGATTGGCCGGCGAAGTCGGTGATTCAAAGCTGGTCGAGCGGTTCGCCGACGAGATCCTTTCGACCATGGTGCACGGCGAAGTTCGGCCGGATGAGGACGTCGACGGCTGGATTGCCTCGATAATCGAGCGCCAATTGCGCTGGTTCCGATCCGGTGCGATCACCCGTGATCAGTCCCCACCACCCAGTTCGGTGCAATGGACCGAAGCGCTCCAACTGATCCGGTGGGCCCGGCGCGGCGATATGGCGGCCTTGCGCAGCTGCCTGGCCAGGATCGAACCCGCTGCTTTCGAAGCTGGTGCCCACGCGCGAATCGCTGTCGCGGTGGCAACCATGCTCCGGGAACGGCTGTCCCCGGAGTCCTTCGCGGAGTTCCAGGCCACCCAGAGCAGGACCCGCCGGACGGTGATGCGGTCCGAGGTGGCGCTGGCGGCCGATGTGGACGAGGCTACGGTGTCCCGCGCACTCGGGCCGCAAGCAGAGCTGCTTTCCCCGGCGGGAGTCAGCCGAATAAAGGTGATCGCCGACCTGCTCGGTCGCCCATATCTGGGAGCTCCCCATCTCGGCGATGTCCGGGCCGAGCACTCCGACGGCGCGGACTCCTACGTCGCACAGGGTCTGGTCCGCTTCCACCACCTGAACCAATGCGGCCGAGCGGTATTGGCCGATATCGCCGCTGTGGCGGCGGCCGAGGGCGGGCGGGACGACATCTGGGAAATCAGCCCGGTGAGTCTGGGCGGAGTGTATGTCAGCCGGATGGTGCAGGGGCTCGCCGGGGACGGCCCCCTGGTGCAGGCGCAGCATGTGACCGGTCTCGCCGATGTCGCGGCCCGGATGGAACGTGGGAATGCCCGGGCAGCGGTCATTTTCGATCGTGGTGAGCACGGCGACCTCGGACACGCCCGCTGGTGGCTGACCGGCGGTGAGCAGGCCGGAATGCGGAATCCTGGGTTGGGCGTGATCGACACGGAATTCACTGCACCGGAGCATGACTCACCGGGTGGCCCGGGAATGGCAGTGGTATTCCTGGATCAGAATCTGCGTCCGATCGAAGACGGTATTCCGGACGAAAGCGGTGAGGACAGGTTCCTCGACCCGGATGACGACTTCCGGGTCGGCCGGACCTCCGGCCCAGGTGCCCACCACCCCGAACCCGGCCCGGACTTCTCCGGCGACGCTCGACCGATATCAGCGCAGGAGTTCCGACGACGAATCCTCGACGCGTACGGTGCCCTCGAGGGGCGGCCACCGTCGGAACCCGGGCGTAAGAAGCGGGTGACGCAAGCACAGGTTGCCCAGCGGGCCGGGGTGAGCCCAGCGACGGCGAGCCGGATTCTGCGGGGACAGCATTCCCATTCCTCGCAGGAGGTCATTGCGAATGTGATGGCAGCAGCCGAGGAACTGGGGTATTGGACCGCCAACCCGAATGCGCCGCACCCTGTTGCCGGGGTGCGGTCCGCGGCCGATGCTGACGAGCTCGGTTCACGACTGGAACACTTGCTGGCGCAGTTCGGCGACGAACCACCGAAGAACCTGGGGATGCAACCGCGCCCGGTGCGGCTTGTTTTGCGTCGAGTGCTGGAGGCATTCGGTGAGCCGTCCGACATACCGGCGCTGCTGCGCAACCATCATGTGTTTGATTTGGCTCGCCGGACAACCGTGGAGATTCTCCGAGCCGCAGTGGCACAGCAGCGTCCCGAAGGGGAACCCTTCATCGAGTGGTTCGACCGTCTGGCAGATGCCGAAATAAGCCGTGTTCAAGCAGTATTGGATGCGGGGATCGACGAACAGCAGCCTGTTCCCGGGGATTTGCAGCGGATCCCGCTGGCTGACTTGCTCACGGAACTCCGGGAACGGCCGGAACAGTTCAACTTCCGCATCGGCGAAGTGCAACGGGTCCTCGTTCAGGTATTGCGGAGACTGGATAACTTACGCGACCAGCGAATGTGGCCACAAGACATGTCGGTGCTGTCGGTGGGAAGGAGTATCACCGAAGAAATATTCCGGTCGGCCGCGCAGCAGCCGATTCCCGAAGCCGGGCTGGACGAGGATCAGTTCAACAGGATAGTCCGAGCCGAAATCGATCGGGTGGTCCATTCGCTCCCGAAGATCGTCGAGCCGGAGCCGGAGCCGGATCCCGACTATTCGATTACCCACGGTAACTGGGTCTTCCGGCAGATTCTGCAAGAACTGGGCGGACGGCCCACGAGCCCGGCATCGCATCAGGATCAGGAGCTGATCGCGATGGCGCACCGGCTTACCGAGGAGGTTCTCCGCAACGCGCACGGCACTATTCGCCCCCGCACGAGAACGATCGAGGAGTGGCTCGGCGGATATATTCGAATACAGTTCAACTGGATTCGGCAGCTGCGTTCTTCCGCTTCCCTCGCCGATCTGCCAGTCGGTTCGGTGACCGACACCGACCCGCAGCGGCGCAAGCTGGTGCCCAAACAGGCTGTCGAACCGGCGGAAAACGAGATCGCGTACTGGGCCCAGCAGGCAGCCGAGGGCAACGAGGCTGCTTTCGATCGGCTGTGGGGCCATGCCTGGAGTGCCGCATTCGCACAGGTAGTTGCCACCACGACCGATCGGGCCGAGATAGCGCGGTTGCTCGACCGCATCAAGGCGCGGCTGCGCGCGCTGGTCACCGAAGCAGCGACACAGGCACGCGAGGTCATCCAGACCGCGATTTCCTCGGAAATGGCAGAAGTCGAAGTCTCGGGAGCTGTTTCCCAGAACGAGGCCACGCCGCGACGGTCCCCGGCAGATATCAATGCTGTCGCCGCACAGGCGGGAGTGTCTCGCTCGGTCGCCTCGAAGGTGCTGCGTGATGCGCCGGTGAGAGCGTCCGCCGCGACCCGGGCCCGCATTCTCGCCGCGGCCGACCAGCTCGGTTTCCGGTACTTGGGCAGCGCCCAATCGGAGGTGCCGACCTGGGTCGAGGCGGCCCGCGGTGGGGACCGGGCGGCGCTGGACCGATTGTGGGAGGCCTTCTGGGGAGACGTCTTCGATCGGGCGCTGGCGAAAACCGGCGATCCGGCCGCGGTAGTCCGCATCGTCGACCGGGTGCGGTCGTGGATGCAGCGCGAGCTGCCCGGCTCTCGGCCGATGCGGGACATCGGCGTTTGGCTGACCTCGGCGGTGGAAACCATCGCCGCCACCGATCCGTATTCCCGGCCCGGACGGGCACTGCTCGAATATCAGAAAAACGACTGTGTCCCAGTATCTTTCGAAACCTTCGAAGCCGTGTTGCAAGAATTGTGGGGAGTGCCGCGGGGAACCTTGGTGGATCGGACCAAGCTGGCGGTGGTCGGGTTGGCCGGGGTGTCCGGCGGGCAGATCACCGAAGCGCTGTACGACTGCCGGCCGCCGGGGTTCGCGAACCGGGACGAGGTGAAACAAGGGATGGCCCAGCTCCCGCCGGGGACGGTGGGGGTGATGTTCGAGGTGTACGACAAAAAGGGCGTAGGCCACGCGGTGCCGGTGTTGCACAAGGGGGACGGTGACGTGGTCGTGTTGGTCGGCAGGGGCGAGCAACGGCGGGAAGTGTCCTTCGACGAGTGGGTGGCCGAGCCGGGGCGTCCCACCCCGACCAGCGTGTGGGCAGTGGCCGCCAATGGCGAAGGGTTCGTGGATATTCCGCGCGATCCGGATCTGCCGCCGCAGCCGCCGCTGCCGTTGGATCGGATGTTCGGCCGGGACCCGCGGGACCCGGGCCGGGGACCCCGCGCACCCGATGCTGTCCAGGCGGATATGAGTCACCTGCCGCCGGCACAGGTGCTGGTGCGACATTTCACTTCCTCCGGCTTCGAGCGGTTCTTGGTGATCAACACCGAGCCCGGGCAGCCACACGGGGAATGGCGACTGCCCGGTGGCGCGCCGAGCAGCAGCGGGACCGGGGTCAGTCCAGGCTTTTTCCGGTCGCTGCGGCTGGCGGGTACCCATGTCGACGGTGGGCCGGGGGGGCACAAGTTCATCGCCGTGAACATGCTGGGCCGGGCGCCTTCGGTTGCCGAGGATTACGACGATTCGCAGTTCCGCTGGATGTCTCGCCACCACTTGGTCGCCGCCGCGGCAGCCGGTGAGTTGCGTGCGGATGTCGTCGACAGCCTGCCCGACTTGCTCTCGCTGTACGAGCCGGAATCGATCACCATGGCCGAGGACGCCGAGAGTGAATTGCGCCGCTTGGGATCTCGGCTCGCGATGTCTGCGGACTCCATCGAACGAGTAGTCGTGGGGTTGGGTCACAGATCATCCGGAGAACAAGCCGTAATACTCGATTACTTCCGGACCACGGCCAATGTCGTCGACGCTTCCGAGCTCACCGCCGTGGTGTATGCCGTTGATGCGAACCCGCGCTTGGGCGAGGTGCTGGAAAAGCGGGATTTCTATCTCACATTGGTCGCGCAGCCCTGGTTCGAGGATGCGATTCTCGCGCCCGGTTGGGAGCTGATTGAATTCGAGTTGACCGAAGTCGGAGCGGGTGAACGTCAAGCCGTACGTAATCGCCTGGGTGCGCTGGTGGAATTCATGCGGCGGCCAGGGGTGGCCGACGATCTACGGCTGCTCCCGCCGTATGGCTCGCTGGCCAAACTGGTCGCCAGAAAGATAGCGAGATCCGATCCGGCCGATTTCGACGACCTTCGTCGTCGGCTACATGTAATCGCGGCGCTGCCCCCCGGTGCGATAAACGAGGAACTGGAGTCCCTCTATCTCGATTTTGCGTACGGTCAACATTTCGCTCGATTTATCGAAGAAGTGGCGCAGCTGCCGAAGGAGCAACGACCGCCGGTTCTTCGGGTGGCACTAGAATTCGACGACCGGGTTACATCGGAATTGGTCCAAGTGGTGCGAAAGGTGCTGCAGGGGAGCATCCACGACGGGGAACCGGCCGTTCTCGGCGTGCGGAATTCTGGTGCCGCGGGAATTCGGCAACTAAAAATAATCGCACAATCCTTCGTGGCCGAAGTGCGTAACGCGAGAATCTCGCCGGATAATTTGGCGAAGCTGCAGTCGTCGGATTACCTGGCCCGAATTCTCGCGGACCTCACCCGCTATGACGAAGCCCGATGGGGTGGGCATGGGATCGAATCGTTGCGCGAAGTGCTCACCCAGCACACAGACGCGTTGGCGCAGCAGCGCATTGCCGCCATGCCTGCGAAGTACCGGCCGAGTGTCGTCCTCGAGATCGCCGAACTGCACTCCCGGGAAGAGATTTCGGGTTCGCAATGGACCGTGGATTTGTTGGACAGGTACCACAAGTTGGCCGAGAATCTGCGCCAGGCATCCTCGGCTCTGCAGGTCGAGCGACGGCCGTTCACCGCTCTGCTCGGCAAGCTCGAGGACAGTATCCAAGCGCATATCGCCACCCTGCAACATTGTCTGGAGACCGGCACGCAGACCAACGGTGTGGTGCTGAGCGAGCGAGGCCGCAGCAGTATGGCCGCTCGACTCGAGACGCTGCAGGCGCTTGCTCCGTCTACCGACCGAGACGGAAAAACCGCGTCGTCGTTGCGCTCGTTCGCGGACTTCGAGCGAAATTTCCTGACCTTGTCCGGTTTCGGTCAGCTGCACGACCATATCCGGGCGATCTGTTTCGCCTGGGCCATGTCGAAACACCCTGAATGGATCGACGAGATGCGCACGCTGTCCACCGGGGAACCCAGGCTGGACGATGTCAGCGCGGTCCACGAATTCGTGGAACACATCACCAATCAGGAAGTGTTCGCGCAATATTTCTCACACCGGAAGAGCGCGCAGGCATTCCGCCGGATGACCAGTGTCCAGGCCCTGGAAGCCGCCATAGTGCGTACCCAGAATATCGGCGTGTCCGGCGACACCACTCCCATCCAGTTCGTGCCGACCCGGGGACCGCTGCTGGAACTGACTGGACATATCGCCGATGCCTGCTGGGCGGGGGAATACGACTCGGTGGCCGAGGCCATGTCCAATATGACGGGTGTGATCATGGTTCGGAACCCGAACGATCCGGCCCGAGCCTCCTTGGTCGGCGCTGCTCTGCTCATCGAAACGACCAGCAGTACCGGCGATCCGATTCTGTTGATCCGGGGATTAAACCCGCGGGAGAACTACATAAACCATGTCTCCGTAGCAGATTTCTATCGGAAGTTCACCGGATGGGCTGGAAGTATCGCCGCCGAGCGGGGGCGAAAGCTGGCTATCGTCATCGACGACCACTCGGGCGGTGCGGCAACCAATCGGCCGGTGGTTTTCGGATATTTGACTTCGGAACTCGGCAGATTGCGTCCCGTCGAAGTCGACGCGGTGGACACCGAATTCAATCACTATGCTGTCGGGCACCGGGCATTTCTGGTGGACCCGGATCCCGAGGTCCCGGACGGGTTCTTCTGGTCGGAGCCGGAATCGGTAGGTCGAACCGCCGAAGCGGACTTGCCTACTCCGACGGCGGAACCACCGCTTTCAGACCTGATCGATGCTGCGGCTGCGATCGACGAGCCGCGAACCGGTAGGTGGTACGAGTACTTCCGGACTATGCACACCAGGTCACACGACCTGCGGGCCAGGGCTACCGCGCTGATGGCGAAGTGGGGCCACCGTAGTGCAAGCCCCGAACAACCGGAGACTGCGCCATACGAGCAGCCGCAGCCGGAATCGGACAATCACGAGGTGGACCGGCAGCTGCAGGCCGCGTTGTCAGAGCCGGTGGACGAGTCGATTCACAATTGTGTCGCTGAGGCTGCCCTGGAGTGTTGGGCGGCGGTCGGAGAGCGCCCGCCCGCCGGGTTGGTGGATTTCCGTGCCGGTATGGATGGGGTGTTGCTGAAAGATATTCCCGTCGTGGTCGGGAAGGACTGGCATCGGCCCGGCCTGAATTCCTTTGCGGAGATCTACAACTTCGTGGCCACCAATACGGATGCGGCGGTGACCGCAGTCTTCGTGCACTCCGAAGCGGATCAGGCGACCCCGGAATGGGGGCATGCCATGCCGGCGCGGCATCTCGACGGCATGGTGAAGGTGAAGTGGAAGGGGGAGTGGATCTCCTTCCGAGACTTCATACTCGAGCATCCGACGCCTGCCGCGGTGGCAGCGGTGGTGATACGTCCCGGCCAGTGGGCAGCGACCAATCCGGCCGTGGTGGCGGCGTTGCGGAAGGCGCAGCCGCCGCTGCCGCGGAAATTCCACAATGTCCGTGTCGCGGCGGAAGAAGCCGCAACCCCGCCTGGGCATGTTCCTACCCGCAAGTATCCGATCCCGGAAGCGGCCCTGCTGGGTCCGATTGAGGGCAACGAGGAATTCCGGTCTGGTCTCGGGCCTCTGCATGTGGCCCAGCTCGATGGCGAGACGCGACTTTTGTTGTGGGCCTACGTGGCCCAGCTCGGCACCCGGCAGCGGGAAGACTTCATCCGCTGGTTCTTCTACCGGCAATCAGTCGCGGAGATCGCCGAGGCCACGGGCACACCGGTAAGCAATGTCTGGCGGATCGTCAGTGGGGCGACAACGATGTTGTCGGGGTGGTTGTCCGGCGCAGTGGAACCTGGCCCGGCCCGGCGGGCCATGGTGGAAGTGCAGCAAGGTTATTGGTCCGCAGACACCGTCTGGCAGCTGCGTGATCACGCCAAGCGGCTGCCCGAAGTATCCCGCGAAGTGTTCCGGCGCTGGTTCGAACAGGAGCAGACGCTGGAGGCCATCGCAGCCGAAATGATGGTTTCCCCTGAGCATGTGCGTCGCACCTTGCGTGCCGCCGCGGTGCAGGTGCAGACGTGGATGCAGGCAGGGCCGGTCGCCGCGCAACAGTCCGAAGCAAGCCGGATCGACGGTTCTGCCGACAAGCCGCTTGTCGACACTGCCGTCGCGCCGGAAGCCGGAACCCCCGCGACTTCGGAAAGCCCCGATCAACCAGCGCAAGCCCGTACCGGGCGACCGCGGGACCTTCGCTATGACGAGCTGGTCCGGATCACCGGATTGAGCCGCAAGATCGTCGGTCGGGCACTGCGTCCGGAAACCGGTGCGCTGCAGCCTCGTACCCGATTCCAGCGCGAGCGGATTCGGACTTTGGCCGAGGCGTTGGGTTACTTCGAGATCGACGACCCGGATGCGCCGCATTCTCGGCGTCAGGGTCCGCCACGGAACTGCGGCCCGATTTCCCTCCGGTTCGGGCACGAGCGGCTGGGATTGCAGGTCGACCTCAGAGACCTGAACGAAGAACTCATCCGGACCCAGGGCATGTCCGGCCGGGAGATCGCGGAGCGGGCCCGCGGCAAATGGCGTGAGTTCGCAGATGTGGGCGAGATGGCCGCCGAAGCCCGTAAGGGCAAGGTGGTGTTCGGTGCGGTGAACTTCGGTGGGGATGCCGGTGGTCACCTGTTCGTGGTCTACAAAGGCCCGGAGACCGGCGAGATCCGGGTACACGAGGGCATCGGCGACGACGTGATCGACGTGACCTTCGCGGACTGGGCGCCACCTGCGGGTGCGGTCGGCTATGCGGGCATCGTGTTCGAGAACGGTGTCGCCGAAACCCCGCTCACCGACGATGGTGACATCGGCGTCGGATTCCCGGAGTGGGTCGGTCGCCGCCTTGATTCCGCTCTGGAAATCGACGAAAACACCTCCTGGCGGGATCTGCGGACCGAGGTCGAGGTCTCGATATTCCGTCGGTTGTACGGCCAAAAGCCGTTGCGCGCAGCGACTTTGGCGATGCTGAATCGGGCGATCGAGGTGCAGAAGAAACTGTTTCCGAATGCGTCGCAGGAAGAGCTCGACGAGGCATTGTTCGCCTACAACGTGTACGTCAAGGAACCGACGGTGCGTAACCCGGACATGTGGGGAAACATGGTTCCGCGGTACACCACGGTGGAGGAGTTGCGTCGGTACGGGAACCAGCGCGAGCTGATGGCCGCGTTGCTCAACCTCGCGGTCCGCAATGCGGAAGTGCACAACGCGGCGGGCACCACCCTGAACGAGGGGATCGCCAAGCTATTCAATGCTCCGGACTGGGACCTGGTGCAGGAGGCGGTCGATGCGGTCGGATTATTGAGCAGCGAGGCATTGCAGCCGGTCTGGAAATCCCTGGTAGGGGTGAAACGGCCCGAAGACATCCGCGAGAATGACCTTCGCGGCGATGTCGGTCACCTCGCCCGTGGCACTCCCCGGGCCAAAGATGCCTTGAAAGAATATTTCCGCAGCCGCGGAAAGCAGACGGTCATGCCCGACCGGCCCGAGGGCGAGCAACGGCGGCGGGCATTGACGGTGGGCAACCTGATGGCCATGGGCCAGCCCCCGCTTTCGCGCCGGGAGTTGGAAGCGATCCCCGCCCATGAACTGCGGCTACTGCGTAAAACCACGTTGCAGTCGGAGTATCCGTTGCCTCGCGAAGGCGGCGATCGGGACCGGCCCGCCCGGGTGGACGCGGATGCACTGGAAGCACAGTTGCGCGCCGAAGGCCGACACGTCCATCACGTCGAGGTGCACTACGAGTACTCGAACGGGAAGCGGGTGCTCGACGACGACGGGCTGCCCAAGGTGATTCGGGTGGTGGTCTTCCAGGACCTGGGCCCGATTTCACCCGCCAAGGTCCCGAACGTGAACTACCAGAATTACGACGTGTCCTTGCCCTGGGTGCAGGGCACCGCGTTGGTCGAATTCATCCCGGGCAGCCAGTGGTTCCAGGAAACCGCGGTAGCCAAGAAGGTGCCGCTGACCGCGGGTATCGCGGGCAGCATCGTGCGCCTCATGGTCCTGATGGATTGGCTGAAAGCCGACACCATCCCAGACTTCGACCGGCGCGACTTCATGTTCGCGGTGCTCGCATTCGTCGGCCTGCAACACCATTCGCTGTATGAACTGGTCCGCGCGCTGGAGATTGTCGACATCCGGCTGATCGACGCCGACTCGAACGACCCGGACTACCGCACCCAGCTGTACCGCCAGTTCGCCGAACTCGTCGAGAGCCGTTATCCGCTGGCCAAAGCGCAAGAGCGCGCAGCCGCCCGGCCAACCGATTCCGGGGAACGCGATGCCGTCAACCGGCTTGATGCGGCAACCGAGTTGAATAGCACGATTGGACGTTTCGACTCGGTGCGGTTGGCCGAGCTGGAAGCGTTGGACGACGCGTTGCGGGATGTCGACACCGCAGCCGCAGACCACGGTGTCGGGCCGGTGCGGCTGTTGGACTACAGCCGGGGCGAGCAGGCCGGTGATCAGGGGCGGATAGTGCTCGAATACGGCGATGCCGCTACCGCGGACACGGTGATCGGGTACGTGGCCGAGACGGCGACCGAGTTGTACACCCTGTCCCAGCAGGCGGAATCACTCGCCGGGTACGTCGCCGAACAGCAAGCTCGGGGTTCGGTGGCGGTCGTCGTGGTGCTCAGGTACGACGATGATCTGCTGCCCGAGGGGCGAGCTGCACATACGGTCGACCTGGTGCACGCCGACGCGGATGCCTTGTCCCGAGAGCTGACTCGACTGTTGGCACAACGGTCTGCGAACCCGCCGGACATCGAACTGATCGGCCAGGGCGACGGAGTCGAAGTGGCCCGGACAGTCCGGGAACGGTTGCTCGACATTGCCGAGGAGATCTGGGAGCGGCCCTCGGAACAAGCGGCGGATCCCTTTGCACTGCCGCAGGTGCCGGATACCGATGTGCAAACGCCGGACTTGCTCGCCCTCGAGATGGCCGCCGAATTGATCAGTATCGAAGAACCGAGTCGACCGGCTGCCTGGATGCGTTGGTTGGCACTCCGTGCTACGGAAACAAGCTCTGCGGTAAGACTTTCTGCGGTGTTGGCGGAATTGAACCGAGCTGCTCGGGCAACCCGAACCCTGGCGGAGGAATGGGGCGACGAGTTCGAGCTGTCGGTGCGCCCGGTGGCACTGCCGGTGCGTCTGGATTCCCGGGCGCGTTCCTTCGTCACGATGGGAGTACCCGACCCGACGGAGATAACGGTTCTCGTCACCGCGACCGAACCGACCCCGGAAAACCTGCGTCGCGGCCTGCACAACGGCCGACTCGAACTCACCCAGCGGATCGCCCATGAAGAAAGCGGCCCGCAGCAGGTAGGGATTTGGCAGGGCGTCGACCCGGATCAGCTGGCCCAGGATATGGCCAAACTGGCCGCGGCGTACCCCGGCGGGGTGCGGATTCGGCTTTACCCGCAGGACGGCAGCGCAGGCCTGGTGCAGACGGCTTCAGCCGATGACCGGATGGTCGCTTTGTCGGAACGGGTAGGCATCACCCAGTTGTCGCATGCGCAGGAGATGCGCCAAGTCGCCGACGTCGTTGCTGACTTCGACCGCGCCGTGTCCCGAACCCACCCCCTCGCCGGGTCTGACCATGCCAATGACTGCGTTCCGGTGGCATTCGAGGAATTGGAGGATCAGCAGCAGGTCCGGCCGGGGCAGCTGGTGAAGTGGGAGGTACTGGCCGAGGCGGGGATGGACGGGGTGTCCGGCCATCTGATCATCGAAGCGCTGGACGGTTACCGGCCACCGGGATTCGAAACCCGGGACGAAGTGGTGCGCGCCTTGGCCCGGCGCAAGCCGGGTGCCGCTGCAGTGATGTTCGAGGTGTACGACGAGACCGGGATGGGGCATGCGGCCCTGTTGGTGCACGAGGGCAAGGGCCAAGTGGTCGTCCGGATCGGAAAAGGCGCGGACGCACAGGAGATTCCGTTCGAACAGTGGCGCACCGATCGCCCGAAACCGACCGGGGTGTGGGCCGTTGCGGTGGAGGGCGGCAAACGGGTCACGCTGCCCCGTCCGCCCGGGTCGAAGCCGATGGCGTCGATGCCGGAAGGCCGACGGTACGGCCAGGACCCGGGCACCGGAAACGCCGCACCGCGAGCACCGGACGATCCGAATCCGATCGTGGCAGGCGCCCCGCACCGTTCCGCGGCGCACCGGCCCGCGGCATTCGATCACCCCGCCGCACCGACCGCGGAAGAGTTGGCCGAGGTTCTGGAACCGGACCCGCCGCTCACCGATGCGGAAAAGGAACTCGCGGCGACCGCGCTGCGCAAGTGGAACCGTGCCGAAGACCCGGAAACGTTGCCGCACAAGGATTATTCGGGGCTGAAGGCACCGGTGCTCGGTGCCGAGGCGCATGCCACCGCGGTGGCTCAGTGGTGGCATGCTTTGTCCGAGGACGAGAAGAAGGTACTGATCCGCCAGCACCCGCGGCACATCGGCAATGCCGATGGCATCGCGGCGTGGGCGCGTGACCGGGCCAACCGTCTGTTCATCGGCCGAATGCTGGAGCACTGGAACCGACATGGCAACGGCGTGGTCGGGCCCCGGATCCGCAACCTGTGGAACACCGTGCGCCAGATAGCCGCCGCCCAGCGCCGGGCGGCCCGGATGCTGGGGTCGCCGGTGGTGCATCTGTTGGCCTACGACTTCGGCGCACCGGGCAGCGAGCAGAAATACGCCCTGGCGTACGGCGATGTCGACAAGGCGGGCCATATTTCGCTGCACACCCCGGGTGTCGGGTCCACCCAGCGACTGTTGATGGGCTTCAACATCACCAATGCGGGCAACCACATGGCGGAGATGTTGCAGCTGGACCCGCAGGCCTCGGTGGCCTCGGTGCTGTGGAACGGATACCGCGCCCCCGCCGGGCCGTTGGTGGTGCCGCAAATGGCGTCCACCCGGCTGGCACAGCAGGGCGGACGGAAGTTGGCGACCCAGGTCGCCTCGTTGACCGCGACCCGGGCGGTCCTGGCCCCCGGCGAGGCGCCGCATATCCACCTGTTCGGCTACAGCTACGGTGCGGCGGCCACCGGGTTCGCGGTGCGCAGCGGCCGGTTAGCCGAGCACGGGGTGAAAAGTGTGGCGTTCGTGGCCGCCCCGGGAACCGGGCCAGTGCGCAATGTCAAGGAGATCGGCCTCGCGGACGGCTCCGTGTTCGCGTTCGCCGGGCCGGACGACCAGGTCACCAAGTTCGGTGCGAACACCCCGGGATTGCGTGGGCGGCTGCTCAACAGTGGACTGGGGGTGGACCCGGCCACCGATGGGTTCGGCGCCTTACGCGCAGCCTCCGGATTCCCGGCCGACCGACGGCCGCTCAAGGGCATCCGGCAGCACATGGCCTACTACTGGTTCTCCCTTGGTGAACCGGTGGAATCGCTGCGGAACATGGCGTGGATCGGCCTCGGCCGCAACGAAGAAGTGACGCTGGTCCCGCATCGCCCCGGCATCGCCGAACCCAACCTGTGGCAGAGCACCTTCGCGTCCGCGGTGAACGACCCGGAAAACGACCGCAAGGTCGGCGACGGCACCGACCGCTACGCCCCGGACGCCCATCCATTGCCGACACTGGTCGAAAAGTCCCGGATGCCCTTCCTGCCGGGGCGGGAACAGGTTGCCGGCCCGGCGATCTCGGCCCACCGGGGTGGGAATGAACGAGAAAAGCCGGAGACCATGGCGGCCTACCGGGACGCTTTGGACAGCGGCGCGAAGTATGTGGAACTGGACATCCGCAAGCTCCGGGACGGCACTCTGGTCTCCTTCCACAACGGCAAGCTGGGCCGGTTCAGTGGCCCGAAACTGGCTGACCTCGACTACGAGGAATTATGCGAACTGCTGGGGTACCAGGTTCCGAAAGTCGATGAGGCGATGGCGCTGTTGGCCGGGCGGGCAGTCGGCCATCTGGACCTGAAAGAGAGCGGTTATGAACATGAAGTGGTCGAACTGGCGATTCGGCATTTCGGCGCGGACGGTTTCATCGTCACCAGCCTGGTAGACGAGTCCATCGCCACCATTTCCCGCGACTTCCCCGAGGTTCGCACCGCGCTGTCGATAGTCGGAAATATTTTCCCGCTCAAGCGAATCCGTGCTTGCGGCGCCGACGGGGTGGCGGTGTATCACCGCACCGCCAAGGCCAGCGTGCTGCGCCAATGCGCGGAAAACGGCCTGTTCACCATGGTGTGGACGGTCAACGACGACGAGGGCATCGTAGGCCTGCTGCACGACACCCGGGTGGACGTGGTGATCACCGACCGCCCACGTGCCGCGGTGGAAATCCGCGAAGCCCTGCGACAGCTGCCGCCGGTCGATGTTGCAGCGGACTACTCCCGCCGCCGCGGAACTGTGCCGGACAACGACTCGGAGCCGCCGCCGCGATCGTTCACGAATCGAGCGATCCACCGCGCGCTGCCCGCCGACTCCGACAGCAGCGACAACACCGTCCCGTCGCTGCAGCGCACCCCGGTTCCACGTCCACATCGTCGGCATTCGGGTCTGATGCCGCAAAAGGCTCTCCGGGGGAAGCGCACTCCGGAGCCGCCCCCGGCGCCCCCTCGGCAGTTGCCGGACCCGATGGCCCGCCGCTCGACGTTGCCGCCGGAAGGCGACGGTTTCGTGAAGTGGATGAACGTCACCGGGCACGCGCCGGACCGCGAAGTCGGCCCGTTCAATTGCGGTCCGCTGGTGCAATGGTTCGTCCGCGACGCCGCCCCCGGCAATGCGGGCGCGGCGATGACTCCGGCGGATGTGAACAACAAGGCCATCGCGCAGTCCGGCATGGGCAAGGTCGAGCTCGTAGCGGGTATGAAGATCGGTTGGGCCGAGCAATATTTCGGCATCGGCATCGCCGGCTTGGCCGCCATGGTCGAACACGTCCGCCAAGTCGGCGGCGTCCTGGTAGGCGGCGTCGACCCCGCGGGCAACGGCCTCGGCCACGCCTTCGCGGTGGCGCGGGTGGACGAAGATTTCGCCAGGAAGATGAACGCCCTACCTCCCTCGGTGCGCGGCGAAACCTTCGAGGTGGGCGAGGTGGTCGTCTTCGACAACGCCAGAGGCGGCCTGTTGCGCGGCGAGGCAGTCGACAACTGGGTCGTTTCCGGCTGGGTCGGCTTCGCGAAAGTCCACGTGGCGGGCATCGATGCCGACGGTGCGGCGATGGACGAGTTCGAGAGCGCCGAGGTGCAGGCGCAGCGCGGTCCGGCGAGAAGGCTGGGAGCGGGATCTGTCTTCGGGCCGAACGCGCATCGCCGCATCGGTGACCGGCCGGATCAGAGCGGGGACGGGTATCCGCAGGCGCCGCACGGCGATCCGGTCGACCCGAGTGCCGAGCCTGGCTTCCTGGACGCTGATATCCATTACCAGATCGGGGTGCTGGAGGCGGCGAACGGGATACATACCGATGCTGAGCGTGCGCTGGAACTCGGCCTGTACGTGGAGGAGTCGTACCGGGACCTGCTGCTCATCTCGGGCCAAGAGCGGCCCGGAGAGGTCTTCGACGGTCCCGAGGGGTGGGCGGGCTGGCTGGATGCCCGGCTGTATGCGAGGCAGCGTCTGGATCAGGACCTGACCGTGGAGTTCATCCTGGAAATCCACCGGAGGCTGATGATCCGGCGCAATCTGGAGTGGGCGGCCGTGCTCAAACGGGGGACCGGTGGTTTCGGCATGATTCATTGGCCGCTCACCGAGAGCGAAATTGCCGCTATCGAGGCGAATCCCATGCTGACGTATGTGCCCGGCCCGTTCGAGTTCGGCCCGCACGGGGTGGTTTTCGAGCCGCGTGTTGCGGGTGTGCCGGGAGCCGTAGCGGTGCGCCGGTTGGAGCGGTCACCCACCGAAGAGGAGCTTCGGGCCATCGAGGAGGATCCGCTGCGGGCCTTCCGGCCGCCGACCACCCCGACGCAAGAGAACGGGATATTGATCTATCCGAGCTTCGGTAGCGCCGAGGAGACACGCCACCAGTTGGATTCGTTGTGTCGCTGGTACAACGAATCCATACGAGAGTTCGGATTCGACCCTTATCGGGTCAATTCCGATCTGCAGCGGCGGTATGTGGGGGACCACCCCAAAAACTTCGACCTCAACGGCTCCACGTCGAGAGCGCTCCTGGTATGGGGACTGGAGAAGGCCGGTCTACCTCCGAGCATGATCTCCGGTCCTTTCGAAAATGACTTGTACACAACAGGTTCACAGTGGGCTGCTACCGTCGAGGACGGAAGCGTCCGATACGGCGAGATGGTTGCCGAGCTGGAACGGCTCGGGGCAACGGTGGACCCGGTCGTGCTGTCCGGCCTGGAGTCCATGCGGGACAGGTATCGGAGCTTGGGTGGTACTGCCAGTCCGTTCCTGCTCGGACACCAGCACGACACTGCTCTCGTGTATCAGGTGCATCGCGCATTGCGCTCGGTGAACCGGAGCAATGCACCCACCGTGGATCTGCGCCGAGCGGGCTGGGCGACCCGGCCCCCCACCGCCACAGCACCCATCAACCGATGAACGAGGCGTTCGAGCTGCCACCGCAATTGGCCGCCCTGAGCCGCGATCTGGCCGAGAAAGCCCGCACCCTGAAGGAACGGGCCGAAGCCATCGCTGACGCCGCAGTGACGTTGCGTGGAGTCCTGGCGGCATTCGAGCGCATATGGCAGGGATGCTCGAGGGTGTCACCCCGCAACAGCTGACACCGGCCCTGATTGCGGCGGCATCGGTACCCAACGCTGCCAACTCTTGACAACGACAACCATCGCACCCTAGTTCGATGCGAGTACATGGAGTTGCCCATGTGCTTACGAAATCAGGCGTTCCGGTCCCTTTATGGCCGCTCGGGCAGGATGCAGCCCGGCAGACCGCTCGAAGGGGTGCGATGCCACAAATCGGGCGGCGGCTACCCTTGCAGGCGTAGCGTGAATTTGCTGGTCAGAAATCCGCATACCCGGTAAACGCTGCGATTACTCGCTGGTAAGTTAACCGGCATGGCAAATAGCGACGCGCGGTTGTTCAACCCGGCCACCTATGATCCGCAGCAGTTCGACGTAGAGACGCGACGGCTGCTGCGCGCCACCATCGAGTGGTTCGAGGGGCGCGGCAAGCAGCGGTTGCTCGCCGATGACGCGAACGCGGTGTGGATTGCGGAATTCCTCGACTTCGTCAGGAAGGAAAAGCTGTTCGCCACCTTCCTGACCCCGGCCGCCTACGCCGACGGCGATCCGAACCGGCGCTGGGACGCGGCGCGCAACGCGGCGCTGGCGGAGATCTTCGGCTTCTACGGCTTGGCCTACTGGTACGCCGAACAGGTGACCATCCTCGGTCTCGGTCCGATCTGGCAGAGCGATAACGAGGACGCCAAGAAGCGCGCCGCCGCCGATCTGGCCGCCGGCGAGGTGATGGCGTTCGGCCTGTCCGAGCAGACGCACGGCGCCGATATCTACCACACGGATCTGGTTCTCACGCCGACCGAGCCGGGCGGCGCCGACGCCGAGGCGGGAATCCTCTTCCGCGCCAACGGCGAGAAGTACTACATCGGCAACGGCAACGTGGCGAGTATGGTTTCGGTCTTCTCTCGCCGCGCCGACATCGAGGGCGCGGACGGATACGTGTGGTTCGCCGCCGACTCCCGGCACGAGAACTACCGCCTGCTCGGCAACGTCGTGCACCAGCAGATGTACGTCAGCACCTTTCGCCTGGAGAACTATCCGGTGCGCGCCGGGGACATCCTGCACACCGGCCCTGAGGCGTTCTCCGCGGCGCTGAACACCGTCAACGTGGGCAAGTTCAACCTCTGCCACGGCGGGATCGGCATGGTCGAGCATTCGTTCTACGAGGCGATCACGCACGCCGACAACCGCATCCTGTACGGCAATCCGGTCACCGACTTCCCGCATGTGCGCACGAACTTCGTCGACGCCTACGCGCGCATCGTCGCGATGAAGCTGTTCAGCGACCGCGCCGTCGACTACTTCCGCAGCGCGAGCCTGGAGGACCGCCGGTACCTGCTGTTCAACCCGATGACGAAGTCGAAGGTGACTTCCGAGGGGGAGACGGTCATGACGCTGCTGCTGGATGTGCTGGCTGCCAAAGGTTTCGAAAAGAACACGTACTTCGCCGAGGTACAGCGGCTGATCAACACGCTGCCGCGGCTGGAGGGCACAGTGCACGTGAACGTCGGCCAGATCCTGAAGTTCATGCCGAACTATCTCTTCAATCCGAAGGACTACCCGGAAATCGGCACCCGGCAAGACGCGGCCGACGACGACTTCTTCTGGCGGCAGGGCCCGGCCCGCGGCGCGGGCAAGGTGCAGTTCGCGGACTGGAATCCGGTGTACGAGAAGCACGCCGACATCCCCAACGTCGGCCGCTTCTACGAGCAGGCGCAGGAGCTGCGCACGTTGCTGACCATCGCGGCGCCCGACGCCGAGCAGCAGAAGGATCTGGACTTCATGCTGACCATCGGCCACCTGTTCTCCTTGGTGGTCTACGGCCAGCTGATCCTGGAGCAGGCTGCGATCACCGGCCTGGACCGCGACCTGATCGACCAGATCTTCGACTTCCAAGTCCGCGATTTCAACACCTACGCCACCACGCTCTACGGCAAGCCGTCGGCAACCCCCGGCCAGCAGGGGTGGGCCGCGTCCGCGCTGCGCCCGCCGGTTGCGGACCGGCCACGGTTCGACCGCGTGTGGGCCGAGGTCGCAACCTACGACGGCGCCTACGAAATGCGCCCATAGGGACCGAGTTTCGAGGTAAGCGGTGGTCCCGGAGCTGATCCGGGACTTCCGTGAACGCCGACAACACATGTGGCCCAATGGTTTTCGGGTTGATCGTGATCAGGCTTTGCCGGGAAACGCGGTCGTCGGTGGATTGGCGCCGAGAATCGACTGCCAGAGGGCCAGGCGGACCGCGGTTTCGGTGAGCGCGTCGACACCGGTGCGGCGGACGGATTCGGATTCGCCGTGTTCCACCACCGAGCGCCAGGCGACGGCGGTGTCGGACTCCACGGTCGCGGCGAGCCGTGCGGCCGGGATCGGATCGGTGACCGGGAACGGCACCGTGTAGGCGGCGTCCGGCGGTGGCACGGTCGCGCCGCTGGCGGCGAGCGCGTCGGCGGTGCTGTCGCGCCGTGCGCGGTGCGCGGCGGTGTGCTCGGCGATCAATCGGGTTCGTTCTGGCGAAGCGTACGCGGCGATCACCCCGTAGGCGTACACCGCGCCATACTCGGCGTTCAGCGCCTCCAGCAGCGCCTGGCGTTCGGTGTCGGTCACGCGAGCAGCACCCCTGCCTGGGCGGCGCAGGCCGCGCTGATCGAGGCCAGCAACCCGGCGCGGTACCCGGACTGGGTGCGGGCGAGGTCGGCGGCCGACTTCTGGGACTCCGACAGCTGGGCGCGCAGTGCCTCGACACCGGGCGGCACGGCGCTGCCGGAAGCCACGGCGGACGGGCTCGAGGGCCGGGCTGGGCCGTTGGCGCGGGTGCGGTGCACCGGCTTGGTGCCGTCGCCGTACACGCCGATCACACGATCGATCTCGGCCTTCAGCGCGTCGGCGTGCGCGGTGCGCTCGGCAGCGACCGTGGTCAGCGCGGCGTGCCGTTGCGGCGCCAGCGCGATGGCCGCGGTCGCCGCCGCCGCGTCGGCGCGAGCCAGGACTTCCTGCGCGGCAAGGGGATCCGGTTCGTGCACCACGTCGTCGGTGCCGCAGCCCGCCAGCGCGCCGATGGCGAGGATTCCGACGGTTCCTCCGCCCGCCAGACGTAGCGCGCCGCGACGGTCCAGGGTGGCGCGACGAGGCTCGCTCAGGTCGGAGGGGATGCCGGATATGCACCCGGCACGCGGCGGGGCGGGAAGGCGGATGCGCACGGCATCATCGTGCCAGATTCACCGCACGCCACCGGACGAGGTGTCGGCCGTGGCGCGCGTACTCCTCGACCGCCGGTCCCTTACACTCTCGGGGCGCGTTACGCTAGACCTTCGGTAGAGAAATTTCCCACCACGTCACAACTGAACCAGGAGCCGCCCCACATGCCGATGCCGACCGAGGAAAGGGTGAGCCAGCTCGTTGCTGGACTCGTCGAGCGCCGAGGATACGACCTCGAGGGTGTCGAGATCTCGACGTCGGGCAAGCATGCGGATGTGCAGGCTCGAGTGAAGGTGACGGTGGACAGCGACGACACCTCCGATCTCGACTCTATCGCCATGCTCAGCTCGGAACTGTCGGTCCAGCTCGACGACGCGGGCGAGTTCGGCGAGACGCCCTACCTGTTGGAAGTCTCGACTCCGGGCATCGATCGCCCGCTGACCGCGGTCCGGCACTGGCGCCGGGCGCGCGGCAGGAAGGTGCGGATCTCGCTACACAAGGGCGCGCAGTCCCCGGAGGGGTCGGCGACATTCGAGGCCAGGGTCGGTGCCCTCGCCGATGATTCGGTGGCGCTGGTGCTCGGCGGTAAACGGAACCCGCACCGGGTGACCGTCCCGCTCGCCGACATCGCCGCGGCCGTCGTCCAAGTCGAGTTCTCCCCACCCGGCGCGCGGGAGCTGGAACTCGCCGGCGGAGTCGTCCCGGGGCGTCCGAACCCGGGCCAGGAAGATGCGGGAGCGGTCGACAACGCCGCTGATGTCCGAGGAACACCGAATGCACAACCCGAATCCGTAACAGCGTCCGATTCGCCGACCGAAGGGATCGTGGAATGAATATCGAAATCGAAGCCCTGCGCGCGATAGTCGCCGACAAGGGGATCTCGATCGAGACCGTGATCTCCGCGATCGAGTCGGCGCTGCTCACCGCGTACCGCCACACCGAGGGGCATCAGCCCAACGCCCGCATCGACATCAACCAGAGGACCGGTGTGGTCCGGGTGATGGCCCGCGAGCTGGACGTCGACGGCAACGTGATCTCCGAATGGGACGACACCCCAGAGGGGTTCGGCCGCATCGCGGCGACCACCGCGCGCCAGGTCGTGCTGCAGCGGCTGCGGGACGCGGAGAACGAGAAGTCCTTCGGCGAGTTCTCCACGCACGAAGGCGATATCGTCGGCGGCGTGGTGCAGCGCGACGCGCGCGCCAACGCCCGCGGCACGATCGTGGTGCGCATCGGCAGCGAGCTGCACGGCGCCGAGGGGCTGATCCCGCCCGCCGAGCAGGTGCCGGGGGAGACCTACGAACACGGAGACCGGATCAAGTGCTACGTCGTCGGCGTCTCCCGAGGGCAGCGCGGTCCGCAGATCACGCTGTCGCGCACCCACCCGAATCTGGTGCGGCGGCTGTTCGCGCTGGAGGTGCCCGAGATCGCCGACGGGTCGGTGGAGATCGTCGCAGTGGCGCGTGAGGCGGGCCACCGCTCCAAGATCGCCGTGCGCACCACCGTGCCCGGCGTCAACGCCAAGGGCGCCTGTATCGGCCCGATGGGGCAGCGCGTGCGCAACGTGATGAGCGAGCTGGCCGGCGAGAAGATCGACATCATCGACTACGCCGACGACCCGGCGACCTTCGTCGGCAACGCGCTCTCACCGTCGAAAGTGGTTTCCGTCACTATTGTGGACCCAGAAGCCCGCGCGGCCCGCGTCGTGGTCCCCGATTTCCAGCTCTCGCTGGCTATCGGCAAGGAGGGGCAGAACGCCCGCCTCGCGGCGCGACTTACCGGGTGGCGCATCGATATACGCAGCGACGCCGCACCCGACATGGGTGGTGGATCGGTTCGAACGGAGGCGCACCGCAGTTGACGGAAACCTGTCCGTGGAATGCTCGGGATGACATGTTGGTAACTTCCGTGGGGGAGGGGTTCGGCGTTCCGAGCGGGGCAGCGGTAGAGTGGTCGAAGGTTCAGTCCGAGCCTTCGGTTCCTTTGCTTGACCGCATCACCGAGCAGCAGGCGGCGCCCCAGCGTCCAGCAGCTCCCGTGCGGACCTGTATCGGGTGCCGGAAGCGCGAACTGGCCGTCGATCTGTTGCGGATCGTGGCTCGAAATCGTGAGACCGGAGACGGCTCCCACCTCATCGAGATCATTCCCGATCCGCGGCGTAGACTTTCCGGACGGGGTGCCTGGCTGCACCCCTTTTCGGCTTGTCTGAGCACGGCAGAGCGACGCCGAGCGATCGGCAGAGCACTACGAGTGTCCGGACAACTGGATATCTCAGCCCTGGAGCGTTACCTCGAGAACAGGCACGAGCACTCATGAGCACACCGTGAAGTACCAACGATGAACGTCCATCGGAGATAACCCGAGGTCGTGCGGGCCCCCGTCCCCAAAACGGTGGCGCTGCTCGACCTCTCAGTGAGGAGAGCAGTGGCAGGCAAGGCCCGCGTGCACGAGTTGGCCAAAGAACTCGGTGTCACGAGCAAGGAACTACTCGCAACGCTCAAGGAGCAAGGCGAGTTCGTGAAGTCGGCGTCCTCGACGGTGGAAGCACCCGTCGCGCGTCGGCTGCGTGAGTCGTTCGCGGCGAAATCGGCCCCGTCGAACGGCAGCAAATCGGGTACACGCCCCGGTCCGTCGGCGGCCCGTCCGGCCGCGAAGCCCGCAGTCGGCGGCCCGCGCCCCGGTCCCCGTCCATCGGCACCCGTTCAGGCGGCGCCTGCCGCCCAGGAGACCGCCCGTCCCGCCGCTCGTCCCGGCGAGTCTCCGGCCGTGAAGGGTGAGTCTCCGGCCGTGAAGGACGAGTCTCCGGCCGCGAAGCCGGGACCCGCCGCTCGTCCCGGGCCGTCTCCCAAGCCGGTGCAGGAATCCGTCGCGCCCGCGGCTTCGGCCGTGTCAGGCCCGACCGCGAATCCCGCGCAGGCACCGGCCGGTCCGCGTCCGACGCCGGGCGGCGGCCCGCGTCCCGGTCAGCAGCAGCAGCGTCCCGCTGCCTCCGCGCAGGGTGGCCAGCAGCGCCCGGGCGGCGCGGCTTCCGGTCCACGTCCGGGGCCGAAGACCCCGCGCGTCGGCAACAACCCGTATTCGTCGGCTCCCGAGCGTCCCGCGCCGCGTCCGGCCCCCGGTCAGGGTGGTCCACGTCCCGGTCCGGGGCAGGGTGGTCCGCGTCCCGGTCCCGCTCAGGGTGGTCCGCGTCCCAGTCCCGCGCAGGGTGCGCGTCCGGCGGCAGGTCAGGGCGGTCCGCGTCCCGGCGGTCCGCGTCCGAGTCCTGGCTCGATGCCGCCGCGTCCGAACCCTGGTGCGATGCCGTCCCGTGCGGCGCGTCCGGGCGGTGCCGGTGGTCCCGGTGCCGGTCGTCCGGGTCGTCCCGGTGGCGCCGGTGCCGGTCGTCCCGGCGGCGGTGGCGGCGGCGGTGGCGGTGGTTACCGCGGTGGCGGTGGCAGCGGTGCGCCCGGTGCGGGCGCGGGTGCGCCCGGCGCCGGTGGCGCTGCCGGTGGATTCCGTGGTCGTCCCGGTGGCGGTGGCGGCGGTCGTCCAGGTGGTCCCGGCGGCCGCGGTGGTGCGGCCGGTGCGTTCGGCCGTCCCGGTGGCGCGCCCCGTCGTGGCCGTAAGTCGAAGCGGCAGAAGCGGCAAGAGTATGACTCGATGCAGGCGCCCGCGGTCGGCGGTGTGCGGCTGCCGCGCGGCAACGGCGAGATCATCCGGCTCGCCCGCGGTGCCTCGCTGTCGGACTTCGCGGAGAAGATCGACGCGAACCCGGCCGCGCTGGTGCAGGCGCTGTTCAACCTCGGCGAAATGGTCACCGCGACCCAGTCGGTGAACGACGAGACGCTCGAGCTGCTCGGCGGCGAGATGAACTACGTCGTGCACGTGGTCAGCCCGGAGGACGAGGACCGCGAACTGCTGGAGTCGTTCGACCTCACCTACGGCGAGGACGAGGGCGGCGAGGAAGACCTCGAACAGCGTCCACCGGTGGTGACCGTCATGGGTCACGTCGACCACGGTAAGACCCGACTGCTGGACACCATCCGCAAGACCAACGTTCGCGAGGGCGAGGCCGGTGGCATCACCCAGCACATCGGCGCCTACCAGGTACTCACCCACCTGGGCCAGGAAGACCGGCTCATCACCTTCATCGACACCCCGGGTCACGAGGCGTTCACCGCCATGCGTGCCCGCGGTGCGAAGGCCACCGACATCGCGATCCTGGTGGTTGCCGCCGACGACGGTGTCATGCCGCAGACGGTGGAGGCGATCAACCACGCACAGGCCGCCGACGTGCCGATCGTGGTGGCGGTCAACAAGATCGACAAGGAAGGCGCGAACCCGGAGAAGATCCGGCAGCAGCTCACGGAGTACAACCTGGTGGCCGAGGAATACGGCGGCGAAACCATGTTCGTCGACATCTCCGCCAGAGAGAACATCAACATCGAAGCGCTGCTCGAGGCGGTTCTGCTCACCGCGGACGCCGCCCTCGACCTGCGGGCGAACCCGGACATGGACGCGCAGGGTGTGGCCATCGAGGCGCACCTCGACCGCGGTCGCGGCCCGGTCGCCACGGTGCTGGTGCAGCGCGGCACGCTGCGCGTCGGCGACTCGATCGTCGCGGGCGACGCCTACGGTCGCGTGCGTCGCATGGTCGACGAGCACGGCGAGGATGTCGAGGCGGCGCTGCCGTCGCGGCCGGTCCAGGTCGTCGGCTTCACGTCGGTGCCAGGTGCCGGTGACAATCTCCTCGTAGTCGACGAGGACCGGATCGCCCGGCAGATCGCCGACCGGCGTAACGCGCGCAAGCGCAACGCGCTGGCCGCACGCAGTCGTAAGCGGATCAGCCTGGAAGATCTGGATGCCGCGCTGAAGGAAACCAGCGAGCTGAACCTGATCCTCAAGGGCGACAACTCCGGTACCGTCGAGGCACTCGAAGAGGCGCTGCTCGGTATCCAGGTCGACGACGAGGTGCGGCTGCGGGTCATCGACCGTGGTGTCGGTGGCGTCACCGAGACCAATGTCAACTTGGCCTCGGCGTCCAACGCGATCATCATCGGGTTCAATGTCCGTGCGGAGGGCAAGGCGACCGAGCTCGCCAACCGCGAGGGTGTCGACATCCGGTACTACTCGGTGATCTACCAGGCCATCGACGAGATCGAGAAGGCCCTCAAGGGCATGCTCAAGCCGATCTACGAAGAGGTCGAGCTGGGTCGCGCCGAGATCAGAGCGATCTTCCGCTCGTCGAAGATCGGCAATATCGCCGGCTGCATGGTCACCTCCGGTTCGGTCAAGCGCAACGCCAAGGCGCGCCTGCTCCGCGACAACGTGGTGATCGCCGAAACCACGACGATCTCGTCGCTGCGCCGGGAGAAGGACGACGTCACCGAGGTCCGCGAGGGCTTCGAATGCGGTATGACGGTCACCTACTCCGACATCAAGGAAGGCGACATCGTCGAGGCCTACGAGCTGCGTGAGAAGCCGCGCGACTGAGACCGAGACGATTCCGGACGCCGCGCCGAGTAGGTGTGGCGTCCGGACCGGCCGTCCGAACCACAAAAGAAGGTAAGTGGGTGTATCTGGGTGCCCTGGAGTTCGACCTCCTGCTGGGCGATGTGCATTCGCTGAAACAGAAGCGCTCCGTGATCCGGCCGATCCTCGCCGAATTGCAGCGCTTCGGTGTCAGCGCCGCCGAAGGCGGGGAACACGATCTGTACCGCCGCTCGGTGTTGGGGGTGGCCATGATCAGCGCGGGCATGGGCCATCTGACCGAGGTGTTGGACAAATGTGAACGGCACGTCGCGGCACGTCCGGAGTTACAGTTGCTGGCGGTGCGCCGCCGGATCTTCGGACCCGAAGACTGACCGCGGCGGGAGCGACGGGCACAGAGGCCGTCACTCGCATGACCACGGAGGGTTCTGCTTCCGCCGCCATTGAACAGAGTTAGTAGTGAGGAGGAAACGGCCATGGTGGATCAAGCCAGGGCACGCCGACTCGCCAAGCGGATTTCCTCGATCGTGGCGACCGCGATCGAATACGAGGTGAAGGATCCGCGGCTGCGTTTCGTGACCGTCACCGACGCCAAGGTCACCGGCGATCTCCGGGAGGCGACGGTGTACTACACCGTGATGGGTGAAACCATCGACGCCGAACCGGATTACGTCGGCGCTGCCGCGGGCCTGGAGAAGGCCAAGGGTGTGTTGCGCTCAAAGGTGGGCGCGGGAACCGGGGTGAAGTTCACCCCCACGCTGGCGTTCGTGCTGGACACCGTGCCCGACGCGGCGCGGCAGATGGAGGACCTGCTCGCCAAGGCGCGGGCCGCGGACGACGCGGTCGCCAAGGCGGCCGCCAACGCCAGGCACGCGGGCGACGTCGACCCCTACAAGGTCGAACGCGACGGCGACGAGTGACATGCGGTAGTCGATGACGACGATGCGGGAAACGGCCGACTTGGACGCGGCCGTGCTGGCGTTGGACGCGGCACGCTCGGTCACCGTCGTCTGCCATGTCCAGCCCGACGCGGACACCATCGGAAGCGGCCTTGCGTTGGCGCTGGTCCTGCACCGGCGCGGAATCCCCGTGTGGGTGTCGTTCGCCGAACCGGCAGAGTTGCCTATGTCGATGACCTCGCTGCCGGGTGTGCGGCACTTGGTCGCGCCCGCTGACGTGCCCGCTGCGGTCGACCTGCTCGTCGCGGTGGACTGCGGCAGTAGGGGGCGGCTCGGTGCGCTCGCCGACCGATTGCCCGGTGCCGCCACGACACTGGTGATCGACCACCATCGGTCCAACACGCGCTTCGGTGCGATCAACGTGGTCGATCCCGGTGCCGAGTCCACGACGAGTGTGGTCGCGCGGCTGCTCGACGCGTGGCGAGTGCCCATCGATCCGGACGTGGCGCATTGCCTGTATGCCGGCCTGGTGACCGATACCGGCTCGTTCCGGTGGGTCCGGCCAGGCACACACGAATTGGCGGAGCGGCTGCTGGCCACCGGCATCGATGGCGCGGACATCGCTCGCACTCTGCTGGACACCCATCCGTTCGGCTGGCTGAGGATGCTGTCGCGGGTGCTCGGTACCGCGCAGCTGGCGCCGGATGCGCTCGGCGGCGTGGGGCTGGTGTATGCGTTCGTGCGACGTGACGATGTCGACGGGGTGCGGTCGGAGGAGGTCGAGAGCGTGATCGACATCGTGCGCACGACCGCCGAAGCCGGGATCGCCGCGGTATTCAAGGAATCTCGTACGGTGCCCGACCGGTGGACGGTGTCGCTGCGCTCGCGGGACAGCGGGCGGAGCACAGGCGACGGTATCGATCTCGCCGAGGTGGCCACGGCGCTGGGCGGTGGCGGACATCGCTTCGCGGCCGGCTACACCGCGTACGGTGCGCCCGACGATCTGGTCGGCGCGTTGTTGGCCGCACTAGGGTGATCGGGTTCCCTCACTCCGGTCGGTTACGGGCGGAGATTGCTCGGCCCCAACCTTCTTGCCCTGGGACGATGATGTTCGCGTCATGCCTGGGCGCACGTCTTCACACGGCCGATGGACGTCCGTACCCTCTTCGAGCACTCCGGTGGTCGTGCGACAAGTGCGGCCGCCATGGTTCGATTCCAGATACCGCGCGGCCTGCGGGCGACGGAATATGTCGGTGCCCCATGCAAGGGTGGGAATCGCGTGGATCGTCGGCGGCCTCGAGTACGCCCGTGCAGGGAGGTTTCGGTGAATACGATGGGTTCCGGTGAAGCGGAGGTCGCCGGCCCGGAGACGCCGCAGATACCGGGCCGCGCCGAATCGGCCACCGAGGCCGGCCCCAGACGCATTCTCGGTCTGGCGTTGCCGACGCTCGGCGTGCTGGTCGCCGAGCCGATCTATCTTCTGTTCGATCTCGCCGTCGTCGGCCGTCTCGGTGCGCTCGCGCTGGCCGGTCTGGCGGTCGGCGGATTGATTCTGGCGCAGACCAGTTCGCAGCTGACCTTCCTGTCCTACGGCACTACCGCACGGTCGGCTCGCCGTCACGGCGCGGGTGACGCCCGGGGCGCGGTCGCCGAGGGTGTGCAGGCCACCTGGATAGCGCTCGCGGTCGGCGCCACGATCGTGGTGCTGGTGCAGGGTTTCGCCGTTCCGCTGACGAACGCGATCGCGGGTGGCGGCGATATCGCCGCCACCGCGCTGGCCTGGGTGCGGATCGCGCTGTTCGGTGTTCCCCTGATCTTGATCTCGATGGCGGGCAACGGTTGGCTGCGCGGCGTCCAGGAGACGCGCAGGCCGCTGGCGTATGTCGTTGCCGGACTTGTGGTTTCGGGCATCCTCTGCCCGATGTTGGTGCACGGGTTGCTGGGTGCGCCGCGGATGGAACTGTCCGGTTCCGCTGTCGCGAACGTCGCCGGTCAGACTCTCACGGCGGTCCTGTTCCTGAACGCGCTGATCCGTGAACGAGTTTCGCTCACCCCGCACTGGTCGGTGATGCGCGCGCAGCTCGTCCTCGGTCGCGATCTCATCGTCCGCAGCTTCGCGTTCCAAGCCTGTTTCGTCTCGGCTGCGGCGGTCGCGGCCCGGTTCGGCGCCGCCTCGGTCGCCGCCCACCAGTTGGTTCTGCAGCTGTGGAACTTCCTCGCGCTCACCCTGGATTCGCTGGCCATCGCCGCGCAGACACTCACCGGCGCCGCGCTCGGCGCGGGCGACGCGGTGGGCGCCCGCCACCTGGCCCGGCGCGTCACCCGCTGGTCGGAGATCTTCAGCCTCATCCTTGCGGCCTGTTTCGCGGTGGGGGCGGCGGCCATCCCGACGCTGTTCACCGATGATCCGGAGGTTCTGGATCGCACCCACGTCGTGTGGTGGTTCTTCGTTGCCCTGATCCCGGTGGCGGGCATCGTCTTCGCCCTCGATGGTGTCCTGCTCGGTGCGGGCGATGCCGCCTACCTGCGCACCACCACGCTGACCGCGGCATTGCTCGGCTTCCTGCCCGCCATCTGGCTGTCGCTGGCCTTCGGCTGGGGGCTCGCCGGAATTTGGTCCGGCCTGGTCGCGTTCATGCTGGTGCGGCTGATCGCCGTGGCGTGGCGTGCGCTGTCCGGCCGGTGGGCCCGAGTCGGCGCCGAGGTGCCAACGTGAGGGAGCGTCAGCGAGTGAGCCGGGGACACAGCGCGCAGTCGCGCACGACGGAGCCGAGCGTCAGCGAGGTGCAGTCGTGAGCGACACCCCCGCCGGTCGGTGGACGCGGATCGGAACGGATGTGCCAAGGTAGGTGTGGTGATACCCAAGTTGATGGCGGTGAGCGACATTCATGTCGGGCACCAGGGGAATCGGCCGGTTGTCGAGCAGATCACGGCGGACTCTCCGGAGGACTGGCTCATCGTGGCCGGGGACGTCGGGGAGAAGACCGAGGACATCCGGTGGGCGTTGGAGCTGCTGCGCGGCCGGTTCGCCAAGGTGATCTGGGTGCCGGGCAACCACGAGCTGTGGACCACGGCGAAGGATCCGGCGCAGATCTCCGGCGTGGCGCGCTATGACTACCTGGTCTCGCTGTGCCGGGACCTGGACGTGCTCACGCCGGAGGACCCGTTCCCGGTGTGGGACGGCGCGGGCGCCGAGGAGTACGGCGGACCGGTGACCTTGGCACCGATGTTCCTGCTGTACGACTATTCGTTCCTGCCAGAGGGCGCGACCACCAAAGCCCAGGGCCTTGCCATCGCCCGGGAGCGCAATGTGGTGGCCACCGATGAGTTCCTTCTCTCGCCGGAGCCGTACCTGACCAGGGACGCGTGGTGCCACGCTCGCGTGCAGGTGACCAAGCGCAAGCTCGACGCACTCGCGCCCGGCACGCCGGTCGTGCTGATCAACCACTTTCCATTGGTTCGCCAGCCGACGGACGTGCTGTTCTACCCGGAGTTCGCGCTGTGGTGCGGTACCGAACTCACCGCCGATTGGCACACCCGGTACAACGTGGTCTGCTCGGTCTATGGCCACCTGCACATTCCGCGCACTTCGCACTACGACGGTGTGCGGTTCGAGGAGGTCTCGCTCGGCTACCCGCGGGAATGGCAGCGTCGCGGCCTGCCCGCGCAGCTGCTGCGCCAGATCCTGCCGACACCGCAGTATCCGCCGGGCACGCTGAACAAATTCGGCGGCCACTTCCAAGTGACCCCCGAAATGGAAGCCGCCGCCGCCGAAATGCGTAGCAAGGCGCAGCAGCGGCGCGGACGCCAGTAGGGCGCACCGGCTCGACTAGGCTCGTCGGTGATGATCGAGAACATTTTGCCCGGGGGTGTCGCCTCGGCTGAGCTGCTGGACTACCCGGAGGACCTGAAGCCGCATCCGGCCGAGGAGCATCTCATCGCCAAGTCGGTGGAGAAGCGACGTCGCGATTTCATCGGCGCGCGGCACTGTGCCCGGCTCGCGCTCGCGCAGCTCGGCGAGCCGCAGGTCGCGATCGGCAAGGGGGAGCGCGGCGCTCCGGTGTGGCCGCGCGGGATTGTCGGCAGCCTGACGCACTGCGACGGGTATCGCGCCGCCGCGCTCGGCCACAAGCTCCGGTTCCGTTCGATCGGCATCGATGCCGAGCCGCACGCCACGCTGCCCGACGGGGTGCTCGACTCGGTCAGTCTCCCGCGGGAGCGGGAGTGGCTGAAGACCACGGACTCCGCACTGCATCTGGACCGTCTGCTGTTCTGCGCCAAGGAGGCTACCTACAAGGCGTGGTTCCCGTTGACCCTGCGCTGGCTGGGCTTCGAGGAAGCGCACATCAGCTTCGAGATCGAGGACTGCTCGGCCGAGTCGGGTCACGGCGGCTTCCACAGCGAGCTGCTGGTGCCCGGCCAGACCACCGATGGCGGGGTCCCACTGCGTTCGTTCGCCGGTCGCTGGCTGATCGCCGACGGTTACATCCTGACCGCGATCGTGCACGCCTGATGGGCAGTCTCGGCGGGCTGCTCATTGTCGACAAGGACGGCGGCTGGACCAGCCACGATATCGTCGCGAAATGCCGGAAGCTACTGCACACGAAGAAAGTCGGGCACGCGGGCACCCTCGACCCGATGGCCACCGGCGTGCTCGTTCTCGGCGTGGAACGCGCGACGAAGCTGCTCGGCCTGCTCACATTGACGACGAAGGTGTACACGGCGACCATCCGCCTCGGGCAGGGGACAACCACCGACGACGCCGAGGGTGAGGTGTTGTCCACTACTCCGGCCACACACCTCAGCGACGACCACATCGCCACGCGAACGGCCGAATTGACCGGCGATATCGACCAGGTTCCGGCCACCGTGAGCGCGATCAAAGTGAACGGCGAACGCGCCTACGCCCGCCACCGCGCGGGCGAGGACGTGCAGCTGGCCGCCCGCCCGGTCACGGTGTCGCGGTTCGACGTGCTCGCCCGTCGCGACGACGGCGATTTCGTGGACCTGGATGTGGTGGTCGAATGCTCCTCGGGCACCTACGTGCGGGCGCTGGCCCGCGATCTGGGCGCCGCGCTCGGCGTCGGTGGCCACCTGACCGCGTTGCGCCGCACCAGGGTCGGTCCGTTCACCCTCGACCACGCCCGCACCCTGGACGAGGTGGCGGCCGCGGCGGAAGCCGACGGGCCGCTGCTCAGCCTCGACATGGACCAGGCCGTGCGCACCGCCTTCGCGCACCGCGACATCGACGCCGCGCAGGCCGAGGATCTGCGTAACGGTCGCTGGCTCGAACCGGTCGGAATCCCGGGCGTGTACGCCGCCATCGACTCGGAGGGTCGTGCGATCGCGCTGCTGCGCGAGAGCGGCAAGCGGGCGTCCTCGGTCATGGTTGTGCGCCCGGCCAACCTGTAGCGGGACGCGGGTCGCTCTAGCCCGTGCGGCGTGGAGCAACCGCGTGTATCCGAGCGCCTGTCTCAGGGGCGGAATTCATTGGTGGACAACGAGTTCATCGGTCAGCTGTGCGTTCGACGTCGAGGTCGATGATCGGCCGCAGTGCGCCGAGCAACGCCCCGAGCGAGGTCTCGCGCATTTCGGTGCGCGTCAGAGTGCCGTTTTCCAGCCAATCGACGGTGAGCACCCGGACGAAGGTAAGCCAGCTCATCAGGATCGAGGAGACGGTCGCGCGAAGGCGCCCATCCAGCCGCATCGCGTCGAGCACGCGGTTGCGCAGTTCGCCGAGTTCTCCCGTGATGATCGCCTGGATCGTGGGATCGGCGGCGAGCACGCTGTTGGCGGCGAGCACGCTGTTGGCGTTGGCCTCGAAGTAATCGAAGTGCGCGTCCAGACCCGCGGCGAGCTGGTCGGCCAGTGGGGCATCGGCGTCGAAGGTCGTCGCGATCAGCAGCTGATCGGATGCGAGTTCGTAGACGGCTGCGAACAGCTCGCGCTTGCTCGGGAAGTGCCGGTAGAGCAGGGCGCGGGACACGCCCGCCGCGGCGGCGACGTCCTCCATGAGGACGCCGTCGTACGGGCGTTCGGCGAACAGCTTCGCCCCGGCATCGAGCAGCACGCGGCGGCGCTCATCGGGGGAGAGGCGGCGGCGGGAACTCACCTCGTGAGCTTAGTTGACGTACGTCTACCGAGAGTCGTAGGGTCTTAGTAGACAAACGTCTACTAATGACACGGCAGTGGTCGGGATGTCGATTCCCCCGACATGCCTGTCGAATACGTCATGTCATCCGGGAGGGATGTATGTCCGCAGCATTGAAATGGCTTTCCATGGCGATGGGCTTCGCCTGTGTTGCTATCGGGTTTCTGCACATCGCCCTCGGCATCGACGCGGTGCCCGACATGGGCTCCTCCGGCGTGACCGCTGACAGTCAAAGCCGGTTTTTCGGCGCGATCTTCGTCGGATACGGCCTCGCATGGATCTGGGCGGCGCGGCAGTCGCCCATCCCGGCGACCGCGGTGCGCTGGCTGGCCGGCATTTTCCTGCTGGGCGCCGTGGCCCGGTTCATCTCGATGGCAGTGTACGGCTGGCCGCACTGGTTCCAGCTGGTGCTGACCGCGCTAGAGGTCGTGCTGCCCCCGATCTACTTCTGGCTCGCCGACGCCGAGGAGAAGCGGGCTGGCGCGGCCCGGCTCGACGATCGGGTGCCCGCGGCGAGCCGACCGCACTCGTGACCCGCGTCGGCGTAGCCCGCTCCGCAGCTGGGACCACACGGTTTCTCCCACGGAAACCCGCCGAACGGGACTGTCGTGCGCTCAGGTCGCGCTCGGCGTCGCGCCGATCTGGTGGCGGAGGCGTTGCACGGCATCGTCCATGTGGTCGATGAGGAGGGCCCTGGCTCGGCTGGGTGTCGCGGCGATGATCGCCTCGCGTAGGTCGAGGTGTTCGCGAACCTGCTCGCTGAGGTCGGGATAGGTGATCTGCAAGGCGCCCAGGCACATTCGGGTCTCGATCAGCAAAGTGCGGGCGGCTCGGACCAGCCGGGGGCTGGCCGCGCTCTCGACAAGGGCCTCGTGGAAGGCCTGATCGGCATCGGACACGCCGACCACGTCACCGCGTTCGGCGCATGCGCGCATCTCCTCGACGCTCGGCCCGAGGGCCTCGTAGGCGAGGGGGCGGCGACCGTCCAGGATCAGCTCCAGCGCGCCACCCTCCAACGCCGTCCTGGCCCGGTAGATGTCGATGACGTCGTCGAGGGTCAGTTCGATCACGAAGATGCCGCGATGGCGGATGCTGTGCAACAGCCCCTCGGACACCAGGCGCTGCATCGCCTCGCGGACCGGCCCGCGCGACACCTTGAACTGCGCCGCCAGGTCGGCCTCGCCGAGTTGCTCCCCGGGGGCGAGATTGCCGCGCATGATCGCCTCACGGAGCCGGTCGGCGATCATCTCCGCGGTGGACTGCCGGTTCACCGGCTCGAAATCAACGACGGACATCGGTCTGCCTTTCCGCGAACAGAATGCCCAACCCGGGGACGACCGGCTCGGCGCCCGCCAGCCGCAGGCCCGCCCAGATCGTCACCTGGTTGGCGGTCAGCACCGGCTTCCCCAGCGTCGACTCCAGCTCCGGCAGTACTGCCAAGGTGTGCATGGCGGTGTCGGGGATCAGCAGCGCCTCCGCGTCAGGGTGGTCGTTGTCTACGGCGAGCCGCAGCACCTCGGCGGGAGTGAGGGTGCCGACCTCTGCAGCGGTGTCGATACCCGCGCTGCCCATCGAGACGACGTCGATGCCCGCGTCGGCGAGGAACTCGACGAACAGCCGCGCGACGTCGTCGGGATAGCTGGCGGCGATGGCGACTCTGTGCAGGCCGAGCGCATGGACAGCGTCGGTGAAGGCGAGGCTGGTGCTGGTCGCGGGCACACCCGCGACCTCGGCCAGCGCGCGTACCTGGTCACGCGCGCCCGTGGGGCCGTAGACGAAACTGCCCGAGGTGCAGGCCCAGACAACCGCGTCCGGCCGGTGTGTTGCGAGCAGTGCGGCGCCGCCGCGCAACTTCTCCGGGCTGCCCAAGTCGAGCAGTTCGGGGACGGCGTGCAGATCGGTACCGTAGATGTGCGCCACCGGAAGGTGCGCGCCGAGCGCGGCGGCGGCCAGCGGGTAATCGTCCTCGGCCGCGTGGTCGGGGTAGATGAATCCGACGATGGGTGCCTGCATGCGAGGTTCTTCCTTCAGAAAACGTTGAGGAGCCACTTTCCCGGACCCATCATGGGCAGCTTCATCCGGCCGAGACAGGCCCACATGGTGAGCTGGTTGGCGGTGAGGACCGGTTTGCCGAGCGCCTGTTCCAGCGGCTCGATGACGTCGTAGGTCGGCAGGTTGGTACAGCTGACGAAGATGGCCTGGGCCGCGGGGTCGTCGGCCCCGACGATCCGCTCCGCGATGGTGCGGTAGCTGACCTTCCAGATCCCGCCGCCGAGCCCGAGATGATCGGAGCGGACCACGGCGCAGCCCGCCTCGGCGAGGAAGTCGTGCAGCTTATGGGTGAGGATCTCGTCGTACGGGGTGAGCACGGAGATCCGGGTGAGATCCAGATGGCGGATCGCCTCGAGCAACGCGCCCGAAGTGGTCACCGCATCCTGGGCGCCGGCCCGGCAGATGGTGTGGCGCAACGACTTCTCGTAGGCAAGGCCTTTGATGAAGCTGCCCGAGGTGCACAGGTAGGCGACCACTTCGGGTTCCACGTGCAGCACGTCGCGGGTAGCCGCGGTCAGGTGTACCGCGTCGGACACCAGCTCGGCCATCTCCAACGACACCGGTACCGGCTCGTAGGGGGTGCGGGCGAGGTGCAGGCTCACCTCCAGCGGTGCCCACCGCCAGAGTTCCCGTTCCAGTGCGAGGTCGAACGGGGCGATGACCCCGATGCCTCGTTGGGCAACGGGCCCATCGAGGTCGGGAAAGCTCAAATCCACTGCGGCCCCTCTCGCGCTCAGCCGGGACGACCTCCGAACACGATCGGATTGTTGACAATCATACGATGTGATCTTAACGTGTCAATATGGATCAGGGCCCCATTGTCGCCGTCCTGCATAGTGACAGTGTGCCCGACGCCGAGCTGATGGCCTCCGTGGCAGACCGCGCCGTGGTTCGCTACACCGAGGCGTCCGGGCTCGCCGACGCACTGCGCGGGGCGGAGGTGTTGTTCGTCTACGACTTCGGCACTCGCGCGCTCCCCGGCGCATGGCACGCCGCCGACCGGCTTCGATGGCTACACATGGGGTCGACCGGTGTCGACCCCGCGATGTTTCCCGAAATGCGGGCGAGTGATGTGGTGGTCACCAATACCCGGGGCGTCTTCGATGCCGCGATCGCCGAATACGTGCTCGGGCAGATTCTGGGCTTCGCCAAAGACCTGTCCGGCTCGCTGCTGTTGCAGCAGCGGCACGAATGGTGTCACCGCGAGTCCGAGCGAATCGAGGGGGCTACCGCGCTCATCGTGGGCACCGGATCGATCGGGCGCCGCATCGCCCGGCTGCTGCGTGCCGCGGGGATGACCGTGCGCGCGGTGGGCAGGCGCGAGCGCGCCGCGGACCCGGATTTCGGCACCGTCGCCACCGACCTGCACGCCGAACTGCCCTGCGCCGACTACGTCATCGCGATCGCCCCGCTGACGCCGCAGACCAGGAACATGTTCGACGCCAGCGCTTTCGCGGCGATGAAGCCGCATGCCAGGTTTGTCAACGTCGGTCGTGGGGAACTCGTTGTAACCGACGATCTCGTCGCCGCGCTGCGCACCGGATCGATCGCCGCGGCGGCGCTCGATGTGGTGGATCCGGAGCCACTTCCGGCGCAGCATCCGCTATGGGAGCTGCCGAATGTCCGAATCACCCCGCACAATTCGGGTGACTTCATCGGCTGGCGCACCGAGATCGTCACCGCATTCACCGAGAACTTCGACAAATGGATCGCCGGACGTCCGCTGGACAACGTGGTCGACAAAAGGCTGGGGTACGTGCCCGGCTGAAGGAGCCCAGTCATGAGCTACCCCGACATGAACACCCCCACCGACCCGGCCGCCATGACGGCGGTCGAGCTGGTCTCGGCCTACGCGGCGGGCACACTGTCGCCCGTGGAGGCGACCGAGGCGATCCTGCGGGCCATCGCCGACCGGGACGGCGCGTTCAACGCCTTCTGCCTCGTCGATCGCGACCGCGCTCTGGTACAGGCGAAGGATTCCGAGGCGCGGTGGCATTCCGGCCATGCCCGCGGATTGCTCGACGGCGTACCGATCTCGATCAAGGATGTCTTCCTGACCGAAGGGTGGCCCACCCGACGCGGCTCCACCTCGATCGACCCGAGTGGGCCGTGGTCGGTGGACAGCCCCGTGGCGGCGCGGCTGCGCGAGGACGGGATGGTGTTTCTCGGCAAGACGACCACCCCCGAGATCGCGTGGAAGGCAGTGACCGACAGCCCGCTGACCGGCATCACCCGCAACCCGGCCGATCCGTCCACCACCGCGGGCGGGTCTTCCGGCGGTAGCGCCGCCGCCGTGGCGGCGGGCATGGGCCCGGTCTCGGTCGGCACAGACGGGGGAGGCAGCGTGCGAATTCCGGCTGCCTTCTGCGGCATCGTCGGGTTCAAGCCCACGTATGGCCGGATTCCGCTGTACCCGGCCAGCCCCTTCGGTCCGCTGGCGCACGCGGGACCGATGACTCGCACGGTCGAGGACGCGGCATTGCTGATGGACATCCTTTCGCTGCCCGATCCACGCGACCCGACGGCGCTCGCACCGACGCTCACCGCGTTCCGTGCCGAGATGCATCGCGAGGTGCAGGGTCTCCGCGTGGCGTACTCGGCGACGCTCGGCTATGCCCAGCTCGACTCCGAAGTCGCCACGATCGTTGACGCGGCGGTGGCCCGCCTTGCCGAGGCCGATCTGCTGGTCAGCGCGGCCGACCCAGGTTTCACCGATCCACGTGAGGCGTTCGAGTCGTTGTGGGCGGCGGGCGCGGCCACCATGCTGTCCGGCTTCCCGGAGGGAACACGCGGGCGGGTCGACCCCGGGCTGCGTGCGGTGTGGGAGCGCGGCGAAACCGTCGGCGCCGTCGATTATCTCGTCGCGCGCAACGTGGCGGCACAGATCGGCATCACGATGGGCACCTTCCACACCGACTACGACGTCCTGATCACGCCGACAGTGCCGATTCCCGCGTTCGAGGCAGGCCACGACGTGCCGCCCGGCAGCGGCCTGCAGAGCTGGCCGCAGTGGACGCCGTTCACCTACCCGTTCAACCTCACCCAGCAGCCCGCCATCAGCATCCCGGCGGGCACCACGCGCGCCGGCCTGCCGGTCGGATTGCAGATCGTCGGCCCGCGCCACTCCGACGATCTGGTGCTGGCCGTGGCCCGCTACGCCGAACACGTGCTGGCGTCCTGAACGCGACCAGCGGCCCCGGATCAATCCGGGGCCGCTGGATTTCGGACGTGGTCAGGCGCGGGCGAAGGCGAGCGTCTCGCCTTGTACTCCCTGCACCCACAAGGCATTGCAGGCCGCGGCGATCTCGGCGAGCCCGTCCTCGATGGTGGCGAAGACATTGCCGGGGACCCAGCCCAGGTCACCATTGATCAGCAGGTTGTTGCGGCCGTAGAACAGGGCCAGGTCGGTGGCGCCGCGCTCGTGCTCGGCCGCCGAACCAGGGTCGTAGCCGTAGGCCGGGTTGCCGATCTCCCACGGCTCGAAGTCGAACAGGCACACGTCGCCGGGGATCGGTGTGACGGTCGGATTTTCCCGATGCGGCGCCGCGTCGATCCTCGGGACGAGGGTGTAGACCTCGTTGCGGGCGTACTTCGCGTGAAACGCGTCACCCTCCTGCGGCAGCGCGTCCCATACGGCCGCGCAGGTTTTCGGCGCCTCTGCGTCGAGCAGCCGTGCGCGACAGGACACTCCGGCTTTGGTGAGGCTGATGGTGATGTAGCGGGCCATGCGGGTCCTGCTTCCTGGTTGGTGCTCGGCGGTCGAGCACAGCGGTCACGGAGCGGACGACCTGCGGCGGTCGCCGCGGGATGGTGTTACAGCTCGGCGAGGACCTCGGACCAGATCGCGAGCGCGTCCTCGATCTGAGTATCGGTCACGATCAGCGGCGGAATCATCCGCACTACGTTCATGTGCGCGCCGCAGGTCAGCAGCAGCAGTCCCTTGGCCACCGCCGCACGCTGGGCGGATGCCGCGGTGGCCGGATCGGGTTCGCCGGTGGCCGTGGTGAATTCGGCGCCCGCGAGTAGACCGAGTCCGCGCACGTCGCCGATCGCCTTGGTGGCGCGATCCCGGAGGCCGCGCAGCAGCTGCGTGCCCCGGGCGGCAGCGTTCTGCACCAGCCCTTCGGATTCGATGACGTCGAGCGTGGCGATCGCCGCCGCACACGCCACCGCGTTGCCGCCATAGGTGCCGCCCTGCGAGCCCGGCCACGCCCGCGCCATCAGTTCGCGCGATGCCGCGATGCCCGAGAGCGGAAACCCGCTGGCCAGTCCCTTGGCGATGGTGATCACGTCAGGGCGCACGCCGAAGTGCTGGTGGCCGAAGAACTTTCCGGTGCGCCCGAAGCCGGTCTGGATTTCGTCGAAGACCAACAGGATGCCGTGCCGGTCCGCGCGCTCGCGCAATCCGTGGAAGAACTCGGTGTTGCCCGGAATGTAGCCGCCCTCGCCGAGCACTGGCTCGACAATGAACGCCGCTGTCTCCGCTGGAGAGGTGAGCGTGGCGAACAGGTAGTCGAGCTCACGCAGCGCGAAGGCGGTGGCCTCCTGCTCGCTCCAGCCGTAGCGGAACGCTGTGGGGAAGGGCGCGACGTGCACACCCGACATGAGCGGACTGAATCCCGCCGAGAATCGGGTACCGGAGGTGGTCATGGTCGCGGCGGCGACAGTGCGACCATGGAATCCGCCGTGGAAGACGACGACGTTCGGCCGCCCGGTGGCCTGCCGCACCAGCCGCAGCGCCGCCTCGACCGCTTCGCTGCCGGAGTTGGCGAAGAACAGCGCGTCCAGCCCGTCGGGAAGCACTGCGCCGAGCCGCTCGGTCAGCTCCAGCAGCGGCCGGTGCATGACGGTCGTGTACTGACCGTGAATCAGCGAGGCGACCTGCGCCTGCGCCGCCGCTACCACATGCGGGTGGCAGTGGCCGGTGCTGGTAACGCCGATGCCCGCGGTGAAGTCCAGATATCTGCGGCCGTCGGTGCCGTAGAGATAGCACCCCGTGCCGTGGTCGACGGTCACCGGAGTGGCCTGTTTCAGGACGGGCGATAGCTCGGTCATGGTGATCCGCCTCCATGTGCGTTGGACGTACATCCGAAGTTGTCTATTGTCGGATTGTTGACAATATGCATAACATGGCCGCACGGGTCGCAGCAATGGCCGGACGCTGCGCGGGACGAGAGGAGCCGCCGATGCTCACCGAGAGCACCCTCAGCGCGGGGGAACGCGCCGCGATCGACACCGTGCCGCGGGGTCTGTTCATCGACGGGCGGTGGCGGGAGACTGCTGGATCGCTGCCGGTCGTCGATCCCTCGACTGGACAGCTGCTCTGCGAGGTGGCAGACGCCGACCCCGCGGACGGACTCGCGGCGCTGGACGCGGCGTGCGCGGCACAGGCGGATTGGGCCCGCACACCGCCGCGGGAGCGCAGCGACCTGCTCATGCGCGTGCACCGCGCGCTGCTGGCCGACGTCGACCGGCTCGGACTGATCGCGACGCTGGAGATGGGTAAGCCGCTGGCCGAGGCGCGCGGTGAGGTCGCCTATGCCGCGGAGTTCTTCCGTTGGTTCGCCGAGGAGGCTGTGCGCCTCGATGGCGGCTACCTGCCCGCGCCGACCGGGGGCTCACGGTTCCTGGTGACCAGGCAGCCGGTCGGCCCGAGCCTGCTCATCACGCCATGGAACTTCCCGATCGCCATGGGAGCGCGCAAAATCGCGCCCGCGCTCGCCGCCGGTTGCACCAGTGTGGTGAAACCCGCTGAGCAGACACCACTTTCGATGTTGGCGCTGGCCGAGGTGCTGTCCGAATCCGGCCTGCCCGCCGGGGTCGTCAATGTCGTCACGACCGCCGACCCGGCGGCGGTGATGACTCCGCTCATCCGCGACGGCCGTTCCCGCAAACTGTCGTTCACCGGCTCGACCGCGGTGGGCAAACAGCTGCTCGCGCAGTGTGCGCAGACGGTTATGCGCACCTCGATGGAGCTCGGTGGCAACGCCCCCCTGCTGGTGTTCGACGACGCCGACCTCGATGAGGCGGTCGAGGGCGCGCTCGCGGCGAAGATGCGCAACATCGGTCAGGCCTGTACCGCCGCCAACCGCATCCTGGTCCAGCGCTCCGTCGCCGCCGATTTCGCCCGCCGCCTGGCGGACCGCATGGCGGCGCTGCCGATCGGCCGTGGCACCGAATCGGACGTGGTCGTCGGCCCGCTCATCGACGCCGACGCCGTGGCCAAAGTGCAGTATCTGGTCGGCGATGCCCGCGCCCGCGGAGCCACCTTGCTCACCGGCGGCACCGCGTTCGACGGGCCTGGCACCTTCTATCCCGCGACCGTGCTGGTCGACGTGCCCGACGACGCCGAGTTGTGCCACACCGAGATCTTCGGCCCGGTCGCCGCGATCGGTATCTTCGACACCGAGGACGAGGCGGTTACCCGCGCCAACGACACCCCGTACGGATTGGTGAGTTACGTGTTCACCGAGAACCTCCGGCGCGGACTGCGAGTGTGCGAAGCGTTGGAGACCGGCATGGTGGGACTCAACCAGGGCGTGGTGTCGAATCCAGCCGCGCCGTTCGGCGGTGTCAAGGAGTCCGGGCTCGGCCGCGAGGGCGGCCTGACCGGGATCGACGAGTTTCTGGAAACCAAGTACATCGGGGTTCGACTGTGAAGGGAATACCAGTGAGCGAGCGTCAGCGAGTGAACCATAGGCACAGTGCGCACTCGCGCACGACGGAGCCGAGCGTCAGCGAGGCGCGGTCGTGAGCGGATACCGGATCGCCACCATCCCCGGCGACGGCATCGGCGTCGACGTCACCGCGGCGGCGGTAACCGTGCTCGACGCCGTGCTGCCCGGGCTGGAATGGACCGAATTCGACTGGTCCTGTGAGAACTACCTGCGCACCGGCGCGATGATGCCGGCCGACGGCGCGGAGCAGCTCGCGGGTTTCGACGCGATCTTGCTCGGCGCGGTCGGCTTTCCCGGTGTGCCCGATCATGTTTCGCTGTGGGGCCTGCTGATCCCGTTGCGCCGGGCCTTCGGTCAGTACGTCAACGTGCGTCCGGTGCGCCTGCTGCCAGGCACCCAGTCCGCGTTGCGCGACCGCACCGCCGCTGACCTGGACATCCTCATCGTGCGGGAGAACTCGGAGGGCGAGTACTCCCGCATCGGCGGCATCCACAACGAGGGCCGTTCCGACGAATTCGTGCTCCAGGAGTCGGTGTTCACCCGGGTCGGGTGCGAGCGGATCATCCGCTACGCCTTCGAACGGGCCATCGAACGGTCCGGGCGGCTGTGCTCGGCGACGAAATCGAACGGAATCATCCACTCGATGCCCTATTGGGACAGCGTATTCGAACGCATCGCTACCGAGTATCCACAGGTCACGACGCGCCAGATGCACATCGATGCGCTGGCTGCCGAACTGGTGCTGCATCCGGACCGGCTCGACGTGATCGTCGGCTCGAATCTGTTCGGCGACATCCTGTCCGACCTCGCTGCCGCCGTCACCGGCGGGCTGGGCCTTGCGCCTTCGGGCAATATCAATCCCGACCGCACCGCCCCGTCGATGTTCGAGGCCGTGCACGGCAGCGCACCCGACATCGCCGGGCAGGGCATCGCCGACCCGGTGGCCCAGATCCTGGCGGGCGCCATGCTGCTGGATCATCTCGGTGAGTCCGCGGCGGCCGCCGCGGTCGACCAAGCGGTATGCGACGTACTGGCCGCGGGCGAGGCCAGGACTCCCGACCTCGGAGGCACCGCCACCACCTCCGATCTCGGCGCGGCGATCGCGGACCGCGCCGCCGAACTGGCACGTCGACCGGCCTCTGCCGAGCGGCACTGACCGGCCGCACCCACCCGAGACCTACTTTCGTAGGGGCTCTCTCTCGGTCTTGCTGCCGAACAGTCGACACTTAATCCGGCGGGTGGGACATGGTTGGGTTGCGCGGGAAAGCTCACCGCCATGTCCCGCTCACCGCGGTGCTGGTCAGCTGGTGTGGGCCGCTTCCAGGGCAGCGACGGAGGCGGTGCCCCGGGGAATGAACGCGGTGGTCGCCAGCGCCAGGAGCAGCAGGGCGGCACAGGCCTAGCTGGACATCGCCAGAGCGGTGCTCATCGCCTCTGGTCCGGCCGCCTCCAGCGCCAGTCCGATTCGTACCTGGGCCAGCGCCGAGGTGGAGGCGATGGGTGCGCCGGATGTACCGCGGACTCGGGAGCACACCGCCCGGAGGGTTGTCACGCGCAGACCCGCCCGAGCGGTCAGGTGGTGAGCCAGATGGCCTCGGCGGCGGGGCGGCCGAGGTCGGTCGGCGACTCGGTGGCGCCGATACGGATCGCGATGGTTCCCGCGTAGTCGCGGCGCTCGACGACCGTGATGGAGGTGTCCAGGGCGATGCCGACGGAGTCGAAGTAGCGCAGCATGTCCGGGTCGGAGTCCGAGATCCGGGCGACCCGGCCGGACTCGCCCGCGTGGAAGTCGCTGAGCTGACGCGCGGGCGGAGTAGGTACCGCTCCGTCCACCGACGGGATCGGGTCGCCGTGCGGATCGCGATCGGGGTAGCCGAGTTTGGCGTCGATGCGGGCCATCAACAGTTCCGAGACCGCGTGCTCGAGCACCTCGGCCTCGTCGTGCACCTCGTCCCAGCGGTAGCCGAGCTCGTTGACCAGGAATGTTTCGAGCAGCCGGTGCCTGCGCACCATGGCAACGGCGGCGCGGCGCCCCTCCGGAGTGAGGGTGATCGCGCCGTAGCGGGCATGCTCCACCAGTCCCTGGTCGGCGAGCTTGCGCACCGCCTCGGAGACTGTCGACGCGGACACGCCGATCCGCTCGGCGAGCAACTTGGTCGAGACCTTCTCCTGCGACCACTCCTGCGCGGTCCAGATCACCTTCAGGTAGTCCTGGGCGACCGACGAGAGCGCGATCGTCGCGGTACCGCCGTGCGGTTCGCCTCGCACGGGGGCGTCGGCCAGCTCACGTCGCGTGGCGATATCTCGTTTACCAGGCACATACCCGAGCTTAGGCACAAGGGTGCCGATATACACATTCAGACACTTGAAGGCAGCGAACTCGCAATATGCGTGTTCATAGGGTCATATCTGCCGCCCGCGGCTTCTGGCGGCTCAGCCCTGTCCGGCGGAAGGAACCTGGCCGTGGTGCGACTGGGGCGACTACGCCCTGCGCGGATCGTCACGATGTGCCTTGGTGCGCAAGCGATCCGCCGCCGAAGTCGGCCGCGAGGCCGGCACCCCGACGGCTGGTCCCGGACTTGGCGAGGCGATTCCGCCGCCGGCGACTCGTCCTACAGCTATCGTGGCCGCGGCCAGAACATCGATCGGCCGCGCGTACCAGGTGTGTCGCATGCCGTGCGCCCGGACGATTCGGCCGCACGCTGTGTGATCAGCGCTGAACGATCGGCATGAAAACGATGTCATCAGGAGAGGACGCCATGAGCGATGATCCGGCCGCCGGAGAGGACGCCGGTATCTACGATGTCGCCGTTGTCGGTGCGGGCATCGTCGGGCTTGCGGTCGCGCGCGAGATGCTGTCGCGGCGTCCGGCGGCGCGTTTGATCGTGATCGACAAGGAGCGCGCTGTTGCGCGGCACCAGACCGGGCGCAATTCCGGTGTGGTTCACGGTGGGATCTACTACACACCCGGATCGTTGAAGGCACGCCTGTGCGTCGAGGGCGCGCGGTTGATGTACGACTACTGCGACGAGCACGCCATTCCGTACGAGCGATGCGGCAAGCTGATCGTGGCCGTCGCGGACCAGGAGCTCGCGGGACTCGACGAACTGGAGTCCCGAGGACACGCCAACGGCGTGCCGGGGCTGCGGCGCGTCGGTGCCGAGGAGATCCGCGACATCGAACCGGCGGCTCGCGGTGTGAGCGCACTACATGCACCGGATACCGGCATCGTCGACTACGGTCTCGTCGCCCGGACGATCGAGCGCGAGTTACGGGACAAGGGAGTGCATTTCGCGCTGGGCTGCGAGATCACCCGGATGCGCCGGTCCGGCGTCCACACAGTGCTCGAGCACGCCGACGGCGAATTCCGCGCGGGCCGGGCGATCTGCTGCGCGGGTTTGTGGTCCGATCGGCTCGCGGTGTCGGCCGGGGCCGCACCGGATCCGCGTATCCTGCCGTTCCGCGGCGCGTACCTGTACTCGGCCGCCGATCAGGAGCCGGTGGTGCGGGGGATGGTGTATCCGGTCCCGGATCCGGCGTTGCCGTTCCTCGGTGTCCACATCACCAAGCACATCGACGGTCGGGTCTCGCTGGGGCCCACCGCCATGTTGGTCGGTTCGCGCGAAGGCCGCGGTGCGCTACAGGTGTCCGCGCGTGACGTGGCGAGCACACTCGCCTGGCCCGGGACGTGGAAGGTGGCGCAGCGGTTCTGGCGGGTCGGCTTCACCGAGATCCGCATGGCCTCGAGTCGCCGCGCCTTCGTGCGGGCATGCGCGAAATACGTGCCCGCCGTGGCCTCGATGCGGTTGGACGAAGAGACCGGAAGTGGCGTACGGGCGCAAGCAGTCACCCGAGACGGGACGCTCGTCGACGACTTCGTGCTGTCGCGGACCGCGGGCGTCGTCCATGTGCGCAACGCTCCGTCGCCGGCCGCGACGTCGGCGTTCGCGTTGGCGCGGGAACTGGCCGACCGTTTCGAGGAGCACTCCGTCACCGGCTGATCCTTCCCGCCGTCGCGCGAACCGTCAGCAACCAAGGCGCGTGGTCGCGCGCACCGACACTCCACGCCTCAACGTCGAAGCCCCTGCTCGGACGCCCGAACCGGGCCTCGACCCCTACCTAGGTCGATCGCCGGGCCTCGGCAACCCCATCGAATCTTCGGCCGGTCAGCCGCGCGGTCGACGGAGCGCGCAGCTGCTCACCGGCGAGGTTGTAGAACGTCGCGGTGGCCGATCCCGTGAACTGGTCACCGGTCACCTCGAGTTCGAAGGCGACGATCCCTTTACTCACTACGGCGGGATCGGCTCGATCGACAACGAACTCCAGGAACGCGCCGGAAACGAGGGCTCCCTCGGAGCGCCACGTGCCCATGCCGTTGCTGTCGCTGGTGGCACGATTGCCGTGGTCAGGGTTCGACTGCAGCATGGTGCCGCCGGTGTGGAACTGCATCACATGGTGAGGGAACGGAGCGCCATCGGCGATGACCTCCCATGTTCCGAGAACGGGATGCTGATGGCTCATGCCTCCACCTCGCTGGCGCTCGGCTCCAGCATGACCGATAACTCGGCTGTGCTCATCGTTCGTTCGCTCATGCGGTGTCCTTGCATACGGTGGCCAACATCTCGATGCCGCGGTCGATGTCGTCTTGCGGCACGTTCGCGAAGCTCAGCCTCATCGTGTTGTGGTGGTCGCCTTCGCTGTCGGCGAAGAAGACGCTCCCGGGCAGGAAGGCGACGCCGTGCCGCAGGGCCCTGTCCAGAAGCGCGTCGGCGTCGAACTCTCGTGGGCCCTCGATCCACAGAAACATCCCGCCCTCGGGCGTGACCCACCGGAAGCCGTTCGGAAGGTGTCGCTGGAGGGCGTCGACCAGAGTATCCAATTTGGCCGAGTACGTGCCGACGATGTGGGTGAGGTGCGCGGTTCCCGCCGCGCTACCCAGAAACTCCGCGGCTATCGCCTGACAGTACGTCGACGTTTGCATATCGATGCCCTGCTTCAGGGCGAGCACATTGTTCAGCAGCTCGGGAGGCATGACGGTGATACCGATACGGATCGCCGGCGCAAGGGTTTTCGACAGCGACGTGATGTAGACCGAGTTGTCCGGCGCGAAGGAATAGAGCGCAGGTGGTGACACTCCGCGGTAGCGCAGGTCGGTATATACGTCGTCCTCGACCACCAGCGCGCCTCGACGGACAACGACATCGGCTACCTGTATTCGCCGCTCGGTCGACATCGTTCGCCCAGTAGGGTTTTGGAAGGTCGGCAGCAGGTACACGAAGGCGACGTCATATCGGGCCAGGGCCTCGTCCAGCGCTTCCGGCACGATTCCGACATCGTCGGATGCCACCTCGACAACGGTCGCACCGTGGCTACGGAATAACTTGACGGCCGGCCCATAGGTCGGGGTTTCCACCAGAACCACGTCGTGGGGGTCGAGCAGCGCCAAACACACGTTGTGCAATGCCCCGGACCCGCCGGTAGAGATATGCATTCTGTCGAGTGAGCACCGAATATGGCGTCGACTCAGAAGATCTCGAGCCTGATCGAGTAGTGGTGCGAATCCCCGGGTCATACCGTACTGGAGGACCGCGCTTCCATACCTGCCGATAATGTCCTGGGACAGTGCCGCGACGAGTTCGCCAGGCAACAGCGCCGGGTCCGGCGCGCCGACGGCGAACGAGACCACCTCGGGGCGCCGTGCGAGCGCCGCAAAGATGTCGTCGATCGGCCCGCTGGTCACCGCGGCAGCACCACGGCTGCGTTTGCCGAGAACCATCCTATGAACCGATCGAATGACGTCGCCGCAGCCGGGCTACGACATCGGGCACGTCGACATCATGTTCCGGCGCCAACACGACGTCGTCGTTGAACAGGGGATCGGTTCGCATCTCCACCGCGACCAGGTCCTCGGCCTCGTCGAGATTCACGGCAACGTGAACGACACCCTCAGGGATGTAGATGAACTCGCCTGGGCCATGAAAGTGGGGAGTCAATTCGGGCCCGATCAGCGTGACCGCCGTACCGCGCAGGCAGACGACGATGATCTCGGTGTGTGCATGGTAATGCGCTTTCGACATCGCGCCGGGAGCCATGTTGACCATGCCCGCCGAGATGCCGGACGCACCACACGTTTCTTTTGTGACACAAGGGATCAGGCGTTGCCGTTGCCGTCCGATTGTCTCCGCCGAATCGGATGGTCCGATCACACGGACTCGCTTGACTGCACTTTTCATGGGGATACTCCCGGATACTACTGGCGCCGACAGAGTCGGACGCTAGACCATTCCCATCGCTGGTGCGAGGTGAAAGTTCTGGTCGCGGAAATTTCCGCATGCGTTGGCTATTCGCGAATCGGCCCTCCTCGTTTCCCAGTTGGGCATCGAGAATTCCCACATCGGTTGTCTCGGCGGAGTATCTGCGGGGCCGGCGGTGTCGTGAACTGCGACGTTGTGGCATAGCAGTCCACAACCCTTCCGGCCGACATGCGGTGTCCGCTTTCTCCCGGAGCCGAGCGAGTTCGGCGAACGCGGCTTCGCCGCCACCACGAGGTCCGCCCGTAATCGCGTGAAGGGCCGGCTCGGGTGTGCCGGCCCATTTCTCTCCACAGCCCCGTCGCATCCGGCAGGTCGGCGGATGCACCCTTCGTGCGGCCGTCGCTCGCGCGGCTGAACCTGGATCGACCACGGACCCACGACACCGGAATCGTCGCGCGACATCAGCATGCCCGAATACTGTTCGCATCCTGATTTGCGTAGGCTGCGCACTGTGCAGAGATGGCGAAGTCTCGACGAAGTGCCCGCGGACTGGGGCCGCTGCGTCCTCACGATCGGTGTGTTCGATGGTGTGCACCGCGGTCACGCGCAGCTGATCAGCCGGGCCGTCAAATCCGCCGCCGCGCGTGGCGTCCCCGCGGTGCTGATGACCTTCGACCCGCACCCGATGGAAGTGGTCCGCCCTGGCTCGCACCCCGCGCAGCTGACCACCCTGACCCGCAGGGCCGAGCTGGCCGAGGAACTGGGCGTCGATGTGTTCTGTGTGATGCCCTTCACCCAGGATTTCATGAAGCTCCCCCCCGCCCGCTACGTGCACGATCTGCTGGTCGAGCGGCTACACGTGGTCGAGGTCGTGGTCGGTGACAACTTCACCTTCGGCAAGAAGGCGTCGGGCACGGTCGCGACCATGCGAGAACTCGGTCAGCGCTTCGGGTTCGAGGTCGACGGTGTCACGCTGCTCGGCGAACATGCGGTGACCTTCTCCTCCACTTACATCCGTGCCTGCGTCGACGCGGGCGATATGGCGGCAGCGGCCGAGGCGCTCGGCCGTCCGCATCGGGTCGAGGGCGTCGTGGTGCACGGCGACGGCCGCGGCCGTCAGCTCGGTTTCCCGACCGCGAACGTCGCTCCTCCGATGCACGCGGCGATCCCGGCCGACGGTGTGTACGCGGGCTGGTTCACCGTGCTCGGCCCCGGCCCCACCATCGGCACCGTCACCCCCGGCGAGCGGGCCATGGCCGCCATCTCGGTGGGTACCAACCCGACCTTTTCCGGCCGTGCCCGCACGGTCGAGGCGTACGTGCTCGACGGCGAGGCCGACCTCTACGGCCAGCACGTCGCGGTCGATTTCGTCGAGCACGTCCGCGGCCAGCGCAAGTTCGACTCGATCGACGAGCTCATCGAAACGATGGGCCGCGACGTGGAGACCGCACGCAAGATCCTGGCCGCCGTCGACGACCGCTGAGCGTCAGGAACTTCATGAAATCGAGCAGATCATCGTCGAGCTGCCTGGCGCGCGTGATGTGAACTTCGCGGTGCGCCCGCTGGCCGGCACCGCCCGCGATTTCGGCGGGAAGAGCCCGGTCCGGTAAGGTGAATCCTCGGGTTTGCTGCGGTCCGCGGCGGCGCCCGCACCGGGTCACCGGATATCCGAGCGCGGAACTGAGAAATAGGAGTGGATGCCGCATGGCGCTGACCACCGAGCAGAAGTCGGCGATTCTCGCCGAGTACGGCCTGCACGAGAAGGACACCGGTTCGCCGGAGGCGCAGATCGCGCTGCTGTCCAAGCGGATCGCCGACATTACCGAGCACCTGAAGAAGCACAAGCACGACCACCACACCCGCCACGGTCTGATGGCGCTGATCGGTCGTCGCAAGCGGCTGTCGAAGTACCTGCAGGACAACGACATCCATCGCTACCGTTCGCTGATCGAGCGTCTCGGTCTGCGGCGGTAATTTTCGGCTGTATTCGTTCGGCCGCAGCTGCGCCGCGGCGTGTTCGCGGCTTCTCAGGGTCCGCGTCCGAGCGGCCGACGCTCGCGACTTCGTCGCGGACGCGTCGGCCGCTCGGATGCGAGCGGGGAATACTCGGTCTCGCTTCCCTCGCGAACTCGAGGGTCCGGTGCGGGCGAGTGAGTTTGTGGGTAACGCGTGGCGCCGAGAGTTCGCCGCTGTGTGGTGACCGGCCGCTGAGGTGACCGCCGCTTGCGTCTACGGCGCAAATACAGTGACTGGTGGTAACCGACTGCTCGATACGTGGTGTGTCCGATGCGGTCGATAGCTCGGCCGACGGGGAGACGTACAATCGCCTCGTTGGCTACTCGTGTATCAGGGGTGGATTTGCCCCGTCGCACTACAACATGCACAGCCGTATGCACCCGCCGCGTGGCGTCGGTCTTCGGTAGTGGCCTTTCGGCAGCGAGTTCGCGCCGTCGGGCTTCGATCGATGACCGCCTCCGCGTCGCCGTATCCAAGGGGATTCGGCCGGGTGCGCGCGTCGCAGCCAGGAGGGTTGCCGCGCGCCCGTACCCGGTACAGCTGACGACAGCCGGATCGCGCCCACAACGCGCTCGAGCCGGCGAAGACGAGAGGTTGAGAGAAGAGAATGACCGAAACAACTGAACGCAAGACATCGGCCATCGAGGTCGAGCCCGGCGTATTCGAATCCGTCGCACTGATCGACAACGGCAGCTTCGGCACCCGCACCGTCCGGTTCGAGACCGGACGTCTGGCCCGGCAGGCCGCCGGTTCGGTCGTCGCCTACCTGGACGACGAGACCATGCTGCTGTCGGCCACCACCGCGGGCAAGCATCCCAAAGACCAGTTCGACTTCTTCCCGCTGACGGTCGATGTGGAGGAGCGGATGTACGCCGCGGGCCGCATCCCCGGTTCCTTCTTCCGCCGCGAAGGCCGTCCCTCCACCGACGCGATCCTGACCTGCCGCCTGATCGACCGGCCGCTGCGCCCGTCGTTCGTCGACGGCCTGCGCAACGAGATCCAGGTCGTGGTCACCGTGCTGAGCCTGGACCCGAACGACCTCTACGACGTGGTGGCGATCAACGCCGCGTCCGCGTCGACCCAGATCGCCGGTCTGCCGTTCTCCGGCCCGGTCGGCGGTGTGCGTGTCGCATTGATCGAGGGCGAATGGGTGGCGTTCCCGACCGTCGAGCAGCTCGAGGGCGCCGTGTTCGACATGGTGGTCGCGGGCCGCGTGGTCGACTCCGGTGACGTCGCCATCATGATGGTCGAGGCCGAGGCCACCGACAAGGTGATCGAGCTGGTCGAGGGTGGCGCGCAGGCGCCGACCGAGGCCGTCGTCGCCGAGGGCCTCGAAGCCGCCAAGCCGTTCATCGCCCGCCTGTGTCGCGCGCAGCAGGACCTCGCCGAGCTGGCGTCGAAGCCGACCGAAGAGTTCCCGCTGTTCCCGCCGTACGGCCAGGACGTATACGAGGCCGTCGAAGGCACCGCCAAGCGGGAGCTGAGCGAGGCGCTGGGCATCGCGGGCAAGCAGGAACGCGAGGAGAAGATCGACGAGATCAAGCTCGCCGTGCTCGACCGGCTCGGCGACGACTTCACCGGTCGTGAGAAGGAGCTGGGCGCCGCGTTCCGCTCCGTCACGAAAAAGCTGGTGCGTCAGCGCATCCTGTCCGACGGCTTCCGCATCGACGGCCGTGGGCTCGCCGACATCCGTGCGCTGTCCGCCGAGGTCGCGGTCGTACCGCGCGCCCACGGCTCGGCGCTGTTCGAGCGGGGCGAGACGCAGATCATGGGTGTCACCACCCTGGACATGGTGAAGATGGCCCAGCAGGTCGACTCGCTCGGCCCGGAGACCAGCAAGCGCTACATGCACCACTACAACTTCCCGCCGTTCTCCACCGGTGAGACCGGCCGAGTCGGGTCGCCCAAACGCCGCGAGATCGGCCACGGCGCGCTGGCCGAGCGTGCGCTGATCCCGGTGCTGCCCAGCCAGGAGGAGTTCCCGTACGCCATCCGGCAGGTCTCGGAGGCGCTGAGTTCCAACGGCTCCACCTCGATGGGCTCGGTGTGTGCCTCCACACTGTCGCTGCTGAACGCCGGTGTGCCGCTGAAGGCGCCGGTCGCCGGCATCGCGATGGGCCTGGTGTCGGATACCATCACCAACGACAAGGGTGAGGACGAGGTCCGCTACGTCGCGCTGACCGACATCCTCGGCGCCGAGGATGCCTTCGGTGACATGGACTTCAAGGTCGCGGGCACCCGCGAGTTCGTCACCGCGCTGCAGCTGGACACCAAGCTGGACGGCATCCCCTCGCAGGTGCTGGCGGGAGCGCTGAGCCAGGCGCACGACGCGCGCACCACCATCCTGGACGTGATGGCCGAGGCAATCACCACCCCGGACGAGATGAGCCCGTACGCGCCGCGCGTCACCGCGATCAAGATTCCGGTCGACAAGATCGGCGAGGTGATCGGCCCCAAGGGCAAGGTGATCAACCAGATCACCGAGGAGACCGGCGCCAATATCTCCATCGAGGATGATGGCACCGTCTTCGTCGGCGCGACCGACGGCCCGTCGGCGCAGGCCGCGATCGACGCGATCAACGCCATCGCCAACCCGCAGCTGCCGAAGGTCGGCGAGCGCTTCCTCGGCACGGTCGTCAAGACCACCGCCTTCGGTGCGTTCGTCTCGCTGCTGCCGGGCCGCGACGGCCTGGTGCACATCTCCAAGCTGGGCAACGGCAAACGTGTCGCCAAGGTCGAGGACGTGGTGAACGTCGGGGACAAGCTGCGCGTGGAGATCGCCGACATCGACAACCGGGGCAAGATCTCCCTGGTGCCGGTCGACGAGAACGCTGAAGAGCCAGCCGACGACGCGGCCGATGCGGGCGCGGCCGGGACCGAGTAGTACTTGTCTCTGTGACGAAAAAGAAGACGGCAACCCCTCTGCTCGACACCGGGCGGGGGGGTTCGTCACTGGAGCTGCGGGTGGAGAGCGACACCGGCGTGCGGCGCACCGTGCTGCCCGGCGGATTGCGCGTGGTCACCGAGTACCTGCCTGGGGTGCGCTCGGCCTCGATCGGCGTCTGGGTAGGGGTCGGTTCGCGCGACGAAGGCCCGACGGTCGCGGGCGCCGCGCATTTCCTGGAGCACCTGCTGTTCAAGGCGACGCCCACGCGGTCGGCGCTGGACATCGCCGAGGCGATGGACGCGGTCGGTGGTGAACTCAACGCGTTCACCGCCAAGGAGCAGACGTGCTACTACGCGCACGTGCTCGACGAGGACTTGCCCTTGGCTGTCGACATGGTGTCCGACGTGGTGCTGAATGGCCTGTGCCGGTCCGCGGACGTCGACGTCGAGCGTCAGGTGGTGCTCGAGGAGATCGCCATGCGCGACGACGACCCCGAGGACTTGGTCGGCGACGCGTTCCTCACCGCGCTGTTCGGCGATCACCCGATCGGGCGGCCGGTGATCGGCTCCATCGAATCCATCGAATCCATGCGGGCCGCGCAGCTGCGGTCGTTCCACCTGCGGCGCTACCGGCCGGACCGGATGGTGGTCGCGGTCGCGGGCAATGTCGAGCACGACCACACGGTGGAGTTGGTGCACCGTGCTTTCGAGAATCGGCTCGACCTGTCGGCGACGCCGGCGCCACGGCGGGAGGGGCGGTTCCGCCCGCACGGCGCGCCGCAGCTGCACTGGAGCCACCGCGACAGCGAGCAGGCGCACCTGGCCTTCGGTGTGCGCGCCTTCGGACGGCACGAGGGGGACCGGCGCTGGCCGTTGTCGGTGCTCAACGCGGTAGTCGGTGGGGGGCTGAGTTCCCGTCTGTTCCAACGCATCCGGGAAGAACGCGGGCTCGCCTACTCGGTGTATTCGAGCGTCGACACGTTCGCCGATACCGGTGCGTTCTCGGTCTACATCGGCTGCCAGCCGGAGAACCTCGGCCAGGTGGCGACGCTGGCGCGTGATGTGCTGGAGGAGGTGGCGGCCAACGGTATCAGCGACGCCGAGTGCGCGCGGGCCAAGGGCTCGCTGCGCGGCGGTCTCGTGCTCGGCCTGGAGGACTCCGCCTCACGGATGAATCGGCTCGGGCGCAGCGAACTCAGCTACGGCAACCATCGCAGCGTCTCCGAAACCCTTTCGCGCATCGACGCCGTCACGACCGAAGAAGTGTCCGCCATCGCGCGCACGCTGCTGGCCCGGCCCTTCGCCGCGTCGGTCGCGGGGCCGTACAAGCGCACTCGCGATCTGCCCGCGACCGTTCGGCGGCTGGTGCCCAGCTGATCCGGGTACTGCCGCGGTGTAATCAGGTCGCTTGATCCCGGATCTCCGTGTCCGGCTTGGTGGAGAATTCGTCACTACGATACGGTTTCGGCCGACCGGGGGTCGGTATCCGCGTCGGTGTAGTGCTGAACTCGGTTGTCCAGGTACCGTTCCGGCAATCTGTGGCTAGGAGTCGAGATGAACCGAACGAATCGTGCCCTTCGCTCGCTGTGCGCGGGGTCGATGCCGATCCTCATGCTGTCCGCGTGCGGCGGTGCGAACGGGGGCACCACCGGCGGGCCGACGTCCGCCGCGTTGCGCGACGAAGCCTCCAAGATGGCGGCCGCGCTGGCGAGCCACGATTACGCGGCCGCCTATCAGTTCCGCTCCGCGCGCTGCAAGCTCACGCTGAACGAGGACGACTATGCGGCGTCCATGGCGCAGCTCTACGACGGCAGGGACCTGAACAACAAGCCGTCGGAGGTCAGCGTCACCACGTCGGGATCGACGGGGACAGTCACGATCAAGAACTTCGACGCCCGCTCCGCTGAGGACGATCCGAAGCCGCGGACCTGGACGTTCATCGACGGGCAGTGGCGGTTCGACAGCTGCTGAGCGCCGTTCCGCGGCGAAGGCGACCGTATCACTCGCGCTGGGCCCGATTGGCGGCATCGATGATCGTGCGAATCAGCCCGGGCAGGGCGGATTCGAGGTCCTCGGTGCGTAGGCGCTGACAGGTCTGGCCGTCGATGACCAGGCGCTCGATGACACCGGCCTCACGCAGGATCTTGAAGTGGTGGGTGGCGGTCGATTTGTTGATCACCTCATAGAGCGCTCCGCAGCGGACGGCCGTTCCCGCGTTGCTGAGCCGCCGCACCATCTCCAGGCGCACCGGATCCTGGAGCGCGCCGAGCACCGTGGGTAGCGAGGCCACCGGCGGCGCGCCGGGTGCTGCCTCTTCAGTGTTCGCCATGATCCAGCTCACTCCCAGGTTTGATGACCATCGTACTGGATGTATGGTCGATTGCGGTTCGACCGTTATCAAACTTACCCGATCGGAGTTTCGATGGCAGCGACAATGGCGGTGGCCGCCGCCGACGAGCAGACCGCGCAACGTTGGGCTTACGCCTTGGTGCTGGCCGCGACCGGTGTGGCACTCGGCGTATCGGGCGTGCCCGCGCCGCTGTATGGCATCTACGAGAAGCAGTGGCACCTCTCGCCGCTCACGACCACCATCGTGTTCGCCGTGTACGCGGTCGCCGCGCTGGGCGCGGTGCTGGTCTCCGGACGCCTTTCCGACGTGGTCGGTCGAAAGCCGGTGCTGCTCGGCGCTTTCGCCACCATGGTGGCGGGGCTGGTGGTATTCATGCTCGCCGACAGCGTCTTGCTGCTGCTGCTCGCGCGTGCGCTGCACGGCGTCGCGGTCGGCTCGACGGTGGTCGCGGGCGCCGCCGCGCTGCTGGATCTGCGCCCGCATCGTGGCGCGCGGTCCGGGCAGCTCAGCGGCGTCGCGTTCAACGTGGGCATGGCCGTGGCGATTCTGGGCTCGGCGCTGCTCGCGCAGTACGCTCCACATCCGCTGCGCACGCCCTACATCGTGATCACCGTCGTCTGTCTGGCGATCGGCGTCGGCGTGCTCGCACTGCGCGAACCGCACTCGGCGCGGGTGGCCGATCGTATCCGGATCGCGAAACCGGCGGTGCCGCAGGAGATTCGCGGCGACTTCTGGTTCTCCGCGGTCGGGGTAATGGCCGCCTGGTCGGTACTCGGTGTGCTGCTGTCGTTGTACCCCTCGCTGGCTACCCAACAGACCGGCATCCACAACCTGGTCTTCGGCGGAGCCGTGGTCGCCTCGACCGCGCTTTCCGCCGCCACCGCTCAGCTGTTCGCGACCGGGGTGCCCGCACGCTGGGCCGCGATCATCGGCGACACCGGCATGGCGCTGGCGCTGCTGCTGACGGTGCCGGCGCTGGCCACACACAACTGGATCGTGGTCCTCGGCGCGGGTGTCGCGCTCGGAGCGACCTTCGGACTCGGTTTCGGCGGTTCGCTACGCCACCTGTCGGAAGTTGTGCCACAACACAAGCGGGGCGAAACGATGTCGGCGTACTACCTCCTGGCCTACTCGGCCATGGCGTTGCCCACCATCCTGGCCGGCTGGGCGGCCACGACCTGGGGCCTGAGCACTGTCTTCCCGTGGTTCGTCGGGATCGTAGCGCTGGCCTGCCTGTTCGCGGCCGGGCTCGGCGTGCGCCGCAACCGAGCGGCGGCCCGGTAGACGGCATGAGCGGCGATTGGCATTCGCCCCCGGGTGTCCGCTAATGTTTGTGTCGCATCCCGGGCAAAACCGCGATGCGAATGCGGATGTAGCGCAGCTGGCAGCGCATCACCTTGCCAAGGTGAGGGTCGCGGGTTCGAATCCCGTCATCCGCTCCACGAAAAGACCTGGTCAGCGCCGCTGAATGGGCATACAGCATGTCGGCGGACTTGGCGGCGCCCTAGTCTCTGCCATCTGCCCGACGGTTCTGCCGATCAAGTGAGTCAGCGGTCGCGGAGGGATTCGATTGCTGTGCGGAGTTTGGTGGTGGCCTCGCTGGCGACGGGCTCGAGTGCGGGCTCGTTGGTGACCTGGACCATCAATTCGGGATTCATCGCTTCGATGATGATGGTGTCGTCGGTCGCGGTGTCGCGCCGGACGATCACATTGCAGGGCAGCAGCAGCCCGATCTGACGGTTCACGCCGACCGCGCGGTGGGCCAATGATGGGTCGCAGGCGCCGAGGATGCGATAGTCCTCCATGTCCGCGCCGAGTTTGGTCTTCAACGTCGATTTCATGTCGATGTCGGTGAGCACGCCGAATCCCTGGTCGGACAGGGCTGCACGGGTTCGTTCGACGGCGTCGTCGAAGCTGGTGTGGAGTGTGGTCGATAGGGCCAGGTTCATGGTGTGGTCTGCTTTCTGTTGGTGCGGTTGTGTGGCGTGAGGTCATGCTCGTGGCGTCGAGCATCTGGTGGAGAATCTGGGAGGGGATCAGACGATGGCACCATTGGCGCGGATGACCTGTCCGTTGATCCATCGGCTCGGGCCGGCCAGGAATGCGACGACCTCGGCGATGTCGTCGGGTGTACCGAGGCGTTCGAGCGGCGGTTGTGCGGCCATGCGGGCGATGGTTTGTTCGCCTGCTGGTCGACGACGAACGTGCCACGAATATTGGTACGGTGCATCCGATCCATGGCGTCCAAGGCCAGGTCCGCAACCGGTGCGAGGGTCATCGTTCCTGCCGCGTTGACTACGACGTCGACGCCGCCGAACTGTCGCTCGGCAGTGTCGAACAGGGCGGTGACGGCGGCTTCGTCGGCGACGTCGGCACGGGCCGCGACGGCTTGGCCGCCTGCTGTGGTGATGTCCACGACCGCGGCGTCGGCCTCGGCGGTGTCGGCCGCGTAGGCGATGACGACCGCCATGCCGTCGGCGGCCAGCCGCTCGGCGCTGCGCCGTCCGATGCCCCGCGATCCGCCGGTCACAATGGCTACTCGGGTGCTCATGGTTGGACGCCATTCCGCTTGCGACAGGCCGGAGCCGGAGAGGTCGCCATGCTCGCCGGGTATCCACCGACTGCTACATCGAAACCGAACGGACTTCTGGTGTAGCCATCGAGCTGACACTGATCGAACGCTCATTGTGACTGCAAGAGCGGTATCGGCGGTGACGTCGAGGCTCTGGTCGGCAGGGGCCGGGCGGGTCAGCCGCCCCGCCGTTTGAATGCGGCTTCGTGGGTATCCGTTCTGTTGAGTCTCGAGCGAGAGGAGATGAGCACGATGATGATGTTGGATCAGATGATGTCGATGGCACGTGACTGGTTGAATCGAATGTTTCCCGGCATGCCGATGATGATGTGATCATCCACCGCGGAACGCCTGCGGCGCGGCTGCGCTGATTCCGAGGCTGATCGGGGCAAGCGGTTCGGTGGGCCTTTCGAATCTCGACCCGAGGCTGGGCCGCAGGTGTAGTACGGCTTTCACCGTATCCCGCCGGGAGTGCAGCGGAACTCCTGCCCGTAGTCGAGTCTGAAGGGAGACCGAATGCAGGCCGACTTGCAGCACGCGAAACGTCCGGTCAGCGCGGTGCTGGCGGGTCCCTACGGGCACCCATTCCATCCGATCATGGTTACCGTGCCGATTGGTGCGTGGGTGTCCGGCTTGGTGTTCGATATCGCCAGCCGCTTCGTCGATGACCCGGATTTCCTCGCGAAGGGCTCGCTATGGCTGATCGGCCTCGGCGTCGTGGGCGCCTTGGCCGCCGCGACCGCCGGGTTCTTGGATCTGCTCGCTATCCCGACCGGGACCGCAACGTATCGCACCGCCCTGGTGCACATGACCCTGAATCTTGCTGTCACCCTCGCCTATGTCGTGAACTTCCTGTGGCGCCGCGCCGGCAGTGGTCCGATGGGTGCAGTTCCCATCGGGCCGATCGCGTTGTCCGTAACCTGCCTCGCAGTGCTGGTGATATCCGGATATCTCGGTGGAAAGCTTGCCTACCACTACGGCGTCCGCGTTGCCGACGAACAGACGCAGGCCGAGGGCTACCGAAAAACATCGGAGGAGCATTGATCATGGATATCGCCGCTCTCGTCACCTGGGTGCTGACCGCGTCGGGTGGTGCTTTCCTGTTGGGCACCTGGATCGCCAAGGGTGGCCTGCGGAGAAAAGACGCCAGTCATTTCCCACCCGCACTGATCTTCGGCCACTTCGCGTTGGCCGCGATCGGGCTGATCATCTGGATCGTCTATCTCCCCACCGACAACCGCACGCTCGCCTGGATCGCATTCGCGTTGCTTGTTCCCGTCGCCCTGCTGGGCTTTCTCATGCTGGCCCGGTGGTTGCCGACCTATCAAAATCGCACCACGAACGACATTGTCGGCAGCGAACGGCCCGAACAACATTTCCCAGTGGCCGTCGTCGTCGGCCATGGACTTCTCGCCGTCATCACAGTCCTGCTCGTCCTCTTGGCCTCGGCGGGTGTCGGCAGCAGCTGAGCGCAGTCACGCTCCGCTCCCGCTTCGAGCTGGCGGCGGGCCGTCGAACCCGAAGGTGGAGTGCGCCATGAACGTTTCGCGCTGATCACTGCTTCTGCAATGGCCGTCTACCCTGCCGCAGTGCCGGTCCGATGTGATATGAACTCGACGTCGAAATCAGGTTTTCAGTCCTTGTCAGGCGCGAACGCCGGTCGGGGGTGTGGAAGGAATGACGTGCCTGAACCTGAACCGTCCGAGGGACTCGACCGCAACAGGAGAGAAGAGTTATGAGCACAGCAACAACCCGCACCGCCATCGTCACCGGCGCCGCCCGCGGCATCGGTGCCGCGTCCGCCCGGCGTTTGGCGATGGACGGATTCGCCGTCGGCGTCGTAGATCTGGACGAATCGACATGCGAATCCATTGTGGACGAGATCGGATCGGCCGGCGGAAAGGCGATCGCGGTCGGCGCCGACGTCTCCGACGAACAGGCCGTGACGACCGCTGTGGAGCGGATCGCCACCGAACTGGGCGCGCCGACTGTACTGGTGAACAACGCCGGCATCCTCCGGGACAACCTGCTGTTCAAGATGACAGTCGCCGACTGGGACTCCGTCATGAACGTGCATCTGCGGGGTTCATTTCTGATGAGCCGTGCCGCGCAGCGGTACATGACAGAGGCCAAGTGGGGGCGGATCGTCAACCTGTCCAGCACTTCGGCGCTCGGCAACCGCGGCCAGGCCAACTACGCCGCGGCCAAGGCGGGCCTGCAGGGGTTCACCAAAACGCTCGCGATCGAGTTGGGCAAGTTCGGGGTGACTGTGAACGCGATCGCGCCCGGATTCATCGAAACCGATATGACCGCCGCGACCGCCGAGCGGATTGGTGTGCCGTTCGAGGAGTTCCGCGATGCCCTGGTGGCGCAGATTCCGGTGGGCCGCTCCGGCAAACCGGAGGACATCGCGAACGCCGTGTCATTCTTCGTCAGCGAGGACACCGGGTTCGTCTCCGGGCAGGTGCTTTATGTCGCCGGTGGGCCGACGAACTGAGGAAGGGCCGAAACATGAGAGTGTTCCACGGAATTGCTGAACTCGAGCAGGCCATCGATACCCATCTCGGCTACAGCGACTGGTACACGGTGACTCAGCGGCAGGTCGATCTGTTCGCCGAGGCCACCGGTGACCGTCAGTGGATCCACGTGGACCCGGAGCGGGCCGCTCGGGGCCCGTTCGGCACCACCATCGCGCATGGATATCTCACACTGTCGCTGCTGCCACTACTGGTGTCGCAGGTTTATCGAGTCGACGGTCTGAAGATGGGGATCAATTACGGCTGCAACAAGGTTCGATTCCCGTCTCCCGTACCGGTGGGCAGCCGGGTGCGGGCCGGTGTCGAGTTGGTGGAGCTGAAACAGACCAGCGCAGGGGCTCAGGTGACAGCTCGGGTAACCATCGAACGTGACGGTGGCGAGAAACCGGCCTGTGTCGCGGAGGCACTGTCGATGCTGGTGCCCTGATCGCGTCAGAGACCGGCCTCGGTCGCGACGCGGTCGGCGGTATCGATGAGGCCTTCGACGAGTTCGCGGGTAGGGGTGCCTGCGGCAGCGCGATTGCGGGGATCGTCGAGGGTGCGACGGAATACGCCCTCGGCGATGATCGCCAGCTTCCACAGTCCCAGCGCATGCCAGAACCCCAACGCTCGCCGATCGCGCCCGGTGACAGCGAGATACTCCTCGATCAGCTCCTCGCGGACGGGGAAGCCGGGCAGGGTACAGATCTCCAGGCCTGCGATGGTCGGTTCGCCGACGGTCGGCCAGTAGGCCAGGAGACTTCCGATGTCGGCAAGCGGATCGCCGAGTGTGCATAGTTCCCAGTCGAGCACCGCCGCGATTTCACCAGTGGGCGCGACGATGACGTTGCGCAGGTTGAAATCGCCGTGCACAAGGGTGAGTTCTCGTTGTTCGGGAACGGCGGCCAGCAGGCGTTCGGTGAGCCGGCCCAGCGGCGGCAGCTGGCGGGTCTTGGACCTTTCCCACTGATCGGACCAGCGCTTCAGCTGACGCCCGGCGTACGGCTTGTGGCTGGCCAGGTCGATCAGGCCCGTGGCCGCCAGGTCGACGGCGTGGATGCGGGCCAGCGTGCGCACCAGGGCGATGGCGGTTTTGCGACGCTGCTCGGTGGTCAGCTGGACGGCGCTGTCCATCCGATCGACCACCACGCCGTCGACGTACTCCATCAACACCAATGCTGTTTCACCCTCGTGCCGCACATCGTGGATCCGGGGGACGGGGACGTCGGTGGGTTCCAGTGCGGACACGATCCGCGCCTCGCGAGCTACATCGTGCGCGGACGCCAGCAGGCGCCCCAAGGGTGGACGGCGCAGGATCCAGCGTCGGCCGTCGGCATCGGTGAGCAGAAAGGTCAGGTTGGACTGTCCGATACCGATCCGGACGGCCTGAACCGGCGTGGTGCAGGGTATGTCCAGCGTCGACAACCACGCGGCGATTTCCGCATCGTCGATGTCGAAGGCCGACGAATCCTCGGTGGGACGAATGAGTGCCGTCCCGCTGTCGTGTTGCATTTCCTACTCCCGCTGAAGGTGCCGTGTTATGAGCCGAAGGCGGCCGGTGTATCCACCTTCGCTCGGACCTTTCCCAGCTCGGCCCGAGCGATGGAACGTTTGTGCACCTCGTCCGGCCCGTCGGCGAGACGTAGCGTGCGCAGGTGCGCGTACATGCTGGCCAAGGGAAAATCGTTGGTGACGCCGCCGCCGCCGTGCACCTGGATGGCGCGGTCGATGATCTGCAGGGCCATGGTGGGCGCCGCCACCTTGATCGCGGCGATCTCGACTCGCGCCGCCTTGTTGCCGACAGTGTCCATCATCCATGCGGCCTTCAGCGTCAGCAGCCGGGTCTGCTCGATCGCGATGCGGGCCTCTGCGATCCAGTCCTGGATATTGGCGCGCTCACTCAACCTCTGTCCGAACGTGTTGCGTGATTCGGCACGCGCACACATCAATTCCAAGGCGCGTTCGGCCATGCCGATAGCGCGCATGCAGTGGTGGATGCGGCCGGGGCCGAGCCGGGCCTGGCTGATGGCGAAGCCTTCGCCCTCGCCCTTCAGCACATCGGTCGCGGGTACGCGCACGTCGGCGAAGACGATCTCCGCGTGGCCCTCGCGATCCGCATACCCGAACACAGGAAGGTTGCGGACGACGGTGACACCCGGAGCGTCGATGGGCACGACCATCATCGACTGCTGGCGATGCTTCGGGCCGTTCGGATCGGTCTTGCCCATGACGATGAGCACCTTGCAGTTCTGGTGCATCGCGTTGGACGCGAACCACTTTCGGCCGTTGAGTACATAGTGGTCGCCGTCGCGTTCCATGCGCAGTTCGATGTTGGTGGCGTCCGAGCTGGCCACTGCCGGTTCGGTCATCGCGAAAGCCGAGCGTATGGTGCCGGCCAGTAGCGGCTCGAGCCAGCGCTCTTTGTGCTCCTGCGAGCCGAAGAGAGTGAACACCTCCATATTGCCGGTGTCGGGAGCGTTGCAGTTACATGCCTCTGGGGCAAGGTTGGGGCTGCGGCCCATGATCTCCGCCAGCGGAGCGTATTCCAGATTGCTCAGTCCCGGCCCCCATTCCGGGTGCGGGTGGAAGAGGTTCCACAGACCGCGGCGGCGTGCCTCGACCTTGAGATCCTCGAGAATCCGCGGATGGTGATGTGGATTGCCGGACGCGGCCATCTGCTCCTCGTAGACCGATTCGGCTGGGTACACGCGCTCGGCCATGAAGGCGAGCAGCTCCCGCTGATACTGCCGTGAGCGTTCGGACGAGGTGAACGGATCCATGGGACCTCCGATGGGTCGTGGCGCGGGCGAGCCGCTCGCTGTGAGCGACGGCGCGGCGTTGTGTAGTTAATGGGATGGCTGGTCGAGCCGGCCCAACTCTGACGCCGGCGTTCTCGAGCCGCATCGGGAATGCTTGATTCCGGGTGCACCGGGCACTGCCACCTCGCTGGTCATGGGCCATCGCTTCCGCTGCGTAGGCCAGGTCGAGCGTATTCGAATTTGACGTCATATTCAACTAAAGTAGGTGTAGCAGGGAGGCGAGATGTGGGCCGGTGCGAAATCTCGGTGCACTGGAGATGCATTTCGGACTTCCGGCTCTCCCTTACTCGACAGCCGCGGCGATGCCTCCGAGCCGTCGGGCAATGCGAGTCGAATCCCCTGGCTGTACGGCTCCTGGCCGAGCAGTAGAGTGCGTTCTCCGTCCGGCGCTGTCCCGTGGGGTAGCTCGCCAGCGCTGTTACGATCCCCGAAATGAGCATCTGATCCGACGACATGGAGTGAGACGTTGAGCGCCCAGGACGTTGCCGAGGGGGACCCCGGCCGCGGGGCTCCGCGCAGCAAACGCGGGATGCGGACCCGTAGCGCCTTGGTGGCAGCGGCTCGGGAGGTGTTCGAGCGGGAGGGGTACCTGGACGCCAGGATCAGTGACATCTCCAAAGCCGCCGGGGTGGCATCGGGGTCCTTCTACACCTATTTCGACAGCAAGGACGAGATCTTCGCCGCCGTCGTCGAACAGGTGCGCGAGGAGATGCTGCACCCGCATTTGCGGCAGCGGACGGGAATCGAAGACCCACGGCAGTTGATCGCCGCGGCCAATCGCGAATACCTGCTGTCCTATCGCCGCAACGCACGCCTCATGGCTCTGCTGGAACAGGTGTCGCAGATCGACGACAAGTTTCAGGCGATGCGGTACGAGCGCGCGATGGCGTTCGGTGAGCGCAATACCGCGATGATCCGCGAGCTGCAGGAACGTGGCGAGGTCGATCCGGAGCTCGATCCATGGGTAACCGCGCTCGCACTGTCGAACATGGTCAGCCGGATGGCGTACACGGTGTTCGTACAGCGGGAGAAGATTACTTTCGAGCAACTGGTCGACACCCTGAATCGACTCTGGTGGAATGCCCTTCGACTGGACCCGGCCAGCTGATCGCTCGACACCTCGGGTCGACCTCCTCCGAGGCGCCGAGCCCAGGGAGACCGATCCCGCGGACCGCCGAGCTCCCACTCCGCGCGGTCCGATGCCGGGACGGCACGCTATGACGGTCGTTGGCGGCACTTCGCGCGCCAAAATCCGTTGTTCGGCTCCACGGCGGGCCCGTAACGTCGCTTCGGTTTGCCCATCGATCTACCGAAGGAGATTCGTCATGCACGCCGTCACCGAACGCGACATCAGGTCGTCGTTCGTCAACTGTTCGAAAGGCGAGGCCAAGCGATTACCCGTGCCCCGCGACCTGGACGATCGCCCGTGGGACGATCTGGACTTCCTCGGCTGGGGCGACCCGTCCTTGCCCGGGCGGGGCTATCTGGTCGTCCCACAGGGCGATCGGTTCGTCGGTGTCGCGCTGCGCTACCCGACCGGTGGCTCCGGTCGGGCGCAGATGTGCACGATCTGCCTGACCACGCACACCGGCGGCGTCTCGCTGATGACCGCGCACAAGGCGGGCGAATCCGGGCGAAAAGGCAACTCGGTCGGCACCTACATGTGCACTGATCTTGCCTGTTCGCTGTACGCGCGGAACAAGAAGAGGCCCGCGCTCGGCAGCCGGTATCGCGAAGATCTCACGCTCGAGGAGAAGGTCGAGCGGGTGCGCGACAACATGAGCGCGTTTCTGGCAAAGCTCTATACCTGATCCCGAACGCGACAACGACCCAGCACGCAGCCGAGGGGCTGCGCACCCGAACGGAGGTAGATGCCATGCGCCGACACTCGAGGACCGACTTTTTAGGCGCCCCGAGTCCAGCGACACCGCAATAGGACTCGGGGTTGGTCGGTACTTCCCTGATACCGGCCGGGTCATACTGGGTAGCACAGTTAGCCGGTGGAGACGTCGGTTTCGTGCAGGGTCCGCCATCGGAATCGCCGCTCCGCGGCATCGATGACCAAGACCGCGGTCGTCCGCCGATCCGATCGACGGCCCGCGTGGTGGTGGCGTTCCAGGAACCGGACCACCGTGAAATCGGCTGTGGCGAGCAATACTTCGAACTCGGCGATCTCGATCCTCAGGTCGGGACTGCTGTTTCGGGCGGTTCGCAGGGCCGCGAGCAAATCCGCCTTGGCAAGCACGGCGCCCGAGGTGGTGACCATGGAGAACTCTGTGTGCTGCGTCGCGGCGAATTGTTCCAAAACCGCTGGTGACGCTTCCGAACCCAGCCAGGTGGCCAATAGCGCGTGTACGGACTCGACGTCGTTCAGCGGATCGAGTGCGTTCTCCTTACCCATGCCCGAAACCATACGATTGTTGCCGAACGGCTAGGGGCAGCGGATGGGGGAGTCCGGTCGCCGGCAATCAGGCGCAGCGGCCGAACCCATGCATCGCGGCTGTCATTCACGCGGCCGCGTGCTCCCAACCCGCCGGAAGCGGATGCCGAACGAGGGGGCGGCGCCAGCGGACGCCGCCCCTCGTCGTTACGTCGGCCAGCCGCCGTACGGAACGGTGATCAATTCCAGGAAATGACCGCTGGGGTCGAGGAAGTAGACGCCGCGACCGCCGTCGTTGTGGTTGATCTCGTCGACCCCTTGTTGGCGGGGATCGGCCCAATGCTCCAGCCCGTAGCGCTGGATCTTGGCGTAGGCCGTGTCGAACTCGGTCTCGGAGATCAGGAATGCGTAATGCTGGGGTTGGATTTCGGTGACGTGTGGCGGCACGTTCGCGAAGTCGAGTGTGACGCCGTTATCCAGGGGAACCGGAATGAACGGCCCCCAGGGTGCTCCGATTTCCAATCCCAGGGTGTCCGCCCAGAATTCGGCGGACACCCGATTGTCGTGGCAACCGACAATGGTGTGATTGAACTGTACAGACAGTGGAATTTCTCCTCTGATCGTGACGGTCCCGACCCCGGGCTCGGTACAAGGCGGCCAACGGGAGCACCGTCACGATCGAAGAAAATAGCACCGTCATCATGGAGAGCGCCAGTGCCCATCCGGTCGGCCCGGACGGCGTCGAGGTTGCCTGCGCCGGTCACCTGTCCATCAGCATGCCAACACGCAGCGGCGACCCCAGATCTGGCGGTTGCCCGCCGCATGCGGCCACATCGGCCCCACTCCCGCTTCCGAGCGGAGCGAGACCAAGCATTCTCCGTTCGCAGCCATGAGGGGGCCGCGAACACGCCGCGCCCGCGCGGCCAAAAACACAGCTGTAGAAATGCACTATGAAGATTCGTGGGGCAGTCCTGGAGCGGATCGCGGCGCCGGTGCCGTTCGCCGAGTCGGCGCCGATCACCGTATGCGAGCTGGAACTGGGCGAACCAGGGCCGGGTGAGCTGCTGGTTCGGATCGAAGCGGCGGGGCTGTGCCACTCCGACCTGTCCGTAGTGGACGGCAACCGGGTGCGGCCGGTGCCAATGCTGCTCGGACACGAGGCTGCAGGGCGGGTCGAGGGGATAGGACCTGGTGACAGCGATATCGAGGTCGGACAGCGCGTCGTGATGACCTTCCTGCCACGCTGTGGGAACTGCGCGGGCTGCGCGACGGAGGGGCGGACGCCGTGCGTGCCGGGCAGCGTCGCCAACAACGCGGGCGAACTGCTCGGCGGCGGGCGGCGGCTGATCCGCGATGGCGCCGAGGTGCACCACCATCTCGGCGTGTCCGCCTTCGCTACCCACGCGGTCGTCGACCGCAGATCGGTGGTACCGGTCGATGACGATGTGCCGCCGGAGGTCGCCGCCGTGCTCGGTTGTGCCGTGCTGACCGGTGGTGGTGCCCTGCTGAATTCCGCGAAGCCGGGCCTGGGGGACCGGATCATGGTGGTCGGTCTGGGCGGCGTCGGGATGGCGGCAGTACTCGTCGCGCTCTCGCTCGCGGCGGAAGGGCACGAGGTCATCGCAGTCGACACAGTTTTCGAAAAGCTTGCTCTCGCACGGGAATTGGGTGCTCACGCGGTGCATACCCCGGCCGAGATCGCCGAATTCGGTGTGCAGGCGGAGGTGGTGGTCGAGGCCGCGGGCAATATCCGGGCCTTCGAAACCGCGGTGGCGGCGACCGCGCCCGGCGGTACCACCGTCACCGTCGGCCTCCCGGCTCCGGACGCGCGCGCCGCGATCTCGCCGCTGGCCCTGGTCGCCCAGGGTCGCTCGATCGTCGGCAGCTACCTCGGCTCCGCCGTTCCCTCCCGCGACATTCCCGAGTACGTCCGTATGTGGCGCTCGGGCCGCCTCCCGGTCGAGCGGCTCGTCTCGGCCCACATCGGCCTCGACGAACTCAACCGCGCCATGGACGAACTCGCCGCGGGCCACGCGCTGCGGCAGGTGATCATCTTCGATTGAGGCGGTCAGCGGCCCTGGGGCGGGATTCGGCCCCGATGGGTCGGTCCATCGCGTCGACGAACCGTTCGAGCAAGCGTGCGAACTCTGCGCGCTCACCGGGTGTCCAGTCCGCCATCGCGGCGGCCATGGCGGAACGGCGTCCCGTTCTGGCGTCCGTCACGGCGTCGCGTCCACCAGGGGTGAGGCGGAGGACGGCGCGCCGTCCGTCGCGCTGATCGGCGACCCGTTCCAGCAGGCCGGAAGAAACCGCCTGGGCCACCAGGCGGCTCGCGCGCGGCTGGTCGACACCGAGCGCAGGGGCCAGCGCTCCGACCGTGACGGCGTCGCCGTCGGCGACAGCATCGAGGACGCGGAACACGGCGACCGGTATTGCCCGGCCGCCCCCGAGCGCACCGCGGTTCTGCCTGCGCCGAATCCGGACCATGGCCGCTTCCACGGCCACGGTGATCGCATCGTGCTGATCCATTCGATCACTCTGCCACGCGCCAGAAGCATATGTAAAATTACATGTAATTGTCCAAATACATTTATCGGGAGTGAGATGGCTATTCAGCGCGCGATCGGGTACTGGCTCGTGGAACTCGATCGGCTGATCAGCAAGCGCTTCGACGAGGACCTCGCCGCGGGTGAACTGAGCCGCAGGCACTGGCAGATGCTGCACTCCCTGGCGGACGGGCCGCAGCGCGCCGACGACCTCAGGGACGCACTCGCCGCGTTCTGGACGCACGACTCCGAATGGAGTAGCGAACTGGCCGACGTGACGGACCGGGGATGGGTGGCCGACGACGCGGGCATGCTGGCGCTGACCGAGACAGGCCGCGGCACGCATGATCAGGCGTGGGTCCGGATCAGGGAGCGGCGTCGACGGATGGTCGAAGGCATCACCGACGAGCAGTACACGGAGACCGTGCGGGTGCTGCAGCGGATGGCGGAGAACATGGCGGGCGCGCCGAGCGCAGGTCAGCCGACCGGTACCCCAGCGCGGTCGATAGGCTGACCCGAACCGAAGCGGAATTAGGAGGTGCGGTGGCCATTCGGGTCGGAGTGCTCGGAGCGCGCGGCAAAGTCGGTCAGGCGATCTGCGCGGCGGTGGACGCGGCGGCCGATCTGGAGCTGGTCGCGTCCGTCGACAAGGACGATTCTCTCGACCGGTTCACCGCGGCCGACACCCAGGTCGTCGTCGACTTCACCCACCCCGATGTGGTGATGGGCAATCTGAAGTTCCTGGTGGAGCACGGGATTCACGCGGTGGTCGGGACCACCGGGTTCGATGTGGCCCGCCTGGCGGAAGTGCGCGGCTGGCTGGACGACCGCCGGACGACCGGAGTGCTGATCGCCCCGAACTTCGCCATCGGCGCGGTGCTGTCCATGCGTTTCGCCGAACAGGCTGCCCGGTTCTTCGAGTCGGTCGAGGTCATCGAGCTGCACCATCCGAACAAGGCGGACGCGCCATCAGGCACCGCCTACCGCACCGCGGGTCTGATCGCCGCCGCCCGGGACAAGGCGGGTGTAGGCCGCAGCCCCGACGCGACGACGTCCGAACTGGAGGGCGCGCGCGGCGCCGACGTGGACGGGGTGCGGGTGCACTCGGTGCGCCTGGCCGGTCTGGTCGCGCACCAAGAGGTTTTGTTCGGCACCCAGGGGGAGACCCTCACCATCCGGCACGACTCGATCGACCGCTCGTCCTTCGCCCCCGGTGTGCTCCTCGCCGTGCGCGAGATCGCGAACCGCCCGGGCCTCACCGTTGGGCTCGACCCGTTACTGGACCTGTGAGCAGCGCGGAACCGGTCCCGAACGGGCAGAACAAGGAAATCGTCAAGGTCGTCGCGCTGATCGTCGCGCTGGTGCTGGTGCTGGGCTTCTATTTTCTGCTGCTCGGCCGCATCGCGTTCAGCCTGATCGGTTCCGGCGACGCGGCGGCGATCATCATCGGCATCGGCGTGCTGATCCTGCCATTGCTGGGTGTGTGGATCGTCGCGGCGACCGTGCGCGCGGGCCTCGCGCATCAGCATCTCGCGCGGCGCATCCACCAGGAGGGGCTCGAACTCGACACCTCACAGCTGCCGCACCGCCCGTCCGGCCGCATCGAGCGCGAGGCCGCCGACGCACTGTTCGCGAAGATCAAGGCGGAATGGGAAGCCGACCCGGACAACTGGCGTGTCTCCTACCGGCTTGCGCGCGCCTACGACTACGCGGGCGACCGCACCAGAGCCAGGGAGACGATGCGCCGCGCGGTCGCGCTGGAACGCCACGAGCGCGGCAACCCCTGACCGTCGCGAGGGCCGATACCATCGCACTGTGGCCCGGTTGCTGATCGTCCATCACACGCCGTCCCCCCATATGCAGGCGATGTTCGAGGCCGTTGTCTCCGGTGCCACCGCCCCCGAGATCGAAGGTGTGGAGGTTGCGCGTCGGGCAGCGCTGGCGGTCACCACACCGGATGTGCTGGAAGCCGACGGGTACCTGCTCGGCTCCCCGGCGAATCTGGGCTACATGAGTGGTGCGCTCAAGCACGCGTTCGATACCTTCTACTACCCGTGCCTCGACTCCACCCGCGGTCGCCCGTACGGGCTCTACCTGCACGGCAACGAGGGAACCGAGGGCGCGGAGCGCGGCGTGGAGCGTGTGACGAAAGGCCTGGGCTGGGAATGTGTCGCCGCGACGGTGGTCGTCTCCGGCCCGCCCGACAAAGAGGACATCCAGCGGTGCTGGGAACTCGGCGCGACGCTGGCCGCGGGACTCATGGAGTAAGGGATCCCCCGATTTCTGGTGTCTGACCATTCCGAGTGCCGGCCCGGCATACTGGCACAGCGATTGTTCGGGTGGGGATATGGGAAAACGCGGGATTGGAGAGTCACGTGACGTGGGCCGAAGGAGGCGAGAACGCACCGCGTCGGATCGGATTGGTCGAAGACCACGAATCCGTCGCGATCGGTCTCGCCGCGATGCTTGCGCCGGAACCCGATCTCGATCTGGTGCTGGCCTCCGGCACCGTGCCGGACCTGCTGAACGCCGCCGATGGCGCGCCGAAGCTGGACTTGGTCGTGCTCGATCTGCGGCTGGCCGACGGGTCGACACCCGAGGACAACGTGCGCGCACTGCGTGACCGCGGCATCGAGGTGCTGGTTTTCACCGGAGCGGACAACGCGTTCCTGGTGCGCTCCGCGGCGCGCGCCGGTGTGCTCGGAGTAGTGCGCAAGTCCGAGGATGTGCCGACCGTGGTTGCCGCGGTGCGCCGCGCGGCGTCGGGCGAACAGGTGGTCACCACCGACTGGGCGGCCGCCATCGATGGTGATCCACAGTTGTCCGACGTGGGTCTGAGCCCGCGCCAGGAAGAAGTGCTGACGCTGTACGCGTCCGGCGAGAAGGCGTCTCGGGTCGCGCGGCTGACCGGTTTGTCCGAGCAAACGGTCAACGACTATCTCGGCCGGATCCGGCAGAAGTACGCCGACGCCGGGCGTCCGGCGCCGACCAAGACCGACCTGTACAAGCGGGCGGTAGAGGACGGATGGCTACCGGTTCCCGAGCGCCATCCACGCGGATGATCGCGTCCAGCATGCTGGACACCGCGCAGCCCGCCCGCTCCACCCTGCTCGACCGACCCCGTACGAGCCGGTGGCGCCGCAGAATTGCCGCGGTGTCCAGGGAGAAGGCGTCCGAGGGCGTCGCCGGCCGCATCCTGCGCAGGCTCGGTCTGGCCATCGGGATCGCAGGGATGATCGCCGCGATCGTCGAGCTGCCCGAGATCGCCGACCAAACCCGGTTCGTGCCGTTCGGATGGACGGTGGTCGAGGTGGTGCTGGCCTTCGGGTTGTTCCCGGTGCTCGCGATCGTCTCGGTCGGAATGAGTTGCCGCGCCGTCCAGTACGTCGCTGGTGTGGCGGCCGTGAGTTTCGTCGCCGCGATGGCGGTGGTCCCGTTCGCCTATTCGCAGCCCGAGGCCGATGGTGCCTCAGTGTGGCTGTACCGGGTACTCGCACTGGGTGTTCTTGCGGCCGTCCTTGCTTGGCCTCCGCCGCTGGCCATTGCGTACCTGTTGGTCAGCGCCGCACTCGGTGCGCTCGCGAATCTGGCCGTGCTGCGGGAGTCCACAATGCTCTCACTGCTGGGTGATTTCGCCAGGGCAGCCGGGCTCAGCGCGTTGTTCCTGTGGTGCGCTATCCATGCCAGGGTCGCCGCCGACCGGGTCGACCGCGAGTCGGCGATAGAGAGCAGTCGGGCCGCGGCGGTCGCGGGCGCGGCGGCCAGGGAGCGTGAGCGGGCGCGCTTCGCCGCTCTGATCCACGACGCCGTGCTTTCGACTCTGCTGGACGCTTCGCGCGGCGGAACGGAATCGCCGGTGCTGCGCCGACAGGCCGAGCGGACTTTGGAACAACTCGACGCATGCCGGGTCGGCGAGGTCGAACCCGACCGGTTGGACGCGCACTCCGCGATCGGGTTCCTGCGCTCGGCCGTGCACGAGGTAAACCCCGGCGTCCGGTTCACCGCGCGGCGCTGGGCGGGATTCGACGATCTGCACCTGCCGGTGGAGGCCGCGAGTACGATCGCCGCGGCGCTGGCCGAGGCGGCACGCAACAGTTTGCGTCACGCCACATTCGCGGGCCGTGAGGTGCGGCGTACCGTCACCGTGACGATCAGCGCGGGCGGAATCCGCGTGGTGTTTCGGGACGACGGCGCTGGTTTCGACCTGAGTGAAGTACCCGCCGATCGGCTCGGTATCTCGGTGAGCATCCTCGGCCGCATGCGCCGCCTCTCGGGCGGCGCCGGATTCGTGGAATCGCAGCCGAATGAGGGCACGACTGTGACACTCGTGTGGGGTAGCGATGGCTGACCAGGACACCGGGTCCGGACTGCGCGATCTGCTGGGCCTGCGCGACCGGGCGGCCTGGCTGTTCCTGATCATCCTCGAGGCGACCATCGTGTTGTACATGGTTCGGAATTTTTCAGAATCGCGACTGGTCGCCCCCAGCGCCGCGCTGGTGCTGCTCGCGGCGGCCGGGGTCGTGGTGCTGGTGGTCCCGGTGGATCCGCTGCCCTGGCCCGCCAGCGTGTTCGTTGCCGCCTCCGGTCCTCTGGCGACCATCCTGACCTCGTTCGACGTGGAGCACGGGTCATCGAGGCAAGTGTGGACGGCGTTCGCCTCGTCGTATCTGCTCGCGGTGCTGGTGCTGCGCGGACGGCTGGGCGCGGCCTGGCTCGGTGTCGCGGGTATCGGTGTGGTGATCGCGGTGGTCGGTGTGGTAGCAGGACCGCGATCCGGTGTGGTCGTCGGCTCGATAGTCCCGGTCGCCACGGTCGCGGGGGTGTCGCTGTTCGCGGCGATTATGCGCCCGACCCAGCGTTCGCTGCGTCTGCTGCGTGAGGAGGCGACCATGCGCACTGCCGCGGAGGCTGGTATGGCCGCGCAGAACGGGGAACGGAACAGGCAGCTGGCCAGGCTGGATGCGGTGGTGCGGCCGATTCTGGAGCGCATCGCCGACGGCGACGAGCTCACCGTGGGGGAGCGCGAGCAGTGCAGACTCCTGGAAGCCGAACTGCGCGATGGACTCCGGGCGCCGCAGCTGGTCACCGACCAGCTCAGCAGCGCCGCACGTGGCGCACGCTCGCGCGGCGTGGAGGTGGTCCTGCTCGATGACGGCGGTTTCGCGGGAGTCCCACGCGGGGTACGTCGGCGGGTGATCGAAGCGGCCACTCGCGAATTGGACGCCGCGAACGAAGGGTCGGTCACTGTCCGTGTCCTGCCGGTGGGCCGGCGCATTCTCGCAACCGTGCTTGCGATGGCGTCGGATCAGGACCGCCGCTTGGAGATCGACGCGGCGGGCGTGGTGACCGTATCGACCTAGCGCGGTCCACAGCGGCTGGGGGGCGCCGACGGGCCGATCGGCGGCCCGACCGCCGCGACAAACCTGTCGGTCCCGCATGGCAAAGTTCCCTTCATGCGGAACATGAGTGCGGCGGCGGCGCGTCGAACGGCGTTGGCGGCGCAGGGTTTCGGTGCGCGCAGGCCCGCGCGGGTCACCCGGCGGTCCGTGCTCGGGGTGCTGGACAGAACCCAACTGCTGCAACTGGATTCGGTGTCCGCGGTGGTGCGAGCGCACTACGCGCCGGTGTTCAGCCGGATCGGGGCTTATGACCGCACGCTGCTCGACCAGGCCGCGTGGAGCGACGGCGTGCGGCGGCCGCGTGCACTCGTCGAGTACTGGGCACACGAGGCCGCGCTCATTCCGGTCGAGGACTGGCCGCTGATGCGCTGGCGGATGTCGCAGTACCAGCACGGGCGCTGGTCCGGCATGCGCAAGGTCGTGGAGCGCAATCCCACGCTGGGCAAGGATATTGTGGACGTGATCACCGAGGTCGGAGCGGCCACCGCCGGCGAGGTGGAACGCCATCTCGAACTGGACAAGCCGCGACCCAAGGGTTCCTGGTGGAATCTCAGTGACACCAAGATGATTTGCGAGCAGCTTTTCGCCGCCGGTTCACTTTCCGTGGCCGAACGCGTCGGGTTCGCCAGGCACTACGACCTCACGGAGCGGGTGATCCCGGCGGACGTACTGGCGCGCACCGTTTCCGAACAGGACGCGGTGCGCGAGCTGGTGCGCCGCGCGGCCATCGCGCACGGCATCGGCACCGAGACCGACTTGCGCGACTATTACCGCCTGCACCGTACCCAAACCGAACCGGCTATCGCCGACCTGGTGGACGCGGGTGAGTTGATCCCGGTGGCGGTCGAGGGGTGGGACAAACCCGGCTTCCTGCGGGCCGGTGCGCCCACGCCGCGCCGTGTCGAGGGCGCCGCGCTGCTGTGCCCGTTCGACCCGCTGATCTTCTTCCGCGCTCGCACCGAGCGGATCTTCGACTTCCACTACCGGATCGAGATCTACACCCCGGAACACAAACGGGTGCACGGCTATTACGTCTTCCCGTTCCTGCTCGACGGCGAACTCGTCGGCCGCGTCGACCTGCGCGCGGAACGATCTACCGGTCGCCTGCGGGTGCCGGGGGCGTTCGCCGAACCCGGGTACGACACCCTGGCTACCGCGCACGCACTCACCGGTGCGCTGCGTGAGATGGCCGACTGGCTCGAACTCGACGAGGTGGTGATCGGTGACCGGGGCAATCTCGCACCGCTGTTGTAGCCGGTGACGTGGCCGGCTCCGGCGCGCCGTGGAATCAGGAGTCGCGTTTCGACCCGTACCCCCGCATCTGGTCGCGCAGCGCGCCGTGCACGGCGCCGGACAGCCACGAGTTCAGCGACTGACCGCTCTGTGCGGCAGCCTCTTCCGCGCGCGCCTTCATCTGCTCGACCAGCCGGAGCGTGACGCGGCTGATATCGCCGGTCATCTCCTCGAACGTCGGTGCCTCGTCGGTTGCGGTGCTCTTGCGCACATCGATCGAGGCATCTGTGCCGTCGACCGACACGTGCACCGTACGGTCGCCGAGCGCTGCACCGACCTCGGCGGCGAGCTCGGACAGCGCGGCGAGTAAGACCAGCCGTGCCGAGCCTTCCGTTGCCGTGGCCAGCGCTGCCGCCGTGGCCTGGGTCTTCTCGTCACCGAGGGCTCCGGCCGCGATCAGGTTCTCGCGCAGTTGCGCGGTGTATTTGTTCAGATCCATGACATCAGTGTGGCGTCATCGACGGTGCCTTACAAGGGTAAGGGCGACATCATTGTGCTGTCGTGGGAAGCGATTCGCCGGGCCGGGCAGGTCCGAACGTCGACGAGGGTGTCGAGGGCGTGTCCTAGACCGGGTAGCCTTTCTGACCATGACGAACGGTGAATCGACGCCAACGGAGCTGCGCGCGTCCGGCACAGTAGGCGTCGCGATGGTGACCCCCTTCAGTGCCGACGGCAAGCTCGACGTCGATGCCGGGGTCGCGCTCGCGGCCCGCCTGGTCGACCGCGGTGTCGACCTGCTCGCGATCTCGGGAACCACCGGCGAATCGCCGACCACCACCGAATCGGAGAAGGCAGACCTGCTGCGCGCCGTTGTCGATGCCGTCGGCGACCGTGCCACCGTGATCGCCGGGGCGGGAACCTACGACACCGCGCACTCGATCGAGCTCGCGCGCAACGCGCAGCGCGCCGGCGCGCACGGTTTGCTCGTGGTGACGCCGTACTACTCCCGGCCCAGCCAGGCGGGCTTGGTCGCGCACTTCACCGCCGTCGCGGATGCCACCGATCTGCCGGTCACCCTGTACGACATTCCGGGCCGGTCGGTCGTCCCGATTGCCAGCGACACCATCCGCACTCTCGCCGAGCATCCACGCATCGTCGCGGTCAAGGATGCCAAGGGTGACCTGAACATGGGCGCGGAACTCATCGCGAACACCGGCCTGACCTTCTACTCCGGCGACGACGCCCTCAACCTGCCGTGGCTCTCGGTGGGCGCGGTCGGATTCATCAGCGTCATCGGGCATCTCGTGCCTGAGCGGTTGTGTGCCCTGCTGGCGGCCTACACCGCCGGTGAGGTGGGCCGTGCCCGCGAGATCAATGCCACGCTGCTGCCGCTGAACACCGCGATGGCCCGGCTCGGCGGCGTCGCGATGAGTAAGGGCGGGCTGCGGCTGCTCGGCATCGAGGTCGGTGAACCGCGGCTGCCACAGCTGATGCCCGACGCTCAGCAACTGGAAATGCTGGCCGCCGATCTGCGGACCGCCGGGGTGATTTCATGAGTGATCCTGTGGCCCGTCGCCCTCGCCGCAGTGCGTCCCGCGCCTCCGGGGCGCCTGCACCGTCCACGCCGGTCGACCAGACGAAACGGACCGAACAGCCCAAGCGCGCCGAACATCCCGAGCCCGCGGCACCCGCCGAGGTGACCGTCCAGGACGAGGTGACCGTGCCGCCCGAGAAGAAGGCGAAGAAGTCTGCGCAGGCGAAGCAGGACCCCACGCCGCGCGACGGGCAGCCGCGGCGTTCGGGTCGGGGACGCCAGCAGCCCGGTCGTGGCCGTGCCGAAGCGCCCCCTCCGCCGCCGAATCCGGTCGCCGCACACGACCGTCTCGGCGCCCCGCCCGCCCTACCCAAGCAGGGTCTGCGCGTTTTCGCCCTCGGCGGCATCGGCGAGATCGGCCGCAACATGACCGTTTTCGAGTACGGCGGCAAGCTGCTGATCGTCGATTGCGGTGTGCTGTTCCCGGAGGACCAGCAGCCCGGCGTCGACCTGATCCTGCCCGACTTCCGCCCCATCGAGGACCGGATGGACGACGTGGTTGCCGTCGTGCTCACCCATGGACACGAGGACCACATCGGCGCGGTGCCGTTTTTGCTGCGGCTGCGGCCGGACATACCGGTCATCGGGTCACGATTCACCCTCGCGCTGGTCGCCGCGAAATGCCGGGAGCACCGCCAGCATCCGAAGCTGATCGAGGTGACCGAGGGCCAGCACACCACGCACGGCCCGTTCGGCTGTGAGTACTTCGCGGTCAATCACTCCATTCCCGACGCGCTCGCCGTCGCCATCCGCACACCCGCCGGTGTCGTCCTGCACACCGGTGACATCAAGCTGGACCAGCTTCCGCTGGACGGACGACTCACCGACCTTGCCGGATTCTCCCGCCTCGGCGACGAGGGCGTCGACCTGTTCCTGGTGGACTCCACCAACGCCGAGGTGCCCGGCTTCGTCACCCCGGAGCGTGAAATCGGCGGCGTGCTGGACACCGTGATCGGCAAGGCCCGCCACCGAGTGATCGTCGCGTCGTTCGCCAGTCACGTGCACCGCATTCAGCAAGTGGTCGACGTGGCCCAGAAGTACGGGCGGCGAGTGTGCTTCGTCGGCCGCTCGATGGTCCGCAACATGCAGATCGCACAGGATCTGGGTTATCTCACCGTGCCGGACGGCGTGGTCGTGGACCTCGATGTCGCCGCGACGCTGCCCGGCGATCGGCTGGTGCTGATCTCGACCGGTTCGCAGGGCGAGCCGCTGTCGGCGCTGTCGCGGATGGCCCGCGGGGACCACCGTCAGATCAACATCCGCGCCGACGACCTGGTGGTGCTGGCCTCCTCGCTCATCCCCGGCAACGAGAACTCGGTGTTCGCCGTGGTCAACGGCCTTGCCAGGCTCGGAGCCACGGTGATCACCCAGCAGAACGCCAAGGTGCACGTCTCCGGGCACGCGTCCGCCGGCGAGCTGCTGTACCTGTACAACGCGGTGCGGCCGACCAACGCGATGCCGGTGCACGGCGAATGGCGGCATCTGCGCGCCAACGCGGCTCTGGCCGTGTCGACCGGTGTGCCCGAAGACCGGGTAGTGCTCGCCGAGGACGGCGTCGTGGTCGATCTGGTCGACGGCATCGCCTCGATCGTCGGCCGGGTGACGGTCGGGCACGTGTACGTCGACGGGCTCTCGGTGGGTGATGTCGGTGAATCGACGCTGTCGGACCGGCTCGTGCTCGGCGAGGGTGGTTTCATCTCGATCACCGTCGCCATCGATGAAACCACCGGCAAGGCGGTGAGCACCCCCGAACTGAGCGGACGCGGCTTCTCCGACGATCCGACCGCGCTCATCGCCGCGGCGGAACTGGTGGAAATCGAACTGCTGAGACTGGCGGGAGAGGGTGTCACCGACACCCACCGGATCGCGCAGGGTGTGCGCCGGGTGGTCGGTCGCTGGGTGGCCGACAAGTATCGCCGTCGCCCGATGATCGTGCCGACCGTGATCGGCGTCTGACCACCGAACGAGGAAAAGCGCCGGACGGCTGGGCCGTTCGGCGCTTTTCATTCATTCGGGCGCGGTTACTCCTGGCAGGCCGCGGACTCGATCTTCGCGCTCTTGACGATATTGCAGGCGAAGGTGTGGTCGACCTTCCATTCGCCGCCCTCGGAGACGAACTGGATGAAGGCGTTGTCCACCGGGGTGCCGTCGATGGTGACTTTCGCGTCGGCCTTCAGCTTGCCGTCTTTCGGGTCGCCCACATTGGTGACCTCGACCTTCACGTTCTGCTTCTTCGCCGCGTCGACGAGGTTGGCGACCAGGTAGGGATCCTGCTCGGCGGCCTGGATCCAGCTGATCTTCTCCTTGTTCGGCACGTTCGGATCGAACGCCTTCTGCAGCCGCTCGTTGAGCTGCTGTACCGAGGGCTTGGCCAGCGCTGGAGAGGACGGGGTGGTCGGCGCGGAGCCGGTCTCCTTGTCACCCTTGTCCGAGCCGCCCTCCAGTTCGCCCGGAGCATTGCTCGGGTTGGCGCTGGTGCTCGGGGACGACGAGTCGTCGTTGGAGGCGCAGGCGGCCAGTGAGCAGGCCGCCGCGGTGAGAACGACTGCCACGGCGGTCCGGAAAATGCGATGCTTCACGATGTTTCCTTCGACTCGAATCCCGGACGTCAGCCGTGGTTGGACGTGCAGTTCCAGTGCACGATGTAGGCGTCGGAACTGTTGCTGGACAAGGCTCGGCTCTGCGCGGCACGGCGCGACGAGGCGTATGCCCAGCTCCAGTTGCCGTTGCCGCTGGAGTACGCCACGGCGCCGCACCCGTTGGCGAACCAGACCCTTGTGCTGCAGTCCGCCGCGCCGCAGGAGCTGATGGCGCGTCGCTTTGCGGCAGCGGAGTCCGGGTAGTCGTAGGAATACCCGATCAGCCCGGTCGAGGTGGACAGCGCGATGGCGCCGTAGTTGTTGGTGTAGGCATGTGCCGCAGGTGCGCTGATGGCCAGCGCGGTACCCGCAGCCGCCAGCGCGGCCACACCGCTAGCAAGCTTCTTCACGGAGGATTTGCCCTTCTTGTCATTAGGTCCACGACCCGATGGACCGAGTGACAAAGGTACATAGCCGACTCTCATTGCGCTAGCCGGAGATTCCCGGGTATGGAGTTCGCGTTCCCGCGACGAGGACCTGCCGCTGCGCGCCTGTACCGGGACACTGTCGTCCAGAACGGAGCCTCCGGCCCGCTGGATTTTCACAGTTCTGTGGATGTACTGCCTGCGAATCCCATTGCTGAGCAATACTATTGCCGCTTCCCAATGGTGTGCCCACAGGCCGGCCGCACGAAATACCCGGGCCTCGGCAGCGCATGATTCGCTCTTCCAGTACCTCGGCTGCCGTCCGCCGAGCGGCACAGGAGTTGCGGCGAAACCGAAATGTGGCCTGGGTGACCTGCCTTCGGTTGGGCGCTCGAGTGAGTATGTTCGGGGTATGACTATGGCGCGGCGGGAACGTCAGGGTCTCGTCGAGGCGATGCGATCCGCGGGGCCGGAGGCGCCGACCCTCTGTGCCGAGTGGACGGTGCGGGATCTCGCCGCGCATGTCGTGGTTCGCGAGCGGCGGCCCGATGCCGCACCGGGAATCCTGCTGAAGCCCTTCGCAGGTTACCTCGACCGGGTGCAGACGAAGGTGGCGAGCAAACCGTTTCCCGCGCTGCTGGAGCAGGTGCGCACCGGTCCGCCGTGGTGGTCGCCGCTGCGGCCGGTCGACGCGGTAGTCAACCTGTCGGAGATGTTCGTGCACCACGAGGATGTGCGCCGCGCCGCCCCCCGCTGGCAGCCGCGCGAGCTGACCGCCGCCGACGAGGACACGCTGTGGTCGCAGGTGCGCAGGATGGCGTCGATGTCCTACCGGAAGGCGCCTGTCACGGTCGCCCTACGGACGCATGACGGCAGGCGCGTGGTTGCCCGGTCCGCGTCCGGCGGCGTGGTGGTGACATTGACCGGCAAGCCGTCGGAGCTGTTGCTGCATGCCTTCGGGCGAGACGAGGTTCTGCTGGAAACCAGCGGTGACGCCGACGCCGTCCGCGCGGTGCTCGACCTGGACCGCTCGGTGTGATTCCGTCTCGCCCGCGGCTGCGACCGGCGATACCAGTGTTGCGGATGGTCCGGATGGGGCGTTTGCGGCTAGCCTGGGTCCATGGCAGGTAAGTCCCGCAGCACCACGACGACTCGGGCGCGGGCGGGATCGGCGCGGGGGAGGACGACGGCACGGTCTCGCGCGGCCACGCCCCGTACCTCTGGGGCGCCGCGTCGGCGCACCACGCCGGTCCGGCGCCCGGTGCGTCGCAAGTCGGACACCGCACCGCTCGCGGTGCTCGGGCGCGGCATCAGCAGCGGCTGGACCATGCTGGCCCGCGCCGTCGGCGCCACCACCCGGACGTTGAGCCGGGCCGGGGAGATCGAACACGGACATCGCCGCGACGGCATCGCGCTCGCCTTGATCGCGCTCAGCGCCGTGGTCGCGGCGGCAGTGTGGCTGTCGGCGGGTGGGCCGGTCGGGCACTGGGTGGAGGACGTCATCCGCGCGGTGTCCGGGTCGGCTTCGGCGGGATTGCCTTTCGTCGCATGCGGGATCGCCGTCGTCCTCATGCGCACCGAGCCGCGCCCCGAGATTCGCCCGCGGCTCGTGCTCGGCGGGCTGCTGATCGGCTTGCCGGTCCTGGGGCTGTGGCACGTCGCGGCCGGGGCGCCCACCGATGCGCACGGGCGTTCTCACGCAGCCGGTTTCGTCGGCTTCGTGGTGGGCGGCCCGCTCACCGATGGTTTGACCGCCTGGCTCGCGGTCCCGATCCTGTTGCTGGCGATCGTCTTCGGTGTGCTGCTGGTGACCGGGACGACGGTGCGCGAGGTGCCTGACAAGCTCCGCCGATACTTCGGCACGGCGGGCGGTGGCGACGAATACGGTGACTACGGCGGCGAATTCGGAGAATTCGATCCGGCCGACTACGACGCCGACGGCTTCCCGGTGCACCGCTCCGGCTCGAAACGGCGTGGCCGCACGCCTGTCGAGAACTACCCGGCCGACGAGTTCGGCGATCCCGATGCCGTCACCGAGGTGCTCGGCGAACCGCCGCTGCGCGATGCCAAGCCGATCGCGGTCGAGGAGCCCGCGCCGAAGCCGAAGCCGAGGCCGAAGAAACAACCTCCGGCCGTGGTGGCCGAGGATCAGACCCCGGCCGCGCCGAAGCAGCTCGAATTCGTCACCGATCGTGTGGTCGAGGGCGACTACACGCTGCCGCCGCTGTCCCTGCTGACCGACGGCGACCCGCCCAAGAAGCGCAGCGCCGCCAATGAATCGATGATCGAGGCGATCACCGAGGTTCTGGTGCAGTTCAAGATCGACGCGGCGGTCACCGGCTTCGTGCGTGGGCCGACGGTCACTCGCTACGAGGTGGAACTCGGGCCGGGCGTGAAGGTCGAGAAGATCACCGCGCTGGCCCGCAATATCGCCTATGCCGTCGCGACGGAGAACGTCCGGCTGCTCGCGCCGATCCCGGGCAAGTCCGCGGTCGGCATCGAGGTGCCCAACGCCGACCGCGAACTGGTCCGCCTCGCCGATGTGCTCAAGGCACCGTCCACCCGTAATGATCATCACCCGTTGGTGATCGGCCTCGGCAAGAACATCGAGGGCGAGTTCGTGTCGGCGAACCTGGCCAAGATGCCGCATCTGCTGGTCGCCGGTTCCACCGGCTCGGGTAAGTCGAGCTTCGTGAACTCGATGCTGGTGTCGTTGCTGCAACGCGCGACGCCGGATGAGGTCCGGATGATTTTGATCGACCCGAAGATGGTGGAACTCACCCCCTACGAGGGCATTCCGCACCTGATCACGCCCATCATCACCCAGCCGAAGAAGGCCGCGGCCGCGCTGGCCTGGCTGGTGGAGGAGATGGAGCAGCGCTATCAGGACATGCAGGCGAACAAGGTGCGCCACATCGACGACTTCAACAAGAAGGTGAAGTCCGGCGCGATCACCGCGCCGCTGGGCAGCGAACGGGTGTACAAGCCTTATCCGTACGTCCTGGCCATCGTCGACGAGCTCGCCGACCTGATGATGACCGCCCCGCGCGACGTGGAAGACGCCATCGTGCGGATCACCCAGAAGGCCCGCGCGGCAGGCATTCACCTCGTGCTGGCCACTCAGCGCCCGTCGGTGGACGTGGTCACCGGTTTGATCAAGACCAACGTGCCGTCTCGGTTGGCGTTCGCCACCTCCTCGCTGACGGACTCGCGCGTCATCCTCGACCAACCCGGTGCCGAGAAGCTGATCGGCATGGGCGACGGATTGTTCCTGCCGATGGGCGCGGGCAAGCCGACACGTCTGCAGGGCGCCTTCATCAGCGACGAGGAAATCCACGGTGTCGTCGACTTCGCCAAGAACCAAGCCGAACCGGACTACCAGGACGGGGTGACCGTTGCCAAGCCGGGGGAGAAGAAGGACGTCGACCCCGACATCGGCGACGATATCGACGTCTTCCTCCAGGCGGTGGAACTCGTCGTCACCTCCCAGTTCGGGTCGACTTCCATGTTGCAGCGCAAGCTGCGGGTCGGCTTCGCCAAAGCGGGGCGGCTGATGGACCTCATGGAGACTCGCGGCGTCGTCGGTCCGAGCGAGGGGTCCAAGGCGCGCGACGTGCTCGTCAAACCCGATGAGCTGGAAGGGTTGCTGTGGTCGATCCGCGGCGGCGGTGCGGGCGGCGAAGGAGCCGAGCCCGAGGAGTGATCCCTGAGCGCCCTGGCAGTTCGGGCACCGGCGAGGGTCTGCGAAAGACACGGTCAGGGCCGCTCCGGGTGATCATCCGCCGATTTCGCCGACCCTGGCCCCGGTGCCCGGGCGAACGCCTGTGAAAGTATGCTCGGCAACCACCCCGCAAGCAGAAGTGAACGGACAAATTGGGCATTATGGACACCATGACATTCCCTGCCGATCGGCGCACCGCATGCAGGTAACCGCACTCGAATGGGGAATCACCGTCGCGGTGATCCTCGGCTTGTTCGTCTTCGACTTCTTCGCGCACGTCCGCACGCCACACGAGCCGACGTTCCGGGAATCCGGATTCTGGTCCGCCGTGTACATCGGGCTGGCGCTGGCTTTCGGCGGTGTCGTCGCCTGGCAGTGGGGATCGACGTTCGCGGGTGAGTACTACGCGGGCTTCGTCACCGAAAAGGCGCTCTCGGTGGACAATCTGTTCGTCTTCCTGATCATCATGTCGACCTTCGCGGTACCGCGGATCTACCAGCAGAAGGCGCTCCTGATCGGCATCGTGATCGCCTTGGTGATGCGCGGCGTGTTCATCGCCGTCGGTGCGGCCGCGATCAGCGCGTTCAGCTGGGTGTTCTATCTGTTCGGCTTCTTTCTCGTCTACACCGCCGTCACGTTGATCCGGGAGAGCGGCCACGAGGTCGAGCACGAGCAGAAGCGCGACAGCCGCATCGTCGCGCTTGCCAAACGGATGCTGCCGACTACCGAGGAGTACGACGGCGACAAGCTGGTCACCAAGATCGACGGACGCCGCGCGATGACACCGCTGTTGCTCGCACTGCTGGCCATCGGGTTCGCCGACCTACTGTTCGCACTGGACTCCATCCCGGCCATCTACGGCCTCACCGAAGAGCCCTATCTCGTCTTCACCGCGAACGCGTTCGCTCTGATGGGCTTGCGGCAGCTGTACTTCCTGATCGGCGGGTTGCTCGACCGGCTGGTCTACCTTTCCTACGGTTTGGCGGCCATCCTCGCGTTCATCGGTGTGAAGCTGGTGCTGCACGCGCTGCACGAGAACACGCTGCCGTTCGTCAACGGCGGTGAGCACGTCGTTGTCCCGGAGATCTCCACGCCGGTCTCGTTGGGTGTCATCCTCGTCATCCTGATCGTCGCGACGGTCGCGAGCCTGGTCCGGACCCGCGGCGCGGCACGCAGCCGGGTCGGTCGATAGCTCGGTACCCGTGGTCGACCGTGATCAGGGCGCGAAGGCGCCCATCACGGGAGCCCATTCGACCGCGCGGACGTCGTCGATGAGGCCCTCCCGTGCGAACGGATCCCGCGTCAGCAGCTCCTTCAGCTGTCCCGCGTCGTCCGACCGGAAGAGGAGCAGCGCGCCGGACCCGTCCGGGTACGGTCCGCTGCTCAGCAGGGTGCCGGATTCGACCAGAGCGGCCAACCAGGTCCGATGCTCGGGACGGTGGGTGTCGCGGTCGGCGATGGTGCTGTCGGAGTAGACGTAGTGGACGGCGAAGATCGGCACGGATGGATCGCTTCCTGTAGAGACGGACTCAGAGCGTCAGCAGCATTCGAGTATTGCCGAGGGTGTTCGGCTTCACGTAGCTCAGATCGAGGAACTCGGCGACACCTGTGTCGTAGGACCGGCACATCTCCGCGTACACCTCGGCGGTGACCGGGGTGCCGTCGATCTCGACGAACCCGTGTCTGCCGAAGAACTCCACTTCGAAGGTCAGCACGAACAGCCGCCGCAGCTCGATTTCACGGGCTACCGCGATCAGGCGCCGCACGATGAGCTTGCCCACACCGGAGCCTTTGACATCGGGATGGACAGCCACCGTTCGTACCTCGCCGAGGTCGGCCCACAGTACGTGTAGCGCGCCACAGCCGACGACGCGGCCGTCCAGCTCTGCGACCCAGAACTCTTGCACTGCCTCGTACAGCGTGACCAGGTTCTTTTCCAGTAGGATCCGGCCCGCGTAGGCATCGACGAGGCGCTTGATCTCGGGCACGTCGGAGGTTCGCGCGCGTCGGACAGCCGGGACGGAGGTCTGCGCGGCAGAAGCCGCGCCCGGATGCGCGTCGCTGGTCGAACTACCTAATGGTCCCCGAGAGGTCATGGGGTGCACATTAGTCGGCCCGGCTACCGATAGTCTGAACGTGTGCCGCACCTCCAGTCGTTCCGCTCACCGCATCGCGCCGGGCAGCGCGACGGGATGACGAGGCTGCCATGACCGAGCCGACCGTGGGCAAGGCGGGCATGAGCGTGCAACCTGACGAGATGGACCGTCCGTGGAGCGCTCCGAGCCCGATGCGGCCCGGTTTCGCCCAAGCCGAGACCGCCGTGCCGCTGCTGAACATCGCGAACATCCTCACCATGCTGCGGATCGCGATCGTGCCGCTGTTCGTCGTCGCGCTGTTCGTCGGGGACGGGCACGAGTCCGGTTGGCGGATCATCGCCGCCGCCCTGTTCGGCCTCGCCGCGATTACCGATCGGTTCGACGGACAACTGGCGCGCAAATACGGTCTGGTCACCGATTTCGGCAAGCTCGCCGACCCCATCGCGGACAAGGCCTTGATCGGGTCGGCGGTGATCGGCCTGTCCGTGCTCGGCGATCTGGCTTGGTGGATCACGATCATCATCTGCGGCCGCGAGATCGGCGTGACGCTGCTGCGGCTCGCGGTCGTGCGGCGCGGTGTGATTCCCGCCGGACGCGGCGGCAAGCTGAAGACGCTCGTGCAGTCGTTGGCGATCGCGGTGCTGCTGCTGCCGCTGTCGGGCTGGTTCGCCGACGCCGGGATGGCGCTGATGTACCTCGCCGTCGCACTCACGGTGCTGACCGGGCTGGACTATGTCGGCCAAGCGGCCAGGGTGTGGTTCGCGGGCGGGCCGGGCCGGGCGCGTGGCGCATGACCGATCCGCTCACCGCCGACGTGCCCGCCGCCGATCTCGTGCGAGCGTTGGTGGCCGCGCGGCAGACTGTGGCGACCGCGGAGTCGCTCACCGCGGGCTTGCTCGCCGCGACCATCGCCGGAGTTCCCGGCGCCAGCGCCGTTCTGCGCGGCGGGTTGGTGGTGTATGCCACAGACCTCAAACAGAGCCTCGCGGGCGTCGGTGCGGAAGTGCTGGCGACGGAAGGTCCAGTGGCGGCGAGTACCGCGGAGCAGTTGGCGGTGGGCGCGCGGACGAGGTGCGTTGCGGACTGGGGTGTGGGGCTGACCGGCGTCGCCGGACCCGATTCGCAGGACGGACGCCCGGTGGGAACCGTCTTTCTCGGCCTGGCTGGTCCGGGACATACCGAAGTGGTGCGGTTGAAACTCCCGGGGGACCGGTGGACTATCAGAATCGGAGCGACGCACACGGCGGTGCGCGAGTTGCTTCGATGTGTGCGTGAGCCGGACCCCGGTCCGGCCGAACGCGTCGGGCGGAGCGAATGATTTGGCTCCGTGGGAACCAACCGGACCTCCTCCGACGTTGTGCGAGAAAGAACGGCATGCGTGGGGATCCGACGTAGCTTGTCGGCCCGGCGACCGGGAGCGAAGGAGAACGAGATGACGCTGCTGCGAGAGGCGATCGGGGACAGTCTGCGGCGTGCGCGTCTCGCCCAGAACCGCACCCTGCGCGAGGTGTCCACCTCGGCGCGCGTGAGCCTGGGATACCTGTCCGAGGTCGAGCGCGGCCGTAAGGAAGCCTCCAGTGAATTGCTCGCCGCCATCTGCGAGGCACTGGACGTTCCGCTGTCGCGAGTGCTGTGGGACGTGAGTACGGTCATGGCCGGCGCCGACGGACTGCCCGCCGGCACTCCGGCGGACGCCGCGGCCGCCGCTCCCGCGGAGCGGGAGCAGACGGCTGTCGAGGCCGACGCAAACTCGGAGGCCGCCGCGCCCGCCGAGCCTGCGCTGGCTCCCGCGACCGCCACCATGTCGGTGGCCGGCGCGCGCCCGCTGCCGCTCGCCGAGGACACCAGGATCGTGATTCCCGCGCCGAAGTCGGACATGCTGGTTTTGGTGAAGGGTGTGTGACGCAGAACGAGACGTGGTCGCCGCCGCAACACTGCGGACCGACGCCGAAAGCGGATAGATTCTCCATAGGTGTCGATTGGGCCGGGTTCGCCCGGCCCGGGTGCCACATGGTGGAGGATAGGCAGATATCGAGTGCGTGACGGTCGCGCACTGGAGTCGCGCCGAAGCGCGGCGTGTCAGATGGAGGCGGGATCAATCGATGGCTAATCCGTTCGTCAAGGCCTGGAAATACATGATGGCCCTCTTCGATGCCAAGATCGAGGAGCACGCGGATCCGAAGGTTCAGATTCAGCAGGCTATCGAGGAAGCTCAGCGGCAGCATCAGGCTCTTTCGCAGCAGGCCGCTTCGGTGATCGGCAACCAGCGTCAGCTGGAGATGAAGCTGAACCGGCAGCTGGACGAGGTCGAGAAGCTCAATGCCAACGCGCGCCAGGCCGTTCTGCTGGCTGATCAGGCCGCCGCGGCGGGCGACACCGAGAAGGCGATCCAGTACACCAACGCCGCCGAAGCGTTCGCCGCGCAGCTGGTCACCGCCGAGCAGTCCGTCGAGGACCTGAAGGTCCTGCACGACCAGTCGCTGCAGGCGGCGGCCCAGGCCAAGAAAGCCGTGGAGCAGAACGCGATGCTGCTGCAGCAGAAGGTCGCCGAGCGCACCAAGCTGCTCAGCCAGCTGGAGCAGGCAAAGATGCAGGAGCAGGTCTCCGCGTCACTGCAGCGGATGGATTCCACGCTGTCGGCGCCTGGCAGCACCCCGAGCCTGGACGCGGTGCGCGAGAAGATCGAGCGCCGTTACGCCAACGCCCTCGGCGCCGCCGAGCTCGCGCAGAACACGGTGCAGGGCCGCATGCTCGAGGTCCAGCAGGCCAGTGTCCAGATGGCCGGACACAGCAAGCTGGAGCAGATCCGCGCCTCCATGAGCGGTGACCAGTTGCCCGCCGGTGGCGCCGCCCAGCCCGCTATCAAGCCGGCGCAGACCCAGTCCAATCCGGCGCAGCCGCAAATGAACAAGGGCCAGACCGCGCAGCAGTAGGCAGCGGTCGGACGCTCGGCAAGGATATGTCGGTGGGGGCTGGTTCACTGAACGGCAATGCGTGGATACCCGGCCGGCCGGCCGTCGGCCGGATCGGGCGCGCGTCCGTCCGATCCGCGCAACCGGTGGGAGAAAAGGCATGAGCGGCAGTGCATTTCGCGAGCGACGGCCAGAAGCGCGTCGGGTCCGCGGGTCCGCGATCATCCGGGCGCAGGCCGCTCTGGCGCCGCAGCCGGGTAGCCTGCCGGACAACATTCGCGAGGTCGGCGAGAACGCACTTGTCGCAGTGCGGCGCTGGGCCGACCCCCGGGAGCGGGAGCTGCGTCGTCGCCGCAGGGTCCGCCGACGCAGCTTTCAGCTCGGCACCGTTTCCGGTCTCACCACCGCGGGAACTGTTGGGCTCGCGGTCATCTCGGCGCCGGTGTGGGCCGTGGTCATGGTCGGTGGCGGAGCGGTCGCGCTGGTCACCGGCGCGGCTTTGAGTACCCGCCGCTATCTGCGTCTGCGTGGTGCTCCGCTGCCGCAGGCGGCGTTCCTTCCGCGCAAACAGCCGCCGCCGTGGTCGAGCGCCCGTCCGCCGATCGGGCGGCTGGTGCGCGCGGAGAAGGCATTGCATGGACTGGGCGCCCAGATCCTGCGCTCGAATCGACTGCCCGAAGATGAACTGGCCGACCTGCTCGAAACCGCTGCCTCGGGATCCGCGGCGTTGCACGCTCTCGCTGCCGACATCACCGCGATGGAGCAGGCACTCGGCACGATGGGCTACTCGAATTCGTCTGCGGGGGTGGCGCTCACGGAGAATGTGCGCCTCACCCTCGGCAGACTCGACGCCGGGGTAGCGGAGTATGAACTGGTGGTTGCCGCGGCGGGCCGTATCCTCGCGCTTCCCGAAAGCACCCTGCTGCGGCACAATTTCGACACGATCGTCGCGGATCTACGGCATGCGTCCGACCGCCTGGACGGGTGGGCCCAGGCGCTCACCGAGGTTGCCGATCAATCGGTGCCCGCGTCGCCGCGGCCACCGATCTGATCGGTCCAGCTCAGCGCAACCGGTCTCGGTGGCGTTGTTCCTCGGCTCGAGCGCGCAGCGCCGCACCCACCAGTTCGCGGCCTTCGGCCATCAGGTCGAGCACCTCCCACGACGCCTTGCGCGCGGCGGAGCCGACGATCCCGGCGATCGCCGAACCATGCCGCCACGCCGCGGCCGCGAGTTCCTGCGCCAGCTCGTTCGTGTTTTCCATCAGGTCCCGACCCTCACCTGAGGTTCAGTGCATGACTGTGTGCTGAATGAGGTGTCTGCATCAATCGATCATCTCTTTCCGGTTGCCGTTGAACGGTACTGTGCGCTCGAGATCAGAGTACATCCGTGCACTGAAAAGGATACGGTGCGGACTGCGAGTGGGTTCGTCGCCCGAGGTACGCAATCGCGCGTGCTGGCAAAGGAATTGACGGGCGACCGACACGGTGCCTGATCGGTCGGTAGGCTGCGGCGATGCGGCATCTTTCGACTCGCGGATCGGGCAGCAGGCGTATCGCCGGTATGGCAGGCAGCTTGGATCGCTGGTTGGTCGCCCGCAGCGCGCGCGTTCGCCCGACCCACGGGGACCGCCTGCTCAAAGGATTGAGCACGGCGGCCGACAAGAACCGCCTGTGGATCGTGCTCGGCGCGGTCCTGTTCGTAGCGGGGGACCGCGCGACCCGGCGCGGCGCGGTCCGCGGTCTCCTCGCGTTGGGCATCGCCAGCAGTGTGGCCAATGGGATCGCCAAACCGCTGTTCCCCCGGCGCCGCCCGCCCGACGAATCCGTGCCGTTCGTTCGCAGGTTGGTCGTTCCGCCGGTGTCGTCGTCGTTTCCGTCGGGGCATTCGGCCTCGGCCGCCGCGTTCGCCACCGGGCTGGCGCTGGAGTCGCCCGCGGCGGGAGCGTTGGTGGCGCCGGTCGCTGCCGCGGTCGGCTATTCCAGGGTGCACATCGGCGTGCACTGGCCCTCCGACGTGGTCGCGGGGGCGCTGTTCGGTGGGGCGGTCGCATTGGTCACCCGGCAGTGGTGGGCGGTGCGCGACGACGAACCCGCGGCGCTCGGGCCGACCGAGCGGATCGAGCCGATCCACGCCGGCGCCGGAGTGCTGCTGATCGGCAACCCGCAGTCGGGAGCTGGCGACGGCGATGCCACGCTTGCGTCGCTGCGCGACCGGCTCTCCGAGGCGGAGGTGCTCGAACTCGACGGCGTCGACGATTTCGAGGCGCGGGTCGACGAGCGGCTGCGCCACGATCACGTCGTCGCGCTCGGCGTGGTCGGAGGCGACGGAACAGTGTCCACCGTCGCGGAGTGCGCGGTGCGTCATCGGATGCCCCTTGCCGTTTTCGCGGGTGGCACGCTGAACCATTTCGCCAGGGACGCCGGAGTGGACGAGGCCGATCGGACCCTCGCCGCGCTCGAGGCGGGCGAAGCGGTCCGCGTAGACGTGGCCGAGGTGCGTGTCGACGGCGCCGACAAGCGTGTCTTCGTCAACACCGCCAGCCTCGGTGGCTACCCCGATTTCGTTCGCATCCGGGAACGCTGGGAGCGTCGCATCGGCAAATGGCCCGCCGCGGGAATCGCGATGGTACGTGTGCTGTTCCGCGCCCAGCCGGTGCATGTCACCATCGACGACACTCGCACCGCCCTGTGGATGCTGTTCATCGGGAACGGCAGGTACGAGCCCGCCAACCAGATCCCCATGTCGCGCCCGGAATTGCGCGGTGGCACCCTCGACGTCCGCTATCTGCGCGCCGACGTCCCGTTCTCGCGGCTGCGGCTGATCGCTGCCACCGTCACCGGCAGGTTGCAAGACTCTCCCACTTATGTACATCACCGGGTCGTCCGGCTCGACGTGCGGGTGGCCGAAGCGCCGGTCTCGCTGGCGACCGACGGCGAAGTCGACTACCGCGGCAAGGACTTCCGGTTCACCAGCCGACCCTCGGAACTGATCCTGATCAAGAGGGCCGACGGGGAACCCGACCCCGCGCACGGAAATCGCTGAGCCGGGTTCGCGCGAGTAGCTTCGGCAAACGTTGTGGCGGCGTTCTCCGGACGGGCCAACCCTGTGGACATTCTGTTCCAAGGGCGGCGAGCCTCGAACCGACCCGCTTGCTGTGGCGTCGCCGTAGAGCGCGCCACGATCGAATCCTCGTCGAATTGATCGAATTGCCACCGACTTCTTGTTTGACGTGCCGATAGCCGGGTAGTTGCCACCATGTTGCTGACCGTCCGACCCGAAGCGGGCCGGGAACATTCACTACTGGGCAGGAGCAACGTCATGTTTGATGTTTCCTACCGAATATCTCAGCTCGACCAGGACACGCAGCGGCTGGACATCAGTCGATACCTGACGTGTGACCTCGAAGAGGACCCGGTGCGGCCGGCGCGCAGAGCGCGGCGTAGCACTGCCGGGCTCGACGTGAGCGAGCGATCGACAAGCGACTGAACCACTCTCAGCAGACGCGGTGTACAGCACGCGTTCCGTCGGCCTGCGCACCGCATCGAACGAACCGCGGAGGAACCAATGACTGACATGCTGGACGCGCTCATCGGCAGCGCTGTGTACGACCCGGGCGGCGACAAGATCGGCAAGGTCAAGCGGGTCTATATCGACAACGATTCCGGATCGCCTACCTGGGTCGCGGTATCCACCGGGCTGTTCAGCGACGATTCGCTGGTGCCGCTGGCCGGTGCACAGCACCAGTGGGACGCGGGCGCGCTGCAGGTGCAGGTGAAGAAGGACTTGGTGAAGACCGCGCCGAATCTGGCACACAACGGGATGATCAGTCCGGAGGCCGAGCTCGAACTGTTCGACCACTACGACATCGACCCGAATCGGTCCGAGTGCGACATCTTCGGCAGGAATCCGCGGCAGGCCGCGAGCCCGGCCCCGGGCCGACAGCGTCCCGACACCGGTATGGTGCGCTCGGAGGAGCGGCTCGACCTCGGTGCCGAGCAGGAGATCGCGGGCAGGGCGCGGATGCGCAGGTACCTGGAGACCGAGGAGCAGACTGTCGAAGTGCCTGCCCGGCGCGAAGAGGTGCAGCTCGATCGTGAGCCGATGACCGACCCGTACACCTTCCGTCCTTACGACATCGGCGAGCAAGAAGCCGAGGTCACCCTGCGCAACGATCGGATGATGGTGAACAACGAATCGGGGCGGGCCGAGCGGGTCTGCCTCGATGTCGACGAGGTCGAGGACAGCCGAATCGACTCCGACGCCGTGCGCGAGCAGCTCATCGACACCCAGGGGGTCGATGACCCCGACTGTCGTCGGCGGTGATCCGCCGCCCGCACGGGGTGGCACCGGCCGTGATGTCGGCCGGTGCTGCCCCATGCGTCGGCCGCTCTTTGCTAGGGGGACGGATAGCCAAAAGCTCGCACCGAAGCGACTCCTCGACTCCGCCGGGTAATCCGACAAAGCCATAGTCGCAGAGCGGCAAGTGGTCAACTGTCGGCGTTGTCGAGGCCGATAGTCGTGCTCCGCCGCCGCGCCACCGAGCACTTCACCGCGGTGCGGTGGCCGAAGTGCTCGCGCTGCGGCACGGCCGCAACCGATCGTTCAAGCGGTACCGCGGTCCTCGGTCGCGCCACCGCCTACTCGCGGAACACACGCCGGGAGGGCGGGCACACCCTTGATTGGCCTGCTGGTTGTCGGGTATTCGGCTGGCGACAAGCGCGGCCGGCCGGATACGGAGGAGGAGCCAATGGCGCAGCAGGTCGGGGACTACGTGGTGGAGCGTCTTCGGGAGTGGGGGGTTCGTCAGGTCTTCGGTTATCCCGGTGACGGGATCAATGGCTTGGTGGCGGCGATGGGCCGCGCGGAGGATGACGGTCCTGCGTTCGTCCAGGCTCGTCATGAGGAGATGGCGGCTTTCGAGGCGACGGGTTATGCGAAGTTCAGCGGTGAGGTGGGGGTGTGTATGGCGACGTCCGGCCCTGGCGCGATCCACCTGTTGAATGGGTTGTACGACGCGAAGTGTGATCATGTTCCGGTCGTGGCGATAGTGGGGCAGACCGCGCGTAGTGCTATGGGGGGCAGTTATCAGCAGGAAGTGGACCTGCAAAGTTTGTTCAAGGATGTCGCCGCCGACTTTCTGGTCGAGGTGAATGTCTCCGATCAGCTGCCCAACGCATTGGATCGTGCGTTTCGTACCGCGGCGTTCCGTCGCGCGCCGACGGCGGTGATCATTCCTTCCGATCTGCAGGAAGAGGAATACGAGCCGCCCACGCATGCGTTCAAGCAGGTGCCGTCCAGCCCGCCGGGATTCTCTGCGACGCGGGTGATCGCGGCGCGGGAGGACATCGAGCGCGCCGCGGAGGTGCTGAACGCGGGATCGCGGGTGGCGATCTTGATCGGTCAGGGTGCCCGCTCGGCGGCCGGGGAGGTAGTGGAGGTCGCCGAGCGGACCGGGGCCGGGGTGGCGAAGGCGTTGCTGGGCAAGGATGTGCTACCCGATGATCTGCCGTTCGTTACCGGCCCGATCGGGTTGCTGGGCAGCAGACCGAGCTATGAGCTGATGCGTGACTGCGACACCTTGCTGATCGTCGGATCGAATTTCCCGTATACCCAGTTCCTGCCGGAGTTCGGGCAGGCGCGGGGCGTGCAGATCGATATCGACGGCACGATGATCGGAATGCGGTATCCGACGGAAGTGAATCTCGTCGGTGACGCGAAAGCCACGTTGGCCGAATTGCTTCCGCTGCTGAAGCGGAAAGCGAATCGGTCGTGGCGGGAGACGGTGGAGAAGAACGTCGACCATTGGTGGCGGACGGTGGAGCGGCAGTCGATGCTAGCGGCGAAGCCGGTCAATCCGATGCGGGTGGTGTGGGAGCTTTCGGAACGCATTCCCGAGAACGCGATCGTGACAGCGGATTCGGGTTCGTCGACCAATTGGTACGCCCGTTGTTTGCGGTTGCGTGGACAGATGCGTGGTTCGTTGTCGGGCACGCTGGCCACCATGGGGCCGGCCGTTCCGTACGCTATCGGCGCGAAGTTCGCCCATCCCGATCGTCCGGTGATCGCGTTGGTGGGTGACGGCGCGATGCAGATGAACGGACTCGCCGAGTTGCTCACCGTCGCCCGTTATCATCGGCGCTGGTCGGATCCGCGACTGGTGGTGTGCGTGTTTCACAACAATGACCTCAACCAGGTCACGTGGGAGTTGCGTGCGATGGGTGGTGCACCGAAATTCGATGAATCCCAAACACTTCCGGATGTCTCCTACGCCGATATCGCGCGCAGTGCCGGACTGGCGGCGATCACGGTGGACGACCCTGACCAGCTCGGTGCGGCCTGGGATCGTGCGCTCGGCTTTGACGGGCCGGTGGTGCTGGATGTGCATTGTGATCCCGAGGTGCCGCCGATCCCGCCGCATGCCAGCTGGGAGCAGATGAAAGACACCGCCGAAGCGGTACTGCGCGGCGACCCCGACGGGTGGCGCCTGATAGTGCAGGGCGCCAAAACCAAAGCACAGGAGTTCGTTCCGTCTCGGCAGAAATGAGAAGCACGATGACCGAACAGGATGTGGTCGATCTGCTCACCGCCCAGCACGAACAGATCACTACCCTGCTGCGGCGGTTGCGGGCAGGGCACGACGCGAAACAGGAAGTGTTCACCGAATTGGTCCGGCTGCTTGCCGTGCACGAAAGCGCCGAGGAGGAGGTCGTGCACCCGGTTGCCCGGCGAGCCAGGTTCGGCGCCGACGACGTCGTGCGCCCCCGGCTGGAAGAGGAGAACGAGGCCAAGCGTGCCCTCTCGGAACTCTACGATCTCGGCGTCGAGCACCCCGACTTCGACGCGAAGCTCGCGGGGTTCGCCGATGCGGTAGCCGCCCACGCCGCGCACGAGGAGGCCGAGGAGTTCACCATGCTGCGCAACCAGTATTCGTCCCATCAGCTGGAGCGCATGGCCGGGTCGGTGCGCGCGGCCGAGGCGGTCGCCCCCACCCGCCCGCATCCGCACGCCGGGGAGTCCGCGCTGGCGAACCTGGTGGCTGGTCCGCCCTTGGCGTTGTTCGATCGGGTGCGTGACGCCGTGCGGGATTGGCGGCACAAGCAGGACCTGTGAGCGTGCCGGTGGCATTATCCGAGCTGATGAGCGTACTTCTCTCCTCGGATTCGGTCGACCATGTGCGGGTAGTGCCGTTCGAAGGCCGGGCGCTCCGACCTGATCGTCGGCAGGCGGAGGAAATTGTGCCGGGGCGGTGGGCAAGTAGTGGCCCATTCCAGAGAGTTGGCATTGCCCCACGGGTCTTCGCCGGAGACGACTGGGCCGAAGCGGTAGCCGGTCATGATGTTCCACAGAAACGGCAGCATCGAAACGGCGAGCGTGAGCGCACCGGCCGAGGAGATCGCATTGAGCGATGTGAAACCGTCCGAGGGCAGATAGTCGGCGTAGCGGCGCGGCATGCCCGCCGCTCCCAGCCAGTGGTGGGCTAGGAAGGTGGTGTGGAAGCCGACGAGGGTCAGCCAGAAGTGCCACCGCCCGAGGCGTTCATCGAGCATGCGCCCGCTCATCTTGGGAAACCAGAAATAGATACCGGCGAACGTGGCGAAGACGATGGTGCCGAACAATACGTAATGCATATGGGCTACCACGAAATACGTGTCGGTGACGTGGAAGTCCAGAGGCGGGGAGGCGAGTACGACGCCGGACAACCCGCCGAACAGGAAGGTCACCAGGAAGCCGACCGAGAACAGCATCGGCGTCTCGAAGGTGAGCTGTCCCCGCCACATGGTGGCGATCCAGTTGAAGAACTTGATACCGGTCGGCACCGCGATGAGCATCGACATAGCGGAGAAGAACGGAAGCAACACCGCCCCGGTCGCGAACATATGGTGAGCCCATACCGCCATCGACAGGCCGGTGATCGCGGCGGACGCGAAGACCAATCCGGCGTATCCGAAGATCGGCTTGCGGCTGAAGACCGGCAGAATCTCCGAGACGATGCCGAAGAACGGCAGTGCCACGATGTAGACCTCGGGATGTCCGAAGAACCAGAACAAGTGCTGCCACAACACCGGGCCGCCGGTGCCGGGATCGAAAATGTGGCCGCCGAGGTGCCGGTCGACGTAGAGCCCTGCCAAGCCGGCGGTAAGCACCGGAAATGCCAGCAGCACAAGCACACTGGTGAACAAAATGTTCCAGGTGAAGATCGGCATACGGAACATCGTCATCCCGGGTGCGCGCAGGCAGACAATGGTCGTGGTCATATTGACCGCCCCCAGGATCGTCCCGATGCCGGAGGCGATCAATCCGGCCATCCACAAATCCGCGCCGCTACCGGGTGAACTCGTGCTGAGGGACAGCGGTACGTAGCCTGTCCACCCGAAATCGGCGGCGCCACCGGGAGTCAGGAATCCGGCAAGCAGTACGGCCGAGCCGAACAGGTACAACCAGTAGGCGAGCGCGTTGAGCCGCGGAAACGCAACGTCAGGCGATCCGATCTGCAAGGGCAGCACGAAATTCGCGAATCCGAACAACACCGGTGTCGCGTAGAGCAACAGCATGACCGTCCCGTGCATGGTGAACAGCTGGTTGTACTGTTCGCTGGACAGGAACTGCATGCCCGGCGCAGCCAACTCGGCGCGCATCAGCAACGCCATCAGTCCGCCGACGAGGAACAGCCCGGTCGCGGTGACGAGATACAGGATCCCGATCTTTTTGTGATCGGTGGTGCGGACCAGTTCCCATAGCAGGCTCCCCTTCGGCACGCGACGCGGTGCTGCGGTCCTGGTATCGGTGGAAGTGGAGGTCACGCCTGCGTCCTACCCTCGACGCGGCATCGGAAACCGCTCCGGGACAGGATCAGACCGGGCTTTGCGCCAGCGCGGCGACAGCCGAGGCGAACATGGTGGATTTGATGGCGCCGAGGGTAGCCGGGTCTTTCCCCGCGATTGGCCGGATGAGTTCTATGGCGGTGTCGAGCACGGCACCTTCCGGTGCTGTGTGGTCGACCAGCCCGCTGGCGTGCGCCTCGGTCGCGCCATAGCGGTGGCCGGTGGCCATGGCGGTCATCGCGGTCTGTGGTGTCAGCTTGGCTTGGATCAGAGCTGCCATCCCTGGGGTGAAACGAATGTGGATATCGACCTCGGGGAAGCAGTAGTAGCCACGGCCGGCGCGCATTACCCGGTAGTCGTGGGCGATTCCGAGCATCGCGCCCGCGCCGAATGCGTGCCCGTTGACCGCCGCGACGGTCGGCAACGGACAGGTCAGAATGCGGCTGAACAGTGCCTGTGCGTGCCCGACGTACCGTTCGGCCTGGTCGCCGTGCGACATCAGCCACTCCAGGTCGAGTCCGTTGGAGTAGAACTTGCCCGTCGCCGTGGTGACCAGCGCCTGCGCACCGTTCTGCTGTGCCTCGTCGAGGAGTTGGTCGACGGTGTCGAGCCACCCGGGGGAGAACCTGTTCTCGTCGTCTCCGAGGTCGACGACGGCGATCTTGTCTCGGTAGGTGAGGGTGGCAGTCATCAGTGTGATCCTTTTTCGTTGTCGCTCTGTCGTTTTCGTGGTGGTGGTGGGTCCAGGGAGAGGATGGCGCGTACGGCCGTTTCCAGGCGCCGGCGCATCGCGGGGTTCGGCGTCCGATGCCCGCGCAACAACAGGCCGGTGGGAAGGCCGACGACGCATGCCTCGACCACCTCGACGGCCGGCCCGTCCGCGCGTCCCCACAAAGTTCCTGCCAGTCGGATGAACAGGTCGACAAGAACGGAGTCCAGCCGCGCCAGCTCGTCCGCGACGTCCTCGGGAACGCCGGAGCCGAGCAGCTCGTCACGACGCACGTGGAGCAGCAACTGCGACGAGCGAGGGAACTGCTCGGCGAATACCGCCGGGGCGTCGGCGGCTGCGACCACCGCGTCGACGGCAGCCGCCCGACCATCCTGGGATGCAGGTGCGAGTGCGGTGTCGATGGCCGCCTGCTGCAGGTCGAGAAACCGGCGGGCGGCGCGCAACCACGCGCGCCCGACCAGTCCGCCCCGGGAACCGAATGCGTGGTAGATCGCGCCGTTGGACACCGCGGTGGCCGCGGCCACCGCTCGGATCGTCACCGTACTCGGGCCGCCCTCCACCGCCAACCGTTCGGCGGCATCGAGGATGTCGTCGAGGTCGTGCACGCGTGGCCTGGGCATGCTCGCACGATAACAGAGCGAATGATCTGTTACCAATAGGTAGGTTTTCTTCTCCTGCCGCTGGGCTGGGCGGCCTGGGCTGGTGATCACATCGGCGTCGGCCAGATGGTGATGGCGAAGTATCAGGGTGAACCATGAACTTCACCCGGATATCCCGTCTCACCTGCTGATTTGTATGCGGCCAGGTGTCATGCTCGAACGGAAACACAGACTTATGGGAGGCACGACATGTTGTGGAAGATCATCGGTATCGTCGCGGTCGTCTGGATCGCGCTGGTCGTGATCGGTGCGCTGATCAAGGGGCTGATTCCCATCCTGGTGATCAGTGCGATCGTGTTCGGGTTGTACCTGTTGTACAAGGCGGTATCGGGCTCGGACGACTCCACGGTGAGCAAGCTGTAGCGCGACCAGGCGGGACGGGCCGTGCGCCGTCCGATCCGGGCGCCGGGCGGCCCTCGCCGTGTCGGTAGTGCTTGAATGGGTTCTCGTGCAGCATGTTCCCGAAGACTGGCAGCGCGGTCTGGTGATCGTCGCGCATCCCGACGATATCGAATACGGTGCCGCCGCGGCGGTCGCGCGCTGGACCGGGCAGGGCAAGGACATTCGCTATGTGCTGGTGACCAGCGGGGAGGCGGGGATCGCCGGGCTGCCGCCTGTCGAGTCGGGTCCGCTGCGCGAGGCCGAAGAGATCGCGGCGGCCCAGGTGGTCGGCGTCCGGAAGGTGGAGTTCCTCGGCTACCCGGACGGTCGGGTGCGGGAGAGCCTGGAACTGCGCCGCGATCTGGCCGCCGCGATCCGCCGACACCAGCCGGAGATGGTGGTGTTGTTCCACTTCGGTGACGCCTGGGCGCCGGGCTATGCCAACAGCGCCGATCATCGGGCCGTCGGCCGCGCTGCGCTGGACGCCATCTCGGACGCGGGCAACGAATGGATCTTCCCCGAGCTCGCCGACCACAAGCCGTGGGCGGCTCGGTGGGCGGCCGTCGTCGGTCCCACTGCCACGCATGCCGTGGACGTCACGGACACCATCGACCAGGCTGCCGCCTCGCTCGCCGCGCATCGCCGCTACCTGGAGGTTCTCAGTCCGGAGCCGATCGCCGACCAGGTGCGCGCGGTGGTCGACATGGCGACCGGGCCCAAGGATGGCTTCCCGGCCGAGCGTGCCGTCGGCGTCGAACTTTTCTACTTCGGCGGCTGATCCCTGCGGGAGAGGTCGGTGCGCGGATGGTTCCGCCCGGCCCTCGGATGTCGACTGGTGGAACCACCGGCGTCCGGTACGTCTCGGCAATCCGGGCCGCGACGAGCGGGTGACCACGTGTGACGTGGGTGCGATCCGACCACGGGCTGGTGTGGCAGGCTAGGCGGATGCGAGTAGCCGTTGTCGCGGGGCCCGATCCCGGGCATGCTTTTCCAGCTATCGCGTTGTGCTTGCGGTTTTTGGCGGCCGGGGACGAGCCGGTCTTGTTCACCGGCCCGCGCTGGTTCGATGCGGCGCTCGGAGCCGGGATCGGCGTGCGCAGACTCAAGGGTCTGGCGCCGCGACCGACGGACGATGACGCCGACGCCGGGCAGCGCATCCACGAGCGGGCCGCCCACATCTCCACCGAGATCCTGCCCGACCTGAGCGCCATGCTGCCCGAGTTGGTGGTCTCCGATGTGCTGACCGCCGGCGGCGGGATGGCCGCCGAACGGCTCGGCGTGCCATGGGTGGAACTGTCACCGCATCCGCTGTATCTGCCGTCGAAGGCGTTGCCGCCCATCGGAAGCGGGCTTGCTCCGGGCGCGGGCCTGAGCGGGCGGGTGCGCGACGGTGTGCTGCGGACCATGACCTCGCGCGCGATCCGCCACGGGCGACTCCAGCGCGAGCAGGCACGCGAGAGCGTCGGTCTCCCCTCCACCGACCCCGGCCCCGCCGCTCGCCTGATCGCCACTCTGCCCGCCCTCGAGGTGTCACGCCCCGATTGGCCGGAATCCACGCACGTTGTCGGTCCGCTCTTGTGGGAGCCCACCGACGCGATCCTCGACCTTCCAGCCGGGGACGGGCCGCTGGTGATGGTCGCCCCCTCGACCGCCCACACCGGCGTCGCGGGCATGGTCGAGACCGTGCTGGCGGCCCTCGATGGAACCGGTGTCCGGGTGGCGATCTCGATGCTGGATACTCCGCCTGCCAACCTGCCTCCGTGGGCAACCGCGGGTCTCGGCCGTCAGGACGAGCTGCTCACCCACGCCTCCGTGGTCGTCGGAGGCGGCGGCCATGGTTTGCTCGCCAAATCCCTTTCCGCGGGCGTCCCGGTCGTCACCGTTCCGGGTGGCGGCGACCAGTGGGAACTTGCGAATCGCGCTGCCCGCCAAGGAAGTTCGATACTCGTCCGCCCGCTGTCGCCCGACGCCCTCCGTGCCGCGGTCCAGGAAATTCTCACCGACCCGCGTTACTCCGCCGCGGCCGCCGAAGCAGCCGCCACAGCGACCGCTCTCGAAGACCCCGTCGCCCTCTGCCGCCGGACCCTCCACCCCGTCCAAACCTGACGAGTGGCATATGGCCGCGGCAAAACGCCGAGAAGCCCTCTCCGTGGTGTGCCCCTTGCCGGGAGTATCTTGGGCACGGTGCGGTTGACCGAGTTCCAGGAACTGTTGCACACCGAGTTCGGTGTGGCGCGAGGCGACGCCCTGCTGACCGATCACGTGGTCCTCGCGCTCGGAGGCCGCACCGGAGCCGCCGCCATCGAGGCGGGTGTGGATCCGCGGGACGTGTGGCGCGCGCTGTGCGCGGAGTTCGACGTACCGAGGGCGCGCTGGTGAGCGCCACCGGGCAGGTCGATCAGGGCGGGCCGCTCTATCGGTTCGACGAGCGGCGTCGGATGATCCCGCTGGATCCGGAGCGCTTGGCCGCCCGGGTGGTGCACGCTCATCCCGTCGACTTCGCGGGTTTCCGGCAAACCGGTATCGAGCTGATGCTCCTCGGTCGCTACGACGAGGCGCTCGACCACCTCGATCGTGCGCTGGAGTTGGTGGACACCGAGCAGCGTCGAATCACCGTGTGGATCAATCTGGGGGACGTCTACCGTTATCGAGGCGATGCTGTCACGGCCGAGAGGCTCTATCGCCGCGCCGTCGAGCACGCCCGTGCGTCCGTGCCGGAGGTGCTTTCCTTCGCCGTCCAGCACCTGGGTAAGGCGTTGGCCGAGCGGAACCAGCTGCGCGAAGCGCATACGCTGCTGGTGGAGGCGATGGAACTGCGCGCCGCCGAAGGCGACTCCGAGGAGATCGAATCCACCCGCGCGGCCCTGGACACCCTCGGTGAGCTGCCGATCCCGTTGCCGCCCACGGTCGCCTCGCTACTCGGCGAGGCGCCCACCTGGTCGGACGATCACGAGGGCATGAGCGGTGGTGTCGTGCTCGTCGACAGCGCCTACTGGCTGAAGCGCGGTCCGAAGGCGGTCGCCGAGCACGAGCGCCTGAACTGGTTGCGCGACCGCGGGATTCGCCTGCCAGAGGTGGTGGCATTCGAGGACGACGTGCTGGTGCTCGCCGACGCGGGTGCGCCTAGCCTGGCCGCGCGCGACAGCTCCGAAGAGCCGGCCGCGATCGGCACTGTCATGGGCTCGATCCTGCGGCGGCTGCACGGCATTCCGATCGATGAGTGCCCGTTCGACGGCCGCTTGGACGTCGTCTTGACGCAGGCGCGCCGCCAGGTGATCGAAGGTCTTGTCGATACCGCCGATTTCGACGACGACAACCAGGGCTCCAACCCGGCGGACCTGCTGGCGCGGCTGCTTGCCGAACGTCCGGACCACGAGGATCTGGTGGTGGCGCACGGTGATTTCACTCCGGCGAATGTGCTGGACGGCGAGATTCTGCTCGATGTCGCCGCGCTCGGCGTGGCCGATCGGTATCGGGATGTGGCGATCGCCGTGCGTGATCTGCGCGAGGACTTCGGCGAGGCGGCGGTGGCGGCCTTCTTCGCGGCTTATGGTGCGATCGAGCCGGACCCTCGCCGCCTCGCGTACTATCGGCTGCTCGACGAATTGTTCTGAGCCTCAGGTTTTTTTCGCGTAGTGCCGGGCGGCCTTCGTGCGATTGCCGCAGGTCGCCATCGAGTGCCAGCGCCGGGTGCCGTTCTTCGAGGTGTCGTAGAAGAACAGCACGCACTCCGGATGCGCGCACTGGCGAATCCGGTCGGGCGCCTCGCGCAGCAGGTGCAGCAAGTTGTCGGCGGCCAGCCAGCCGGGTATCCAGCTCTTTTCGGGCACATCGACCACATCGGCGGGTCCGGACTCGGTGAGCGTGCGCCGGATCCGCCCGTGTTCGAGCACCTCGTCGAGGCCATGGTGGGCGGCGTGCACGACCACGTCGTACACGGCCGTGCGGGCGGCGAGCACGGCTTTCAGCGTCGCCTCGTCGGCGCGCGCGCGGTCGGCGAGACCCGCCGATTCCAACCAGATGCCCAACCCGGCCACGTCGGTCAGCAGATCCTGTGGTCCGTGCTCGATCCATCTCGTGTTCAGCAGGTCGAGCGCCAGCGGTTCACCGAGGTGGGGGCGTGGATCGGGCATGACTGAGGGTATCGAGTCCGCGCCGATGTCCAGGTAGACCACCTCCTTTGTAACCGTTTAAACATCTATTAACGGTTGACTATGCTCGTCGGCGTCGGCTATGTTCTAACCAGTCAAACAGGCAATAACGGTTGAACATTCCGAGGAGGAACACATGACCACGGTCGCCGCACCCCAGCTCGCCACCGGGCACATCGGCCTGAACGTCTCCGACCTGAACCGCTCGGTGGACTTCTATCGCCGTGCACTGGGCTTCGAGCAACTCGCCGCGAGCACCGACGGTGACCGCCGCTGGGCATTCCTCGGTGCAGGCGGCAAACTCGTGGTCACATTGTGGGAACAGAGCGACGGCGCCTTCTCTACTGAAAAGCCTGGGCTGCACCATCTTTCGTTCCAGGTAGACAGCCTCGACCAGGTGCGCGTGGTCGAGCGGGTGCTGCGCGAACTGTCGGTCACCTTCGCCTACGACGGTGTGGTGGCGCACGGCGAGGGCGTCGCCTCGGGCGGCATCTTCTTCACCGACCCCGACGGCATCCGGCTCGAGGTCTACGCGCCCAGCGGCGCCGAAACCGCCCCTGCGCCCAGCGGTGCCGCCCCGACCTGCGGGTTCTTCTGATCCCACCTCGTCAGGCCGCACAAGCGACAAGGAGAATCGCGATGGTCCCGTTCCATCCCGGCGAGGTCGCTGTTCAGCGCCGAATGGGCCAAGCGCACATCGCCGACCGGGTCGGTCGCATGATCCGTCCCGACATCCCCGCGGTCGCCGCCGACTTCCTTGCCGAACAGCCGATGGTGGTGATCGCGGCCGCCGACGCGGCGGGCAGGCTGTGGGCGAGTGAACTGGTCGGGCCGCCGGGCTTTGTGCGTGCGGTCGACGCCGCGACGATCGCCATCGGCGCACGGCCCGCCGCGGGCGACCCACTGCGTGAGGTCTTGGCGCATTCCGCCCGCATCGGCATGATCGCCCTGCAACCCCAGCGGCGCAGGCGGATGCGGGTCAACGGCAGGTCGACGCCGGAGGGCGAGTGCTTGCGCATCGTCACCGACCAGGTGTACTCGAACTGCCCGAAGTACATCTCTCGCAGGGAGATCGAGAGCTATGCGCCGGATGCCGAGCTACCGGCGGTGCGCCACGGCGTCGAGCTGGTCGCAAGCCAGCGAGCCGCGATCACGGCGGCCGACACGTTCTTCGTGGCGTCCGCCGATGCGGACGGGAACGCCGACGCTTCGCATCGCGGTGGGAATCCGGGCTTCTTGCAGGTGCTTTCGCCCACTCGGCTGCGCTGGCCGGACTACCGCGGCAACTCGATGTTCATGACCCTCGGCAATATCGAGGTGAACCCCCGTTGCGGAATCCTGATCCCGGACTGGACCACCGGCGCCTCACTCCAGATCACCGGCTCCGCCGAATTGACCTGGGCACCAGAGACATTCGCCGCAGGTGCGCAGTGCTCCATCGACTTCACCGTCGACGAGGTGATCGAACGCCGCGCGGGAGCGCTGCGCTGGGGGCCTGCCGAACTCTCGCCCACCAATCCATCACTATAAGAAGGGAGTCGCCCGATGCGACCTCCGCTGCCCCCGTTCGACGCGGAATCCGCCAAGGCCAAGGTGCGGGCGGCTGAAAATGCCTGGAATACCCGCGATCCGGAGCGGGTCGCCGCCGCCTACACCGAGGACTCGGTGTGGCGCAACCGCGCCGAGTTCTTCACCGGCCGTGACGCCATCGTGGAGTTTCTGACCAGGAAGTGGGCGACCGAGAACGGTTACGCGCTGCGCAAGGACCTGTGGGCATTCGAGGGAAACCGCATCGCCGTGCGGTTTCAGTACGAATGGCACGACGCGTCCGGCCGGTGGTGGCGCAGTTACGGCAACGAGCTGTGGGAGTTCGCACCGGACGGGCTGATGTCCCGTCGTGAGGCGAGCATCAACGACGTCCGGATCGAGGAATCCGACCGACGCATCCTCGGACCCCGGGATCCGGAAGGCGAATCGGTGCTGCCCCAGCAGTAGGAGCGAACGTTGTCGACGTACCCGGTTGTGGATGGACCATCCACGCGGAATGGCGTCCTCCTGGTCGGGGGAGTCGGGGGGTCGGGGGTCGCCACCTCGCGAAACGGTGGCGGCGGGGACTTCGCCGTTCTCGCAAACCCCGTTCGCGCGTTGCCGGGCGCGTTGCTTGACTCGAACACGTGTTCGTCTAATCTTGACGGCAGAACTTGTCGGTGCCGCCCTCTACTGTAGGCGCCAACCACAGAACGAGACCTACCCGTCGAAAAGGGGATCAGGATCATGGCACCACAGGCGTACGACCGCGACAAGGCGCTCGAGCTCGCGCTGGCCCAGGTGGAGAAGAGCTTCGGCAAGGGCGCGGTCATGCGCCTCGGCGAGGAGGCCCGCCAGCCCATCTCGGTGATCCCCACCGGCTCCATCGCGCTGGACGTAGCGCTGGGCATCGGCGGCCTGCCGCGCGGCCGGGTCGTCGAGATCTACGGTCCGGAATCCTCGGGTAAGACCACTGTCGCACTGCACGCAGTGGCCAACGCGCAGGCCGCGGGCGGTGTGGCGGCGTTCATCGACGCCGAGCACGCGCTCGATCCCGATTACGCGCGCAAGCTCGGCGTCGACACCGACGCGCTGCTGGTCTCCCAGCCCGACACCGGTGAGCAGGCTCTGGAGATCGCCGACATGCTGGTCCGCTCCGGCGCCATCGACATCATCGTCATCGACTCGGTGGCCGCGCTGGTGCCGCGCGCCGAGATCGAGGGCGAGATGGGCGACAGCCACGTCGGTTTGCAGGCCCGCCTGATGAGCCAGGCGCTGCGCAAGATGACCAGTGCGCTGAACAACTCCGGCACCACCGCGATCTTCATCAACCAGTTGCGCGAGAAGATCGGCGTGATGTTCGGCTCGCCGGAAACCACCACAGGCGGTAAGGCGTTGAAGTTCTACGCGTCGGTGCGCCTGGATGTGCGCCGCATCGAGACGCTCAAGGACGGCAGCGACGCGGTCGGCAACCGCACCCGCGTGAAGGTCGTGAAGAACAAGGTCTCGCCGCCGTTCAAGCAGGCCGAGTTCGACATCCTCTACGGGCACGGCATCTCCAAGGAGGGGTCGCTCATCGATATGGGTGTCGAGCACGGCTTCATCCGCAAGTCCGGCTCCTGGTACACCTACGAGGGCGACCAGCTCGGCCAGGGCAAGGAGAACGCCCGCAAGTTCATGCTGGAGAACATCGACGTGCGCGACGAGATCGAGAAGAAGATCAAGGAGAAGCTCGGCATCGGCGCCGACGTGACCGCGGAGCAGGCTGCCGCTGAGGTGCCCGCCGATTTCTGAGCCGATGAACGGCCGACGTTCGCCCGGACCGCGCCGGGCCGCGCCCGAGGGGTCACGGTCCGACGCGGTGCACGAGATGCGGCGCCGGTTGGACGAACTCCTGTCCGCCGCCGGCCGGTCAGCCGACTCGCGGACCGGTGGCCAGGAACCTGAACGAGTCCGGAGGGCCGAAGGTGGTTCGGCTGGGCCGGACACCATGGAAACCCGGTCGAACGCGTCCGATCCGCAGCGGGCGCGTTCGGCCGGGCCCAAGCGTGAGCGTCGAAACGCGATGTTGTGCGACGACTCCCAGCCAGCTGGCCCAGAACGGTCCGACAGCCGAGGGGTCGGATCCGGTGGCGGGACGGCCGAGCAGGCGAAGGACGTATGCCTTCGCCTACTCGCCGTCCGCGCCCGCAGCCGCGCCGAGCTCGTCCAGCACCTGACGGCCAAGGGGTACCCACCCGAGGTGAGTGATCGTGCGCTCGATCGCCTCACCGAAGTAGGCCTCATCGATGACGCTGCGTTCGCCGAACAATGGGTGCACTCCCGCCACACCTTCTCCGGCAAAGGCAAACAGGCGCTCGCACTGGAACTCCGCCGCAAGGGCGTCGCGCAGTCGGATGTCGCGCCCGCTCTGGCCGCCATCACCGACGACGACGAGGAATCCCGCGCCGCCGACCTGGTCCGCCGCAAACTACGTTCCCTGCCCCGAGACCTGGACCGCGACAAGACGATCCGCCGCCTCGTCGGCATGCTGGCCCGCCGCGGCTACGGCCAGTCGACGGCCTACCGTGTGGTCAAAGCCGAGCTGGCCGGTCATGGTGCCGAGGACGACCTGGTCGACCCCTTCGACTGAACCGCGCCGGCGGTGATTTCCCCGCGAAACCGAGCGCGCGACGGACACGTCGAACTGCTGGTTCTCGAGCCGATCGCGGTGTGTACTACCTCCCGGAGGAGGGGATGTCCCCGGCGATGTCATTGTCCGTCGGGGAGGCGTGGACGACTACCAGGCCGCGATCGATCAAGATCCGGACGGCGACATCATGGGGTCGAACGCGTTCTCGGCGCTCGCCCTTCCGGCTAGGTACTTCTCGAACGCTCGGTGATCGATGCTCACGACTTCTTCCCGATGTCGACGCCAGGTGCCGCGTCGGTGATGATGGAGTCCGCGGCCACCACGGCCGCGCCGCCCTTACCGCGTTTGCGTGCCCGCAGCCGCCGTTCCAGCTTGGTCGCCACCAGGGTCAGCGCACTGTTGAGGGCGATCATGATGACCGCGATGATCATCAACGCCGGGATGGTGTTCTGTTCGGCCGCGCCGAGCTGCTGTCCCGAGCGCACGATCTCGACGTAGGTGATCTGATAACCGAGTGCCGAGTCCTTCAGTGCGACGACCATCTGTGAAATCAGCGCGGGCAGCATCGCGGTGATCGCCTGCGGCAGCAGGATCAACCGCATCAGCTGGCCCTTGCGCATGCCGAGCGCGACGGCGGCCTCGGTCTGCCCCTTCGGCAGTGACCGAATGCCCGCGCGTACGATCTCGGCGATGACCGAACCGTTGTAGATGGTCAGCGCGGTGACGACGGCGGCGAGCGCGAGATCGTCGGACTTGAAGATCTTGTAGTCGGAGAACACCGCGAACAGGAAGATCATCAGGATAAGCACCGGGATCGCGCGCGCCAGCTCGACGATCGCGCCCGCGATCCAGCGCACTACCCGATGCTCCGACAGCCGAAGTACGCCGAAGACCATGCCGAGAACCAGTGCGAACACGATCGACAGCAGCGCGGCGACGATGGTGCCCCGCACACCGGGCAGCAGGTAGGTCGACCAGACTTCAGCGTCCAGGAAGGGCTTCCACTTCTCGGTGGTGAACTGCCCCTTGTCGGCGAATCCGCGGTAGAGCACCCAGCCCGCCGCGAGCACCGCGCCCGCGACCAGGACCGAAAAGATGTTGTTGCGCAGTCGAGCCTTCGGGCCTGGGGCATCGAACAGCACCGAGGGGCCAGCGGTCATGCCTGCGCCTCGCTGACGCTCGGCTCCGGCATGATCGCACCTGCGGCTGTGTTCATGGTTCGCTCACTCATCGGGCCACCTCGTATCGCTTGGCCAGCCAGCCGAAGAACAGGCCGGTCGGCAGGGTCAGGATCACGAAGCCGAGCGCGAAGATCGCGCCGATAGCCAGCACCGCGGCTTCGGTCTCGTTCATCTCCGCCATCAGGGTCGCGGCTTCGGCAACACCGATTGCCGAAGCGATGGTGGAATTCTTGGTCAGCGCGATCAGCACGCTGCCCAGCGGGGCGATGACCGAGCGAAACGCCTGCGGAAGCACGATGAGCCGCAGATTCTGCACGAAGCCCAAGCCGAGTGAGCGGCCCGCCTCGGACTGGCCCATCGGCACGGTGTTGATGCCCGAGCGCAGCGACTCGCAGACGAACGCGGCGGTATAGATGCTCAGGCCGATAACGGCGAAGCGGAAGTTGTTCTGCGCCACCGAATCCGGCCCCTCACCCGCGAGCCGCCAGCCCATCGTGGTGTAGAGGCCCAGCGACATGAACACGATGATCAGCGTGAGCGGGGTGTTGCGAAAAATGGTGACGTAGGCGGTACCGACCCACCGCGCGACCGGCACGGGGGAAACGCGCAGTCCGGCGACGATCGTGCCGAGGATCAGCGCGCCGATCGCCGACAGCACGGTCAGTTTTATGGTCACCCAGAAGGCTTCGAGGATTTTGGTGTCATACCTCGAGATCAGGTCGAACACGGCGGACGCGTCCCTCCGATCGGGTCTCGATGGGGAAGTGCGGCGGGAGGCTCGGCCCGGGTGGGGCCGGGCGACCCGGGCTCAGGTGAAAGGCGGCAGGGAGTTCAGTACCGGTTCACCGTCGGCGGCTGTGGCGCCTGGTAGCCGGAGGCGCCGACCGTCGTGTCGAATGCCTTCTGCCATGATCCGTCGGCGATCATCGCCTCGATCGCGTCGTTGACCTGGTTGCGGAGTTCGTTGTCGCCCTTCTTCAGGCCGATGCCGTAGTTCTCCGTAGTGAACGGCTTGCCGACCACCTTGAACGCGCCAGTGCTCTGCGCGGCGTAGCCGGCCAGAATGATGTCGTCGGTCGTCACCGCGTCCCACGAACCCGCGCGTAGTCCTTCGAGGCACAGCGAGTAGGTGTCGTTGGCCTGCAGCTGGGTGTCGGGGAAGTTTTTCTGGATGTTCTGGGCGGGGGTGGAGCCCTTCACCGAGCAGACCTTCTTGCCCTTCAAACTGTCAGGGCCGGTGATGTCGGTGTTGTCAGCGCGCACCAGCAGCGACTGCCCCGCGACGTAGTATGGACCGGCGAAATCGATCTTTTCCTTGCGCTGGTCGTTGATCGAGTAGGTCGCGACGATGTAGTCGACCTGACCATTCTCGATCAGCGTCTCGCGCTGGTTGGAGGGGGATTCCTTCCAGGTGATGTTGTCGGGCTGCACGCCGAGCTTGCCTGCCACGTACTTGGCGACCTCGACGTCGAAGCCGCTGTAGGAGCCGTCCTTGTTCCGCAGTCCGAGACCTGGCTGGTCGAACTTGATGCCGACGGTGAGCTTGCCGTCCTTGGCGTGGTCCAGGGCGGATTTGTCGTCGCCGCCGCCGCACGCGGTGGCGGTCGCGGCCGCGAGTGTCAGGGCGATCGCCCCGATACCGACTCGCAGGGCACGGTTGATCCTCATCGAGTTCCTTCTCCCTCTAGTGGGTCTAGCTATCCGGCAGTTCAGTGTTGCTATCGGCAGTTCGGTCTTGCTATCCGGCAGTTCGGTCTTGCTATCGGCAGTTCAGTGGCTCAATATCTTGCCGAGAAAGTCCCTGGCGCGGTCGGACTTCGGCGCGGTGAAAAAGGCGTCGGGCGTCGCGTCCTCGACCACCAGGCCGTCGGCCATGAACAGCACTCGATTCCCGGCACGGCGGGCGAAGCCCATCTCATGGGTGACCACCAGCATGGTCATCCCCTCCTTGGCCAGCGACACCATCACCTCGAGCACCTCGTTGACCATCTCCGGATCCAGCGCGGAGGTCGGCTCGTCGAACAGCATCACCTTGGGATTCATCGCCAGCGCGCGGGCAATGGCGACGCGCTGCTGCTGCCCGCCGGACAGCTGGGCCGGGTACTTGTCCGCCTGATCGGCGATGCCGACCCGATCGAGCAATTCCATGGCCCGGGTGCGCGCGTTGTCCTTCTTGACCTTGCGGACCTTGATCGGCGCGAGCATGACGTTCTCCACGATCGTCTTGTGCGCGAACAAGTTGAACGACTGGAACACCATGCCGACGTCCGCGCGCAATGCCGCCAGCGCGCGGCCCTCGGCGGGCAGCGGGACACCGTCGATGGCGATGTCACCGGAGTCGATCGGTTCCAGTCGGTTGATGGTGCGGCACAGCGTCGATTTTCCGGAACCGGAAGGGCCCAGAACGATGACGACCTGTCCTTTGGGAACCTCGAGAGTGATGTCCCGGAGTACATGCAGGTCGCCGAAATGCTTGTCCACATTGCGCATCGAGATCATCGGCGGCGCGCTGGTGGCGGCGCTGACGTCCCCGGTCGAAGCGTTCCCGATCGGGTCGGGCGCGGCGGCGTCGTCGGTCATGGTCAATGACCTTAAGCGGATTCTGGAAATTTGCCCGAGTTTCTGCGACACGCCGTCACGCCGCGCCGCGCCGACACGTGGCCGTAACTTACGGTTTCTCTACCCAGGCACCCCGGTTCCTGCGCCGATGCCCGCGAAACCCGCCGGACGTGGACCCGTACCCTGGACGGGTGGATTCGATCGGACAGGCAGTTTTGTCTCCGGCGCCCGTCGAGGGCACAGCACGCAGCTACGAGGTCCGTACCTTCGGTTGCCAGATGAACGTGCACGATTCCGAACGCTTGTCGGGGTTGCTGGAGGATGCGGGATACGTGAAGGCCGCGCCCGGCGCGACGGCCGATCTCGTCGTCTTCAACACCTGCGCGGTGCGCGAGAACGCCGACAACAAGCTCTACGGCACCCTGGGGCATCTGGCGCCGATCAAGGCGGGCCGTCCTGGCATGCAGATCGCCGTCGGCGGCTGTCTGGCCCAGAAGGACCGTGAGGTCGTGGTGCGCAAGGCGCCCTGGGTGGATGTGGTGTTCGGCACGCACAACATCGGCTCGCTGCCAGTACTGCTGGAGCGAGCGCGGCACAACCAGGAAGCCCAAGTGGAGATCCTGGAGTCGCTCGATGCGTTCCCGTCCACGCTGCCTGCCAAGCGCGAATCCGCCTACGCGGGCTGGGTGTCGATCTCGGTCGGCTGCAACAACACCTGCACCTTCTGCATCGTGCCTTCGCTACGTGGCAAAGAAGTCGACCGTCGCCCCGGCGACGTGCTCGCCGAGGTGCAGGCGCTGGTCGATCAGGGCGTGCTCGAGGTGACGTTGCTCGGGCAGAACGTGAATTCCTACGGCGCTTCGTTCGCCGACCCCGATGAGCCCCGCGACCGTGGCGCGTTCGCCAAGCTGCTGCGTGCGTGCGGGGCCATCGACGGCCTGGAGCGGGTCCGTTTCACCTCGCCGCATCCGGCCGAGTTCACCGACGACGTGATCGAGGCGATGGCCGAAACCCCGAACATCTGCCCGCAGCTGCACATGCCGCTGCAATCCGGCTCGGACCAGGTGCTCAAAGCCATGCGTCGGTCCTACCGCAAGGCCCGCTACCTGGGGATCATCGACAAGGTGCGTGCCGCGATGCCGCACGCGGCGATCACCACAGACATCATCGTCGGCTTCCCCGGCGAGACCGAGGAGGACTTCCAGGAGACCCTGGACGTGGTCCGGCAGGCGCGCTTCACCAGCGCGTACACCTTCCAGTACTCCAAGCGACCCGGGACACCCGCCGCCGATATGCCCGGCCAGCTGCCCAAGGCCGTCGTGCAGGAGCGCTACGATCGGCTGATCCTGCTGCAGGAGGAGATTTCCCTGACCGCGAATCAAGCGCTGGTCGGTACCGAGGTCGAGCTGCTTGTCGCGGCGGGGGCGGGCAAGAAGAACGCCGCGACCGCCAGGATGAGCGGGCGCGCCCGCGACGGCAGGCTGGTGCACTTCCGGCCCGGCGGCACCGCCGAGCCGATCCGCCCCGGCGATCTCGTCACCGTCGACATCACCGATGCCGCTCCGCACCACCTGATCGCCGACGCCGCGATCAAGACCCACCGCCGTACCCGCGCCGGCGATGCGCATGAGCGCGGCGTCACCCCGAAGACCGAGCCCATCGGCGTCGGTCTGGGTCTGCCCCGCGTCGGCGCGCCCGCCCCGGAACCGGCGGCCGCGGGCTGCTCGACCGGTTGTGACGGATGAGCACCGGGCCGGACAAGAACGGCGACGTGACCCGCGGCGCCGCGGGATCCGGTTCCGCATCCGGCGATGAGCGGAGCACGTCCGCGGGAACCCCAGGGCCGGGCGGGACAACCGACCCCGCGGAGGGTCCAGCGAACGACGAACGAAACGAGGACTCGGTGAACTCGGTGGCGAGCACAAGCGACTTCGAACAATTCCGTGAGGATCTCGATGCCGTCGAGCGGCGGATCGCCGGCGAGATCGACCCCGGCGTGCGCGCCATGGTGGTGGCGGGCGCGGTGTTCCTGTTGCTGCTGTCGCTGGTTCTGCCGCATGCGGGCGCGGCACGTGGATTCGACGTGCTGCTGGGTACCGACGCGGCGCGAATCGAGCACATCGGGCTGCCGTCCCGCGTCTTCGTGTGGTTCCTCGTCGTCTTCGGCATCGGCTTCTCGACGCTGGCGCTGATGACCCGCCGATGGGTGCTGGCCTGGATCGCGGTCGCGGGCAGCGCTATCGCGAGCGCGTTCGGCATCTTCTCGATCTGGCACCGCCAGACTCCCGGCCTGGGCAACTACCACGGCGCGGGCCCCGGCTTCGGGCTGATCCTCGGAGCCATCGTCGCGATCGTGCTCACCTTCCACTGGGTGCGCGTGGTGTGGAGCCGCACCGCACTGCACCTGGCGGCCGAAGAGCAGCGCCGCAATGCCGCCGCGGCTGCGGAGGAGCGCGATCGCCGTCGCCGTTCCGGCGAATCCTGACACGACGCGATCAGACGACAGTGGCCCCTCCCGATCGGGAGGGGCCACTGCTGTTGCCGGCGGTCAGCGGTTGCTCACGGCACCTTCGGCGGCCTCGGCCCATTCGCGCCACTGCTTGGCCTGCTCCAGCGCTTTCTCCGCGTCTCGAGTGTTGCCCGCTGCCTGCGCCTTGGCGGCCTGTTCCTCGAATTGCGCCACCCGTTCACGGAACTGGGCCGCGCGGGCCATCGCCTCCGGGTCGCTGCGCCGCCACTGCGCGTCGACGGCGTCGCGGACGCGCTTCTCGATAGCGCGCAGCTTGCCTTCCAGTTCCTGCATGCGCTCGCGCGGCACCTTGCCGATGGCATCCCACCTGTCCTGCAACTCGCGCAGCGCGGTGCGGGCGCCGTCCAGGTCGGAGGACGGGTCGATGCGGCCGTAGGCGCGCAGCAACTCTTCTTTGGCTGTCGCGTTCTGTTCGAACTCGGCGTCGCGCTCGGAGACGGCGGCGTTGCGGGCGGCGAAGAACACATCCTGCGCGCTCTTGAAGCGCCGCCACAGCACTTCGTCGGCCTCGCGCGGGGCGCGCCCGGCGACCTTCCATTCGGCGAGCAGGTCACGGAAGACGCCCGCGGTGCCTACCCAGTCGGTGGAGCCGGACAGTTCCTCGGCCTGCGCGCACAGCTCCTCCTTGCGGGATTTCGCGGCGGCGCGTTCGCGATCCAGCTCGGCGAAGTGTGCGCCGCGGCGGCGGTTGAACGCCTCGCGCGCCTTGGAGTATCGCTTCCACAGCGCGTCGTCGACTTTGCGGTCCACGCCACGGATGGACTTCCACTCGTCGAGGATCTCGCGCAACCGATCGCCGGCGGCCTTCCACTGGGTGGACTCGGCGGCGATCTTCTCCGCCTCGGCCGCCAGCGCCTCTTTGCGTTCGGTGTGCTCGTGGCGGGCGCGCTCCTTCTCCTCCTTGGCGTGCGCGGCCGCCTCCTCGGAGTGCTCGGCGATGGCCCGCAAACGCTTGGCGAGCCCGTCGATATCGCCGATGACGGCGGCGGTCGGCAGCGATTCGGCCAGCGCGACGGCGGCGGCCTTGGTCTTGCGTGCGTCCGCGCCCGCGGCCAGGCGCGCCTCCAGCAGGGCGACCTCGGTGGCCAGGTCGTCGAACCGGCGGCCGAAGTGAGCCAGGCCCTCGGCGGCGTCCCCCGCCTGCCAGGAGCCGACCTGGCGTTCTCCTTCGGTGGTCTTCACCCACGCGGTGCCGTCTTCGTCGACCCGGCCCCACCTGCTCGGATCTGAGACGGTGGGCACGACGACGGGATGCGGGTGCTGCTGGGCGGGGCCCGGGGCGGGTTTGACCGCGTGCGGCTTGGGGGGTTGAATCGAGCCGCCGGGTTTCGGGGCACCGGAAGTGCGCGGCATCTTGCCCGGGCCGGCTTTCGCGGTTCCGTTGCTGTCGGTCATTTTTCCTCGTCCCTGCCGCGCGTCACGGCTGCCTGGTTACGCCCTAGCTCATTCCATTGAACCCGGTCCGAGCTCTTGTGACCATCGATCCACGCCTAAATCCGGGGCAATGCAACCCCTGATGACCTGGGTTGTAGCTCCTCGAACACTATCAATCTCGGCGGTGTTTCCGGCAGAGACACTCGAAGCCGGAAAGTACCCGTGGTCTCGGCAACGACTACGGTTACGACGTGTTCTCCATCGCCGCCCTGGTTCCCTCGCCGCCGATCCTGGTGCCCGAGCTGTGCGGCGGCGTGGCGGACCCGGCGGCAATCGACCGACCCGATCCGCGCGCCGTGCTGCGCGCCGCGGTGCTGGACGCGGTGCATGTCCTCGCTGCCGTGACGGACCGGTGGACGGTACTCGGCGTGGGGGCCGAAAACGGTGTGCTCGGGCCGGAAACGGTCGGCACATTCCGCGGGTTCGGTGTCGACGTGCGGGTTGGACTCTCCGCCGCCGCGCTCACCTGCTCGGCTGGGGCAGACGCCCGGCTTCCGCTGTCCGCGCTGGTCGCCGGGTGGTTGCGTGGGCGGGTCGCGCCCGAGGCGGTCGCCGAGGCGCACATCATGTCGGCGGACGCGCGACCCGATCGCTGCGCCGAACTGGGGACGAAACTGCGCGCCGAGCTGGACGCCGACGATGCGCCACGGGGCGTGCTCGTAGTCGCCGACGGCGCGGCCACCCTGTCCACCAAGGCGCCCGGCTACCTCGACCCACGGGCCGAAGCCGTGCAAAACGAACTGGATCGCGCTCTGACGGCGGGCGACCGCGCCGGAATCCACGCGCTCGACCCGGCGCTGTGCGCCGAACTAGGCCTCTCCGGCCGCCCGGCCTACCAGATGCTGGCCGGGCTCTTCCACGCCGATCCGGTGGTCGAGACGCGCTACCGCGACGCGCCGTTCGGGGTCGGCTACCACGTGAGCCTCTGGCGGCCCTCAGTCGAGGACGTCCCGTGACCGGCGCGGGAATCCGTCCTATCGCGGTCGTCGGGCCGACCGCCACCGGCAAGTCCGACCTCGCGCTCGACCTGGCTGAACGGCTCGGCGGCGAGATCGTGAACATCGACGCGATGCAGCTGTACCGGGGCATGGATATCGGCACCGCGAAGCTGACCGTCGCGCAGCGGCGCGGCATCCCGCACCACCAGCTCGACGTGCTGGAGGTGACCGAAATCGCGACCGTCGCCGCCTACCAGGCCGCGGCGAGCGCCGACGTCGCCGCGATCATGGACCGAGGGCGGGTGCCGATCATCGTCGGCGGCTCGATGATGTACGTCCAGGCGCTGCTGGACCAGTGGGATTTCCCGGCCACCGATCCGGCCGTGCGGGCGCGCTGGGAGGCGGTGCTCGCCGACGGCGGCGTCGCGTCGGTGCACGCGGCGCTGCGGAAGGCCGACCCGGTGGCCGCGGCCACCATCCTGCCCACCGACGGCCGCCGCATGGTGCGCGCGCTCGAGGTCGTCGAGCTCACCGGCCGTCCGTTCGCCGCATCGGCGCCGCGGATCGGACAGCCGCGGTGGGGGACCGTCATCATCGGCGTAGACCGCGAGACCGCGGCTCTGGACGCGCGCATCGAGCAGCGCACCGCCCTGATGTTCGCGGGCGGGCTAGTCGAGGAGGTGTGCGGCCTGATCGAGCGCGGGCTCCGCGCCGGCGTCACAGCCCGGCGCGCCATCGGATATGCACAAGTCCTGTCCTATCTGGACAACGAATACGACCTGAGCCACGCGCGGGAACGCACTCTGATCGGCACGCGCCGCTACGTCCGCAGGCAGCGCTCGTGGTTCCGGCGAGATGCCAGGGTGCGCTGGGTGGACGGCGCCGCCTCCGATTTGTTGGCGACGACACTCGCCCTGCTCGACGAGAAAGAACGGACGCAGTGACCCGACGTGTGAGTACTCGCAACGCCTCGGTCCAGGTGTGGCAGGCCTATCTGAACAACCGGACCAAGCGCCACCGCGACGGCCGGTTCCTGGTGCAGGGGGTTCGACCGATCACCCAGGCCGTCGCCAACGATTGGCCCCTGGAGACATTGCTCTACCGCCTCGGCGCGCCCGATCTGTCCAGCTGGGCGCGCGAGCTCTTGGACACCAGCGGAGTGCCGCAGGTCGGCCTGGTGCCGGAGCTGATGGCCGAACTGGGCGAAAAGTCCACCGGCATACCGGAACTGGTGGCCGTCGCGGTGTCCAAGCAGGTGGCACTGGAGACCTTCGAGCCGGGTGAGCCGGGAGAGGACGCACCGGTGGTCGTGGTGTTCGACCGCCCCAACTCGCCCGGCAATCTCGGCACGCTGATCCGGTCGGCCGACGCTTTCGGCGCGAGCGGTGTCATCGTCACCGGGCACGGCGCCGATCAGTACGACCCGCACACTGTGCGCGCGTCGACGGGTTCACTGTTCGCCATGCCGGTGATTCGTGCCGCCGGACCCGCCCAGGTGCTCGAGTTCCGCGACCGCCAGGTGCTCCGCGGCATTCCGACGCGGATCGTCGGTACCGACGAGAAGGGCCCCCGCGCTGCCTACGATCACGATTTCACCGAGGCAACGATCCTCGTCGTCGGCAACGAGACCAGCGGGATGAGCGCGGCCTGGCAGCAGACCTGCGACGACATGGTGCACATCCCGATGGGCGGCACCGCCAGCTCGCTGGGCGCGCCGTCGGCGGCGGCGGTGGCTCTCTACGAAATTTCCCGGCAGCGCCGGACGTTTGCCAAGTGACGACAAGAGGGAGACATCACACGTGCCGGACATCGAGTTCACCAAGGGGCACGGCACCGAGAACGACTTCGTGGTGCTGCCCGACCCACAGGTGGGTCTTGCCCTGACTCCCGAGCGGGTCAGCGCGCTGTGCGATCGCAGGCGTGGGATCGGTGCGGACGGAGTACTGCGGGTCGCCAGGGCTGGTGCGCTGCGGGCCGCCGGTGTGCTCGAAGAGATCCCGGAGGGTGTCGGCGCCGACGACTGGTTCATGGATTACCGCAATGCCGACGGCTCGATCGCCGAGATGTGCGGCAACGGCGTGCGCGTGTTCGCCCACTACCTGGCGGCGTCGGGACTGGAGACCCGCGACCGCTACGTCGTCGGCAGCCGCGCCGGGGCGCGCCCGGTCACCGTGCACGCCGCGGGCCCGGTCACCGGTGATGTCACCGTGGGCATGGGGAAGGTGCGCGAACTGGGCGAATCGACCGCGACTATCGCGGGCTGGGCGATGTCGGGGATCGGCATCGATGTGGGCAACCCGCATCTGGCGTGCGTCGATACCGAACTGTCGTCGGAAGCCCTCGGCAAGCTCGACCTGACCGTTCCGCCGGGCTTCGATCCCGACCTGTTTCCGCACGGCGTGAACGTCGAGATCGTCACCGCGCTGGACGCCGATCGCTCGGTCGACATGCGGGTGTACGAGCGCGGCGTCGGCGAAACACGCTCGTGCGGAACGGGAACCGTCGCCGCGGCGGCCGCGGCGCTGGCTGCCGAAGGCTTCCGGATCGCCGAGGACACCGGCCGGGCGACCGTCCGCGTGCCGGGCGGCGAGGTGACCGTCGGACTGGAGAACGGTACGGCGTGGCTACGCGGACCTTCCGTACTGGTGGCTACCGGCCGACTCGCCTTCTCCTGGTGGGACGGCATGTGAGCTGCGCGGGTCCGCGAAATAACCGAGTGAACCTGCCGCTGTTTCATGGCAGCATGGATGGTGTATGAGCAAATCAGAGACGTACCCATTCACCCCGGCGGCCGCGAGCGATGGCGCCGCCGAGGAGTTCGATGACACTGTGACCGGTGACGTCGTCGCCGAGCACGCCGCTCGGATGAACCGCACCGGTTGGTCCGCCGACCCGACGGTCGGCGAACTGCAGTTGGAGGACCGCAGCTCGCTACGTCGTGTGGCGGGTCTGTCCACCGAACTCACCGACATCACCGAGGTCGAGTATCGCCAGCTGCGCCTGGAACGCGTCGTACTGGTCGGTGTCTGGACCACCGGGACCGCCATGCAGGCGGAGGCGAGCATGGCCGAGCTGGCCGCGTTGGCCGAGACCGCGGGCTCCGAGGTGCTCGAGGCGCTGATCCAGCGTCGCGACCGGCCGGACCCGGCCACCTACATCGGCTCCGGCAAGGCCGACGAACTGCGTTCCGTAGTGCTGGAAACCGGCGCGGACACCGTGATCTGCGACGGTGAGCTGACCCCTGCACAGCTGACCGCGTTGGAGAAGGTGGTCAAGGTGAAGGTGATCGACCGGACCGCCTTGATCCTGGACATCTTCGCTCAGCATGCGACCTCCCGCGAGGGTAAGGCGCAGGTCTCGCTGGCCCAGATGGAGTACATGCTGCCGCGGCTGCGCGGCTGGGGTGAGTCCATGTCCCGGCAGGCCGGTGGCCGCGCGGGCAGCAACGGTGGCGTGGGCCTGCGTGGTCCCGGTGAGACCAAGATCGAAACCGACCGCCGCCGTATTCGCGAGCGAATGGCAAAGCTGCGCCGCGATATTCGTGAGATGAAGACCGCGCGTGACACCATGCGGGCACGCCGCAACTCCAGCGGCATCCCGTCGGTGGCGATCATCGGCTACACCAACGCGGGCAAGTCGAGCCTGATGAACGCACTCACCGGCTCCGGCGTGCTGGTGCAGGACGCGCTGTTCGCCACCCTCGACCCGACGACCCGCCGAGCCGGCCTGGACGACGGGCGCGAGGTGGTCTTCACCGACACCGTCGGCTTCGTTCGCCACCTGCCGACCCAACTGGTGGAGGCGTTCCGGTCCACCCTGGAGGAGGTGACCGGCGCCGACCTGCTGTTGCACGTGGTCGACGGCTCCGACGCGCTGCCCGCCGAACAGATCAAAGCGGTCCGCGAAGTGGTGACGGACGTGATCAAGGAATCCGGGGCGTCTGCCCCGCCGGAACTGCTCGTGGTCAACAAGATCGATGCGATCGATCAGATGGAGCGTACCCACCTGCGCGGACTGCTCCCCGACGCCTCGTTCGTCTCGGCCCACACCGGCCTCGGCATCGACGCATTGCGCGCGCGCCTCGCCGAAACGCTCGGTGGGCTGGACGTGGAGATCAGCGTGTTGCTTCCGTACACGCGGGGCGACCTCCTCGCTCGCATCCACGCCGATGGCCGCATCCTGACCTCCGGCCATGAGGAGGGCGGAACCCGCGTTCGTGCCCGCGTCCCGCATGCCCTCGCCGCGGCCCTGTCGGCGTACGCGCACGCGGGAACGGCCGGCGCGCCGGAGGCGGACGGGCATTCGTCCGCGTAGCGACAGGGGCGCCGGTCTGTCCTCATCGACAGCAGGAGGGTTCATGTCGCACGACCGCCACGGGGCCGCCGATTCCGGTGATCGGCATTCGGGTGCCGAGAGCGCCGATCCGGTGCTCAGTGACGATGCGCCACTGTCTGTTTCGCTGACCGACACCGATCTGCGGGTGCTCGACACCCTGCTGGCGCCGCTGCGCGCGTGGACGAGCCCGCGCTTCTACGGCCTGGAGAATCTTCCCGCCGACGGTCCGGTGCTCCTGGTCGGCAACCACAACCTGATGGGCGGCATCGACGCACCGCTGCTGCTGCCCGAGGTGTTGCGCCGCCGTGGCCGCCTGGTCCGCGGCCTGGCCGAGAACGTGCTGATCAACGTCCCCGGGCTGCGCCAACTCCTGCACTACTACGGCGCGGTGCGAGGGACCAGGGACAACTGTCTTGCCCTGCTCCGGCGCGGCGAGGCCGTCATGGTCTTTCCGGGCGGCGGTCGCGAGGCGGTGCGCCGCAAGAACGAGAAGTATCTGCTGAAGTGGGAAGGTCGCAGCGGCTTCGCCCGCATGGCCATCGAGGCGGGCGCCCCGATCGTCCCGGTTGCCATGATCGGTGTCGATGACGCCTACGACATCGTCGTCGACGGCGACCATCCGGTTCTGCGCCCACTGCGCTGGACCGTCGAAGCCCTCGGGCTCAGCCGCGACCTCACCCCTCCGCTCCTCCGCGGCATCGGCCCCACTGTGATCCCGCGTCCGGAGCGCTTCTACTTCTCCGTGGGCGCTCCGATCGACCCGGCGCCCTGGCGCGGCGCCGACGACGTGCACGCGGCCGCCAAAGAATTCCGCGATGTGGTACGCAAGGCGCTGGAGGAGGAGATGAATTTCCTGTTCGCCGAACGTGAGCGCGACCGGGGGCGCACCTTGGTCGGTCGGCTGCGCGGTCGGCTGAACATCTGAGTACCGATCGGGTTCGCCATCATTCTGGGATGGCCCCGGGTCGACGGGTAGGCAACCTCGGCCTTCGCGCGTTTGCCGAGAATCGCGCCCGATGTTCCGAAGCCACGCTTTCAGTCCAGGTGAGGAAAGATCTCCAGACCAGAAGTGAACGTGGATTCTCTTGCCGGGTACCGTATTGGCAACGAGGGCCGGTGTGGACCGGCTGGTGTGGGTCACTAGGAGGTTGGCGTGCAGCGCACACTGTTCGAAGCCGAACACGCACTGTTCCGGGAGTCGTACCGCAAGTTTCTCGATCAGCACGTCGCGCCGAACCACACGAGGTGGGAAGAGCAGGGCATCGTCGACCGCGAGGTCTGGCTAGAGGCTGGCAAGCAGGGCTTTCTCGGCATGGCCATGCCGGAGGAGTACGGCGGCGGCGGAGTCGAGGACTTCCGCTACAACGCCATCGTCGCCGAGGAGTCGGTGCGCCGTCAGTACTCCGGTCTCGGCTTCGCGCTGCACAATGATGTGATCGCGCCTTACCTGCTGGAGCTGGCCGACGACGAGCAGAAGCAGCGCTGGCTGCCCGGCTTCTGCTCCGGCGAGATCATCACCGCAATCGCGATGACCGAGCCGGGCACCGGTTCGGACCTGCAGGGCATCAAGACCCGAGCGGTGCGCGACGGTGACGACTGGATCCTCAACGGCGCCAAGACTTTCGTCACCAACGGCATCAACTCCGACATCGTGATCGTGGTCGCGCAGACCGACCCGGACAAGGGCGCCATGGGCTTCAGCCTGCTCGTGGCGGAGCGCGGGATGCCTGGCTTCGAACGCGGCCGAAACCTGGACAAGCTCGGCCTCGCGGCGCAGGATACCGCCGAATTGAGTTTCACCGACGTGCGCGTGCCCGGCAACAACCTGCTCGGCACTCAGGGCATGGGCTTCGTCCACCTCATGCGCAACTTACCCCAGGAGCGCTTGTCGATCGCCGTCATGGCGGCCGCGGCGATGGAGGCCTGCCTGGAGATGACCATCCAGTACGTCCGCGACCGCAAGGCATTCTGCAAGCCGATCGGCGCCCTGCAGAACACCCGCTTCGTGCTCGCCGAGCTGGCCACCAAGACCACCGCGGTGCGCCTCATGGTCGACAAGTTCATCGAAATGCTCAACCAGGGCGAACTCACCGCCGAGGACGCCGCCATGGCCAAGTGGTGGAGCACCGAAGAACAGCTCGACCTGATCAACCGCTGCCTGCAACTGCACGGCGGCTACGGCTACATGAAGGAATACCCCATCGCCAAGGCCTATATGGACGCCCGCGTCCAGACCATCTATGGCGGCACCACCGAGATCATGAAGGAAATCATCGGTCGCAGCTTGAAACTGGCCTGATAACAGGCAGTGGAATGAAGACATCCGGCCGAGAAGACTCCCCTTCGCGACCGGATATCGGATGAGGTCAAGCCATCTCGGGCACGCGCAGGTGAGCGAAAGCCAAGTCGAACTCCGCCACCTCGAGCACGTCGGCACCCATCTGCTGGGTCGCCGCGGCCCTGATCTGATTCGCCTTTTCGCGGCTGTTGTCCAGGGCCTCGCGGCTCGCCCAGACCATCGCACCTACCGCTCGACCGGTTGCCCGGTCGACGAACAGACTGGCGCTGCGGAACCCGTCGATCATCTCCGCCTCCGGCAGCACTCCCACCTTCAGGGTGTCGATCACCTGGTCGATGTTGTCCGGATCGGTCTGCAACCACGTGCACCGAGTGCACGCGCCGTCGCCGGCCAGATGATCACGGTGCATTACCGCGATTTCCCATTCTTCGACCCGCTCGACCGGGCCGTTGAGCATGTGGGCCAAACCATCACGTAGTGCTTGGGCCCGCCCTCTGCTGGCATGCATCGCACCCTCGGATTCCCATGCGGTTGTGGCGATGCAGCGCCCTGATGCCCGGTCTACCATCAATGACAGGCCGACCCACCCCTCGATCTCGGATAGATTCGGCATCACTTCATCGCGGAGGTTCGCGACCCCGCTGTCGATCGATGACGGCTGGGCCGCAATTGTGCTTGAACGTGCGTACACGAGCCACCTCCTGCCCTGGTCAGGGCGGCGCCCCGGTGGCGCCACCGGACATATTTACCCTCCTCCAGTGTGAGCGTGCGCGCAATGCCTCATTTCACGGTCAGATTCTCCAGTTATTTGAACCTGGTACGAGTTCTTGCTGAAATATTCCGCCGTAGCGAGCGTAGTCCGGAAAATGATGAGATATAAAGGCGCGGAAAAGTATTGATGATTTCATGGGAATCGGTCCTTTTCCGCAGACTTGTGATGATTCTGGGAACGTTTCTCATGTAGGTGATTTCCCGTTCGCCGATCCCTTTCAGTAGACGCGTGCGGCGCCGGTGTGGGGAAACACAGAGGCGAGTCCTACGGTCGCGACACATCGTTCGGGAAGCGGGAGCGCAGTCCTCACACATCGACCGTGGGCAGGGTGACAACGAAGCGTGCGCCGCTATCGATACCGTCGGTTACGCGGATGTCGCCTCCGTGCCGCTCGACGACGTCGCGGACAATGGCGAGGCCGAGTCCTGCGCCGCCTTCGTCGCGGCTGCGGGCATCGTCCAGGCGGACGAAACGCTGGAAGATTCGGGTCCGGTCGGCTTCCGGAACACCGGGACCGTCGTCGGCGACGTCCAGCACGGCCGTGCGATCGCCAGTGTGGTGCAGACAGACTCGTACGGTGGTGGCCGCGTGCCGCTGGGCGTTGTCGACGAGGTTGCCGAGTAGGCGGGCGAGCTGGAGTCGGCTGCCGGTGGCCACGACCGGGTCGTTCGGCAGCACGGTGTCGACGGTGATCCGGTCGCCGACCCGGTGGGCCAGTTCGTCACGGACCAGTGCGGCCAGATCGACGCGGTCCGCACGGGGTTGCTCGCCCGCGTCGAGCCGGGCCAGCAGCAACAGATCGGCCGCGAGATGTTCCAGCCGGACGGTGTCTCCGATCACGCCGTCCAGTTCGAGCAGGTGCGGGTGCGCCTGGGCGACCTCTAGCTGGGTGCGCAAGCTGGCGATGGGGCTGCGCAGTTCGTGCGCGGCGTCGGCGATGAAGCGGCGCTGGCGTTCCGCGGATGCCTCCAAGGCGGCGAGCGTGGCGTTCGTAGTGCTTGCGAGCCTGGCGATTTCGTCGCGCGAGGCGGATTCCGGGACGCGCCGGGAGAGATCGCCGTCGTCCATGATCTCGGCGAGCTCCGACCGGATCGACTCCACCGGGCGCAGGGCACGGCGGGTGACCAGCCAGGTCACCCCGGCGACCACGGCGAGCAACGGCGGCAGGCCGATGAGCATGGCTTGGCGCGCGTCGGCCACCGCGCTGTCGGCGGTGTCGAGGGAGACGCCGGCGTAGACCGTGGCGGGCTGCCCGCCCGCGGTGGTGGCCGCGACCGCGGCCACCCGGAAGGGGCTGGGTTCGCCCCCGTCCACCGTCAGCCGCACATCACCGAACATGACCTCGGTGGCGGTCGGGTCTTTGGTGGTGGCAGTGGGCGGCTCGTCCTCGTCGTCCTCGCCGTCCTTCTCGTCTTGGTCGTCGTCCACTTCGTCGTCTTGGTCGTCCTCGTCTTCTCGGGACGCCGAATACGGGCCGAAGTCGGCCATGGGAGGTTGACCGCGGAGGTCGTCGTCGGCTGCCAAAACCAGGCGGTCGGCCGAAACAACCTGCACCGGTTGGCTGTCGGCGTCGGGCAGCTTCAACCGTGTGAGGTCGGTGCTCGCCGCGAGCTGGGTGGCCACGTCACGGGCTGTCGTCTCCGCTTGCAGACTCGCACTCTCGACCAAGTTGTGCCGCAGCACCGCGAGCACCGTCAGCCCGGCAGCGGTCAGGGCCACCGCGACGACGGCGGTGGCCGCGAGGGTGGTGCGCGCCCGGACCGAACTCCACCACCCTCGCCTGCGTGTCGGCCGATCAGTCACGGTCGGCCACCAGCCGGTAGCCCGCGCCGCGGACGGTGGTGATCGATCGGCGATCGAACGGAGCGTCGATCTTGCGGCGCAGCGTGCTGATGTAGACCTCGACGATGTTCGGGTCGCCGTCGTAGGCGAAGTCCCAGACATGCTGGAGGATATCGGCTTTCGACACCACCTCCCCGGCGCGAACGGCGAGGTGTTCGAGGACGGCGAACTCTTTCGCGGTGAGCGTCACGTCTTGGGCGCCGCGCCGGCATGTGTGGGTGTTGGGGTCCACGATCAGATCGCCGATGCGCAAAACCTGCGCGCCGCCGCGCGTTCGGCGGCGCAACAGGGCGCGGATGCGGGCAAGCAACACCACATAGGAGAACGGCTTGCTGAGGTAGTCGTCGGCGCCGGTGTCCAGGCCTTCGGCCTCGTCGTATTCGCCATCCTTCGCGGTGAGCATCAGCACCGGTGTCTCACGGCCCGCGGCGCGCAGCGTGGCACATACCCGGTAGCCGTTCATGCCCGGCAGCATGATGTCCAGGATGATCAAGTCGTAGTCGGTGGTGGTGGCCGCGTGCAGCCCCTCGGTGCCGTCGTGGACGACGTCCACGGCAAATCCCTCGGCGGACAACCCTTTTGCGAGGGCGAGGGCCAGACGCTTCTCGTCTTCCACAATCAGCAGACGCATCCCACAAGGGTGACAGACTGTTCCTGAAGCAGTCTTCAGGTGGCTTCAGGTCGCCTTCAGCTGGGGTTTGCCACAGTGCTGATCACATTCGAGAGCACGACTCCCGCAGGAGGTTTCACCATGACAACCGTTTTCCACCGCGCACTCGCCGGTCTGCGCTGGATCCTCGTCGGCGCCGCCGTCGTCGCCGGTGTGAGCCTAGCGCTCGCGGCCGTCGCCACCGGCGGAAACGTTGGGCACACCGTCTCCTTCTCCGCGCCGGCCACGGACTGGGCGCTGATCGCGGACCCCGGCATCACACGGCAGCAAGCCATCGACAAAGCGGTCGAAGCCGTGCCCGGCGGCCGGGTGGAGTCCGCCGAGTTCGACACCAACGGCGGCAGCGCAGTATGGGAGGTCGAACTCGTTACCCCCGACGCTGTGGAGCACGAGGTGACCATCGACGCGAACAGCGGCAAAGTACTCGAGACCGTCAACCACGACTGACTCCCGCCGCATGCCGATACATCCCCGTCATAGCGGTATGGGGCATTTCTTCCCGCCAGAGGCGCGATCACAGGGATATCACCCGCGGGCGCGAGAGACCGGGCTCCGGTTGGCGACGTGTGCGTCGCACGCCGGAGTCTCGGCATCAGCCAGGGTGTCGCTGATTTCGCAAGCCAACCTTCGCCGCGAGAGTAGCCTCAAAGGGTCCTCTCGAGTAGCGGAGGCCGCGATGCACGAAATGGCTATCACCCAGAGTGTCATCGACGCCGTCTGTGAGCACGCGGCGGGACGGCGGGTGTACTCCATCACCGTCGAGGTCGGCGCGCTCTGTGCCGTCGTGCCAGGGGCCATGCGGTTCTGCTTCGAACTGGCGGCCGAGGCGACAGTGGCGGAGGGGGCGGAGCTGATCCTCGTGGAAATTCCGGGCGCCGCGGCATGCCGCAGCTGCGGCGCCGAATTCCGGCTCGCCGATCCGATCCTGCTGTGCGCGTGCGGCAGCGCCGATGTGGAGATCCGGTCCGGGCGCGAGCTGCGTATCCGATCGATGGAGGTAAGCGAGACATGTGCGCAACCTGCGGATGTGGCGACGACGCGGCGGCCGTGATCCGAGTCCCGCACGAGCATCACCACGACGACGGGCACGACCACGCTCACTCATCCGAGCACGACCACCCACACGGCGCGGACCACGTCCACCTGCCCGCCACCGAGACGGTCAGCCTGGAATTGAAGGTCCTCGCCAAGAACGATGAACTGGCGCGGCGCAACCGGGACTGGCTGGCCGAGCGCGACATCCTGGCGCTCAACATGACCAGTTCCCCTGGCGCGGGCAAGACGACCCTGTTGGAGCGGACCATCCGCGAGTTCGGCCAGACGCCGATCGCGGTGATAGAGGGGGACCAGGCGACGCTGCTGGACGCCGAACGGATCAGGGCGACCGGCTGCCGCGTCGTCCAGATCAACACCGGCGCGGGGTGCCACCTCGATGCCGAGATGATGTATCGCGCGCTGGAAACCCTCGACCCCGAGCCTGGCACGCTGCTGTTCGTCGAGAACGTCGGCAACCTGGTCTGCCCGGCGCTGTTCGATCTCGGCGAGCGCGACAAGGTCGTGATCATCTCGGTGACCGAGGGGAGCGACAAGCCGCTGAAGTACCCGCACATGTTCCAGGCGGCGGGCCTGGTGCTCGTCAACAAGATAGACCTGCTGCCCTACGTCGATTTCGACCTCGACAGATGTCGTGAGTACACCGCCTCGGTGCACCCCGGTGTCGGGGTCCTTCCGCTCTCGGTGACCACCGGAGAAGGACTGTCTTGCTGGTACGACTGGCTCGCCGAGCAGCGGGGCCGGTCCGGCGTCGGGGCCTTGAGCAAGGTATGGGGCGAGCCTTAGGATGGCGTGACAAGGATCACATCTATCGGGTGGCCTTCTTCGAGAAAGGTGAGATCGGCTCCCGATGATCCGCTGCAGAAGGTGGCAGTCCGATGCCCACACGAGAAGCAGTACAAGCCGAGGACACGCTGATCCACGTTCTCTGGATCAACGCAGGACTCAGTTGTGACGGTGACTCGGTCGCTCTGACCGCGGCCACCCAGCCGAGCGTCGAAGAGATCGCCCTCGGCGCCCTTCCCGGTCTGCCGAAGATCGCCGTGCACTGGCCGCTCATCGATTTCGAGTGCGGCCCGAATGGTGGTGCTGACGATTTCCTGGAGTGGTTCTTCAAGGCCGACCGCGGCGAGATCGATCCGTTCGTGCTGGTGGTGGAGGGGTCCATCCCGAACGAGCAACTCCATGAGGACGGCTACTGGTGCGGCTTCGGCAACAATCCCGCCACGGGCCAGCCCATGACAACCAGCGAATGGCTGGACCGTCTCGCGCCTAAGGCGACCGCCGTGGTAGCGGCGGGCACATGCGCGACCTATGGCGGCATCCACGCGATGGCGGGCAACCCGACTGGCGCGATGGGCGTACCCGACTATCTCGGCTGGGACTGGACGAGCAAAGCGGGCATTCCGATCGTGTGCGTGCCCGGCTGCCCGATCCAGCCGGACAACCTGTCGGAGACGCTCACCTACCTGCTCTACCTGGCGACCGGGCAGGCGCCGATGATCCCGCTCGACGAAGCGCTGCGGCCGAAGTGGCTGTTCGGCGCGACCGTGCACGAGGGTTGCGACCGCGCGGGCTACTACGAGCAGGGGGAGTTCGCCACCGAGTACGGTTCGCCGAAATGCATTGTGAAACTGGGGTGTTGGGGCCCTGTCGTCAAGTGCAACGTGCCCAAGCGCGGGTGGATCAATGGCGTGGGCGGCTGCCCGAACGTGGGCGGCATCTGCATCGGCTGCACCATGCCTGGATTCCCCGACAAGTTCATGCCGTTCATGGACGAACCACCCGGCGGCAAGTTCTCATCCACCGCGTCGGGGCTCTACGGATCGGTGATCCGCAGCCTCCGTCACATCACCGGCCGCACGGTCGACAAGGAGCCGCACTGGCGGCACAAGGGCCAGAAGCTGGATACCGGCGCGACTCGCACCTGGTAGGAGGATCTCCGATGACACAGATCATCCCGGAGCCGTCGCACCGCACGATCGAACCGGACCGTCTCGTCGAGATGGCCTGGGACCCGATCACCCGGATCGTCGGCAGCCTCGGCATCTACACCAAGATCGACTTCGAGAACCGCGAAGTGGTCGAGTGCCACAGCACCTCGTCCATCTTCCGTGGCTATTCGATCTTCATGCGCGGCAAGGACCCGCGCGACGCACACTTCATCACCAGCCGCATCTGCGGTATCTGCGGGGACAACCACGCGACCTGCTCGTGCTACTGCCAGAACATGGCCTATCGCGTCCAGCCGCCGCATCTCGGCGAGTGGATCGTCAACCTCGGCGAAGCCGCCGAGTACATGTTCGACCACAACATCTTCCAGGAGAACCTGGTCGGCGTGGACTTCTGCGAGAAGATGGTCGCCGAGACCAATCCCGGCGTGCTGGCCAGGGCGGAGAACACCGAGGCGCCGCACGCGGGCGACCACGGCTATCGCACGATCGCCGACATCATGCGGGCGCTCAACCCGTTCACCGGCGAGTTCTATCGGGAGGCGCTGCAGGTCAGCCGCACCACCCGCGAGATGTTCTGTCTGATGGAAGGCAGGCACGTGCATCCCTCGACGCTGTACCCCGGCGGCGTCGGCACCGTCGCGACGGTCCAGCTGATGACCGACTACATGTCCCGCCTGATGCGCTACGTCGAGTTCATGAAGAAGGTCGTGCCGATGCACGACGACCTGTTCGACTTCTTCTACGAGGCGTTGCCCGGCTACGAGCAGGTCGGTCTGCGGCGCACAATGCTGGGCTGCTGGGGCTCGTTCCAGGATCCCGAGGTCTGCAACTTCGAGTACAAGGACATGGCGGACTGGGGCCGCAAGATGTTCGTCACCCCGGGCGTGGTGGTGGACGGCAAACTCCTCACCACCTCCCTGGTGGACATCAACCTCGGCATCAGAATCCTTTTGGGCAGTTCGTATTACGAGGATTGGACCGACCAGGAGATGTTCGTGCCGACCGATCCGCTCGGCAACCCGGTGGACCGGCGCCACCCCTGGAACCAGCACACGAATCCCAAGCCGCAGAAGCGCGACCTCGACGACAAATACAGCTGGGTGATGTCGCCGCGCTGGTTCGACGGCTCGGACCACCTCGCCCTGGACACCGGCGGCGGCCCGCTGGCGCGGCTGTGGTCGACCGCGCTGGCCAACCTGGTCGACATCGGCTACGTGAAGTCGACCGGGAACAGCGTGCAGATCAACCTGCCCAAGACCGCGGTCAAAGGCCCGGTCACCTTGGAATGGAAGATCCCCGCATACGGCAGCAACACGATCGAACGCAACCGTGCCCGCACCTACTTCCAGGCGTACGCGGCGGCCTGCGCACTGCACTTCGCGGAGAAAGCCCTCGCGGAGATCAGGGCGGGCCACACCAAGACCTGGGAGAAGTTCGAGGTGCCCGACGAGGGCATCGGCTGCGGCTTCACCGAGGCGGTGCGTGGTGTGCTGTCGCACCACATGGTGATCAGGGACGGGAAGATCGCGAACTATCACCCGTATCCGCCGACGCCATGGAACGCCAGCCCGCGCGACGGCTACGGCACGCCGGGTCCTTACGAGGACGCGGTGCAGGGCCAGCCGATCTTCGAGGAGAACGACCGCGAGCACTTCAAGGGCATCGACATCATGCGCACCGTGCGCAGTTTCGATCCCTGCCTACCGTGCGGCGTGCACATGTATCTCGGTAACGGACAGACGGTGGAGAAACTGCACTCACCGACCCAGACGCTTACCGGGGAGTGAGCGCCCGGATCCGGCGACGGGACGGGAGATGACGGTGGACGATCGTCCGATCGACCAGGACAACGCAACGCCCGACAGCCGGTGGCGCGAGGCGGGCGATCGCATCGAGACGCTGCTGGAGGCGAGCTCGGCGGGCGGCACCCTCGCTCGCGAGCGCGCCGAACAGCTGGTGCGTGAGGTCGCCGACCTCTACGGCGCGGGTCTGGCCCGCGTGATCGGACTGCTGGACGCGGCGGCGATCGAGCGGCTGGCCCGCGACGATCTGGTCGCGAGTCTGCTGCTCGTGCACGGGCTGCACCCGCACGACGTGCACACCAGGGTGCGTACGGCGCTGGACAGTGTGCGTCCCTACCTCGGTTCGCACGGCGGGGACGTGAGCCTGGTCGGCATCACCGACGGCGTGGTCCGACTGGAGCTGGCGGGCAGTTGTCGCAGCTGCCCGTCCTCGTCGGTGACGCTGGAGCTGGCCGTCGAGGACGCAGTACGTGCGGCGGCGCCGGAGATCGAGGCCATCGAAGTGGTCGCGCAGACCGAGTCGGCGGGGCTGATTCCCGCGGACTCTCTGTTGGCACGGGTGCACGCGAACGGTGACCGGTCCGGGAACTGGATCGCGGTCCCTGAACTGGCCGAGCTGGGTCCCGGCGAAATGGGCGGGTTCGCCGTCGCCGGGCTCGCGGTGCTGGCCTGCCGGGTGGGTCCGGACGTGTTCGCCTACCGGGACCACTGCCCGGCCTGCGACAACTCGCTGTCGGGCGCCGTGCTGCATCGGCGCGTCGGATTTCCGGTCGGCGACGCGGTGCTGCGCTGCCCGACCTGCCGAGCGCACTTCGACGTTGTGCACGCCGGTGCGCGCGTGGATGGCGACGGACACCTCGAGCCGCTTCCGGTGCTCGTCCGCTCCGGTGAACTGGCGATGGCGGTGCCGGTGGAGGTGCACGGATGAATACGCCGTTCCGGGTCCTGCAGCGGATTACCGCCGACGGCAAGTCCGCGACGCGGGCGGGTGAACGGTGCGAGATGTGCGCCGAACAGATCGCCGACGAGCACCAGCACGTGGTGAATGTCGAAGGCCGTCAGCTGCTGTGCGTATGCCGCAGCTGCTATCTGCTGTTCGTGGACCAGGACGCGGCGCTGCGCTATCGGGCGGTGCCTGATCGGTATCTCGCGTTTCCCGGCTTCACGATCAGCCAGGGCGAATGGGACGCGTTGGAGATACCGGTCGGCCTGGCGTTCTTCTTCCGCAACTCCGCGCTGGGCAGGACTGTGGCCATCTATCCAGGTCCCGCGGGTGCGACCGAGTCGGAACTTCCTCTGGCGCAGTGGAACTCGATCCTGGAGCGGCACCCCGAACTCGACGTGCTCGCCGCCGACGTCGAGGCGCTCCTGATCCGGGTGCCCGACCGCGGAACCGCGTCGGCGAGCTGCCTGCTGCTTCCGATCGACACCTGCTACGAGTTCGTCGGCCGGATCCGGCTGCTGTGGCGCGGATTCGACGGCGGGCAGGACGTGCGGCGCTACCTGGACGAGTTCTTCGCCACCGTATCGGCTCGCGCGCGACGGGGTGGTGCGGTATGAGCCCGGTCTACTCGACGGCGTTCGCCGTGCTCGAGATGAAGCCGGAGCCGTACGCTGTCGCACCGATCCTGGCCGCGCGAGTCGGAATCGCCGCACTCGCGGAGGAACCCGTGCATGCGATCGCCCTGCGCGCGCAGGTGCGTATCGAGCCGTTCCGTCGTGGCTACTCCGAGGAGGAGGGCGCGGGGCTGGCCGACCTGTTCGGCCCGCGCGAGCGCTGGCCCGCCACGCAGCGGTCGTTTCTCTGGATGCACTGCGCCACCATGGTTCCAGGGTTCACCGGTGGCGCGGAGGTGGATCTGCCGATGCCGTGCACCTATGACTTCGAGGTGACCGGGTCGAAGTATCTGCATGCGCTGCGCGAGGGCGTCGTTCCACTGCTGTTCCTGTTCAGCGGCACGGTCTTCATCAAGGGCAGCGGCGGATTCGCGATCCAGCAGATTCCCTGGGACCGCGAGGACAAGTTCGACATGCCGATCTCGGTCTGGCACGACCTGATGGCGGCGCACTTCCCGAACACCGGCTGGCTACGCCTGCGCCGGGACACTCTCGATGCCCTCACCGCCTACAAGTCGGGGCACGGCCTGCTCGGGTTCGACGACACGGTGACCCGGCTGCTGGCCCGCGCGGAGGAGCTACCGTGACCGCCGACCCAGGCGCCCGCGCCCGTGCCGTCGCCGACGCGGTGCTGTACGAGGGCTACCTGCTGTACCCGTATCGAGCGAACTCGCGCAAGAACCAGTCGCGGTGGCAGTTCGGCGTGCTGGGACCGGACGGTGCCGCCGCGGCCGGGCTCGGCGAGGAGTCCGAGATGTCGGCGCAGTGCCTGATCGATCCGGGCGAGAACCCAGTACTCACCTGCACAATCCGATTCCTCCAGCTTCAGCGGCGACAGGTGGTGGACGGCGCTGGTACGCCGATCGCCGAGCTGACCGTCGATGCGCGGTCGTGGTTGTCCTGGGACGAGGCCGTCGCGCGGGAACTCGTCGTCGGCCCGCTGACGCCCGCGAAGTTTAGTCAGCTACTGAGCGTTCCGGGCTGGACCGACACCGAGGAGATCACCGACGAATCGGGACGGTCGGTGGGCACGTTGGTGCGCACCCGGCTGCCGCTCGCGGGCCGATTCGATCTGACGATCGACCGGGACGACCGGTACCTGCGGTTCACGATCACAGTCCGCAACGTGGGCGCGCCGGCCGCGGACAAGCAGGACGCCATTGCCCGCTCGCTGATCGGGACGCACGTAATCGCGGAAATAGCAGGCGCACAGTTTATTTCGCTGATCGACCCTCCGCCCGACGCCGAGGCCGCAGTCGAACGCTGCGACCGGCACCGCTGCTTCCCGGTACTTGCCGGACCACCCGGTGACCATAGCCTGCTGCTGATCTCGCCGATCATCCTCTACGACCACCCGGAGATCGCCGAGCAGAGCGAGGGACCGCTGTTCGACTCCACCGAGATCGACGAAATCCTCAGCCTGCGCGTCATGACGATGACCGACGAGGAGAAGGTGCTGGCGCGGGCGACCGATCCGCGCGCCGCCGAGATCATCGATCGCTGCGACGGAATGACGCCCGATGACCTGCGCCAGTTGCACGGTGTGCTGCGCGATCCGCATCTCGACCGGCCGCGACTGATACCGGAGGTTCCCGAGGGGATCGATTGGTGGGACCCGCTGGCCGACAACGAGGTTCGCCCGGATTCCGATGCGGTGCCCGTCGCGGGTGTGCTGGTGCGCAAGGGCAGCCGGGTCCGGTTGCATCCGTCCCGGCGGGCCGACGCCCAGGACCTGTTCTTCGACGGCAAGCCCGCCAGGGTCGTCTCGGTGCACGAAGACGTAGACGGGCAAGCGCACGTCGGTGTCGTGCTGGACGACGACCCGGCGGCTGATCTGCACGAATGGTACGGCCGCTATCTGTATTTCACGCCTGACGAACTGGAACCGCTCGACAGCCCCGACAAGTGAAAGGAAGTCCGCTATGGAAGCGGTGGGAGTGATCTCGACGTCCATCGTCGCCGTGCTGGCGGCAGTGGGTCTATACCTCGGCGTTCGGTCGATCCCGGATATCAGGCGATATCTGAAGATCCGGCAGATGTAGCGGCCGACAGGAAGGAATACATCATGGGTAACCAACGCGAAGAGCCACAAGAGGCCCGCGGTGAGCCGGGGTCCCGCGACACCGGCTCCGACACCGTGGCCGGGGGACCCACCGACCGTGAACCGGGTGATATCGGCCACGAGGAGATCACCTCCGCCCACGGCACCGATACCGAAAGGCGAGGCGAGTTCACCACGGAGCCGGGTCACGGCGCCGAACCGGCGACCCCGCCCTACGAGCAACACAAGCGGACCGCGAACGACCCGGATGAGACGGCGACCGGCATTGTCGACGACGCGAACGTCGGCGGCGCGACGGCGCCGACCGAAGGGGAGGGGTGATCAGACGGCCACGGTGCTGATCGCCGGGATCGGCAACATCTTCCTGGGCGATGACGGATTCGGGCCCGAGGTCGTGCGGCGGCTGCCGCACTACCCCGACGCCGGCGTACGCGTGATGGATTACGGCATCCGCGGGATGCACCTCGCCTACGACCTGCTGGACGCGTGGGACGCGCTGGTGCTGGTCGACGCGCTGCCCGATCGCGGGGAGTCCGGACGTGTCGCGGTGTTCCGCGCCGCAACCGCCGACGCCGACGCCGACGCCGACGCCGTGCGTCTCGACGCGCACGCGATGACTCCGGCCGCCGTGTTCGCCGGGGTGCGAGCGCTGGGTGGCGTGCTGCCGCCGACCGTCGTAGTCGGCTGCCAGGTCGCCTCCGTGGACGACCGGATCGGGCTGTCCGAGCCCGTCGCCGCCGCGGTGGACGACGCGGTCGCTGCCGTCGGCCGTGTCCTCGCGGACCTGATGCCCGACGGCGCCCAACCCGTCGAAGGTCGCGCGGCGCAGGTCGGCACAGTCCGGGACGGCTCGTCGCCGTCGCCGACCAGAGTGCGACAGGAGGAATAGCCGATGTGTCTTGGCATACCGGGACGAGTGTTGGACATCCTCGAGGGCTACCACGACCAGATCGCACTCATCGATGTGTCCGGTGAGCAGCGGAAAGTGAATATCGGCCTGCTCGGGGACGATCCGGCGCGGCCAGGCGACTGGGTGATCATCCACATGGGCTTCGTCGTCGAGAAGACCGACGAGGCCGGCGCCGCGGCGGCACTGGACGGGCTGCGCCTGCTGCAGCGTGGAGATCAGCTATGACCGCCGCGCGGCTGCGGCGACGCCTGCTCGTGCGTGGCGTGGTCCAGGGCGTCGGATTCCGGCCGTTCGTCTACACCACCGCGGCCGAACTGGCGCTGGCCGGAAGCGTGAGCAACGACAGCCGCGGGGTGGTCATCGAAATCGAGGGCACATCAACGGCTCTGGACGAATTCACCGAGCGGCTGCGCCTGCGGCCGCCACCGCTCGCAGTGGTCGAATCGGTCGACCAGACCGACCTTCCGGTGTGCGGCGGCACCGGATTTCACATTGCCGACACCACCCGTGACGGCGGCGGGCGCACGCTGGCCTCGCCCGATGTCGCGATCTGTGCCGATTGTGAGCGGGATCTGCGCGACCCCGGCGACCGCCGCTACCGCCACCCGTTCGTCAACTGCACCAATTGCGGGCCGCGGTTCACTATCATCGCCGGCCTGCCCTACGACCGCGAACGGACTTCGATGGCGGACTTCGCCATGTGCGACCGATGCGCCAGGGAGTACACCGACCCCACCGACCGGCGTTTCCACGCCCAGCCCATCGCCTGCCCGGAGTGCGGTCCGACGCTGGCGTACTCCGGACCGGGCACGGGTGACCCACTGGCCGCCGCGCGTGAGCTGTTGCGCGTGGGCGGAATCCTCGCGGTCAAAGGCATCGGTGGCTATCACCTCGCGTGCGATGCGGCGAATGAGGCCGCCGTTGCCGAATTGCGCAGGCGTAAACGCCGTGGCGACAAGCCCTTCGCGCTCATGGCGCCCGACCTCGCGACGGCCCGCGAAATCGTCGAGGTCGACGACGCGGCGGCCGCGCTGCTGACCAGCCCGGCCCGCCCGATCGTGCTGCTCGCCCGCCGGGCGGTGCCCGCGGCACACCGCCCAGTCGACGGCGACCCGGAGACAGGGTCGGATGCCGGATCCGTTGACGCCGTGGCGCCGCTGGCAGCCAGGTCCGAGGTGGCGAACGCCGAATGGCGCCGTTGCCCGGCCCCAGCCGCATCCGTGGCGCCCGGCAATCCGGACCTGGGTGTCATGATCGCCTACACCCCACTGCACCTCCTGCTGTTCGGCTTACCCGACGATCCGCCCGGCCCGCGAACGCTGGTGATGACCTCCGGCAACCTCGGCGGCGAGCCGATCTGCTACGAGGATGACGACGCCCACTCCCGTCTCGCCGGGCTCGCCGACGGCTGGCTCTCGCACAACCGGCGCATCCTCGTGCCATGCGACGACTCGGTGGTCCGTTGGCTCGACGGCCATGAGCTGCCCGTGCGCCGTTCGCGCGGCTATGCGCCGCTGCCACTTGCGCTGCCGGTCCCGCTGCCACCGACCCTCGCGGTCGGTGCCGACCTGAAGAACACCTGCGCCGTGGCCGACGGCCGCTATGCCTGGCTGAGTCAGCACATCGGTGATATGGATGATCTGGCCACGTTGCGGTCCTTCGACGCGGCGCAGCGGCATCTCGCGGATCTCACCGGAGTGCGCCCGGTGCAGCTCGTCGCCGATGCGCATCCCGGCTACCGCTCCGCCGCGTGGGCGCGCAGGCATGCGGGCGAGCGAGCCGTGTACACCGTGCAGCACCACCACGCGCACATCGCCGCCGTGATGGGCGAGCACGGGCTCGGCGCCACCGAACAGGTGGTCGGCATCGCGTTCGACGGCACGGGATTCGGTCCGGACGGTGCGATCTGGGGCGGCGAGGTCCTGCTGGCCGGCTATAAGGGCTACCGAAGGCTCGCCCATCTGAAATATGTGCCGCTCGCCGGTGGCGATCTCGCAGTCCGCAGGCCCTACCGCATGGCGCTGGCACATCTCTGGTCTGCCGGGATTGAATGGCGTGCGGATATTCCCGCTGTCGCGGCGTGCCCGGCGGACGAAAGGTCGGTTCTGGCACACCAATTCGAGACAGGGCTGGGCTGCGCACCGACCTCCAGCATGGGCCGGCTGTTCGACGCGGTGTCCTCGCTGATCGGCGTGCGGCACGTGGTCGACTACGAGGCCCAGGCGGCAATCGAGCTGGAAGGATGGTCGCGGGGCGCCGACGAAGGCGCGCCCGAATATCGGTTCACCCCTGGCGAAGGCGATCCCGCCGCCATCGATCCCACCCCTGTGCTGGCGGCGGTGGTGGCCGATGTGCGCAGCGGCGTACCCGCCGCGGTGGTCGGAGCTCGGTTCCACACAGCGGTCGCCCAGCTGGTGCTCGATCTCGCGGTCCGCTACGCCGCAGCCCCGACGACTGTCGCTCTGTCCGGCGGCGTCTTCCAGAACGCCCTGCTGCTCACGCGGTCGTGTGCGCTACTGCGGGACAACGGGTTCACCGTGATCAGCCATCACCGGCTGCCGCCCAACGACGGCGGCCTCGCGTTCGGGCAACTCCTCGCGGGCAGCGGGGGATGAGCGGAAGGAGAGCAACGATGTGTCTAGCGGTGCCAGGAAAAGTGCTCAGCCTGCATGAGCGCGACGGCACGATGATGTCGATCGTCGACTTCGGCGGTGTGCACAAGGACGTGTGCCTGCAATACATCCCGGACGCGGCCGTCGGTGACTACGTCGTCGTTCATGTGGGATTCGCGATTCAGCGGCTGGACGAGGAGTCCGCGCTGAAGACATTGGCCGAGTTCGAACACCTCGGCGTACTGAACGAGGAATTCGGCGACGGCTTCGCCATCGCCGCCAGGCAGGCGGGTCTCGACAACCCCGCGGCCGAGCCGCCACGCGAGGAACCAGAGGTGACGCCATGAAGTATTTGGACGAATTCAGCAACCCCGAGCTCGCCAAGTACCTGCTCGACCGGATCCGTACCGCCACGAGCAGACGCTGGGCGATTATGGAAGTCTGTGGCGGGCAGACGCATTCGATCATCCGCCACGGCATCGACCAGCTGCTGCCCGACCAGATCGAGATGATTCACGGCCCTGGTTGCCCCGTGTGCGTCACCCCACTCGAGGTGATCGACAAGGCGCTGGAGATCGCGGCAAGGCCCGGCGTGATCTTCTGCTCGTTCGGTGACATGCTGCGCGTGCCGGGCAGCAGCAAGGATTTGTTTCGAGTCAAGAGTGAGGGCGGCGATGTCCGGGTGGTCTACTCGCCGCTGGACGCGCTCAACCTGGCCAGGGAGAACCCCGATCGCGAGGTCGTGTTCTTCGGCATCGGTTTCGAGACCACCGCGCCGGCCAACGCCATGACGGTGTACCAGGCGAAACGACTCGGCATCCGGAACTTCTCGCTGCTGGTGTCGCATGTGCTCGTTCCGCCTGCGATCGCCGCGATCATGGAGTCGCCCACCTGTCGGGTGCAGGCATTCCTCGCGGCCGGGCATGTCTGCACGGTGATGGGCACTGACGAATACCCGCCACTGGCCGAGAAGTACCGGGTTCCCATGGTGGTCACCGGCTTCGAGCCGCTGGACATCCTGGAGGGCATCCGCCGCACCGTGCTGCAACTGGAGACCGGCAGGCACGAACTGGAGAATGCCTATCCGCGCGCGGTGGCCGCGGCGGGCAACCCGGCCGCGAAAGCCATGCTGCAGGATGTCTTCGAGGTGACCGACCGGGCGTGGCGTGGCATCGGCATGATCCCGCGCAGCGGCTGGCGGTTGTCGCAGCGCTACCGCGAGTTCGACGCCGAAGAGCGCTTCTCGGTGGGGAATCTGCACACCGCCGAGTCGTCGATCTGCCGGTCGGGTGAGGTGCTGCAGGGGCTCATCAAACCGAATGAGTGCGCGGCCTTCGGTAAAGAGTGCACGCCACGAAACCCGTTGGGTGCCACCATGGTGTCCTCGGAAGGCGCTTGCGCCGCCTATTACCTCTACCGTCGGCTCGATCTCCCGGCGGAGGTGGCTCATGCCTGAGGAACGCACTGCACCCGTGGCGATCGACATGGACGGCTGGGTGTGTCCGATGCCGTTGCGGGATTCGCCCAACATCGTGATGGGCCACGGCGGTGGCGGCGCGATGTCCGGCGAGCTGATCGAGCATCTGTTCCTGCCCGCGTTCGGCTCGGCCGCGCAGGCGGACATGGGCGACTCCGCTGTGGTCACGCTCGGCGGCGCCCGGCTGGCGTTCTCCACGGACTCGTTCGTAGTCAAGCCGATCGTCTTCCCCGGCGGCACCATCGGGGAGCTCGCGGTCAACGGCACGGTGAACGATCTGGCCATGGCCGGCGCTCGCCCGATGGTGCTGTCGACCGCGTTCATCCTGGAGGAGGGCACCGCGCTGGCCGACATCGCGCGCATCGCGCAGGCGGTCGGCACCGCGGCCTTGGCGGCGGGGGTCCAGCTGGTCACCGGGGATACCAAGGTGGTCGACGCCGGGCACGGTGACGGGATCTATATCAACACCGCGGGAATCGGCCTCGTGGACCCCGGCGTGGACATCCGACCGCAGCGCGCGACCCCGGGCGACGTCGTGCTGGTCAGCGGAGACATCGGGGTGCACGGTGTCGCCGTGCTCAGCTGCCGCGAGGGATTGGAGTTCGGCACCACCGTGCTCAGTGACACCGCGCCGCTGCACGGACTGGCCGCGGCGATGCTGGCGACCGGTGCCGATGTGCACGTGCTGCGCGATCCCACCCGCGGCGGCGTCGCCGCGTCGCTCAACGAGATCGCTCGCACCGCGAATGTCGGTGTGGCGCTGGACGAGCGGCAGCTTCCGGTCCCCGCGGGCGTGCGGGACGCGTGCGGGCTGCTCGGGCTGGACCCGATGTACGTGGCCAACGAGGGCAAGCTGCTCGCGTTCGTCGCCGCGGAGGACGCAGACCGCGTGCTCGCGGCAATGCGGGAGCACCCCTTGGGCGCGCAGGCAGCGGCCATCGGCCGGTGCGTCGCCGAGCACCCCGGGATGGTGGTGGCCCGCACGGCCCTCGGCGGCACGCGCGTGGTGGATCTGCCCGCAGGAGAGCAGCTGCCGCGGATCTGTTGAGACGGCGGGCGCGACCGCCGTCCGAACAAGAAGGCGAGGTGTCCGTTATCGTCCAGGTCGCCGACCATCCTGTGGTGCCGCGCGGCGCATGGGCCGGGCTGGACCGGAGGCAGCGGCGCGGCGTCGTCGGGATGGTGCTCGTCATCCTCCTGCTGCATGCCCTCGGGTGGGGTGCGCTGCTCCTGTTCGTCGTTCCCGGTCGCTACATCGTGGACGGGGCGGTGTTCGGCGTCGGGCTCGGCATCACCGCCTACACGCTCGGGATGCGGCATGCGTTCGATGTCGACCACATCGCGGCGATCGACAGCACCACCCGGAAACTTGTGGCCGACGGGCGCAAACCGCTGTCGGTCGGGTTCTGGTTCGCGCTCGGACACTCGACCATCGTCTTCGTCCTGGTCGCGTTGCTGGCGTTCGGTGTCAAGGCGCTCGCGGCGACCCTGCGCGAGGGGGACTCCGGGCTGCGCCGCTGGTCCGGTGTGTTCGGCACCGGAGTATCGGGGACTTTTCTCATCCTCATCGGCCTGCTGAACCTGGTGTCCCTGATCGGGATCTGGCGGGTGTTCCGCAAGGGACTGCGGGGCAACTACGACGAGGCCGCGCTGCGATGGCAGCTGGACCACCGCGGCGCGCTGAACCGGATGCTGCGGCCGCTGACGCGGGCGGTGCGTACGCCGTGGCGGATGTATCCGGTCGGGATGCTGTTCGGCCTCGGCTTCGACACCGTCACCGAGGTGAGCCTGCTGGTGATCGCGGGCGGCGCGGCGGCGACCGACCTACCCTGGTATGCGATTCTCGTGCTGCCCGTGCTGTTCTCGGCGGGCATGGCGCTGTTCGATGCGCTGGACGGCGCCTGCATGAACTACGCCTACGGGTGGGCGTTCGCCGGTCCGCTCCGCACGATCTACTACAACATTGTGGTCACCGGGCTGTCGGTCGCCGTCGCCCTGCTGATCGGCGCGCAGGAAATGATCTCGATTCTGACCGACGAGCTCGGCGTCACCCACGGTCCGCTGGCCTGGGTCGGCGATCTGGATCTCGGCGCGCTCGGCTTCCTCGTCGTCGGCCTGTTCCTGCTCACCTGGTTGATCGCGGTCGGAGTGTGGCGTTTCGGCGATCTCGATCAGCGGTGGCGGGCCGACCGCATCGGAGAACGGCCCGGCTGATGACAGGCGGCGGAGCTGAGATGTTCGCCCGGTACGCCTACGCCCCCAACCGGCTCGGCTACTGTGGGCCCCCCGACGCGGTCGTGCTGCGCGACGGGACGGACGATCAGGTGCGGGCGGTGGCTCGGCGGTTCACCGGAGCGTGGCCGTATCTGCGGGTGATGTCGGCGATGACCGGAATCGGGGACCCGCTGGATCGCCGCCTCGTCGAGTCCTACTGGCTGGGCGGCGGGATCGGCGCAGACCTGGACCCAGCCGAGTTCACCGCCGAGTTGCTGGCATTGCTAGGCCCGGTCGCGGGCGGTTACTGGACGCATCTGGGCCCGGAGCTGGCCGACGAGGCCGCGGCCAACCACTGCTTCCACGTCTTCGGCGTGTACCCGTGGTCGCGTCTGCTCGGGCAAGGCAACGGACATCCGCTGCATGTGCTCGACAGTTGCCGGATCACGTGGGGGACGGTGGTCGACCGCACCGACACCGAGATTGAGCTGCGCTGTCGCAGGCTGAGCTGGGATGGGCGGCGGCTGGTGCTGTCGGCGGAAACGGTGCGGCCCATGCCGATTCGGGTAGACGGCTACACCGCGGTGCCGGACGTGTCGGTGGGGGAGCAGGTCGCGGTGCACTGGGGGCGGCTGTGCGGACGCCTCGACGACGCCGAGATGCGAGCCTTGGCGGCGAGCACGGCGCACCAGCTGGAGGTCACCAACCGGCGCCTTGCCGCACGACGATGAGACCGCTGTCTCGGTGGCTGCAATCCTCACCCGAAGGTAGCGCGACGGGAGGGAAGTCGAAACCTCCACATGGAACCGAGATTTCGGCCTCCCTGTCAGCGGTGAGTGCCAGCCGCTGCGACATCTCTTGCCAGCGAGGCTGTGCGGCATGACATGTTCTCAGCGGCAAGCGAGTTGGCCTATTTGGCGGGCTGGATGGCATTCGACAATGCCGAGCATTACACAGCACAACGCTATTTCGCGGCATCGACCAAGCTCGCGGCTGAAGCTAATGACGAACCGCTAACCGGCCACATACTGCGCGCAATGGCACATCAAGCCATCGACCTCGGACATCACGCGGAAGGACTACAACTCGCTGAAGCGTCGGTCAGCGGCCGCCGCTACCAAGCCGCCTGCCCACGTGAGCGGGCACTCCTAAAGGTCGTACACGGCAAGGCATTGAGTGCCGCCGGTCATGTCGCGGAGTCTGAGAAAACCCTCCTCGAGGCTGAACGGGACCTAGCCGCCGCTTCCCACTCGGATCACGAGCCCGCTCGGATATTCTTCTTCTCCGAAGCGAGCCTCGCGCACGAAACCGCGTGCGCATTGCGTGACGCGGGCGACCTGGCCGGTGCCGCCGAACAATTCCAACTCAGTGTCCGCAAGCGCAAGGCAGCGGCGTTTACCCGGACTCATGCGGTAACGCTTGGTTACCCTCGGCACTGTGCAGGCACGTTGCGGCGAGGTGGAAAATGCCTGCACTACATGGACCTCGGCGCTCAACGCGATGAACGGAGTGCAGTCCGGGCGCGCCCGGAACGTTGCCCGCGACATACGTGCAACCGTGGCACCCTATCTTGGTCAGCATGTCGCAGGTGTAAACGAGATCGACGAGCGGGCCGCAGACTATCTAGCGGCAAATGCGAAATAGGACAGAGGGTCATATGGCAGACGAAATGTTCGATGTAGTGCCGGTCGCACATGTGGTAGGTGGCCGCCGCGAACCCACAGACGATCACTGGGGTGGTACCGAGGCAATCATTCGCATCGATGACAGCCGGTTCACTGAAGAGTCGGTGCAAGGCTTGGATGCGTTCAGCCACCTCGAAATCGTATTCCGCTTCCACTTGACCGATCAAACGGATCTGCACTTCGGTGCGCGCAGTGCCCGCGATAACCCCGAATGGCCGAAGGTCGGCATCTTCGGACATAGGAACATGCGACGTGTCAACTGGCTTGGGGTGTCCCGGACTCGGCTGCTACGAGTAGACGGCCTGGATCTGCACGTAGCTGAGCTGGACCCGGTGGACGGCACACCCGTGCTGGATATCAAGCCGTGGTTCGCGGAGTTCGGTCCACGTGGGGAGATCCGCCAAGCTCCGTGGTCCACAGAGATGCTCAAAGACTATTTCTAGTTACGAGAAATGTATCGGTGACACTCTGGACGATTGGGAACGCACCAAAGCCGCGAGGTCGGCAGCCCTTCTACGCGTCCAGTCGATTCGCCTGGTGTGTGCGAATTATTCTGCCCTGTGGGGGCGTCCACGGAACAATGTGCGGGAACGGAACCAAGCGGGTGGGTCGTGCCGGAGTCAGGTGAGAGTGCTCACGACATGGGCGGCAGCCTCGGCGATGAGCTTCTCGTCGTATGTGGCATTCCGGTCGGCTTTGCTGGACATGATCGCGATGACCAGTGGTGCGGAGCCCGGCGGCCAGACGATGGCGATGTCGTTCAGGGTGCCGTAGTCACCGGTTCCCGTTTTGTCGGCGACGGTCCAGCCTTGCGGGATTCCGGCCCGGATTCGTCGAGCGCCGGCGGCGGTGGCGTTGCGCTCCAGAAGATCGCGGAGGAAGGCACGCTTTTCGCTCGGCAAGGCGTCTCCCAGCACGATCTTCTGGTAGTCGGTGCCGAATGCCTGGGGCGTCGTGGTGTCTCGCGGGTCTCCCGGAGTGGCTTCGGTGATCAGTGGCTCGATCCGGTCCATTCGGGTGACGGTGTCGCCGAGGCTGCGGGCATAGGCGGTCAGCTCGGTCGGTCCGCCGAGATCGCGGAGCAGTAGGTTGCCTGCCGTGCCGTCGCTGAAGCGGACCGCGGCATCACACAGCTGACCGATCGTCATCCCCGTGGTCACGTGCCGCGGTGTGATGGATGCGTTTTTCGTGAGGTCGGCTGCGGTGTAGGTGACGACGGTATCCAAGTGCGAGAACGGGTTACGGTGCAAGACCGCCGCCGCTGCCAATCCCTTGAACGCCGAACAGAACGCGAATCGTTCGTCCGCTCGATAGGCGATGGTGGTGCCGGTGCTGGTGGCGAGGGCATACACGCCGAGGCGTGCGTCGAACGTCCGCTCCAACTCGGCCAGGCGGCTGTCGTAGCCGTTCGCTGTGGGCCGAGTGGGTGTTTCTCCCGCCGCGCCCGGCCCCCTCATCGGATCGGGTGGCACAGTGGTCGTTGGTCGGTCGGCGCATCCGACCAGCACGGACAGTAACGTTGTCCCGAGAAGCGTGCGGCGAGTGATGGACGGTGGCGACGAAGCCATAACTCTCCTCCGTTGGTCGGTCGTGGAAGCCTTGGGCTGCGAGGGATGGGCTATTCGGCCATTCAGGTTGGGATTCTGCGTTACCCGAGCGCCCCGACGGCAGCGCGGGTGGCGTCGGCGACCAGCGGGTTGTCGGCCTTGGCTTGCTGCTCGAATTTCGTTGTCAGTACGGCTATGACGAGCGGGGCGCGTCCGGGCGGCCACGCGATGGCGACGTCGTTGGCGCCGCCGTATGCGGCGCTGCCGGTCTTGTCTCCGACGGTCCAGCCCTCGGGCAGTCCTGCGCGGATGCGCTCGCCTCCGGTCTTGCTGGCGATCAGCCACGATTTCAGTTGCGCTCGTTCGGGTTCGGCGAGGGCGTCGCCGAGGACGAGGGTGCGGTAGTCGGCGGCGAGCGCGGCGGGCGTGGTGGTGTCGCGCTCGTCGCCGGGGATGGCGGTGTTCAACTCGGTTTCCCAGCGGTCCAGGCGCGTGATGTTATCGCCGATGGACCGCAGGAACGCGGTGAAACCTGCCGGGCCGCCGAGGAGTTTCAGCAGCTGGTTGCCTGCGGTGTTGTCGGACACGGTGATCGCGGCGTCGCACAGTTCAGCAACGGTCATGCCGGTGTCGACACGCTTCTCGGTCACCGGCGAGTTCTCGACGAGATCGGTACGGGGATAGCGGATCACCTGGTCGAAGTAGCCCGTCGACAGCGAATGATCGCGCAGGAGTGCGCCGCAGGCAAGCCCCTTGAACGTGGAGGCGATCGGGAATCGCTCGCTGTCTCGATGAGCGACGATGTGGCCGGACGCGGTGTCGATCGCGTAAACGCCCAGTCGTGCGGCGTGGTCGGTCTCCATCTCGGTGAACGACGGGGCGGCGGCCGGTGACGGATTCGAGGCCGCCGTGTCGGTGCCGGACCCGCACGCGGCGGCGGCGACCGACAGCGCGGACACCGCCGCCGCGGCGAGGAGTTGGCGGAGCGGGACACGGTGGGCGCATGCTGAGAGGATCACCGCCGCACCACACCATCGCCGCGGCGGCGGGCGCAAATATCCGACCCGGGCACGGATGAGTCGACTTCGATATCGTCGCAGGTTGGACCGCACGATCCGGCTCCGGTGCGGACCACGGCCGGGCAGGAACGCTCGGGGCCGGCGCACCCGCTGGTTCAATGACCGCATGGACCTGATCCGCCACCTTCGCTACTTCGTCTCCGTCGCGGACGAAGGACACTTCGGCAGGGCGGCGGCCGCGCTGGACATGACCCAGCCACCGCTGTCGCAAGGACTTCGGCGGCTGGAGCGGCATCTCGGTGTCGACCTCATCCACCGCACTCGGCAGGGCGCCGTCCTGACCGCGGCCGGCCTCCAACTGCTCCCTCGCGCCCGGCTGCTCGTCGATGACGCCGAGCGTCTACTCGCCGAATCGCACCGCATCGCGGACGCCCACGGCGTCGTGCACTGGGGGGCGATCACCGCGCTGCCCGACCGAGTGGTCACGGCCTGCGTGGGCGCGCTGCGCACCGTGATCGCACCGGATGCCGCGGTGTCCACGACCGGGGGGACCACCGTCGATCTGGTCGCCGATGTGCGCGCCGGGCTATGCGATGTCGCGGTGATCGAGCATCCGGCCCTCGTCGACGGTGTCGAAGCCCGCCCGGTTGTCAAAGTGCCACGCTGGCTCGTGGTGCCTTCGGATCACCGCAGCATCGCCGCCGAACGCCGCACCTTCCCGATGCTCGCCGGACTGAGTTTCGCCGGTCCACCGCGCGCCGCCAACCCGCCCGCCTTCGACACCGTGCTCGACCTGCTGCGCGAGCACGGACTGGACGCACCGACAGTCCCAGCGCCCGACGATCGCACCGTACTCGCCGCGGTGGCGGCCGGAACATGCTTTGGGCTCACCGCGATTCCCCCGTCGTCCACGCCGGGCGTGACGTGGCTGCGCATCGCGCCGCAGGCGGTGGCACTACGGGTCCGCGTCATCCACCGTCCCGGCGCCGATACCCACGCCGACGCCGTGGACCGCGTGCTGTACCGAGAGCGGCTGCGATGAGCAGCACGTCCCGCGGCGACACTACGCGTGGTGGCGGCCGGACGTCGGGTGGACGCAGCGTTGAGGAGAGGATCCGTGCCGTGTTCGCCGATGCGGGCTGCACCGGCTGGCTGCACGCCCGCCGCTGTGACAACTCCGCCGCCGAGATCTCGATCAGCGGTCACGAACGTGTGGTCGTCGCGTCGGTGTACAAGCTGCCGCTGTTCGTCGCGTTCTGCCGCCTCGTCGACGCCGGACGTATCGACCCCACCACCAGGCTCACGGTGACCCCGTCCGAGTGCACGCCCGGCCCGACCGGCATCGCCGTGCTGCGCGATCCGGTGACAATGAGCCTGCGCGACCTCGCGGCGTCGATGATGACCGTCTCCGACAACGCCGCGGCCGACATCCTGCTCGGCGAAACCGGACTCGGCGCGGTCGAGGACCTGCTCGATCATCTCGGCCTCACCCAGACCCGGATCGTCGGCGGCACCGTCGATCTGCACCGCAGCCTGGTCCGCGACACAGACACCCACACCACCGCCGAGGCGTTCGCGGCACTCGCGGAGAACGACGACGCCTGGACGGTCTCGGCGTACGACCCGTCCTATGCGAGCGCGACCACCCCGCAGGAGATGACCCGCTTCCTGCGCGCTCTCTGGGGCGGTACGGTGCTGTCGGCCGAGCAGACCGAGTTCGTCCGGACTGTCATGCGCCACCAGGTGTGGCCTCATCGCATCGCCGCCGCCTTCCCGCACCGCAGCGTGTCGGTCGCGGGTAAGACCGGAACCATCGGGGTGATCCGAAACGAGGTCGCTGTGGTGGAGTTTCCCGGCGAATCCCCTGTCGCCGTGGCGGTTTTCACCCGCGCGGCCCGCGCCGACCCGGAACTCCCCGTCGTCGACGCCGCCATCGCCGAATCGGCCCGCATCGCCGTCACCGAACTACGCCGGCCTCTGCCGCAGGAATGACGACAGACACAACCCTGCCTCCAACAAGCGAACCCGCAAGTGACAGCTCTCGGCACCAGACCGTGTCGAAACCACAGCACGGCCGCGGTTGTACCCACAGCATTTTCGGAGATGCCCAGGGTCGCGGTAGTGCTGGGCGCCGATGCTGTGATGGGCTACGCCGCGCGAGCATTCAAGGGGAGGAATGGACTGACATCGGTTTCTGTTGTCCCTGCCCAGGGCATATCGCGCGCCGTGGACCGTCAGTGCGCCGGAACAGTGAGGTCGTAGACGGCGACGTTGCCGAGGCGCACCGGGGTGTAGTGCGCGGAGACCCAGTCGGCGATGTCCTTGTGCCCGGCCGGACGCCATAGCCCGTTGTTCGTGGCGCTCGCCTGCCCGGCGCCGGGGAGAACACCCGGTTGGTTGTGTACGCGCCATGAGTCGGGCAGTTTCACCTCCTGTGCGAGGTAGTACGTCACCTGGTGGGTGCGGATCATGGTCTGGAAATCATCGAGGGTGGGAACCGGATCGTCGGAGGTGAAGCCGCCGATCGCGATGACCGGGGTGTGGCTGGCGAGTTCGAGGGATGCGGCGACCGAGGAACGGTCCACTGCCGCCGACCAGGTGGTTGTCGTGTTGCGCAGCAGCGCGGCGACTTGCGGCTCGGTGTCGCCGTTCACGAACGACATCACCTCGCTGCGCATATTGTTCGCCGGCGTCGGCCGCTCGGGCTTCGCGGGACCGACCGTCGGACCGCCCCCGGTATGCGCCTGCGGCAGGGTGGCCGCGGCATACGCCGTCGAGCCACCGATCCCGGCGAGAACACCCACGACTACCAGCACCGACACCGACCTGGCACGCACCCGTCGGGACACGGCCGGGAATGCGGCCGCGACCAGACCGAGCGCCACCACCACCGACACCACCGCGAGCGTCCAGCGCAACCACGGCAGCCATTCGGCGTTGCGGCTCAGCAGCACGAACGCCCACAGTCCCGACGCGAGCACCAACGCGGCAGCACCGATCCGGCCGAATACCTCTTCGCGCCGACGCCACACCTCGGCCACGCCGATCGCGAACATCCCGGCCACGGCGGGACCGATGGCCAGCGTGTAGTAGGCGTGCATGCCGCCGCGCATCGTGGTGAACGCGACGCCGTCGATGATCAGCCACAATCCGAAGACCAGCGCGGTCCCGCGGACGGGGTCGGTGCGCGGGGCGCGCCCACGTGACACGAGCACCAGCACGAAGGCGAGCAGGGCGGCGGGAAGCAACCAGGAGATCTCGAACCCGATCTCGCCGGTGAACAGCCGGGTCGGACCAGACCCGCCTCCGAATCCGCCGAACCCACCGCGGCCCTGGTCCAGGGCGCTCGGCAACTCGTACCCGGGTGGCAACGCGAACCGGTTGCCGCCGTGGTGATTCTGGCCCAGGAAGCGGGCGAAGCCGTTGTAGCCCAGCACCAGATCCATAAACGTGTTGTTCGTCGACCCAGCCAGATACGGACGCGACGAGGCGGGCCAAAGGATCGTCAGCAGCACGTACCACCCCGACGAGAGGAGTAACACCGCCGCGGCGGCGAGCAAGTGCAGCAGCCGTTTTCGCACCGAGGTCGGCGCGACGATCAGGTAGGTGAGCGCCAGTGCGGGCAACACCATGAGCCCTTCGAGCATCTTCGCCAGGAACGCGAATCCGAGCGCGACGCCCGCCAGCATCAGCCAGCGCGCGCTCGCCCGCCGCAACGACCTGATCGTGCAGTACGCGCTCGCGGTCATCAACAGCACCATCACCGCGTCCGGGTTGTTGAAACGGAACATCAACGCCACCACCGGCGTTACTGCCAGCGTGGTCCCGGCCAGCAGGCCGGCGCCACGGCTGAGGGTCGCCGTGGCCACCGTCGCGTACAGCAGTGCCACGGCCACGACGGCCATCAGCGCCTGCGGCACCAGCATGCTGGCGCTGCTGAATCCGAACAGCTGTCCCGACAGCCCCATCACCCACTGTGAGACCGGCGGTTTGTCGACGGTGATGAAGTTGCCCGGATCCAGCGAGCCGAACAGTAGTGCCTTCCAGTTCCGCGCACCGGACCAGGCCGCCGCGGCGTAGAAACCGTTGCCCATGCCGTTGACCGTGATGTGCCACAGATACGCGACCGCCGTCCCGGCCAGCAGCACCGCCAGACCCGCTCGCTCCCACCGACGAGCAGGCGGTAGCCCGACCGGATCGGGATCGATAGTCGTGGTCGCATCGGGCGGGGCCGCGTCGGCGCTGATCGCTGTCACCGCGGCAGTCTCGCAAGTGGCCTCGTGGATTCCCTGCACGCTTGCTGTCAATCAGCTGTGAACGTGGGAGGTCACGGTGCATGTCCGCGCGGCCGACGCGCGTTGCCGTCGCTCCTGTCGGTCAGATCTTGCGGATGACCGTGACGACCTTGCCGAGGATCTGGGCGTCGTTGCCGGGGATCGGTTCGAACACCGGATTGTGCGGCATCAACCAGACGTCCCTGCCGGTGCGCTTGAACGTTTTCACCGTGGCCTCGCCGTCGATCATCGCGGCGACGATGTCGCCGTTGTCGGCGACGTTCTGCTGCCGGACGACCACCCAGTCGCCGTCGCAGATCGCCGCGTCGATCATGGACTGGCCGACGACCTTCAGCAGAAACAGCGAACCGTCGCCGACCAGCTCGCGGGGGAGTGGGAAGACGTCTTCGACGGCCTGTTCCGCCAGAATCGGACCACCGGCGGCGATGCGGCCGAGCACCGGCACGAATGTGGGCACGGGGCGGTCGGCGTCGACGGCGACATCGGAGCCGTCCACCGCGGCGACCGGCAGACTGGTCACCGAACGCACCACCTCATCCAGGCCTCGAACGTCCACCGCGCGTGGACGATTCGGATCGCGGCGCAGGTAGCCCTTGCGTTCCAGGGCGCGCAACTGATGGGCGACCGAGGAGGTGGACGTGAGCCCGACAGCGTCACCGATCTCCCGGATGCTCGGCGGGTAGCCGCGCTCGCTCACCGAAGTGCGGATCACCTCCAGCACTTTGCGCTGACGCACGGTGAGATCCGCCCCGGTACTCGCCGAGTCGGCGCCGCTTCCGGTCTCGTCACCCGTGTCGCCTGTGTGCCTCACCGCAACCGCCCTTTCCTGCTGTGCCCCGGCCGATCCGCGCCGGTGTCTGTCGTCATGGCCTGTCGTGCATTTGGTAGTTCGAATCTAGTCCGGTCGCGTCGATGTATCAAACATCTGTTCGACGCATGTCGGGCGTTTCCGCTGACTTCGTCGCTCTGCCGTGGTAGAAATCGAACATACGTTCCTCGAACATGTGATCGAATGAGCTGGGAACATGTGTTCGAATGGGCGCCGGCTCGAACAGCGACGGAGCACTCACCACGGAGGTTTGTCCGATGAGCACTGCGATCAGCGCGATCAGCGACATCACCACATCGATCGGTGCGGCAGGTGCGGAGTTCGACCGCCGCGGCGCCGCCGCTGCGGCGGTCGAACTCGGCTATGAGACGGGCCCTCGTGTGTGGCGCGGCGGCGCGCGCGCCAGGGCGATGGTGCCCGCGCATCGCTCCGCTGTCGATCGGTGCCCCCGCGGCGCCCGACCTGGCGGCACTGCGGTCCTATACGACCGTGCTGCACGGACTTCCGCGCTCCGGCGGGCACGGGGCCGGCATCCGATGGAGCGGGTAGAGCGGGCGCAGGTCGGTTTCGCCGTGCTCGCCGTGACAGCATTGCTGACCGCCCTTGCAGTGGCGGGGCTGATCGTGCTGGCGCACGTGCGGGCGGGCGACTGGGGCGGCGGGTCCGTGGGGTCGGTGCCCGCCGTGGTCGACGGCCAGGGCGGTGCGGGTGCGCCACCGCCGCGCTGACCGGCGGAAGCGGCCACTCATCGTCGCCGGAATTGTGATCGAAGACGGGCAAGCCCGCCGTCCCAACGGTCTGCGCGGCTGGAGTCTTCGCCCCGGCCCCGGCCCGCGCCGACGTCGCGATCCACAGTTTCGCGCTGCTTTTCCCGCTGCCCGACTTCAACTGGGCGGACCGCGACACGAGGTGGACCTACATCACCGGTGATCTGCTGCCACGCTACATCGATCTGGAGCCCGACCCGGTCTTGGTCGGCGCCGTCCTCGGCGAGCCGTTCTGGCCCGAACCAGCCCGCGGCCGCCTCGTCTCGCGGCTGCCGGACCTCCTCGCGGACCTGACCGCGCACCGGCAGATCGTCGAATGATCGAGGTGGCGCGGCGGTAGCCGTGGGTGAGTGCGACGGCTCGGGTACTCCGACGGGTATCCTCGAACTGTTATGCAGGTATTTTCCGGGTTCGAGTGGGGAATACCTGGTGCTGAGGTATAGACCTCTGTACACGTGCTCGCCGGACCGATCGCTGCGATCGACGGCCGGTCCGGCCGCGAGCACACGCATCGACGAAGGATTTCTCGGATGCATTGCCCGTACTGCCGACACCCCGACTCCCGGGTGGTGGACTCGCGCGAGGCCGACGAGGGCGCGGCCATTCGCCGCCGTCGCGCCTGCCCGCAGTGTGGGCGGCGGTTCACCACGGTGGAGACCGCCATCCTGTCCGTGGTCAAGCGCAGCGGAGTCACCGAGCCGTTCAGCCGCGAGAAGGTCATTCGTGGCGTGCGGCGGGCCTGCCAAGGCCGTGAAGTCGACGACGACGCACTGAACCTGCTCGCGCAGCAGGTGGAGGACGCGGTGCGTGCCAAGGGTTCTCCGGAGGTGCCCAGCCACGAGGTCGGCTTGGCCATCTTGGGGCCGCTGCGCGACCTCGATGAGGTCGCCTATCTCAGGTTCGCCTCGGTCTACCGGTCGTTCACCTCCGCCGACGATTTCGAACGCGAGATCCGGGAGATGCGCCAGGCGCGCGACGAGGCGCTGTCGACCGCCGACTGACAGAGAGGATGTAGGTGAGCACCTCCCGCCGGGGTCTGACCCACCGACTGACTAGCGTCGGACCGCGGCGATCGCCTTCTCGATCCGCTTGGCGGACACCGGGAACGGCGTGCCGAGCTTCTGGGCAAACAGGCTGACCCGGAATTCCTCGATCATCCACCAGATCTCGGCCGCTGCGGGAGCATGCCTGCGATGCTCCGGCAGGGCCCCGATCAGGCGGTCGTAGGCGGCCAGTACCCGATCGAGTTCGACCATGCCCTGACGATCGCGAACCGCCGAGCCCGGCAACGCGTCCAGACGCACCACCGCCGCCCGCAGATAGCGGGGCAGCTCGCGCAGCCGGGCGCCACCCCACTCGGAGACGAAGCCGCGGAACACCAAGTTGTCGAGCTGTTCGCGGACGTCGTCGGCTATGTCGCGTTCGCTCCGGTCCGTGAGCGCGGCCGAAACCTGGTGGGCCTCCGCGAGAACCGGCACGACCAGGCGCACGAGCCGGGTGACGGTGGAGGCGAGTTCGGGACGGATTCGGGCGACGAGCGCATCGAACTCGTCTGGTGTGTGCACCGGACCGCCCATGGCGGCGATGAGTTCGTCGGCGGCCGCCGCACGGCAGTCCTCGATCAGCGCCTCCAGCGAACCGTACGGATTCTGGCTCAGCGCAAGGCGATCTGTGGCAGACAGCCCTGCGGTGACGGACCGGACGGAGGTGGGCAGCGCGTGCAGCACCAGCGCCCTGGTGCCCAGCCGCATCGCGGCCGCCTGCTCGGCGGGGGAGCTGAGCACGCGGACCGCCACACCGTCGCCCTCGGCGACCAGCGCGGGATACCCGGTCACCGTCTGTCCGGCCACCTGGCGGCGCACCGTCGGCGCGACGATGCCGAGTGACTCGGAGGTCCACACCGTGGCGGGCGGACGTTCCACGCCTGCGGTGGCGCGGGCGACCGAGGCAGAGACCTGTTCGGCCAGCTGCGTTTTCAGCGCGGCGAGGCTTTTCCCGCGAGTGAGCACCGTGCCGTCGCCGCCGATAGCGGCGAAGGTCATGCGCAGGTGGTCGGGCAGAACGGACGGATCGAAGTCGGAGGGCGCGATCGGGACCGAACCCAGCCGGGACAACTCGCGCGCCAGCCCGGTGCGCAGCGGCTCCGCACGCGGGGTCAGGGCGGCCAGCGCCGCCGCGGCGAAGTCCGGTGCGGGAACCACACTGCGGCGCAACGTCTTCGGCAGTGACTTGATCAGCGCGGCGGCCAGTTCGTCGCGCATACCGGGCACCAGCCAATCGAAGCCGACGGCGCGGACGTGCGCGAGCTGTTCGACCGGGATGCGCACCGTGACACCGTCGTTCTCGGTGCCCGGCTCGAATTGGTAGGTGAGCGGGAAGCTGAGCTCGCCTTGACGCCAGGAATCGGGGAAGGCGGACGGGTCGAGCGCGGTGGCGCCCTCGTTGACCACGGTGGCGGTCGACAAGTCCAGCAGCGCGGGGTCTTTGCGCTGTGCGGTGCGCCACCAGCTGTCGAAGTGGCGCACCGAGACGATGTCGGCGGGTAAACGTTTGTCGTAGAACTCGAACAGCACTTCGTCGTCGACCAGGATGTCGCGGCGGCGCGCCCGGTGCTCCAGGTCGGCGACATCGTCGAGCAATTCACGATTGCGGTGAAAGAACGGGTGCCGGGTCTGCCATTCGCCCTGTACCAGCGCATGTCTGATGAAGAGCTCGCGCGAAAGCTCAGGATCGATTCGGCCGTAGTCGACGGGTCTTCCGGTCACCAGTGGGATGCCGTAGAGGGTGACGCGTTCATAGGCGCGCGCGGCGCCCCGCTTGGCTGACCAGTGCGGCTCGGAGTAGGTGCGTTTGACCAGATCGCCTCCGAGCCGCTCGGCCCACTCCGGCTCGATCTTCGCGGCCATCCGACCCCACAGCCGCGAGGTCTCGACCAGTTCGGCGGCCATCACCCAGCGCGGCGGCTTCTTCGCCAGCGACGAGCCGGGGAAGATCATGAACTTGGCGTTGCGCGCGCCGAGGAACTCGCGCGATTCCGCTTCACGTAGCCCGATGTGCGACAACATGCCCGCCAGCAACGCCTGATGGATCGCGGTGGAATCCCAAGGGAAGCCATCGTTCTCGACTATCGCACGGTCCGGTGCCGCTGACGCACCGGAACGTCTGCGCCGGGAACTCGATCGCGGCCCTTCACCGGATCGCGTGGACGAGCGTTCGGAGCCACGTGATCCGTTGTCGGCCTTGTGCTCTGGCGACCCGGGCCCGGCGGCGTTCTCCGCGTGCGCCGACCAGCCCAGGCCCCGGGTGATCGTCCGCAGCTGCCCGTGCAGGTCCTGCCATTCCCTGATCCGCAGGTAGTGCAGGAAGTCCTCGCGGCACATACGCCGGAACTGATTGGAGGACAGCGACTTGCGCTGCCCGCCGAGGTACTCCCACAGTCGCAGATAGGCCAGGAAGTCCGAGCCGTCGACGGTGAATCGCGCGTGTTTGCTGTCCGCGGCCTGCTGGTGCTCGGCAGGCCGCTCCCGCACATCCTGGATCGACAGAGCCGCGACGATGACCAGCACGTCGGCCAGACAACCGTTGCGCTGCGCCTGCACCAGCATCCGCGCCATCCTGGGATCGACCGGAAGCTGAGCCATCTCGCGCCCGATCGGCGTGAGCGACAGGGCGGCATCGTCGTCGCGGGTACTCGCCCTCGGGCGACTTGCCATATCGGCGGCGCCACCCCGTCGCGTGTCCTCCTGTGCCGGCGCGGTATCCGACCGTGGCCCAAGCTTGCCGATACGCCGCGCGAGTGCCCCGAGCTCCTCGAGCAGGGCGACGCCGTCGCGGATGGCACGGCGGTCCGGCGCCTCGACGAACGGGAAGTTCTCGATGTCACCGAGCCCTAGTGCGGTCATCTGCAGAATGACCGCGGCCAGGTTGGTGCGCAGGATCTCGGGTTCGGTGAAGGAGGGCCGGGATTCGAAGTCGTCTTCGGAGTACAGCCGGATGCAGATGCCGTCGGCAACCCGCCCGCAGCGCCCGGATCGCTGCCGGGCCGATGCCTGCGACACCGGTTCGATCGGTAGCCGCTGCACCTTGGTTCGCATCGAGTACCGTGAGATCCGCGCGGTCCCCGGGTCGATGACGTACCGGATTCCAGGAACCGTCAGCGAGGTCTCCGCGACGTTGGTCGCCAGTACCACTCGCCGGCCGGTGTGTGGAGCGAACACCCGATGCTGCTCGGCCGCCGACAGTCGCGCGTAGAGCGGCAGGATCTCGGTGCGCGGCAGCTTCAGATCGCGTAGGGCGTCGGCGCTGTCCCGTATCTCGCGTTCGCCGGACAGAAACACCAACACGTCGCCGTCGCCCGCGGCGAACAGCTCGGTGACCGCCTCGCCGATCGCGTCCACCGGGTCCCGGTCGACGAGGCGGGAGTCTTCGTCCTCTTCGCCGTCGGCGACCGGGAGTTCCAGCGCGAGCGGCCGATACCGGATCTCCACCGGGTAGGAGCGACCGGAGACCTCGACAATCGGTGCGGGAGTGCCGCTGTCGTCGGCGAAGTGCCTGGCGAACAGTTCCGGGTCGATGGTCGCCGAGGTGATGATGACCTTGAGATCGGGACGCCGTGGCAGCAGCTGCTGGAGGTAGCCGAGCAGGAAGTCGATATTGAGGCTGCGTTCGTGTGCCTCGTCGATGATGATCGTGTCGTAGCGGCGGAGCAGCCGGTCGCGCTGGATCTCGGCGAGCAGGATGCCGTCGGTCATCAGCTTGACCAGCGTTTGCTCGGAGGCATGGTCGGTGAACCGCACCGTGTAGCCGATGACGTCGCCCAGTTCGGTGTCGAGTTCCTCCGCGATGCGCTCGGCGACGGTGCGTGCGGCCAGCCTGCGCGGCTGGGTATGCCCGATCGTGCCGCGGATGCCGCGGCCGAGCTCGAGACAGATCTTGGGAATCTGGGTGGTCTTCCCGGAACCGGTCTCGCCCGCGACGATCACGACCTGGTGCTTGGCGATGGCCGCGGCGATGTCTTCGCGGCGAGCGGTGACCGGCAGCTGCGGCGGGTAGCGGATCTCCGGCACCGCGGCACGGCGGGCGTCGACACGGAGTTCGGCCGCCGCGATCTCGGCTTCGACCTCGCCGAGGTCGCCATCGCGCGCCCGGTCCAGCCGGCGCCGCAGCCGGTGCTCGTCGCGGAGGGAGAGATTCGCCAGGCGGGTGCGGAGGTCGCGGGGATCGGTGGCAGCTGTCCTGGTCATTGCATCGACAAGCCTAGCGAAACCCGCCACCGGATATTTCCGCGAGGATGAGGGACGAGCGTTGCCGGCGCCCGATTTCGGGTAAACGTGGAGGACATGAACTCGCTATGGCATGGATTTGCCGACATGGGTGCCGTCGAACGGGACGGCGCGTTCGTGGTCGCCCGTGGCGCGGGCGCTTACATCTTCGACCAGGCGGGCAACCGCTACCTGGACGCGACCGCGGGTCTGTGGTTCACCAACATCGGGCACGGCCGCGGTGAGATCGCCGACGCGGTGGCCGCCCAGCTGCGCACGATCGCCCATTACTCGAATTTCGGCGACTTCACCGAACCTGCCACCCAGGAGCTGGCCGAGCGGCTCTCGGCGCTGGCTCCGGTGCCCGGCAGCAAGATCTTCTTCACCTCCGGCGGCTCCGATTCCGTCGACACCGCGGTCAAGCTCGCCCGTCGCTATTGGCACGAACTCGGGCGTTCTGGCAAGACCGTCGTCGTCGGGCGGCGGATGGCCTATCACGGCATGCACGTCGCGGGCACGGCCCTGGCTGGTATCCCCGGGAACCGGGAAGGCTACGGCCGGCTGATGCTCGACGCGCGCACTGTCGAGTGGGACGACGCGAAGGCGCTGCTGGCGCTGATCGAGGAGATCGGTGCCGAGCGTATCGCCGCGTTCTTCTGCGAACCCATCATCGGCGCGGGCGGCGTCTATCTGCCGCCGGAGGGCTACCTCGCCGAGGTTCGCCGCATCTGCCGCGACCACGAGATCCTTTTCGTCGCCGACGAGGTCGTCACCGGCTTCGGCCGGATCGGCGGTGCCTGGTTCGCCTCGTCCCGATTCGGCCTCGAACCCGATCTTATGACCACCGCGAAGGGCCTGACCTCTGGATATCTTCCGATGGGCGCGGTCTTCGTCGCCCCGCACATCGCGGAGCCGTTCTTCGCGGGCGGCGTGTGGTGGCGGCACGGCTACACCTATGGCGGTCACGCCGGTGCCGCCGCGGCCGCGCTGGCGAACCTCGATATCATCGAGCGCGAGGGGCTGCTCGACGCCGCCCTTCGTCTGGAATCCAGCCTGCGCGATCTTTCGGTACTGGCCGACCATCCCAGGGTTGCTGAGGTGCGCAGCGGGCTCGGCGCCGTGGCGGCGGTCCAGTTGGCAGACCCGGCCGAAGCTCTCCCGCTGGTCAAAACCTTGCGCACCCATGGGATCTCCAGCCGCGCCGCAGGCCAGGGTGCGATGCAGATCTCCCCGGCGTTCGTCATGACGGACGACCAGGTCGTCGAACTCGTCGAAGGATTCACCCGTGCGCTCGGCTGAGACCGATCGGCCGTGTGGGCATCCCACAGCGGCCACGTCATGAATATGTTGTGCGGGTCGGGGCGGTAGTCGCCGAACGGTCGCAGTAGTCGAAGCCGCGAGGCCTCGTAAAGCCGCCGGGCGGGTAGGAAGAAGTCGGACGCGCCGGTCCCCAGGATCGAGCGTCCGTAGCCGCGTGGTGGCCTCGGCGATGTAACCACGCCATGACGCTTGTGAACGCATCGAGGGCCCGCGTCTGCGCGCAGGCAAGAGGCTCCCGGGGTTTGCCCGCGCGGCGTCGGCTGCGTCATGTGTGTGGCGACCGAATGGTGTTGCCGCGCCGCCGCTATGCCTCGTCAGGGCCGAAAAGGGCGCCCTTATCGCCGGGGGGATGCGAGCATGGAAGGGCGGCGACCATGGTTGCCGTGACGAGAGGTGGTGGGGTGTGGCGCAATTCGTGCAGGAGTACGCCGTGTTCCGGTGGATGGCGGTCGCGGCGTTCCTGATCGCGGCGACGGTCGTGTTGGCGCGGTTGGTGGCGCCCGTGGCGCTGCCGGGCGGGCCCGCCGATCTCATCCCCGCGGACGGCGCCGCCGAACAGCCTCGGCCGCAGGATGATTCGGTGATCATCGACCACCCCGAATCCGATGCCGCGCATCTGGTCATGTGCCTGGTCATGCTCGGTATGCTGCTGTTTCCCTCGGGCGTCAGCCCGCACGCTCTGCACGGTGTGCTGACGGCGATGATCGTCGTCCTCGCAGGGCTGCTGGTGACCCGCTTCCTGGAAGGTTCCACGCAGGCTGGACCTCTTCCGATCGACCGGCTGGTCCCGCTCGGATACCACATCGCGGCTGCGGCGGCGATGCTCTACGCGATGTCCGGACACACGGCCTCCGGACATGCGGGTGGTCCCCCGGCCGGTCCCGCGCTCGGTCTTGCCGCGCTGTTTCTGCTCGACGCCCTTCTCGTCACGCTGGCCGCCCGCGTCGGGTGTACGCACGCGCAACCGCGCGGACCCCTGGGTGTTCTGGTGCGCTCCGGCGGGTGCGTCGCCGCTCTCACCGGCCCGGCTGTGCCGTGGGCGGTGGTGCCGCATGTGGTGATGGACGCGGGCACCGCTTACATGCTGCTGGCCGTGATCTCGGGTTGACCGGCTCCCGGACCAATCCGGCTGGTGCTCCATACCGAACCCTGTTTATGCAGGCAGGGGATTCGGCCATGAGCAATGAGCACGGTTCTGCTTCAGCGCGTCGGTCCGGCGATCCAGCGATGGACAGGGAGGACGACGATGACAAGGCATCCGTGTGCCCGCTTCCCGCCGGATACGACGGGAAGCGGGCCACCCTCGCGACCCGTCGGCTGGTCGGCTTGCTTGCGGCGGCAGGCGCGGGCGATCGTGGCGCGTTCACCGAGTTCTACCAGCTCACCAGCCCACGAGTGTTCGGGATTACGGTGCGCATCCTCCGGAGCCACGCCGCCGCCGAAGAGGTCACCCAAGAGGTCTACCTCCAGGTGTGGTCGATGGCCGATCGCTATGACCCCAAGCTGGCGAGCCCGCTCGGCTGGGTTCTGATGCTCGCGCACCGCCGCGCGGTGGACCGGGTTCGTGCGGAGAGTTCGGCATCGTCCCGGGACTTGGTCTATGCGCATGCGCAGCTGGGTCGCGACCACGACGTCGTCGCCGAATCGGTGACGCAGCGCATCGAGGAGCAGCAGGTGGCAGGGTGTCTGGACACACTGACCCCCACGCAGCGCGAAGCGATCGCTCTCGCGTACTACAGCGGGCACACCTACCGTGAGGTGGCCGATCGTCTGGCGGTACCGCTGCCCACCATCAAGACCCGCATCCGCGACGGGTTGAAGAGATTGGAGAAGTGCTTGTCCGGGGAAGGCGCACATGGTTGACACTCCACCGCGATCGGATGCGGAACTGCTCGACCTCGCCTATCCGTGCGCATTGGACGCGGTCGCCGATATCGAACGAAGGCATATCGATGCTCGGCTGGCGGCCGCGGACCCGGCCGTGCGGCAAGAGTTCTCCGATACCGTATGGCAGCTGCGGGAGGTCATCGGGCGGCTGTCGGTGCTCGACGCGTTGGCGCCGCCGCCGGAATTGGAGGCGCGAATCCTGTCGGCGTTGCCGCACACCGATCCCGGCGCTATCGCGTCGGTGGTGCACGTCTTTCCATGGCGGCGGCTGCGGTGGACGGTCCCTGTCGCCGCGGTCGCATGTCTGGTACTCGGCGGAAGCGTGGTCGCGGAGCGGCTCATCGGTCCAGCACCGAGTGCGCCCGCCGTGGAGCAGGTGGACGGTCAGCGGGATGTGCGGACCGTGCAGGAGCCGGTCGCCGGCGGTGGCTCCCTCATGGTGGAGGCCTCGCTTCGGCTCGGGCGCGCGGTGGTCGCGTTCGACGGAGTCGCGCCCCCGCCCATGGACCGGGTGTATCAGGTGTGGCTGGTGTCCTCCGGAGGGCAGCCTCGGTCGGCCGGGGTGCTGACCGACTTGCCGTCTGCGACCCGGCCCTTCGTGACGCCGTTCCAGTCGGGTGAGTTGCTGGCGGTGAGTGTCGAACCGTCCGGGGGTTCGCACGTGCCGAGTACCGACCCGATCGTGGGTGTAATGCTGCCCTGAGTGCGCGGGTCTAGATCTCCAACGGCTGGTCGGCGACGACACGTCCGCCCAAGCGCACCCAGCCGTCGGAGTCCCACTCCGTGAACAGCTGGGAGCCCTTACCCTGAGTGATCACGAGGCCCTGCCGCAGCAGCGCCGTCAAGGCGACGGCCGCCGCGCCGGTCGCCTCGTCCTCGGTGATTCCCATGGTCGGCGCGAACATGCGCGAGCGCAGGGCACCGCGATGTTCGTCGGTCCAGGCCCACAGATAGTGTGGGCCGCCAGGAAAATCGTCCGGTTGCAGAGTCGCCAGCTCCTCGACGTCGGCGCGCTGGTGGAAGGTGAATGGCGGCGCCCATTCGCCGCGGGCGGTGATCCAGGTCAGTCCGTCGGCGAGCCGAACCGCCACCGAGCCTGCGGGCACGTCCAAAGTTTGCACCGGCGTGCCCTGCGACGCGAACCACCATGCGGTGCCGACCGAGGGGTGCCCGGCGAACGGGAGCTCCACCGTCGGCGTGTAGATCCGCACCTTGGCGATCTCGTCGACCGGCTCCTCGACCACGACGGTCTCGCTGTAGCCGACCTTCGCCGCAAGCGCCTGTGGGTCGGCCGTGGCCAAATCCGCTGACCGTGTGATTCCCAGCTCGTTGCCGAACCGCCCTGCGGCATCGGTGAACACTCGCACCACGTCAACCTGTGTGCCCATGGTTGCTGAGCCTACCTGTGTGCACCACGTCGAGCCCTCGCCTTCGGCACACTGAACGCGGCGAGGGCCCCGTTCGCGGACAGGGCCCTCGCCGGGGCGAAAATCAGATCGCGGCTGTGGTCAGAGCCTCGGTCGACTGCACCGCCTGGCCTACCCCGGCCACGATGGCGGCGGCGCGCAGCGATTCGAAGATCACCTCGCGGGACACGCCCGCCTCGCGCAACGTGTGTTCGTGGGCCTCGAGGCAGTGCGCGCAGCCGTTGATCGAGGAAACAGCGAATGACCAGAGCTCGAAATCGGCCTTGTCCACGCCGGGGCTGCCGATGATCTGCATCCGCAGTCCGGCCCGCAAGTCGTCGTAGCGACCACCGAGAAACGACTTACCCCGATAGAACACGTTGTTCATGCCCATGATCGAGGCAGCGCCGAGCGCGGCGTTGTACGCCTCCGCCGACAGCACGTCGGCGGCTTCTTCGGCGATCTCCCGCAGCGTGGCCGTCGACCGGGTCGCGGCCGCAGACGCCAGCAGGGTGCCCCACAGCTGTTGCTCGTTCAGCACCGTGGTGCGTGCGATCGATGACAGATTGAGCTTGAGGTCCTTGGCGTACTCGGGAAGGGAGTTCTTCAGGTTCTCAATGCTCATTCGGCGATTCCTCTGTTCGGATCGGCCCGTGTGTGGCACGGGGGGTAGGTCGTGTTCTCGATGGACTGCGCGATGCCGCGCCCGTAAGGACGAGCGCAGCAAGGGTTTCAGACGCTGGCGGCGAGGAGCTCACCCGCGTTGATGGTCGGGTCGCCCTTCTTCCAGTTGCAGGCGCACAGCTCGTCGGACTGCAGTGCGTCCAGCACGCGCAGTACCTCATCGACATTGCGGCCCACCGAACCCGCGGTGACCGAGACGAACTGGATCTCGTTGTTGGGGTCGACGATGAAGGTGGCGCGATCGGCGACGCCGTCGGAGTTGAGCACGCCGGTGGCCGTGGCCAGTTCGCGCTTCAGATCCGACAGCAGTGGGAACGGGAGGGTCCTCAGGTCCTCGTGCTGGGCCCTCCACTGGAAGTGCACGAACTCATTGTCGACCGACGCGCCGAGCACCTGCGTGTCTCGGTCCGCGAACTCCTCGTTGAGCTTGCCGAACGCGGCGATCTCTGTGGGGCATACGAAGGTGAAGTCCTTGGGCCAGAAGAAGACAACTCGCCACATGCCCGCGTGGTCGTCGCTGGTGATCCTGGTGAAGTAGTCGTCTGGCTGCTGAGCGTCGACCTTCGACAGGTCACCGCCGATTACAGCGGTGAGGTTGTACGCCGGGAATTGGTCGCCGATGGTCAGCAGGGCCATGCTTGTCTCCTCGTCATGTTGGTTTGCGAGCGCTGTGTTCGATGTACGGTCTCAGCGGGGCCGCGAGCGATCTTGCCGAACGGTCGGTAAAAGGTAAAGGTGATCAGTCGCACTACACTGATAGGCGTGACTGATCAGACTTATCAGCCGACCCTGTCACAGCTGCGTGCCTTCGTGGCGATCGCGGAGTACCGCCATTTCGGCACTGCGGCCGCCCGACTCGGTGTGAGTCAGCCCACGCTATCTCAGGCGCTGGCGGCACTCGAAAACGGGCTCGGGCTCCAGCTGATCGAACGGAGTACCAGACGTGTGCTGGTGACCGCAGCCGGGATGCGGTTGCTGCCAAAGGCTATGGCGACGCTGGAGGCGGCCGACCGGTTCGTGGCTTCGGCGACCGGTGACGGGCTCGGCGGCACGCTGCGGATGGGCATCATCCCGACGGTCGCCCCCTATGTGCTGCCCGGTCTGTTGCCCGAGCTACGCAAGAAGCTTCCCGCGTTGCATCCGCAGATCATCGAGGATCAGACCGCGCGACTGCTGGACGGGCTGCGCACCGGCGTGCTGGACGTCGCGCTGCTCGCGCTGCCCACCGAGGTGCCCGGCCTGGTCGAGATCGCGCTTTACACCGAAGAATTCGTGCTGGTCACCGCCCGCGGCCACGAGCTCGCCGGGCGCAAGGACCTCTCGGCGTCGGCACTGGACGCCCTGCCGCTGCTGCTGCTGGACGAGGGGCACTGCCTGCGCGATCAGACGCTGGATGTGTGCCGCTCGGCCGACGCCCACCCCGCCGCCGTCGGCGACACCAGGGCTGCTTCCTTGGCGACAGTGGTGCAGTGCGTCGCGGGCGGTCTCGGTGTGACCCTCATCCCGGAAATGGCGGTCAGCGCCGAAACTTCCCGTGGCACATTGGATACCGCCCACTTCGCCGCGCCGGCCCCCGGTCGTACCATCGGTCTGGCCTTCCGTGCCTCGAGCGCCCGTGCCGACGACTACGAATACCTGGCCGCCATCATCCGCGTCCAGCGCCCGACCTGACCCAGTGCCCGATACAGGTGGGTGCCCCGCGCCGAGTTTGCGCAGAACGGGCACAGTGGGAGGTGTGCGTGCGGGGAGAGGTGAATGGAGTCGCGGATCGGCACTGGACGGCTGAGTGGAATCGGTGGGCAGGATCATGCCTTGTTCGCCTATGGCACGCTGCAGTTTCCCGAGGTGTTGAAGGTATTGCTCGGGCGGGTTCCTTCGCTCGAACCGGCCGAACTGACCGGCTGGCGCGCGGCGGTGCTGCCGCGGCGGCTGTACCCCGGTTTGGTCCTCGCTCCCGGCGAGCTGACTCACGGCGCCGTGCTCGCCGGTCTCAGCGCGGCCGAGTGGATGGTCCTCGACGCGTTCGAGGACGACGAATACGATCTGCGCCGGGTGCGCGTGGGCGACCGGGTCGAACCGGTGTGGACCTACGTCTGGACGGCCGCCACCGATTCCGCGGAGTGGCGACGGGATCGGTTCGCCGCGGATCATCTCGCCGCTTTCGCTAGCCGGTCCGCGCGGTGGCGCCGTGCTCCCGGTCTGTCCTCCGATCCGGGAACGCCGGTGTGGCTCGACTCGGCTGAGGGCCCGGCGGTGTGCGGCCCTGCCGGCGCGGGTCGCGTCGGCTTGCCATTTCAAGACGACCGGTCGTATATTCCATGCATGGCACGCCCACGGCGCAGTGCGGACACGCGGCAGCTTCTCGTGGAGGAGGGCGCCGCGGGTTTCCTCATGAACGGCTACCACGGCACCGGGATCAAGCAGATCCTCGATAAGGTCGGCGTGCCGAAGGGGTCGTTCTACAACTACTTCGACAGCAAGGAGAGCTTCGGTCTCGCGATCATCGAGCACCACTCGCTCTGCGTGCAGCGGAATCTGGGCGAGGCGTTCGATGCCTCGCCGGATCCGGTGAGCGGACTGCGGACGTTCTTCGGGCGGCTGATCGACGATTTCGCCGCGGCCGAATTCACCGGCGGCTGTCTGATCGCGAATCTGGGTGGCGAGCTGGAAGGCAGTGAGCTGCTGCGGGAATCGCTGTCCGAGGCGTGGGGGGCCTGGCGCGACCGCGTCGCCGATCAGCTCGCGCAGGGGCAGCGGCTCGGTATGATCCGTTCCGACATCGCCGCCACCGAACTGGCCGATATGTTGCTCGAATCATGGGAAGGGGCGGTGATCAGAATGAAGATCGACCGAACCCTGGCGCCGCTGGGCAAGTGTCTGGATCGCCTGCTCGGCGACTACTTCCGGCCCTGACGCGGGCCTTCGCTTCCGGCGTCTTCGCATGCCCATGATAAGACGACCGGTCGTATCGGATGAGAGAAGGACAATATGGCGAAGACGGTCATCGTGACCGGGTCCTCCAGCGGAATCGGGCGCGACATCGCGCGGGCGTTCGTGGCACGCGGTGACAACGTTGTGCTCAACGGGCGCGACGGGAACAAGCTCGCGGACGTGGCCGCCGGACTGGGTGTCCCCGACCGAGTGGTGGCAGTCGCGGGCGATATCGGTGCACCCACCACGGGCACTGCGCTGGTGCGTGCCGCCGTCGAGCGATTCGGCGGGGTGGACGTGCTGGTCAACAACGCGGGGATCTTCGGAGCCAAGCCGTTCCTGGACGTCACCGAGCAGGACCTGGACAGCTATCTGAACGGAAACCTCAAAGGCACCTACTTCACCACACAAGCCGTCGTGCGGCGGCTGCGCGAGCAGGCGAGGGGCGGAACCATCGTCAACATCGGCACGGTGCTGATCAACCACGCCCTCGCCGGGCTCCCCGCCTCGGCGGCGCTGGTCAGCAAGGGCGGCGTGCACGCGCTGACCACCAGCCTCGCCGCGGAACTCGCTGCCGACGGCATCCGGGTCAACGCGGTCGCCCCCGGCATCATCCGCACCCCGCTGTTCGGCGACGGCGACGAGGACGCCTCCGGCGAGTTGGCGCTACTGAACCGGATCGGCGAAGTGTCCGAGACCACAGCCGCGGTGCTGTACCTCGCGGACGCCACGTTCACCACCGGTCACATCTTCCCCGTGGACGGCGGGTTCCTCGCGGGAAGGGCGGCCTGATGCCCTACGTGAACATCAAGGTCACCGACGCATTGCGGAGAACGCCGAACGCACCGGTTCCGCGATCGGAGCCGGTGGTTCAGACGTCTGCTTACACGCGCAGTGCGTGCGGTTCGATCGCGCCGCGCACCAAGGCCTGCGTGTCGATGGTCTCCGCCTTGTACGGAAGCAGTGCGAGGCGATCGGTCATCCCCTCGACCGGGGCGTCGACCTTGTCGACCAGGCCGAACAGGAACGACCACTCGTGCTCGTCGCTGCCGTAGTGCACGACGGTGCCGAACTGTTCGTGGAAACGCTGCCAGGACCGCTTCAGGGTCTCGTTGCGCCACATGGTCGCGCATCCGGCCTGGGCGCACAGTACACCGCCGGGTGCGAGCAGAGCGCGACATCGGGACAGGAACTCCGTCTCGTACAGGCGGTTGTGCTGCGCGTCTTCGACGCGCTCGTCGGGCAGGTCGATCACGATGACGTCGTAGCGGGTGCCCGACTCGGCGGCGCCCGCCAGGAAATCCCAACCGTCGGCGTAGTGCACCGTGATCGGTCCCTCGCCCTCGACCGCGGCGGCCAAGTCTGCGCTGGTGTAGCCGTAGGGCAGATGCTCGGCGCACAACTCGACCTCGAGCTGATCGATGTCGACGTGGTCGACGTGCTGGGCGCCCGCCGCGACCGACATCTGGCTGGCCACACCCTCACCGGAACCGATGATGAGCACTCTGTCCAACTTCTCGGCCAGCACGAAGGCGGGAACCATCATCGCCTCGTGGTAGGTCAGCTGGGAGAACTCGGTGGACTGGCGGTCGTCGTCGGAGAACAAGCTGATGCCCTGCTCGGTCCGCGCGATGACCATATGCTGGTAGGGGGTGTGGGTGTCGATGATCACCTCGTGCAGATCCCAGATCCGGGTCAGGCCCGCGCCCACCGGCTCTTCGATCCGCTGCCCGCCGTGACCCCTGCGGATGACCTGCATGCGAACATCTTTGGGGGACAACGAGTCCCGAAGCGTTTCTACTGCCTTCGAGGCACCGGCGCCGATGCTGCCGCAGGTGAAGACGTCGACGAAGATGTCGCCGGACTCCGGATAGGTGTGAATCGAGGCGTGGGACTCCGACAACAGCGCGAGGACGGTCACCCCCTGCGGATCGAACTTCTTGTGTACGACATCGCAGATGGTGACGCCCGCCGCGATCAGAGACTTACGCAACGCCGATTCGAGTCGTTCGAGATCGTCGCAGAGATCCGCGTCGACACCACCGAACTCGGCTAGCACATGCCAACCGGTGAATTCCGCCGTCATGGGCAAACTCACTCTCGCTCAGCGCCCGAGACATGAACGGTCAGGGGCGGAAAACCATTGAAGGACACCGACGAATAGCTCGCGGTATAGGCACCGGTGTCGAGGATTCGAACGCGATCACCGGCTCGCAACGTGGTCGGTAACAGGACTCGCGTGCGTTGATACAGTACATCGTCGCCGTCGCAGGTCGGACCGGCTACCACCGCCTCGTCGACGGGGTCACCGTCCCGGTCCGTCGAGAACCGGTAGACGATGTACTCGTTCTCGGTCTCGGCCATTCCGTTGTACCGGCCGATATCGAGATACACCCAGCGTCGTCCGTCCGGCGCGATGCGGACCCCGACGACCTCGGCGTGGATGGTACCCGCCGAACCGACCAGCGCTCGGCCTGGTTCGACGACCAATCCGGTATTCCCGGAGAGGAATTCGGCCGCAGCGTGGTTCACCACTGCGGCGATCTCACCCAGCGCGGGTGCGTCGTCGGCATAGGAGATCGGCAGTCCGCCGCCGATGTTCACCGAGGTGACCGGAATATCCTTGTCCGCCAGTGCTTCCGAGATCCGGCCCGCCTGCTCGATGCCGATTCGCCACGCGTCGGGGTCCAATTGCTGCGAGCCGACGTGGAAGTACGGACCCGCGACGACCAGCCCCAGATCCCTCGCCCGAACCAGCAACCGGAACGCCTCGCCCGGGGTGCAGCCGAACTTGGTGCCGAACGGCGTGCGGGACTCCGGAGCCGAGGCGAGGAAGCGGCACTCCACCTCGGCGCCGGGGGCGTGCTCGACGATGCGCACAAGGTCGTCCTCGGTGTCGAAGGCAAAGCGGCGCACGCCCAGTGCGAATGCGCGGGTGATGTGGGTGGCCTTCTTGATCGGGTTGCCGTAGCAGAGGCGCTCCGGCGCAACCCCGAGTGCGAGGCACAGGTCGATTTCGCCGATACTGGCGACGTCGAACTCCGCGCCCTCCACGTCGAGCAGGCGCACGATCTCCGGCACCGGACTTGCCTTGACCGCGAAGCGAATCCTCGTCGGTGCGCCGGTGCCCGCGGACAGGGCGGCATCGAGCGCGCGGTAGTTGTCGCGCACTCGCTCGGGATGGATGACCAGGTACGGTGATTCGGGCATAGGTGATCTTTCGCTTCGGCAGCGGGGGAGAGAGTATCAGCGGCCATTACCCAGAAACGAATCCGTCAAACCTCGGATTCGCCGCTCGGCCGCCGCATTCCGTATCAACGATCGATTGGAGCGTCTGAACTGCGTGTCTGCGTGTGTGGGTCAGCCGGCAGACACGGTGACGTCGTCGAAGACAACCTCGCCCGCGGCATCCGACTCGGCGAGATCCACCACCGCGTCGATCGACCAGCCATGGTCGCCCGCCGGGTCGTCGAGCACCTGCCGCACACGCCAGAATCCCGGTCTTCGTTCGATCTGGAACAACTGGGGCCCTCGGGCATCGGGCCCGGTCCCGATCCGCTCGTATTCGGCGAAGTAGTCCGCGAGCGCGGCCGCCCAGTCGCGGCCCGGGCTCAGCTCGGCCAGCTCATCCCAGCGCCGCAGTGCGGCCAGCTCCACGCGGCGGAACATGGCGTTGCGGACCATGACCCGGAAGGCGCGCTCATTCACGGAAATCGGGCGCACCGTCTCCGCGCCGAACGCGATCTGATCGGCGTCGGTCTCCGCACCCGGGTTGGTCAGTTGCTCCCATTCGTCCAGAAGGCTCGAATCCACCTGGCGGACAAGCTCACCGAGCCACTCCGTGATGTCGTCGAGGTCCTCGGTGCGCGCCGATTCGGGCACCGTGCGCCGCAACGCACGGTAGGCGTCGGCGAGGTAGCGCAGCACCACGCCCTCGGAGCGGGCCAGCTCGTAGAAGGAGATCAGCTCCGCGAAGGTCATGGCACGTTCGATCATGTCGCGCACCACCGACTTCGGTGCCGGCGCGAACTCCGACACCCACGGATGCCCGGCGCGGTAGGTCTCGTACGCCGGCTCGATCAGCTCGGCCAGCGGTTTGGGCCAGGTGACCTCTTCGAGAAGCTCCATCCGTTCGTCGTAGTCGATGCCCTCGGCCTTCATCTCGGCGATCGCCTCGCCGCGCGCCTTGTGCTGCTGAGCCATCAGCAACTGGCGCGGGTCCTCCAGCGTGGATTCGATGAGCGACACCACGTCGAGGGTATAACTAGTGGACGTTTTGTCCAGCAGGTCGAGCGCGGCCAGCGCGAACGGTGACAGCGGCTGGTCGAGGGCGAAGTCGCGTTGCAGGTCGACGGTCAGGCGGGCGCGGCGGCCCTGCGCGTCGGGTTCCGGCAGCTGCTGCACCACACCGGCGTCGCGCAGCGCACGGTAGAGGCGTATGGCGCGGAGGATGTGTTTGCGTTGGGCGGCGCGTGGTTCGTGGTTGTCCTCGAGCAGATGGCGCATGGCGTCGAAGCAGTTGCCCGGGCGGGCGATCACGTTCAGCAGCATGGCATTGGTCACGGCGAAGCGCGACACCATCGGCTCCGGTTGGGCAGCGACCAGACGGTCGAAGGTCTCTTCGCTCCACGAGACGAAGCCCTCCGGCGGCTTGCGCCGCTGGACCTTGCGCTGCTTCTTCGGATCGTCGCCCGCCTTGGCCAGCAGCCGGGTGTTCTCCACTTCGTGCTCCGGCGCCTGCACGACGACCGTGCCCATGGTGTCGTAGCCCGCCCGGCCCGCCCGGCCCGCGATCTGATGGAACTCACGGGCTTTCAGCCTGCGGGTGCGCACGCCGTCGAACTTGGTCAGGCCGGTCAGCAGCACCGTACGAATGGGCACGTTGATGCCGACGCCGAGGGTGTCGGTGCCGCACACCACCTTCAACAGGCCCTCCTGGGCAAGCCGTTCCACCAGACGGCGGTACTTCGGCAGCATGCCCGCGTGATGCACGCCGATGCCGTGCCGGATCAGCCGGGACAGCGTCTTGCCGAAGCCCGCGGCGAACCGGAAATCGCCCAGCGCCTCGGCGATCGCGCCCTTCTCCGCGCGGGTGGCGAAGTTGACGCTGGTCAGCGCCTGTGCCCGCTCCAGGGCGGCGGCTTGGGTGAAGTGCACCACATAGACCGGGGCTTGGTGTGTGGTGACCAGCTCCTCGAGGGTTTCGGTGATGGGGGTACGGGCGTAGGAGAAGCTCAGGGGCACGGGGCGTTCGGTGCCCGCGACGATCGCGGTGGAGCGGCCGGTGCGGCGCTGGAGGTCGGTGGCGAAGAAATCCACCTCGCCGAGCGTCGCCGACATGAGCAGGAACTGGGCGCCGCACAGTTCCAGCAACGGAACCTGCCAGGCCCAGCCCCGGTCGGGATCGGAGTAGAAATGGAATTCGTCCATCACGACTTGACCGACGTCGGCGTCCGCGCCCTCGCGCAGGGCCATGTTCGCCAGGATTTCCGCGGTGGCGCAGATGATCGGCGCCTCCGGGTTCACCGCGGCGTCGCCGGTGACCATGCCGACGCGTTCGGCGCCGAATACCTCGCACAGCGCGAAGAACTTCTCGCTGACCAGAGCCTTGATCGGGGCGGTGTAGTAAGTGCGCCTGCCCTGAGTGAGCGCGAACAGGTGCGCGCCGACCGCGACGAGCGACTTTCCGGAACCGGTGGGGGTGGCGAGGATGACGTGGGATCCGGACGCCAGCTCCAGCAGCGCCTCGTCCTGCGCCGGGTACAGCGGGGTGCCCTGCGCGGCGGCCCACATCCCGAACGATTCGTACAGCGCGTCGGCGTCGGTGCCCGGGATGTCGAGCAGTTCGGTCAGATCCACTCCGACCACCCTACGGCCTTGCTATCGGACGCCGAAGCAGGGGCGATCGGCTATCGGGACCGCGGCGCGGTCATTCCTGCTCGCCCTTGTCCTCGCCGTGGTAGCCGCCCTGTTCGGCAAGGAACCGTTCGAACTCGGCGCCCAGCTCGTCGCCGCTCGGTAGTTCGCCGTCACCTACCAGCAGGCTGGATTGCCGTTCCTGGGCGGTGACGAAGCTGTCGTACTGACGCTCCAGAGCGTGCACGACGGTCTCCACCTCGGAGTTGCCCGCGATATGTTCATTGACCTGCTCGCGCACCCGGGCTGCGGCCTCGCCGAGCGCGGCCAGCGGAATCTCCAGGCCCGCGTTGTCGGCGACGTTCTCCAGCAGTGTCTGCGCGGCCTCCGGGTAGGCGGTCTGCGCGAGGTAGTGCGGTACGTGCACCGAGAAGCCGATCGACTCGTGACCGTGCTGGGCCATGCGGAATTCCAGCAGCGACGACGCGCTGCCCGGCACCTGCAGTTCACCCGGCCAGCGCTGATGCTCGGAGATCAAGTCGCGGTCGGAGGAGTGCGCGGTCACCCCGAGCGGGCGGGTGTGCGGAATCGCCATGGGGATCGCGCTCAAGCCGATGCTGCGGCGCACGCCCAGCTGTTCGGCGAGCAGGCGCACCGCGGTGGTGAATTTCTCCCAGCGGAGATCCGGTTCCAGACCCGCGAGCAGCAGGAACGGGGTGCCCGCGGTGTCGCGCAGTGCCCACAGGTTCAGCGTCGGCTCGGCGTAGTCGGAGAAGTGATCGGTCTTGAACGTCATGAGCGGGCGCCGCGATCGGTAGTCCAGCAGCTCGTCGACATCGAACGAGGCGACGAGTTCGCTTTCCAGGCTCTCGCGCAGGTGCGTCGTGGCCAGCCGCACCGCATGCCCGGCATCGGTGAATCCTTCCAGTCCGTGCACCAGGACCGGACCCGAGCCGTCGACGGCCGACAGCTGCGGAGCGGGGAACTCCAGTTCGTACATTCGCGACTCGTAGTCCATCGCGTACTCCTTCCTGCGCGGTTCCTCCGGCCCGGGCGAGCGCCCTTGGCACACCAGCTGTGGTTGTCTGCTCGGTCGTTTACCACCGAAGTGGTTTCGGACAAGCAGTCGTCCGAGACGGGAGACCACCATCCATTGTCCCCTATGCCGGTGAAAGCCACCGCGCACGGCCGGACGTCGGCCCATACGTCGAGGCAACAGCGTCGACGCCCCGCGCATTCCCGGCCCGGCGGCGTGGCAGCGCGGGCGACCACGGGGATTTTGGCACAGTAGGTGTGTGACCGTGGCAGATTCGACGCGCACGTGGCTGGGCTGTGTGCTGCCCGTCGCGTGGGCGGTGCTGCTCGCCGGATGCGGGTCGGCCATGTCCGGGCATCCGGTCGCGTTGTCGCCGACCGCGGTGACCCGGCACGTGAGCGTCGAACTGCCGATGCTGCTGCCGGATCCGGTGCAATTTCCCGCGCCGTACGCGGCGGTGGTGTTGCCGCCGGAGGCTGCCGCCCAGGCCGCCGGGGATCTGAACGGGATAGGGCGCGGGGCGGATGCGCAGCCGAGTGGTTGTGTGGCGCCGGAACAGAAGTTCGGGCCCGATCAGACGGCGATTGCGGTCGGTACGGACAACGACACGCGCGCCACTATGACCGTCGAATTGACCCGCACCGACGAGCCATTGGCGTCGCTGCGTGCCCGGCTGACGAAATGCGGCTCGGTGCGGGTGAGTCGCGCCGGCGCTGTGAGCACCGTGACGACCGAGCTGGATCCGCCTCCGCCGGTCGACGCCGACGACGCACTGGCACTGCGCAGAGCGGTCGCGTCGGAGGTAGGCGGCGCGAGGCTGACCCAGTCCATGCGCACGCTCATCGGTCAGGTCGGGGATGTGCGAATCTCCGTGACATACATGTCGTTTGCCGGCGAAAAGCCGGATACCTCGGCGTTGGACGAATTGTTCACGGCAGCCGTGCGGAAGGTGCGGACGAGGTAGCGCACTGCGGTCCGGCCCGGGCGGCACACTAGCAGGCTGCACCGACACAGTCGCCGCTCAGGACGGCCGTGAGCGGTGGCGATCCACAGCCGAAGAGGCTTCCCAAACCCGTTCGAAATGCCTGGTCGCCGCCGACCTGGCGGTGGCATTGGAGCGCAGGCTCGATGCATGACCACTTCCGCGACCCCGTTTTCCACTCCCGAACCTGCCGACACCGGGCATACGGGCCGGGACAATACGTTCTGCTCGCGCCTCCGCAGTCGGCGTGCGCTGCCATGTCCTGCCCCGTCTGTCGCCAGGACATGGACGGTGCGCGCCGAAACCGGTGCGCACCCGGTGTCTACGAGCGATACGGCGGACACCGAGGGAGAAGGTGGGCGTCGTCCTGCTGAACGGACACGGCGGGCCCGCTGTTCGGAGGATCCGCCGCCGTTCCTCCAAGACCCGGACCGCACTGTGCGGGTGGACGATCCGGGGGAGCTGATCGCGGCTGTGCCCGCGATGATGGGATTCACCCCGGAGCGGTCGATGGTTGTGCTCGTCCTGCGGCGGGGGGACGCCCACGGCGCTCTGGTCGACGCGGTGGTGCGATTCGATCTGGAACAGCCGGATGGGCGACGGGTGCGACCCGGGACATTGGCGGGGTGTGTGGCGCGAATCTGCGCGCACGACGAAGCGGCCGAGGTGCTCGCGGTCCTCGTCGACGATCGCGCCGAAGAATCGACACCACAAGAGGGCGCGGACCGTCCGCGCTGTGCCGCAGGGCGATTCGACGCGCTGGTCGGTGCGCTCGGCAGGCGGCTGGCCGCGTGCGACATCTCGCTCGGCAGTGTGTGGGCGGTGCGTGCGATCGCACCAGGGCAGCGCTGGTGGACGCTGTCTGGCCCGGACCGCCATGGGGCCCTGCGGGATCCGGCCACTTCGCTGGTAGCCCTGACCCATGTGTTCGACGGCAGGCCGATTCGCGGCTCCCGATCCGAGCTCACCGATCTGGTCGCCGAGGATCCGCGGGCGCGTGCCGAGGTGTCGGCACAGCTGGAGGGCGCACTGGCGCTCGCGCGGGAGCGTTACGCGCGCGCCGCGCGCCGCGGTGATCCCAACGGATACAGCAGACAGGCGCTCGACTACGTGCTGTGGCAGGTCGCCAACATCGCGTCGGGCGCCGCGCTGATGGCACCCGAGCTCGCGAAATTGGCTGCTGCTCTGCGGGATCGCGCCGTACGGGACACCATGTTCGCCCTGTCCGTCGGCGATCATGCTGCCGCGGCCGAGGCGCTGTGGGGCGCGCTGGCCCGTGCCCTGTCCGGTACGGATCGCGCGGAAGCCGCCGCCTTGCTCGGCTACAGCGCGTATGTCCGGGGCGATGGTCCGCTCGCGGGTATCGCCCTGGATGCCGCGTTGGCAGCGGACCCGGATCATCCGATGGCTGTCCTGCTGGACACCGCGCTGCGGCTGGGTATGCGTCCGGAACAAATGCGCCGCCTCGCCCGTAGCGGATATCACACCGCCGCAGGTCTGGGTGTCGACCTCGGCACGCCTACGCCATGAAGCAGCTTGTGCGCGTGGGAATACCTCCGAGCGATCGAAGCGTCCCACTGCAGCTCCGATCGTACGAGGGGGTCCACCCGACTGTGATCCCGTTGACCACTCCACTGCGGCCCGTAGGCTTCAGGTCGAGACCGTGGTGTCCGCCTCGCTGCGTCGGCGAGGTCGCGCTCGCCCGGTCCGGCACACAACAGACGCGTATGGGCACGACCGCCCTAGCTCGCGCTGTGTGCGCGCGCTCCGAGCGACTGGAGGAAAGCCCAGGCGTCGGTGACGATCTCGTCGAGCTCGTTGTACTCAGGGCGCCAGCCGAGTTCGGCGATCGCGCGCTCGCTGGAGGCGATGAGAGTCGCGGGGTCACCAGCGCGGCGCGGCGCGTCCAGCGCGGCGATCGGCAGGCCGGTGACGCGCTCGCAGGCCGAGATCACTTCGCGGACGGAGAATCCGGTGCCGCTGCCGAGGTTGTAGACGCGGTGAGTGCCCGCTTCGGCGGTCCCCAGGGCCAGCAGATGGGCTTGCGCGAGGTCGCGGATGTGGATGTAGTCGCGAACCGCGGTGCCGTCCGGGGTCGGCCAATCGGTGCCGAACACCGAAATCGCCTTGCGGTGCCCGGCCGCGACCTGCAGCACCAGCGGGATGAGATGGGTTTCGACCACCCGATTTTCGCCGAGACCGCCATAGGCGCCGGCGACATTGAAATACCGCAGGCTGGTCGCCGCCAGCCCATGCGCGATCGCGTAGGAGGTGATGGCGTGATCAATGGCCAGCTTCGACGCGCCGTACGGGTTGGTTGGCTTGGTAGGCGCCTCCTCGGTGATCGGCACCTGCTCCGGTTCGCCGTACACGGCCGCGGTGGAGGAGAACACCAGACGCGGCGTTCCCGCGTGCCGCATCGCCTCCAGGAGTTCGAACGTCTTCACCACATTGCCATGCCAGTACTTCTCCGGCTGCTGCACCGACTCGCCGACCAGCGACTGCGCCGCGAAATGCAAGACACCGTCGAAAGTTTCGGCTGCCAGGAGCGCGGGCGCGGCCACCGCCACATCACCCTCGACGAACCGCGCCCGGGAGGGTACGCCGTCGGCGTTGCCGGTCGACAAATCGTCGAGTACGACGACCTCGTGTCCCGCTTCGAGCAAAACCTGCGCGCAGACGCCGCCGACGTAGCCGGCACCACCCGTAACCAGAAGTCTCACGCGTCAGACCTGCTTCACCTGGACGGCATGAGCCATCTCGTCCGACAGCTCGAAACCGCCGTGGCCCGGCACGGTGATGACCACCGAACCCGGCTTGGTCTCCACCGTCACTCGCGCGTCCGGCACCACGCCCGCCTCGCGCAGCTGGCCGATGACCTCGGGGTCGGTCTGGATGTGCTCGGCGAGCCTGCGCACCACCACGGCGTGCATGTGGCCGTGCGGCAGGTCCGACAGCCGGACCAACGTCTCTTCGGCGCTTGTCGGGGGCACTACACCGAGTTCGTCCAATCCGGGGATGGGGTTGCCATAGGGGGAGGTGGTCGGGTGGTTGAGCACCTCGACCAGACGCCGCTCCACATCCTCACTCATCACGTGCTCCCAGCGACAGGCCTCGGCGTGCACGTTCTGCCAGTCGAGTCCGATGATGTCGACGAGCAGCCGCTCGGCCAGCCGGTGCTTGCGCATCACCGCGACCGCCATGCTGCGACCCTTCTCGGTCAACTCCAGGTGACGGTCTCCGGCAACCAGCAGCAAACCATCGCGCTCCATCCGCGCTACGGTCTGGCTCACTGTCGGTCCACTCTGCTCGAGGCGCTCGGCGATTCGGGCGCGCAGAGGCACCACGCCCTCCTCCTCGAGGTCGTAGATGGTACGGAGATACATCTCCGTGGTGTCGACCAGATCCTTCACCTGTTACCCCTTCGTCGGCACGAATTCTACCCACGCACGACGGCACCGCCGTGTACCGGATCGTGTCGCTCCACGCTGTGCGATGTCGCAGCCGGCACCGCGGGAACGCGGCCGGCGCACGGCGGGCCGCCGCGATCGCACTTGCTTGTATTTGTACTGCATAGAAACGTTTCGCGGGGCTGCTTGCTTCCCGCTAGCGTTGCGACTATGGCCACTGCACCGCGGAAGGAACCTGCGGCGCCGACCTCGTCCGGTGCGGGCCGGGCGGAGACCGTCGTCTGGACCGATCGGTTTCTCGACTACGCCTGGACCGCGGAGCATCCGATGAAACCGGCGCGTCTGAAGTTCACCATGGCGCTGGCGGAAAGTCTCGGATTGCTCGACGGTGTCGAGCTGCTCGAGCCCAGCCCCGCCGGGCTCCCGGACCTGTTGCGCATACACACGCCCGACTACATCGAGGCGGTAGAGCACGCAGTACCTCCGGTCGGTTCGCCGGTCGCGCCGCCATACGGTCTGGGCTCGCCGGACAATCCGGTGTTTCCGCACATGCATCAGGCGGCCTCCACGATTGTCGGAGGCACCCTGGCCGCAGCGCGTGAGATCGCCGCGGGCCGCGCCGTGCGGGCGGTGAGCATCGGCGGCGGCATGCACCACGCGATGCCCGATTCGGCCAGCGGATTCTGTGTGTACAACGACCCGGCGGTGGGGATTTCCTGGCTGCTGGACCATGGTTTCGACCGCATCGCCTACATCGATGTCGACGTACACCACGGCGACGGCGTGCAGCGGGCCTTCTATGGCGACCCCAGGGTGCTGACCATCTCGTTGCACCAGCACCCGGCCACCCTGTGGCCCAACACCGGGTGGCCGGACGAAATCGGCGCGGGTGCGGCGGAGGGCACCTCCATCAACCTGCCGCTGCTGCCTGGTACAAGGGATGCGCAGTGGCTGCGCGGTTTTCACGCCGTGGTCCCGGGCGCGGTCGAGGCGTTCCGGCCGCAGATCGTGGTCAGCCAGTGCGGCGTTGACACCCATCGCGAAGACCCTCTCGCCGATCTGGCGCTCACTGTCGACGGCCAGCGCGCTGCCTTCCGCGCCATGCGCGAACTGGCCGACCGGCATGCCGAAGGGCGCTGGCTCGCCCTCGGCGGCGGGGGATACGGCCTGGTCCGGGTGGTGCCACGGGCTTGGACGCACCTACTGGCCACCACGTTGGGCCGCTCCATCGACCCCGCGACGCCGATACCGCAGGGCTGGATCGATCGGGTCCGCGCCGAAGCGCCCCAGGCGGATCCGCCGCGCACCATGGGAGACGGCGGAGACATCGTCTACCGGCCGTGGGACGGTCCTGGCGGCACGGGGGAGACCGGGGACGCACAGTTCGACCGCGCTCAACGTGCTGTCGACCTGGCCGTGCTGGCCACCCGCCGAGCGACTTTCGGGTTGCTGGGTCTCGATCCGGAGGATCCTCGTGACTGACTCGCCCGATACCCCGGACGCCGCCGCCACGCCGCCTCCGCAGCACTGGTTCGCCGACGTGCTGGCCTCCGATGGCGGCGTCGTGCGACTGCGTCCGATCACGCCCGACGATGGCGACCGGCTGCAGGAGTTCCACGGTGCGCTGTCCGACCGCACCCGGTATCTGCGGTACTTCGGCCCCTACCCGCGGATTTCGCCCAAGGACCTGTACCGGACCACACATGTCGACTATCACGACCGGGTCGGGCTGGTGCTGGAGCTGGGCGAGGCGATCGTGGCGGTGGGCCGCTACGAGCTGCTGGACCGGCGTGGGCCCCGGGCCGCGGAGGTCGCGTTCGTCGTGGCCGACGGGCATCAGGGGCGCGGGCTCGGCTCGATCCTGTTGGAGCACCTGGCGGGCGCCGCCGCCGAGAACAAGATCGAGACCTTCGTTGCCGAGGTGCTCGCGGAGAACACCGTGATGGTGATGGTGTTCCGGGAGGCGGGCTATCACGTCGAACGCAGCAGGGACGGATCGGTGTTGCACCTGGAGTTCGCCATCGACCCCACCGAAGCGCTGCTGTCCGTGCGGGATTCCCGCGAGCGGGCCTCGGAGGCACGCAGCGTCGGCAATCTGCTTGCCCCGCGGTCGGTCGCCGTCATCGGTGCCACCTCGGCGGCGGGCCGGGTCGGAGGGGCGGTGCTGGCGAACCTGCTGTCGGGCGTGTTCCAGGGGCCCGTATTCCCGGTGAACCCCCATCGCAAGTCGGTGCGCGGGGTCCGTGCCTACGCGACAGTCCGGGAAATACCGGACGAGGTCGATCTCGCCGTGGTCGCGGTGCCACCTACGGCGATCGGATCGGTGCTCGACGACTGCATGGCCAAGGGCGTCAAAGGACTCGTTGTGCTGACCGCGGGCTTCGGTGAGACCGGTCAAGGCGGTGTGACAGCCGAACACGAGCTGGTCGTGGCAGCCCGCGGCCACGGCATGCGCGTAGTCGGACCGAGCGCGTTGGGTATCGCGAACACCGACCCGGCGGTGGCCATGAACGCGACTCTGGCTCCGGTACTGCCCGCACCCGGACGGATCGGATTCTTTTGTCAATCCGGTCCGTTGGGGGCGGCCATCCTCGGTGAGGCCGCCGCGCGGAACCTGGGTCTGTCGACGTTCGTGTCCGCGGGTAACCGCGCCGACGTCTCCGGCAATGACATGCTGCAGTACTGGGACAGCGATCCGGACACCGATGTGGTGCTGCTGTACCTGGAGAGCTTCGGCAATCCACGCAAGTTCTCCCGGATCGCGCGCCGGTTGGCCAGGACGAAACCGATCGTCGCGGTGAGCAGCGGCCGTTTGGCCGCCCGCACCCAGGCGTCCGGGGACATGGACCGATCCATCGTGCGAGACTTGTTCGCCCAGGCGGGCATCGTCCAGGTCGACTCGATCTCCGAACTCTTCGACTGTGCTGCCCTGCTCGGCTACCAACCCCTGCCCCGAGGCTCGCGGCTCGGGGTGGTGGGCAACAGTGCGGCGTTGAACTGGCTGGCCGTCGACGCGGCCCAGGGCGAGGGCCTCGAGGTCGGCGATCCGGTGAATTTGGGCCCGCAGGCGACGCCCGGCGCCTATCTCGACGCGATGGTCACCGCCCTGCGGTCGGACGAGATCGATGCCGTGATCGTAGTTTTCGCGCCTCCGGTGCCGTTGCCGATCGGCGAGTTCGCCGATGCCATCCGCGCCGCGGCGGCCGCCGTGCCCGAAGCCGAGAAACCACTTCTCACCACGTTTGTCGCCGAGCAAGGGATTCCGAACTTGCTGGCGGTGCGCGGTGCGGGCGCCACCGCGGTGCGCGGTTCGATTCCGTCCTATCCCGACCCGGAACGCGCCGCGCGGGCACTGGCCCGAGTCCGTCGTTACGCCGAATGGCGAACCAGGCCCATTTCTCCGGTGGTGCGGCCGCAAGGAATCGACACCGACCGTGCCCGCAAGCTCGTCGCGGGGTGGATGGCAGGATCGGGCGGTCGGTGGCTCACCGATCTGGAAATCGTGGAGCTCCTTGCCTGCTATGGCATTTCGGTTGTGGAGTTTCGTGAGGTGCGCAACGCCGATGAGGCGGTCGCGGCGGCAGAGGAACTCGGCTACCCGGTGGCGGCGAAGGCGACCGGCGAATTGTGGCGGCGCAGACCGGATCTCACCGGTGTCCGGCTCGACCTGTGGCGTCCGGAAGCGGTTCGGCAGGGGTATGCCGATCTGGCCGAGTTGTGCGGCGACCCCATGCTGCACATCCAGAAGATGGCCACCAAGGGTGTTGGCTGCATCCTGCGTGTGCAGGACGACCCGTCCTTCGGCTCGGTGATCGAGTTCGGCCTGTCCGGTCTGATCATCGAGCTCCTCGGCGACCGCGCCTACCGGGCGCTTCCGCTGACCGCCGACGAGGCCACGGCTCTGATCGACGCGCCGCGCGCCGCCCCGCTGCTGTCCGGCACACCGGCCAGTCCGCGTGTCGACAAGGCCGCGCTCGCCGCGCTGGCCCAGCGCATCTCGGCCCTCTTCGACGACTTGCCCGAAATGCGGGAGCTGTGCTTCGACCCAGTGCTGGCGTCGCCTACCTCGGCCGAGATCCTTTACGCACGCGGGCGGATCGGCCCGGAACCGAGCCGCTTCGACACCGGTCCGCGCAGGCTGGGCTGAGGTCCGCACGGCTGCGCCCCAAGGCTCGGCGGGGCGGAGGGGAAGGTCGCCGACCGGCTCGCGCAATACCCGTGGAAACGCGGGAGAGCACTGTGACCGGTCGGCGCGGAAAGGTGACGTCTGCGGGCGAGTGACCGAGCCGGACTTCCGGCAGGTCTGGGAGTGGCCGACAGCGGGATTGATCAGCTGGCGTAGGCGCGGAGCCGGTCGGCCCGCTCGCCCTTGCGCAGCTTCGCCATGACTTCACGCTCGATCTGACGCACCCGTTCGCGGGAGAGGCCGAACAGCTTACCGATCTGATCCAGGGTGCGCGGCTGGCCGTCGTCCAAGCCGAATCGCAGCCGGATGACCTGCTGTTCCCGCTCGTCCAGAGTGGCGAGGACGCTGCGCACGTCGTGGTGGAGCAAACCGGCGATGACCGCGGTTTCGGCTGAGGTGGCCTCGGAATCCTCGATGAAATCGCCGAGTGGGGCCTCTTCGTCGTTGCCGACGGGCATGTCCAGGCTCACCGGGTCGCGGCTGTGGTCGAGCAGATCGGAGATCTTGTCGACCGGGATGCCGGACTCGCTGGCCAGTTCCTGGTCGGTGGCCTCGCGACCCAGCTGCTGGTGCAGCTCCCGCTTGATCCGTGCCAGTTTGTTCACCTGTTCGACCAGATGGACGGGCAGGCGGATGGTGCGGCTCTGATCGGCCATTCCGCGGGTGATGGCTTGACGGATCCACCAGGTGGCGTAGGTGGAGAACTTGAAGCCCTTGGCGTAGTCGAACTTCTCCATGGCGCGGATCAGGCCGAGGTTGCCCTCCTGGATGAGGTCGAGCAGCGGCATGCCGCGGCCGGTGTAGCGCTTGGCGAGCGAGACAACGAGGCGAAGGTTGGCTTCGAGCAGATGCGAGCGGGCGGTCTGGCCTTCACGCACGACGAGGGCCAGATCGCGTTTGCGGGCGGCCGACAGCCGTTTGCCGGTCTCCAACAGATGCTGCGCGTAGAGGCCCGCCTCGATGCGCTTCGCCAGCTCGACCTCGTCGGCAGCCGTGAGCAGTGCGGTGCGGCCGATCCCGTTCAGGTACACGCGTACCAGGTCGGCGGCAGGGCTCTGGGTGTCGAGGTCCAAATCGCTGGTGCGCACTCGAGTGGTGGCGGGGCTTGTCATGACTTGCCTCCTGTCGGTGGTGTCTCACTCCGATCAACGGATCCGACAAAGAGAAAGTTCCCCGCTACTGCTTTCATAAACCGCTCTGAACTGCGGTTTTTGTCACTCTCGTCTGAGAAGTTCCTGAGAAGCACCCCTGAGGGGAACGATCCCTGCGCAGGACCTGCACCGACCTCCGCAAAACGATAGCCGTGTGGTTACACGGGCTTGATCAATCCGTGACGTACCAATCCGGCTACCACGGACAGCGCGTCGGCCGCGAACCCGGTGCTCACCTGGTCGGATCCGTCGGCGAGTGCCAGTAGCTCGATCAGTTCGTACAACGGGAGGCCGTCCGGGCGCATTCCCGCCAGCAACGAGACGGTGGTTTCGTCCACCTCATGCTGCCAGCGCGGGCCGTCGCCGCGGTGCACCCGCACTACCTCGGGCGCCCAACCGTCGGGACCGGGCAGGTAGACGCGCTCCAGCGCAGTCGCCGGGTTGACCACGAAACGCGCGGACCAGGCCAGGCTTTCGTCACCGGCGACGGCGCGCAGCCAGGCGGAGCGCTCGAAATAGCGGACGGCCTCGTCGCCGAGTGGGTCATCGAAGCCATGCGTGAGGTCCTCGGCGAGCAGTTCGGTCGGTCCGTCGATGGCGCGCAGGTAGACGAAACCGAAGCCGATGCCCTCGACGTTCGCCGCGGCGAACGCGTCCAACCATTCCTCGGCGCGGGCCTGCGCGGACGGGTCCCGCGGGTCGAGGCCCGCGTCGCGCAGCCAGGTGCCGACGTAGAGAGCGGGGTCCGCGACGTCGCGCTGCACCACCCAGGCGTCGACGCCGTGCGCGGGCAGCCAGGACGAGACGCGCCCGCGCCAGTCGTCGCCGTCGACGTGTACCCATGCCGCCAGCATCGCGGCGGTGCCTGCTGGCGCGAGCAGGTCGGCGGCCTGCGCGATCACCAATTCGCTTGCCCCGTCGAGGGCTAAGCCGGAATCGCGATAGGTGTGCTCGATGCGGGGGGGACCGACCACGAACGGCGGATTGGCCACCACTTGGTCGAAGCGTCTGCCCCGGACCGGTTCGAACCAGGAGCCTTCGAGCAGCTCGATGTCGAGCTCGTTGAGGGCGGCGGTGGCTTCGGCCAGCCACAGCGCGCGGTCGTTGACATCGGTTGCGGTGACCCGCTGGGCATAGGAGGCGGCGTGCACGGCCTGCACTCCACAGCCGGTGCCGAGGTCGAGCACCGTGCCGACCGGGCGCGTCGGCGTGGCGCGCAGCAGCGAGAGGGAGGCATGGCCGACGCCTAGCACGTGGTCCTCGGTCAGTGCGCGCCTGCGCATCGAGTCGTCGAGGTCGGCCAGTATCCACCGGCTCCCTGCGCCCGCGTCCAGCGGGCGCAGATCCAGCGCCGCGCGGAGGACGTCGCCGTCGCGGACGAGCAGGCCCGCGGCTACCGCTCGGCCGATGTCCACCGGCGCCAGCGCGGCGGCAACCTCCCGTTCGGGCAGGGCATCGCCGAGCAGCAGCAGGCGGATGAGGGTGCCCAGTTCCCCGGCGCGGCGTGCCGCGCGGCGCACCGGAACCGGCTCCGAGCGGCCCAGCGCCGCATGCGCGTCCGCGCCGAGCACGTCGAGCAGGGTATCGGCGTCGTAACCGACCCTGGTCAGAGCGGCGCGCAGGTCTGGGCAGAGCGAAGTGAGCAGCGATCCGGTGGCGGTCGATCGGTCCGTAGGCACATCAGTACTCTGCCACCGCAACCATCCAGCACCGACCACACGTGCGCCCGGTCGCGCCCGGTACTGCCCGAGGACTTGGGTGTCGTGTGTTCCAGGCGCGAGCAGCGCCGTGCCGGTCCACGATTTGTGGGCGGGATTCAGACGCCGTGCGGGTCGCGGGCGGTAACGCAGTAGGGCGTGTCGCCCGGATCGCTCAGCACGATCCAGTGTTCGTGGCGGTGCACCACGGTCGCGCCGAGCGACTCGTGCCAGGCTGCGGTGGCGTCCATGTCGGAGGCGGACAGGTCGACGTGCGCGCTCGTCGGGCGGTCCGCACCGAGGCGCTGTAACAGCAGTTGCACCGGTAGCTGTTGTGCGGGGCGCAGCCGGGCGAACTCCGGCAGTCTGCCGTGCCGGAATTCCCACCCTGTCAATGACTTCCAGAACCGGGTCTCGGCGTCGTAGTCGGCGGGGCCGATATCCAGGCAAATCTGGTCCAGGCGCGAGAGCGTGCCGTCGGGCGCATGCACGGCGGGGGCGGGCCCGCCCTTGACGCGGCCGCTGGGGGTGAAGCAGAACGTCTGTCCGCCGGGGGAGCGCAGCACGGCGTAGTCCGGGTGGTTCGCGACCAGTTCGGCGCCCAGCTCGAGCGCGATGCGGGCAGCGGCCGCGATGTCGTCGACGTCCAGGTCGAGGTGCACACCGCCGAGGCCGGTCACCGCCTGCATCTTGATGCCCGCCGCGGCGAACAACGCGGGATCGGGCAAGAGGGTGAGGAACTCGTCGTTCTCGCCGCGGCGCGGGGAGAGCTGGGTGTCGGTGACCGTGGACCAGAACTTCGCGCAGTCGTCGAAGCGCTGTGCCGGGCGGTCCAGGAAAGCCCAGATCCACCGAATCATGTTCACTCCTGTCTTGTTGCCCCGCCACACCCTAGGCACACCTCCCCGCGTTGTCGAGAAGAGCGACGGCGTGCCACGTTGGCACGAACTTGGTGGTTCGTGGCCTTCCGGCCACTCGCTGCGGAGGCGAACTTCCGGCACGCTCAGCGGGTGACCGAACTGCAGACGCCGCCGGCCCCGGTTCCCGTCGTCGCCGCGCCACGGCCGCGCCTGCACCCCGCGTGGATGGTCGCGGGGTCGGGTTCGTCGCGCTACTGGGCGCCGCCGCTTTCCGGTCGGTGCCGAGTGTGCTCACGGGCCCGCTGCACGAGGAGTTCGGCTGGTCGCACGGCACCATCGGTGCGGCCGTCTCGCTGAATCTCCTGCTGTCGGCCTGATCTCGCCTTTCGCGGCGGCGCTGATGGACCGGTTCGGCATCCGCAGGGTGGTGACCTGCGCACTGGTGCTGGTCGCCGCGGGCAGCGGGCTGACGGTGTTCATGTCCCAGCCCTGGCATCTGAACCTGACTTGGGGCTTGCTGGTGGGCATCGGCATCTTCGATGTTGCGGGAACCATCGCCTCGGGCTGGCTGACCGACCGTGTCGACCCGCGCTACCTGCTGATCGGCTACTACACCTTGCGCGGCTTGTCGCTGCTGATCCTGCCCTCGCTGCTCGGTCCGCACACACAGCCCAGCCTGTGGGTGTTCATCCTCTTCTACGGCCTGGACTGGGTCGCCACGGTGCCGCCGACGGTCACGCTGTGCCGGGAGCTGTTCGGCAACGATGGCCCCGTCGCGTTCGGCTGGGTCTTCGCCTCCCATCAGATCGGCTCAGCCCTCGCGGCCACCGGCGCGGGCATCATCCGTGACATGCAAGGCACTGACAACCTGGCCTGGTGCCTCGCCGGCGCGCTCTGTGCCGCCGCCGCGGTGATGTCGGCCGGCATCCGTCGAGATCCACGACTGTCCTGACGCGCGCGTGGATTCGGCGCGCCGAACTCAGCCGTCGATGGCGTTGTGCGGGCGGGACTCGATGGCAGTGCGGGGCCGGTCCCAGCGGCTGGGCTCGTCCTTGCGCCGCGGCGGGCGGTCGTTGGCTATGAGGACCGCGATCCACGGCAGGGGAATGGAGGCGACGATGATCAGGATGGACAGCAGGGGGTTGCCGAAGGTGCTGTAGGCGACCGCGGCCAGGATCAGGCACGGGATGCGGAACGCCATGATGATGGTGTACCGGCGGACACGGGCGCGGTGCTGGTCCTCCAGCGACGGCGCGGCCTCGGTGATCAGCACCGGGTGTTTGTCGTCACTTCCCGGGAAGTATCCGGAGGAACGGCGGGGCTGCGTCGGCATCGTCACGTCGGGGTGCTCTTCGCGGTCGCGGCCGTCGGCGGAGGGGGAATCGCCGTTCTGCTGCATACACCGAGTCTTCCACTAGCGGTCCGTCCACGCACACACCATGGTCAGCCTCGGATCCCGGATGCGGCATCATGGAATGCGTGAGCACCGACACCATGGTTCGCCCGGACGCGACAACCGACGAGACGACGGGCGACGACACCCCGAAGTTCTTCCACTACGTCAAAAAGGACAGGATCGCCGAGAGCGCCGTCATGGGCACTCACGTGGTCGCGCTGTGCGGAGAGGTCTTTCCGGTAACCCGTTCGGCCAAGCCCGGCTCGCCGGTGTGTCCGGAGTGCAAGAAGGTCTACGACAGCCTTCGCAAGGGCGACTGAGCGCCGTTGCCCCACGCGGCATCGACAGCCGCGGCGATGGCGCGCGGGACGGTGACGCTGTCACGAATTACGGATCGGACGAGGACGGTGTCGCCCCGTCGGTAGAGGGCGGCGCGGTGCGGCTCGGGTCCGGCGTGGTCCGGGCTCGCGGAGATTGATCCTCGGTCGGCGTTTCGGCGTTCGCGCCGCTGTCGCCGCGCACCTGGTTGGCGATCCACTCCTTCACCTGCTCCATGCGTGTCGCGCGGGCGGGCCAGAATTCCTGCACTGCGGCGTTGAACTCGGCGCCGAGGATCACCGCGAAGCCGAGGAAGTATGTGAACAGCAGAAACGCGATCGGGGTCGCCAGCGCGCCATAGGTCACGCCGGTTCTGGTGACCCACGCCAGGTAGCGTCGCAACATCTCGCTGGCCGTCATGAAGAACACCCCTGCCACCAGCGCCCCGCCGAAGAGCCGGTGCCAAGGCAGTGATGTGTGCAGCGCCAGCTTGTACAGGGTGGTGAGTCCGATGATCAGGAGCAGGCCGACGCCCGGGTAGTAGAAGAAATCCAGCAGCTGTAATCCGGTGGCCCGCCAGGGCGAGGGCAGCACCCGGCCGATCAGGGTCGGCCCCAGTGCCACCAGCGGCAGGATGAACACCGCCGCCACCAGGAACAGCACATACAGCAGCAACGCGAAAATGCGCTGCCACACCGGATGCCGCGCGTCCTGCTGGTCGTGCGCCTCGACGATCGCATCGACGAAGGTGGCCATCGCCGACGACCCGGCCCACAACGACAGCACAAATCCCACCGACACCACCGCGCCCCGCCCACGCCCGAGCACGTCCTGCACCGTCGGCTGGATCAGATCCGACACCACTGTCGCGCTGAACAGGTCGCGGCTGAAAATGATGATCTTGGACTCGACGATCTCCACCGTGTCCGGGCCGAACCACCCCCCGACGTACCCGAGGCTGCCGAGCACCCCGAGCAACAGCGGCGCCAGGGAGAGCGTCTGCCAGAACGCCGCCGCGGCCGACTTGGCGAAGATCGAATCCTCCCATGCCTTCGCCGCCACCCGCACGACCAGCGTGACCGTCTTCCTGCCCGCGTGCGCCGCCATCGTGCCCGCCCGGTCGGCCCAGGTCCGGGTGCGCACCGCGACGGTGCGCGGGGGTACACCGGTGCGCGGCGGATCGCTGGTGAGGGCGGTGTCGTCGGTCATAGTGCTTACAGCATCGCGCATTTCGCGTGTTCGCATCGCTTTGTCGGTGCGACGTGTCGGTGGGCGTCCGGCGCACCCCAGCATCCTGGCAGGCCGTGTGATGCCGATCGCGCACACCGCGTCGGTTTGGCGACACGCCGTGCCGGGCGGCTAGGGTCGTCTGCGTGACTGGGTCGGGTGGCGCCGCTGTGGCGGGAGAAGCGGAGACGCCGAGCGATTCGGGAGTAGCGAGCACCGCCGTCGGTGGCGCGCTACGCGCCTGGCAGCGACGTGCGCTGACGAAGTATCTGGCCACCGCACCGCGGGACTTCCTCGCAGTGGCCACCCCGGGCGCGGGCAAGACCACGTTCGCCCTGCGCGTCGCCGCGGAATTGCTGTCCGACCGCACCGTGGACCAGGTCACAGTGGTCGCGCCGACCGAGCACCTCAAGCACCAGTGGGCGCAGTCCGCTGCTCGCGTCGGGATCGCGCTGGACTCGCGTTTCTCCAACTCCACCGGTGGCACCTCGGGTGACTATCACGGCGTCGTGGTCACTTATGCGCAGGTCGCCGCGCATCCCTTCCGGCATCGGGTGCGCACCGAAAACCGCAGGACCCTGGTCGTTCTGGACGAGATCCACCACGCGGGTGATGCGAAGAGCTGGGGTGACGCGACGGCCGAGGCGTTCGGGGATGCCACCCGGCGCCTTGCGCTGACCGGTACCCCGTTCCGCAGCGACGACAGCCAGATCCCGTTCGTCGTCTACGAACCCGACGAATCCGGCTTCCCGAAGTCCCGTGCCGACCACACCTACGGCTACGCCGAGGCACTTGCCGACGGTGTCGTGCGTCCGGTGGTTTTCCTCGCCTACTCCGGTGAAGCGCACTGGCGCGACAGCGCGGGCGAGGAGTACTCCGCCCGTCTCGGCGAACCACTGAATGCCGAGCAGACCGCCCGAGCTTGGCGCACCGCGCTGGACCCGGCGGGCGACTGGATCTCCGCAGTGCTGCGCGCAGCCGACATCCGGCTGCGCCAGAAACGCGCCTCCGGCATGCCAGACGCGGGCGGGCTGGTGATCGCCACCGATCAGGAACGCGCCCGCGACTACGCCGAACTACTGGAACATATATCGGGCGAGAAGCCGGCTCTGGTGTTGTCCGACGACCCGGCCTCGTCGAGCCGGATCGCGGAGTTCAGCACCAACACCCAGCCATGGATGGTCGCGGTGCGCATGGTGTCGGAGGGCGTCGACGTGCCGCGCCTGGCGGTCGGTGTGTACGCGACCAGCGCCGCCACCCCGCTGTACTTCGCGCAGGCGATCGGCCGCTTCGTTCGCGCCCGCAAGTCGGGCGAGACCGCGAGCGTGTTCCTGCCTTCGGTACCGGTGCTGCTGGATCTGGCCGCTCAACTGGAGTTGCAGCGCGACCACGTCATCGGTAAGCCGCACCGGGAGAAGAACGGTCTCGACGACGAGCTGCTGGTCGACGCCAACAAGCAGAAGGACGAGCCGGGCGAGGACGAGAAACCCTTCGTCGCGCTGGCGGCCGACGCCGAACTCGATCAGGTGATCTACGACGGATCGTCGTTCGGCACCGCCACCTTCGCTGGCAGTGACGAGGAAGCGGACTACCTGGGTATTCCTGGGTTGCTCGACGTCGAGCAGATGCGCGCGCTGCTGCGCGACCGGCAGGCCCGTCAGGTCGCCGACCGCAGCGGGGCCGCGGCCTCCGCGGACCCCGGTCCGCAGGTGGCCAGCGCCGCCGAACGCGTCGCCACCGCCGACCGGCTGGGCGAACTGCGCCGCGAACTCAACAGTCTGGTGGCCATGCATCACCACCGCACCGGCAAGCCGCACGGCGTGATCCACGGCGAATTGCGCCGCGAATGCGGTGGTCCGCCCACGGCGCTGGCCACCGCCGAACAACTGGGCGAGCGCATCGCCGCCCTGCGTCGGAAGTAGACGTCGCCGGCGCGAGCGTCGCGTCAGGTCATCGGGACGGGCCAGGCGGCCATGGCGCAGTCGATGGAAGCGGTGAGGTCCGCCAGGGAGGCTCCATCGCGGGCCCGGATGGACAGGCCGTAGAGGACCGTGGCGTAGAAGCTCGCCAGGGCGGCGGTGTTCGTCTCTGCGGGCAGATCACCCTCGACGACGCCGCGGTTGAGGCGCTTGTGAATGTGTTCGGTCGTCTCGCGGCGCTTTTCGATCAGGAAGTCGCGGATGCTTGCGCTGCGGGTCGTGTAGGTGGAGCCCGCGAGCACCACCATGCAGCCGTGCGGCTTGTTCTCCTCGGTGTAGGCGGCGGCGTTGTTCCGCAGCATCGCCTCGATGCCGGCCCGTGCGGTCGGCTCGTCCCGTAGCGCACGGTCGGTGTAGCCGCCGTCGGTTCGCCCGTACAGGCCGACGGCCTCGCGGAACAGTGCCTCCTTGCCCCCGAACGCGGCGTACAGACTCGGGGAGTTGATGCCCATCGCGGCGGTTAGATCGCTCATCGAGGAGCCCTCGTAGCCGTGTTCCCAGAAGACCTCCATGGCACGGCGCAACGCGTCCGCGCGATCGAATGCGCGCGGTCGTCCCCGGTCGGCCATGGGGAATCCTTTCTGTGTCAATCGTTAAATATACCCATTGACACCGGTGCCGCCGATGCGGTTGGCTATTTATGTATTGATCGGCACAGAATATGGAGGAGTTCCGATGTCGGATCTCACGGGCAAAGTGGCGCTGGTGACCGGCGGAAGCCGCGGTATCGGGGCGGCGATCGCCCGCCGCCTCGCCGCGGCGGGCGCGGATGTAGCGCTCACCTACCAGAACGCCCAGCGGCAGGCGAAAGCCGTGGCAGGTGAAGTCGAGGCGCTCGGCCGCCGCGCGATCGCCATCCAGGCCGACAGTGCCGACGCCACCGCGGTGCGCACCGCGGTGCGCACGGCCGCCTCCGAACTCGGCGGGCTGGACATCCTGGTGAACAATGCGGGCATCTTCCCGGCCAAGCCTTTCGAACAGTTCACCGTGGCGGAGATCGACAACGCGCTCAACGTGCACGCCCGCGCAGCGTTCGTCGGCGCGCAGGCGGCGGTCGCACACATGACGGACGGCGGCCGGATCATCAGCATCGGTACCAATCTGTCCGAGCACGCGCCCTTCGGCGGCCTCGCGCTCTACAACCTGAGCAAGTCCGCGCTCAACGGCTTCACCAAGGCTCTGGCCCGCGAACTGGGCCCGCGCGGGATCACCGTGAATCTGGTGCAGCCCGGGTCCACCGACACCGACATGAACCCCCAGGACGGCGACCACGCGCCGCTGCAGCGCGACCTCACCGCGCTCGGCCGCTTCGGCGCCGCCGACGACGTCGCGGCCACGGTAGCCTTCCTGGCCGGCTCGTCCGGCCGCAGCATCACCGGCGCGTTCTTCACCGTGGACAGCGGCACCAACGCCTGATCATCCGGCGAAGTACCGCCCTGGTGACACTCCGACCGCACGTCGAAATGCCGCGACGTACGCACTCGGCGTCGCGTAGCCGACCCGGCCCGCGATCCTGGCGATCGGCAGCCCGGCCGCGAGCAACGGCAGTGAGGCGGCCAGTCGGATCTGGGTGCGCCACTGGCCGAAGCCGAGTCCGGTCTCCGCCACGAACAGCCGGGCCAGCGTGCGCGGGCTGGCGGAAACGTCGGCGGCGAACTCGGCGAGGGTCCGTGTGTCGGCGGGATCGGCGGCGAGTGCGGCGGCCACCTGCCGCGCGCGGGGATCGGTGGGGTGATGCGCGCCGATGGGGATCACTTCGACCGGTTCCAGCAGATCGAACACCACCGCCTCGGCGCGCGCCCGGCGCGCCGAGACGGCGTCGGGCGCGGTGAGCAGGTCGAACAGCTCCTGCAGTAGCCGGGTCACGCGTAGCATGGTCGGCCCGCCGAAGGACACCGAGCACCGATCGGGTTCGAGGTAGATGCCGCGCATCGCGGCGCCGTCGGAGGTGCCGGTACGGTGCACGGTGCCGCCGGGGATCCACAGCGCCCTGGTCGGCGGCAGCACCCAGCGGTTGTCGCGCACCTCGACAGCAATGACTCCCCGTGACGCCCAGGCGATCTGGTGTTGGGGATGTTCGTGCAGCTCGAACCAGTGCCCGGCTGGGAGCACGCCGGCGCCGAATACCATGGCGGTCGCCCCGGGTTGGGCGGGCTGAACCATGGCGTGGCCGTTCTGCGACACAGTCTGTCACCGTAGCCTGTCGTGCCCGGCGAGATCCGTTCCTACCGTTGGCGTCATGGCGATGAACATTTTCCACCGGCTGCTGTGCCGCTCGTCGATGTGGGAGCGGACCAGCGCGACGCGCATCGTGCCGTGGGCGCTGTCCGGCCTCGATCTCGGGGCCGAGGCCCTCGAGATCGGCCCCGGTTACGGCGCCAACGTGCCCGCGCTGCGGGACCGGGCCACGACACTCACCGGCGTCGAGATCGACCCGGTACTGGCTGCACGGCTGCGCGCCAGGTACGGCGGCTCGATGACCGTGATCGACGGCGACGGCACCGACATGCCGTTGCCGCCAGGGAACTTCGACTCCGTGGTGTGCTTCACCATGCTGCATCATGTGCCGACGGCAGGGCTACAGGACGCGCTGTTCGCCGAAGCCCTGCGGGTGCTGCGACCTGGCGGGGTGTTCGCAGGTAGCGACGGGCTCGACGGGCGCCTGTTCCGGCTGATACACCTGGGCGACACCTGCCTGCCGGTTCCGCCGGAGACCGCCGCCGCCCGGTTGTGCCGGATCGGTTTCACCGACGTCGAGATCGACACCGGGGCCTCCAGTTTTCGCTTTCGGGCCAGAAAACCGGACTGAGTTGCCGCGCCTCACCGACCCACCGTCCTGGCCTCGGCCCAGTCCGGCCCGGTTGGGATCTTCTCGGTGCTCGGGTCTCCGGACCGGACCGGACCAGGGTCGGCCCGGTCCGGCTCCGCAGGGCCTGGCCAGCCCACTCCGAGCCCCGACTTCCCTGGGTCCCGGCCTGGCTTCCCTGGGTCCCGGCCTGGTCGCGGACCCGCCCCAGTCCATGCGCCGAGGATGTGCTGGCGCTCAGCCCATTGCAGGAGGGGATGTTCTCACTCTCGGCACGGCGTCGGGTGGGCCGCTCGGTGTCCGGACACTCGACCGTGTCCCGAATGGCTCGCAACGGTAGAACCGGTCGCTCTGGCGACTACCTCGATCGACGCGCGGTGGCTCAGCTCGGCACCGTATCGAAGAAGTCCGCCGGGTCGAGCGCGCTGATCGGTGTCCAACGTGCCGAGGGTGCGGGCACTGCCGAATCGTGCGACGCCGCATCGAAATAGCCCTGGACCTCCAGCGCGAGCCGTGGGTTCTCATCGATCCGGCGCGCCATCTCATAGCACACGGCGAGCGCGTGCAGGCAGCGCGAAGTGCGCGCGGTGCACGAGCAGTCGGTGCCCGCGAGAATCGGTGCGAGCGCGACACCGGCCGCGACGACCGCGCGGTGCATGTCGTCGGTCAGTACGGTCGTATCCGGAACGATCTGCGCTATGGCGGTGATCGTCGTCCTGGCGAGCGGGGCGATCTCCAGCTGGGCCACCGACGCCTGGCCGCCGCGATGGATGGTGGCGCGCACCACCCGGCCCTCCACGGTGGCCCGCACGCCGTTGTTCCGTGCGATGCTGCGGGCGCGGGGAAGCAGGGGATCGGGTCTGATCTGCCGCAGCGGCTCGGCGAGGCGCACCCAATCCATGCCCCATGCGGTGTAGCCGAATTCGTTGTCCGCCATCAGCTCTCCCTCTTGCGGCGCAGGATTTCGATCAACTGGTCGTCGCCGAGTCCGGCCAGGGCGGCGATGCCCGCTGCGTCGCCGAGATCGGTCAGCGCCGCCTTGCGGTCGTGCATGCCCGCGATGTGCTCCTCGACGGTGGTGGTCGAGGTGAGTGTGGTGATGGTGACCGTGCGGGTCTGGCCGATCCGGTGCACCCGGTCGGAGGCCTGTGCCTCCACCGCGGGGTTCCACCAGCGGTCGAAGTGGATGACATCGGCGGCGCGGGTCAGCGTGAGACCGGTGCCCGCCGCGCGCAGGCTCAGCACCAGCACCGCTGGACCTTCCCCGGCCTGGAACCGGGACACGATCTCGCCGCGTTCGGCTTGGCTCAGCCCGCCGTGGAAGAACGGCGCCGCCACTGCGAACTGTTCGGCGAGGTGGCGGACGAGCAGCTCGCCGGTCTGCCGATACTGGGTGAAGACCAGTGTCGGGCTGGCGGTCTCGAGGTTGGTGGTCAAGATGTCGGTGCACAGGTCGAGCTTTCCGGACCGACCGGCCAGTTCGCCGAGGTCGCCGGTCACCAACCCGGGATGGTTGCAGACCTGCTTGAGCGAGGTCAACGCCGCGAGCACGCGGCCATGGCGCTCGATGCCGGAACCGAATCCCTCATCGATGGCCTGTGCGAGCACCAGATCGTAGAGTTCCTCCTGCTCGGCGGTCAGGTCGCACAGCAGGTCACTGTGGATTTTCGCGGGCAGCGCCGCCGCGACCTGGATCTTTTTGCGTGCCAGCACCACGGGTTCGATGGTGTCGCGCAACCGTGCCGCCGCGGCCGCCGATCCTTCCTGGATCGGCCGAACGAACCGTCGCCGAAACTGCGTCCTATGTCCGAACAGCCGGGGCGCCACCAGGTGCAACAGCGCCCACAGCTCGTCGAGATGGTTCTCCACCGGCGTGCCGGTCAGCGCGACCACTGCGGCGGCGTCCACCGCACGGGCAGCCTTGGCGACCTGGGTGCGCGGATTCTTCAGCGCCTGCGCCTCGTCGAACACCGCCGTCGCCCAGCGCCGCCCGGCGAGCAAACCTCCGTGCAGCCGCAGGGTCGGATACCCGGCGACCACTACGGTCCCCGCGTCGGGGGCGATCGCGCCGCCACGCCAGACGATCGCCCGCAGTCCCGGAGCGAACCGTCCGATCTCGTGCACCCAGTTTCCGACCAGTGAGGTCGGGCAGACCACGAGCTGCGCCCCCGCCTCGGCCCGTCCGAGTAGGAAGCCGATGGCCTGCACGGTCTTGCCCAGGCCCATCTCGTCGGCGAGTACCGCGCCGCCGTGCGCGTTGGTGGTCTCGCGTAACCAACCGACCCCGCGCGCCTGATAGGGCCGCAGCTGCGCCTTCAGGGCGGAGCGCAGTTCCGTCGTCACGGCTTCGGTCTCGCGTAAGACCCGCAGTGCGCGCTCGGCCGACACGATCGCGGTGCCGCAGGCGTCCGGCACCGCGTGGGCGGCTACCGGCAGGGGCGGTCCTGTGCTCTCCGTAGCGGCGTCGGTATCAGCGGCGCGTAGTGCGTCCTGCCAGAGCAGGAGCGACCGACCCGGGAATTCGATCGTCAGGTCCGCGAAGGTCTCGGGATCCACGGGCGCGGTGTCGACGTCCGCGACCTCGATTGCCCCGCCCTCGCCGACGGGGACGGCCAGCGCGAGGGTCTCGCGGTCGCCGTAACCGTTCGGTGCGGGTCCGGTGCCGCGTCCTGTCCACGTCCAGAGCGCGAACATGTGCCGATCCGGCAGGTAAGTGGCGTGTGTGCTGCGCAGAACGAACCCCTTAAATCAACGTATGTCGTACGGAGTATCGTAACAACGTACCGCGTACTGGATTTGTTCCGAGGAGCATATTGAGCGAGGAAATCGACGTCGAAACGGCCGAACAGCTGATGAGTCTGCTATGGCGGCACGAGCTTCCGCCACGCCCCGCGGGCCGCGGGCCGAAGCAGACGGTCAGTGTGGACGCGGTAGTCGCCGCCGCGATCGCGCTCGCCGACCAGGAGGGCTACGCGAAGGTCTCTATTCGCGCGGTCGCCGCCGAGCTGGGATTGCGCCCGATGAGCCTGTACACATACGTGCCTAGCAAGGACGCCCTCATGGTCCTCATGGTCGACGCGGTCGCCGACGAGGACGCCCCCATTCCCTGGGATCCCTCGCCTCGGGAGCGTATGGCAGCCCTCGCCCGCCACGTCCGCGCCGAACTGATCGCGCATCCCTGGTTGCTGGAGGTCTCACCCTGGCGGCTCGTGCTCGGTCCCGGACGCATGCGCCGATACGAACGGCAGCTCGCCGCGATCGAGGGCATCGGCCTGTCGGATATCGGCATGGACCGAGTGATCGCCGTACTGTCGGAATTCGCCACCGGCAATGCCCGGGTGGCGATCGCCGCCGCCCGCGACACGCGGCGGATCAGTGACGCCCAGTGGTGGGAGGTGCACGGCCCGTTGCTCGCCGAGGTCATGCCGTCGAGTCTGTTTCCGCTGTCGTCGCGAGTGGGCGCCGCAGTCGGCGAGCTGTACCAGGCGCCGGCCGACCCCGACGGCGGGTTCGAGTACGGACTCGCCAGGCTTCTGGACGGCATCCTTCGGGAGGTGTCCACGGACTGAGCGGGCCGGACATGCCGACAGCGGGCGACCTGTTGGTCGCCCGCTGTCGACGGAAACGATGTTCTGTTGTTCGATGTTGTTGTGTCAGGACGCGAGGAGTAGATCAGAGGGCGGGAGCGGACTCTGTGTCGATCACGGCGTCGAGCTCACGCAGCCGATCCATGTGTTCGTTCGCGTGGTGCTGGCAGAAGAGCAACTCTCCACCTGCGGGCAGTACGGCACGCACTCGGGCAGCCGCCCCGCAACGGTCACAACGATCGACCGCGGTCAGTGGGGTGCTTGTCAGGGTTCCTGGCATGACTCCTCCGTCCTGGCTTCCGGTTCTGACGACCGTTCGCCTGGTGTGGGGCCCGTGGTCACTCACCACGAGCTCGCTACCGCTACTTCTCAGCAGGGGTATGACTACTCTGTCAGACGTTCGGGACGGGGGCTTTGTTCCCGCGAGTGATTCTGTGTGTTTTCGGTAACATGACCAGGGATTTTCGCTATGGGCGAACATCACAGGTCACGTCGTCGAGCACCGCACGATCACCACCTCGATCGGCCGATCCAGTTGTCCACCGGGAGATTACCCGTGACCTACGACACTCACACGCTTGTTCACATTTGTACGTTGGCCGAGTGGCTCTGCGCTCGGCAAACGGGCGAGTACCGCGCGCCGTCGCTCGACTCGGTGGGGTTCATCCACCTCTCGGCGCCGCGGCAGGTGCACCTCCCCGCCAACCGGCTGTACGCGGGACGGCGGGATATGGTTCTGCTGCGCATCGACCCCGGCCGCGTGGGATCGCCGATCAAATGGGAGCCGGGCGTGCCGACCGATCCTGAATCGATGCTCTTCCCGCACCTGTACGGCCCACTGCCGGTGGGGGCGGTCACGGCGGTCGAACAGTACCGCCCCGACGAGGGCGGCGTGTTCGTCCCTCTCGGCAAGTGAGCGATCGGTCGCGGATCTCGCGGGCCGTGATGGCACCCGCGGCCGCACATCGAGTTTCGCCGGCACGCGCGAGACGTACGTGGTGAGTGCCAGCGTGGCCGAACGCAGGTCCCCGCCCAGCGTCATGGCGGAATAGGCACAGCACAGCGCTCTCGCCGCGTCGTCGGCCGAAGTGATGACCGCGCGGTTTATCTGTGCGGACATCCGGCTAATCTGAATATCGTGAACGTCGACGTCACCGCACTACCCGGGATCGGTGTCCGCAAGGACTTCGAAGTGCGTTCCGGTCGCCGCATCGGCGTGGTCGCGCACCGCGATGGTGACATCGACCTGATCGTCTCCAAGCCCGACGATCCCGATGCCTGCGCCGCGCAGGTCCCGTTGACCACCGACGAGGCTGCGGTGCTCGCGAACCTGCTCGGCGCGCCGCAGTTGGTCGCCAAGCTCAACGACGACCACCGCGACCTGCCCGGGATCACTACCCGTCAGCTGCCGATCGGCGACGATTCCCCCTACGACGGACGAGCCCTCGGCGAGACCGAGATGCGCACCCGCACGAAGGTCTCCATCGTCGCGGTCATGCGGGCGGGGCAGCTGCATCCCTCGCCCGGCCCCGATTTCACCTTCACCGCAGGAGACCTGCTCGTGGTGGTCGGCACCCCGGACGGTTTGGACGCCGCCGCGAAGATTTTGACGCACGGCTGAGCACGTGACGGATACCGCGCTCGCCCTGATCGAGCTCGGAGCGGTTCTTTTCGCCCTCGGCATGCTGGGTCGTGTCGCGGGCCGAGTCGGCATGTCACCGATTCCGCTGTACCTGCTCGGCGGTCTCGCCTTTGGTCAGGGCGGCTTCCTCCAGCTTGGTGCGGCCAACGCATTCGGCCACATCTCCGGCGAAATCGGCGTCGTGCTGCTGCTGTTGCTGCTCGGCCTGGAGTACACGGCGGCGGAACTGGTGACCGGGCTGCGCCGCTCGTGGGCAGCCGGTTTGCTCGACATCGTGGCCAACGCGACGCCGGGCGCTCTGGTGGCGCTGATTCTGGGCTGGGGGGTCAACGGCGCGATCACGATGGCGGGTGTCACGTATATCTCGTCCTCGGGGATCGTGGCCAAGGTCCTCGACGATCTGGGGCGCCTCGGTAATCGCGAGACGCCAGTGATCCTGTCCATTCTGGTGTTCGAGGATCTGGGTATGGCGGTGTACCTGCCCATCCTCACGACGGTCCTCGCGGGGTTGAGCTGGGTCAGCGGGTTGCCCGCTCTGGGGATTGCGCTGCTGACTGTCACCGTGGTGCTTTTCGTCGCGCTGCGTTATGGCCGCCAAGTCTCGGCGATCGTGGACAGCACCGACCGCGAGGTGTTCTTGCTCAAGCTGCTCGGCGCGGCACTGTTGGTGGCGGGCGCCGCCTCGGCGCTGAGCGTGTCGGCCGCGGTGGGCGCGTTCCTGCTCGGCATCGCGATTTCCGGCTCTACCGCGGCGGAGGCGGCGAAGCTGCTCGAGCCGCTGCGTGATCTGTTCGCGGCGATCTTCTTCGTGGCGTTCGGCCTGAGCACCGACCCGAGGTCGATTCCGCCGGTGCTCGGGTGGGCGCTCGCGCTCGGGGTGATCACCATGCTGACGAAGATCGTCACCGGGTGGTGGGCCGCGGGCCGGCAGGGTATTCGCCGGATGGGCCGGGCGCGGGCCGGTGCGGCACTGGTAGCCCGGGGCGAATTCTCTATCGTCATCGCGGGACTGGCGGTAAGCACGGGCGCGGTCGATGGGCGGCTCGCCGCACTGGCTTCGGCTTACGTGTTGCTGCTGGCGGTGCTCGGCCCGGTCGCGGCGCGGGTGGTCGAACCGGTGGTCGGGCTGGTACAGCGCCGGGTACAGCCCGCCGTCTCCTGATCAAGGCTGTGCTGTCTCGGCGCGTATCGAGGCCTTGCGTTTCAGCCAGCGCCAGAACGTGGTCGCGGTCGCGCCGACCAGTAGGCCGATCGCGGCAGCGCACAGGTGGCCGTAGTCGGTGAAGGTCGGGCCGATCCACAGTGCCGCGCCGAGCACCATCAGAATCGTGGCCGCCCACGCCAGCCGCACCACGCCGCGGAACCGGAACGCCAGCGCCGCCAGCACGGCCGAAAAGCCATAGCTGGTGCCGACATCCGCGGCGACGGCCACCGTGTGGGGGATGAGGCCCCGATCGATAGCGTTCGAGATGCCGGTGACAGTCAGCAGCGTCGCCCCGATGTGCCCGGTGGCGAACAGTAGTATCCAGCGTCCGGTGCCCAGCCATCGCTCCGCGTAGGCCATCACGATCAGGAAGCCGGCGATGGTCGACCACGGAAAGCCGCCGTCAGTCCAGAACGCCGAGGCCACCAGCACCTGTACGGGGTTGTGCCGCATGTTGTAAAGGTTGGTCGAGGCGGAGAAGATCAGCCTGCGCTCGACCGTGCCACCGACACCGCGCAGCGTCCACCAGGTGACGAACAGCGTGAAGGCGTACGCGGTGCTGGCCGGAGCGGCCCCGAGATGTTCTCGAATCGTGGGCACGATCCGCCGCGGCAGTCCCGGGCGGCGTAGCCACGCCCACGCGACGCGCAGTTCGGCGCGGAGGTCGATGGTCTTGGTCCAGGGCGACCGAAACTGGCTGAGGGGCGAAGCAACCACCCCGCAAGTGTGCCGTGCCCGAGGTGGTCGCACCGGGTGGCCCGCCCCTTGTGTGCTGTGTCACCGGCTCGACACAACGACCGTAACGTGGTTTCACACTTGGGCAACATTCGCTTCCAAGAATTGGGCCACCGACCAATCGGTATGTGGACGAGGAGTTGCGTTCGTTATGGCGATCGAGGAACCCAAGGTGACCGGCGCCGCGGCCGGTGCCGATTATCTGGCGAAACGGACCCTGCGTTCAGGCTCGGCGGGGTGGGTGCTGCTAGCCGGGCTGGGTGTGAGTTATGTGATCTCCGGTGACTACGCGGGCTGGAACAGCGGCATCGCGGAAGGGGGGTTCGGTGGTCTGTTGGTCGCCACAGTGCTGATCGCGTGCATGTATCTGGCCATGGTGCTCGGAATGGCCGAGCTGTCGGCGGCCCTCCCCGCGGCAGGCGGCGGCTACACCTTCGCGCGGCGGGCGCTCGGGCCTTGGGGCGGCTTCGCCACCGGCGCCGCCGTATTGCTCGAATACGCCATCGCGCCCGCGGCGATCGCGACCTTCATCGGCGCGTATGTCGAATCGCTGAACCTGTTCGGGATCACCGATGGCTGGTGGGTGTATCTGGCCGTGTATGCGCTGTTCATCGGCGTGCACCTGACCGGAGCGGGGGAGGCGCTCAAGGCGATGTTCGTGATCACAGCGATCGCGTTGGCCGGCCTCGCGGTGTTCGCGGTGGCGGCATGGGGACTGTTCGACGCGACGAACCTGACCGACATCCCGGCGGATCCGGGAGCCGTGGGCAGTTCGTCGTTCCTCCCCTTCGGCGTATTCGGCATCTGGGCGGCGGTGCCGTTCGCGATCTGGTTCTTCCTAGCGGTGGAAGGCGTTCCGCTGGCCGCGGAGGAGGCACGCGAGCCAGAGAAGAACGTGCCGAAGGGAATTATCACCGCCATGCTCGTTTTGATCGTCACCGGCGCGGCCGTCCTGTTCCTCGCGACCGGAGCCCTTGGTGCCCAGGCGATTGCTACGTCCGGAAACCCACTGGTCGAGGCGCTCGGCGACGGTGGATCGGCCAAGCTGGTGAACTACATCGGCCTGGCCGGACTGGTGGCCAGCTTCTTCTCCATCGTCTACGCCTACTCGCGCCAGACCTTCGCGCTGTCGCGGGCGGGCTATCTTCCGACTGGTCTGTCTGTAACCAACGCGCGCAAGGCGCCGGTGCTCGCGCTGATTGTGCCCGGCGTCGTCGGTTTTGCTCTGTCGTTGACCGGTAAGGGCGCGATGCTGCTGAACATGGCCGTGTTCGGCGCGGCGGTCAGCTACGTGTTGATGATGATCAGCCACCTCGTGCTGCGCGTGCGCGAGCCGAACATGCCGCGCCCGTACCGCACTCCCGGCGGCATGGTGACCACTGCGTTCGCTCTCGTTATCGCGTGTGCGGCGGTAATCGCCACCTTCCTGGTCGACCCGGTGGCCGCGACCTGGACGCTTTTCGTGTTCTGCGGGTTCATGGCCTATTTCGGCCTATACAGCCGCCACCGGCTCGTGGCGAACTCGCCGGACGAGGAGTTCGCCATACTTGCTCGCGCGGAGGAGGACCTCGAATGACCAGCTACCTCCAGCAGCTGCGCGGCACCGCCTACTGCTTCGACGGACTGGTCGAGCTGCTGGCCAAGGCGACGCCGCTGCGCAGTGGCGACCAGCTCGCGGGCTGCGCGGCCGAAACCGATGCCGAGCGGGCAGCCGCCCAGTGGGCGCTGGCCGAGGTGGCGCTGACCGAGTTCCTGCGCGACCCGGTCATGCCCTACGAGACCGATGAGGTCACCCGGCTGATCATCGATACACACGACCGGGGCGCGTTCCAGCCGATCGGGCATCTCACGGTGGGCGGGCTGCGGGACTGGTTGCTGACGGTCGCCGCAGGGCCGGACGCGGCAGTCGCGCTGCGCGCGGTCGCGCCCGGATTCACGCCCGAGATGGTGGCGGCGGTCAGCAAGATCATGCGCAACCAGGACCTGATCGCCGTCGCGCGCGCCGTCGAGGTGACGGCCGGCTTCCGCACCACCGTCGGCAGGCCGGGCACCCTGGCCACCCGTTTGCAGCCGAACCACCCCACCGACGATCCGCGCGGCATCGCCGCAGCGGTATTGGACGGGCTGCTTCTCGGCTGCGGCGACGCGGTGATCGGCATCAACCCCGCCACCGACTCTCCGCAGGCGACCGCCGACCTGCTGCGCCTGCTCGACGAGGTGCGCACCCGCTTCGACATCCCCGCCCAGTCGTGCGTGCTGTCGCACGTGACCACCACAATCGGGCTCATCGAGGCGGGCGCGCCGGTGGACCTGGTGTTCCAGTCCGTCGCGGGTACCGAGGGCGCGAACGCGGGCTTCGGCGTGAACATCGCGCTGTTGCGCGAGGCGAACGAGGCGGGTCGTTCGCTGCGCCGCGGCACCGTCGGCGACAACGTCATGTACCTGGAGACCGGTCAAGGCTCGGCGCTCTCATCGGGCGCGCATCTGGGGACCGGGGGCAGGCCTGTCGACCAGCAGACCCTCGAGGCCAGGGCCTACGCGGTGGCCCGGGCTCTGGACCCGCTGCTGGTGAACACGGTGGTCGGTTTCATCGGCCCCGAGTACCTCTACGACGGCAAACAGATCATCCGCGCGGGCCTCGAGGATCACTTCTGCGGCAAACTGCTCGGCCTGCCGATGGGCGTGGACGTCTGCTACACCAACCACGCCGAAGCCGACCAGGACGATATGGACACCCTGCTCACCCTGCTCGGTGCGGCGGGCTGCGCCTTCGTCATCGCAGTCCCCGGCGCCGACGACGTGATGCTCGGCTATCAGAGCCTCAGCTTCCACGACGCGCTGTACGCGCGGCGAGTGCTGAACCTGCGTCCCGCCCCGGAATTCGAAGCGTGGCTGGCCGGGCTCGGGATGATGGACGCGACCGGGCGGGTTCTACCGGTGGAGCCGCTGGCCTCGCCGCTGCGGGCCTTGACGGTGGCCCGATGAACTCCGTGAACTCGCGCCCGAAGCGGCAAGTCGCCGCATCACCGCTGGACGCGGTCGAGACCGATCTGGGAAGCGAGCCCCGCGACCATCCGCGTCCTGCCGCGCCGGAGTTCGTCGCGCCCCACGTCGGAGCTACAGAAGGTGCTACGCAAGGTTTTTGGCAGGAATTGCGCCGCGACACGCAGGCCAGGATCGGGCTCGGCCGCGCAGGGGACGCGTTGCCGACCGCGCGCGTGCTGGAATTCCGGGCCGCCCACTCGGCTGCCCGCGATGCCGTGCACCTGTCGCTGGACGTGCCTGCGCTGACCGAGCGTGTCGAGGCGCTCGGCCTCGGCACGGCTACCCACGTTCGCAGCCGCGCCCGCGACCGTGTCGAGTACTTGCGCAGACCGGATTTGGGGCGGCTGCCCGCCTACGGGGAGTTGGCACCGATCCCGAATCTCGCGGCCGAGATCGGATTCGTGCTCGCGGATGGGCTTTCCCCTCGCGCGCTCACCGATCACGGCCCGGCCACGCTCGCCGCACTCATCGAAGAACTCGCGTCGCGCTACCGGCTCGCCGCACCGGTGATCGCCACGCAGTCGCGCGTCGCACTCGGTGACCACATAGCCGAAGCCATGGGCGTGGAGACGGTCGTGGTGCTGATCGGGGAACGTCCCGGCCTGTCGGTCGCCGACAGCCTCGGCATCTACCTGACTCACCTGCCGCGTCCAGGTCGCCCCGACGCCGACCGCAACTGTGTCTCCAACATCCACCCGCCCGAGGGCCTCGGTTATCGGCATGCGGCGAGGGTTGTGGCCGGCTTGGTGTCCGGCGCGCGCCAGCTCGGTCGCTCGGGCGTGGACCTGAAGGACACCTCTCGCGCCGACCCGGTGGGCTCCGGTGCGGTCATCTCGATCGAGACTCCATGCGACTGAATCGGCCGGTGACCCCCGGAGTTGCCCACTGCTTCGACACCGAAGCGCGTCGACCGGCCAGCCGTGGCAGCCCATCGCCGCGAAACGCCGTGTGCACCGTGACTCGGCCCGTCCCCGTGATCACCACGGCTCTCGGGCGACGAGCGAGATCGGGCACGTGCTCACGGCTCGGTCCGAGTTCGACGCATCCTGATCGACACGATCACGCCGAGCGCTCGACATGCTCGTGCCCTAGCAGACCCGCGTGACACGCGTGCACCCGCAAATGCGAGCGCCCGCATTCATTGGACGCTGGAACAAAGCGCACAACAAATGCGGGCGACGCGGCGGGGTGACCTAGTCCAGGTAGTCGCGAAGCACCTGCGAACGGCTGGGGTGGCGCAGTTTGCTCATGGTCTTCGACTCGATCTGTCGGATGCGTTCACGGGTCACCCCGTACACTTGGCCGATCTCGTCGAGGGTGCGTGGCTGGCCGTCGGTGAGGCCGAACCGCAGGCGGACCACGCCCGCCTCGCGCTCCGACAATGTCTCCAGCACTGACTGCAGTTGATCCTGCAGCAGCGTGAAGCTCACCGCGTCCACCGCGACCACGGCCTCGGAATCCTCGATGAAGTCGCCGAGCTGGCTGTCACCCTCGTCGCCGATGGTCTGATCCAGCGAGATGGGCTCACGCGCGTACTGCTGGATCTCCAGCACCTTCTCCGGCGTGATGTCCATTTCCTTGGCGAGCTCCTCCGGTGTCGGCTCGCGGCCGAGGTCTTGGAGCAACTCGCGCTGGATGCGGCCGAGTTTGTTGATGACCTCGACCATGTGCACCGGGATGCGGATGGTGCGGGCCTGGTCGGCCATGGCGCGGGTGATGGCCTGCCGGATCCACCAGGTCGCGTACGTGGAGAACTTGTAACCCTTGGTGTAGTCGAACTTCTCCACCGCGCGGATCAGACCCAGGTTGCCCTCCTGGATCAGGTCCAGGAACGCCATACCACGGCCGGTGTAGCGCTTGGCCAGCGAGACGACCAGGCGCAGGTTGGCCTCGAGCAGGTGATTCTTGGCTCGGTTGCCGTCGCGGACGATCCAGTTGAAGTCGCGGCGCATCGCGACCGGCAGCTTCTCGCCCTGCTCGGTGAACTCGCGCACCTTCTCCGCGGCGTAGAGGCCCGCCTCGATCCGCTTGGCGAGCTCGACCTCCTCCTCGGCGTTGAGCAGCGCCACCTTGCCGATCTGCTTGAGGTAGGCGCGGACCGAGTCGGCCGAGGCGGTCAGCTCGGCGTCCTTGCGCGCCTGGCGGAGCGCCTCGGATTCCTCTTCGTCCCAGACGAAATCGCCGGAGGCCTTGTCCACGGCGGTCGGCTCGTCGGCCCCTTCGCTTTCCGCCCCTTCAGCTTCGGCTTCCTCGGCGACGTCGTCGACCAGTTCGTCGCCGTCGGCGAGATCTTCCTCGGACACCTCCAGCTCGCCGAGATCGTCGATATCGAGCGACTCGTCGGCGAGCGACTCGTCGGCACCGGGCTCGCCGTCCGGTCCCGCTTTCTTGGTTGTCTTCTTCGCCGGAGCCTTGGTCGCCTTGGCGGCCTTCTTGGCGGGAGCCTTCTTGGCGGCAGCGGCCTTCTTCGCCGGAGCCTTCTTGGCGGCAGCCTTTCGGACCGGCCGTGCTGCGGTTACATCTGCGGAGTCGGCCTCGGCCGATTCGGCGGTCTGACGGGTATTCGTGGCTACCACGTACGCCCTTTCGTGACGGTCTCGTGCGGCGTCACGCCAGAGTGGTTTCCGGCGGAGCGGTCTGTCGGGTTGCACCGGCGGAGGGCCGGTCGGGGTTTCTCCGGCTCAGCCGGGCACGTTCCATTGTAACGATCTAACCAGGGTACTCATGGCACGATGCCCGGAACGGCATGCCCCGCCGCGTCCGCGCGCCTCAGGGGGTGATGCCCGCATCGATCGCCATGGCGGCGCCGACAATGCCCGCGGTGTTTCTCAAGTGCGCGGGGATGACCGGAGTTCGGTTGGTGAGCAACGGAATCCACTGGTCAGCGTCCCTGCTGATGCCGCCGCCGGCAACGAACACCGTCGGCCAGAAGAGGTTCTCCATCCCGATCAGCACCGTGCTCACCTCGCGGGCCCACTGCTCGTAGGACAGGGCGTCGCGGTCCTTCACCGATGCCGCGGCGCGGTGCTCGCTCTTGGTGCCGCCGATCTCCAGATGGCCGAGTTCGGTATTCGGCACCAACGTGCCGTGGACGAGCAATGCGGAACCTATGCCGGTGCCGAAGGTAAGCAGCAGCACGAGGCCGGCGAAATCCTTTGCCGCGCCGTAGCGGTCTTCGGCCAAGCCCGCCGCGTCCGCGTCGTTCAGCACGGTGACTTCGCGGCCGCCGAGCGCGTCGGAGAACAGTGTCCGCGCGTCGGTGCCGATCCACGATTTATCGATGTTGGCCGCGGTCTGCGCTACGCCGCCGAGCACCACCGCGGGCAGCGTGATGCCGACCGGGCCCGCCCACTCGGCCTCGGCGACCAGCTCGGCCACCGCCTCTGCGACGGCGAGGGGTGTCGCCGGATGCGGCGTCGCGATCTTGATCCGCTCGTGGACCAGGTCACCGGTGGTCAGGTCCACCGCGGCGCCCTTGACACCGCTGCCACCGATATCGATACCGAATGCGTGCCCGCGAGCGGACATGACTTACCCCTCGTTTCCTGTGCTGGCCGGTCTGATGACAGCGCCGCCGCACAGGTCCCACGGCGCCACACGGGGGCGTTGCGGTGAGGTGCTCGACGACGGCGCTGTGTCGTGCACGACAAGAGTAATGCGAGATCGATGCTGCGCGTTCCCGAGGATCTGTGATGCGATGGGGGCGTGCCGGAAACCTCATCATCAGTGACCGACTACAGCTCCCAGTCCGTCGTCGCCATCGTCGCGCGCGGGGACGAGGCCGACCTGCGCCGCGTCGCGGTCGACCTCGCCGAAACCGCCGCCGCCCATGTCCGCGCCCGCCGCCTCGAGGTGTTCGGGCCAGCCGGCGCGCACGCCGAGGGCATCGTGCAGACCAAGAGCCACGCGACCGACCCGGTGACCATCGTGGACACCGAGACCGAAGAGCTGATCCGAAGACTTCTCGCCGAGCAGCGTCCCGGCGACCCGATCCTCGGCGAGGAGGGTGGCGGCAGCCTCGACGACGCGACCGCGGACACCATCCACTGGGTCGTGGATCCGATCGACGGCACCGTCAACTTCCTCTACGGAATTCCCGGCTACGCGGTCTCGGTCGCCGCGCTGCGCGGCGGGCGGCCGGTTGCGGGCGCCGTGGTGGACGTCGCGCGGGCGGCGACCTACAGCGCCGGGCTCGGGCTCGGCGCACTGGGCGTCGGTGCCGACGGTGCGGTGGAGCATCTGCGGTGCACGCCGGTCGAATCTGTCTCGATGTCGTTGGTCGCCACCGGTTTCGCCTACGGCAAACAGCGCAGGACCAGGCAGGCCGCGCTGGCCGCGCAGGTGTTGCCGCACGTGCGTGATATCCGCCGCTTCGGCGCGGCCGCGCTGGACCTGTGCCATGTCGCGGCAGGTCGGGTGGACGCCTACTACGAGCACGGTCTCAACGCCTGGGATTGGGGCGCGGGGGCGCTGATCGCAGCGGAGGCGGGCGCGAAGCTGACCCTTCCGCCCGCGACGTCGCCGGGCACCGACGGTGACCTGGTGGTCGCCGCCGCGCCCGGCATCGCCGACGAACTCGGGGCGCTGCTGAACCGGGTCGGCGCTACCGAGCCGATTCCCGATCGCTGATCAGCAGCGAGCCTGCCGGGCCGCGTCGAGCAGCTCGATATCGATCGAGGTCGAGTTGCCCGGCACCGGGTTCTTCAGCGAACGCAGAACCTCCTCGGCGTCGTTGCTCGGCCGGATGTCCCGGAACAGGGAACCGAGCACCAGATCGACCGTGTCGTCGCCGCGCTGATCCTCGATCAGCTCGGCGCACGGCGCGACCAACTGCACGGAGGCGGCGGCCGGACGGCCGCTTACCCCGAAGCGGATCTGGCCGGTGCATTCCAGGTCGCCGTTGACATATACCGAATCGTTGCCATATTGAGTCCCTGGCGCGCTCGCGAACCCGAGGTCGCCGAGCTGGGCGGCGACGTGCGCGGCCTGGCCGCGTTGGTTGTTCGCGTTCAGCACGCGCACCTTGCTCGCCGCGAGCGCTGCGGGTTCCACGTCCTGGAGCCGACCGGCGCCGACCCGCTGGCCGAGCGGAACCGGTTGCGGCGCACCAGGGTCGGCGGCCGGACTCGGAGAGTTGCACGCCATCGCGGTGGTGTCGGCGTCGTGTGTCGTCAATGCTTTGATCCAGACGATCCCGCAGATCAATGCGAGAACGCCGAGCAGGATGAGCCAGGGCTGGGGGCGGCGCCGGAGGAAGGGGCGACCTTGCGAATCCGTCGCCCTGCCTTCGGTGATCAGTGAAACCACCAGCACACTCTACGAAAATGTGTTGCGGGCGGCGCACAAGGTCTCGGCGAGTTCGATGGTCGGTGTCGATTGCCCCTCAGTTTCGACTCGTCTGTGTTTTGATTGCGACTTTTTCGCCAGGGTCCGCTATTGTCTGGCGGCCCAGATCGAATCATCGGTGGCGAAATCGGTGGTCGGTCGCGGGAACAAGAAGGGCATGCCCTGCGTTTACCGATCGCTATGTGGAGTGGATCTGCGCGATCCGCCCTGATAGGTGACCGGTGCACGTGTGACGTGCACCACCGGCGGGGCGGTACCGGTCGCCCCGATTTCGGCAGGAATCGGGTGTGAGCGGACCGGTCCGGGATATACGGAGTTAGGACGAGGGGAAGACGACATGGCAACCGACTATGACGCACCGAGGCGCACCGAATCCGACGATGTGTCGGAAGATTCGCTGGAGGAGCTGAAGGCTCGTCGTAACGAGGCACAGTCCGCCGTCGTGGATATCGACGAATCCGATACCGCGGAGTCGTTCGAGCTTCCCGGCGCCGACTTGTCCGAGGAAGTGCTGACGGTTCGGGTGATCCCGAAGCAAGCCGACGAGTTCACCTGTTCCAGCTGCTTCCTGGTTCATCATCGGAGCAGGCTGGCCAGCGACAAGGGCGGTCAGATGATCTGCATGGACTGCGCTGCCTGATCTCCTACGAGATCGGGCACTTCAGCCCGCGCTGGGTAGTCCGAGCGCGGCAAGGACCTGTTCGGGCCGTCGCGTACTGACCAGCCAGTACGGCGTCGGATCGTCCGGGTCGTCGAGTACGAGCAGAACCATCGACCCGACCCAGGGGCGATGTTGTACATAGGCGGCGGGGTCGAGCTGGCGACCCAGCGCCGCGCTTTTCGCGGTGGGGGCTACGGTGGCCGCGCGGGCCACGAAGTTCACCGGCAGGTGCGCGCGATCGGCGCGCAGCTCCGGTGTGCCGGCCGCGTCCGGCAGCACGTCGATCCGGTGGCGGCTCAACCACAGCAGCGCCCAGACCGGGACAGGACACAACAGCACATAGGGCAGCCAGGCGCGCAATCCGGGCGCGCCCATATGGATTTCCGCGGCGAGCAACCCCGTGATGGCAAACCCCACCGGCCACCACCACAGCGGCACCCATAGGCGCTCACGGTAGGGGCGTGCGGGCTGCTGTATCTCGTCCATGGTCACGGGGTTGGGCTGGTCCGACACGAGTCAACACTAAGTCACGAGGGCGTCCAGCCTACGCGTAGGCTCGTCCAACGTGAGCGCACTTTCACCTATACCCATGCTGCGGCTCGATCCTGGCATCCCCGTGCCCGCGCGCGCCCATGACGGCGACGCGGGCGTGGACCTGTGCACCACACAAGACGTCATCCTGGAGCCGGGGGAGCGAATGCTGGTCGGCACCGGTATCGCCGTCGCGCTACCGGTCGGCACGGTCGGGCTGATCCATCCGCGCTCGGGCCTCGCGGCCAAGACCGGGCTGTCGGTGGTGAACACCCCCGGCACGGTCGACGCGGGGTATCGGGGCGAGATCAAGGTGTGCCTGATCAATCACGACCCACGCACGCCGATCGAACTCCGCCGAGGCGACCGGATCGCGCAGCTGTTGGTCCAGCGGGTGGAGCTGGTGGATTTCGTGGAGGTCGACTCGCTGGACGAGACGACCCGGGGTGCGGGTGGCCACGGCTCCAGCGGAGGTCACGCGAGCCTGACCACGAGTGGGGCGGGTCGGACGGCCGGGAAGGAGGCATGACGGGAATGTTCGGAAAGAGAAAGAAATCGTCGAGCCAGTACGCGGACGACGGATACGACGAGGCCGACGACTACAACGACGCCGCCGAATACGACGCCGCCGAATACGCGCCGGCCGACGACTTCGACTACGACGATGCCCCGACCGACGAGCGCTCGTACGCGGGAGTGGACTTCGACGCCGACACGCCGCAAGGGCAGCCCGGCCCGTACGACTACGAGGACGTCGCCGAGCTGCTGGAGAATGTGTCCGAGCGGCGGCTCGACCTCGGATCGGTGCTCCTGCCGGTCCCACCGGGCGGACAGCTGCAGGTCGAGATGACGCCCGATGGTCAGCCCCAGGCGGTGCACTTGGCCACCGAGCACGGCCGGATCACGGTCGCGGCCTACGCCGCGCCCAAGTCGGAGGGCCAATGGCGTCTGGTCGCCGCGGACCTCGCCGAATCGCTGCGCAAGGACGGCGCCAGGGTGTCGGTGGAGAACGGGCCTTGGGGCCGCGAGTTGCTGGCCATCACCGAGGGCGCAGACCTGCGTTTCATCGGCGTGGACGGCTACCGCTGGATGCTGCGACTGGTCGCCGCGGGCCCTTCGGGTGCGGCGAATGACGGCAGTCCGCTGGTCAGGGCGGCGCGAGCCACCCTGAGCGAAACCGTGGTCCGGCGCGGCGAAGATCCGCTGCCTGTGCGTGAGCCGCTGCCGGTGGTGCTGCCGCAGCAGCTGTCCGAGCAATTGGCCGCGGCCCATCAGCAGCAGGTCGAGGCTCAGCAGCAGGCGATGTCGGCGCAGGCGACCGCGGCGCAGACCGGGCCGCCGAGCGTCCTGCCCCCACGCATGCCCGAGGGTCCGCGGCGAGGCGCGGACGGCTCGGCCATGCAGCAGCTCGGCCTTAACTGAGCGGGCGCGAATTCAGCCGAAGGCGCCGATTCCCACGTGTCCCAGGATCGCGGGGTCGGCGCCCAGTTCGTCCAAGGTGATCCGGTGCAGCCGCGAACGCGGCACCAGCGCCGCCCACTCCTCGGCCACCGCCACCGGATGCACCGGGTCGTCGACGGCGGTGATCACGGCGACCGGCAGCGCGAAGGTGGCCAGCCGCTCGGCGTCCGGCCACTGGTAGTCGGCGGCCTCCTGCAGCGCCTCGGGCAGATGCGGCCATTGCGCCTGCCATGACTGGGTGAGCGCGTCGGCCAGCCAGCGCGGGCTGCTGGCTCGCATTCGCTCGATCACTTCGGCCAGACCGTCGGCGCGTAGCTGTGCCGCGGTGGCCGCCGCGCTCAGTGCGGCTGGACATGCGGCGGTGTCGGGTCCGGTCCACCCGGGCAGCGCCGCGACCACGCCAACGACCCGATTCGGGTGCTCGGCCGCCCACTCCAGCGTGATCGCGGCGCCCAGCGAGATCCCCGCCACCAGCACCGGCCCCGAGCGGGCCGCCATGTCCAGCCCGGCCCGGCAGCTGGCGACCACGTCGCGCGGATCGGGTTCCACCGCGATCAGGTCGAGACCGCGCGCGGCGCTGGCCGGGCCGAACGCGCGCCTGGCGAAATCGGCGTCGGATCCGGTGCCGGGCAGCGCAACGATGCGAGCGGGCTGTGCGGAGTCGAACATCGGTCCGAGCGTAGCGGGGGTGGCCCAGCCCATCTACAGTGGCGGTGTACGGCCCAGCCGGTCGTGAATTGGAAACCGATGATGGTGTGCGACCCATGCCATCTGCTCTATGCAGGAGAGCATGACAATGTCCGCAGCCTCAGGTTATTTTCGACGTCTGGGCCGCAGACTGACCGAAGACCTCGATCAGTTGGATGCCGAAGAGTTGGCCGAGACATCGGAGGCATCAGGAGCTTGTCGGGCGTCGGAGTGTCGGCGCGGTGACGAGGCCACGATGCTCGGTAGGCTCCGCAGTGTCGAAGCGTGTCCCAAGTCCGCAGGCGCGAGTGTGCAGGCGGAGTTCTTCGACGGCACCGATGCCATCACCTTGGTGTGGATCGGGCGCAGGCGCATTCCCGGTATCGAGCCGGGACGGCGCATCCTGGTCCGCGGCCGCGTGGGCGACCGCGACGGCCGCAAAGTGATCTACAACCCCTACTACGAATTGCGCGGGAACAGCTGACGTATGCCATCGAGCAACGACAACGCAGGCTCAGGCGATCGCACCGGGGTGGATATGCCCGACGGCCGTGACGATGAACGTGCCGATCAGACCCTCCTCGAACAACTGGGCGGATTCAGCGGACTGATCTACTCGACACTCCCCGTTGTGGTGTTCGTCCCCGTGAACAGTGTCGCCGGGCTGACCGTGGCGATCTGGGCGTCCCTCGGCGTAGCCGCCGCCATCCTGGTCTGGCGCCTGGTGCGGCGTGATCCCGTCCAACCGGCCATCTCAGGATTCTTCGGCGTCGGGATCTGCGCCTTCATCGCGTACCGGATGGGCGAGGCCAAAGGGTTCTTCCTGTTCGGCATCTACACCAGCCTCGTCTACGCCGGGGTGTTCCTGGTCTCCATCCTGGTCCGCTGGCCGCTGGTCGGCGTGATCTGGGGCGTGCTGAACGGCCACGGTTCGGACTGGCGGTCCGACCGGAGGTTGGTGCGCTTCTACGACCTGGCCACCGCCACCTGGATTGTGGTGTTCGGCGCCCGCTACCTGGTGCAGTCGCAGCTCTACGACACCGACCGGACCGGGTGGCTCGCGTTCGCGCGCATCGCCATGGGGTGGCCGCTGACCGCGGTGGCGCTGGCCGTCACCGTCTGGGCTGTCCGCCGTGCGGGCCATCTGCCTACCAAGACGGTGGCCGCGACCGAATCGGCCTGAACGTTAACCCTCCATCGTCGCCCGGCGAAAACCAGAGGGGTGGAGTGACTCCACCGCCGAGGTGGGGGGTTACTCACCCTGGGGTGGCTGGTTGCCGGCCCGAGTTCGTCAGACGATCAATGCGTACCGAGAACACGCACTGATCGGCAAGGGAGGACTCGGACGTGGCTACCGAGCACAACATCAGGGCACTGCCCGAGAACGACAACATCGCTCTGTCGGAGAGCCGCCGGGTATCGGCCGAGGTGGACATGCTGATCGGCCCCGCGGCCGAGGGTGACCGCCAGGCGGTCACCGAGATCGTCCGGATGGTGCACCCGCTGGTCCGCCACTACTGCCGTGCGCGCCTCGGCAACACCGCCCACCTGCAGGTCACCGTCGATGATGTCGTACAAGAAATCCTGCTGGCCACCGTCAACGCCATCCCGCGCTACCACGACCAGGGCAAGTCGTTCATGGCCTTCGTCTACGGCATCGCGGCCAACAAGGTCGCCGACGCGTTCCGTCGCAAGCAGCAGCATCCGACCTACCCGATGGCCGACGTTCCCGACTTCGCGTCCTCCGCCGCCGGCCCCGAGGAATGGGCGCTGGCCTCCGAACGCAGGACCGCCACGAGGGAACTCATGAAGGTGCTGGCGCCGACACACCGCGAGGTGCTTGTCATGCGGATTGTGCTCGGCTGGTCGGCGGCACAGACCGCGGAGGCCATCGGCACGAGCCCCGGCGTGGTTCGGGTCATGCAGCACCGTGCGCTGAACAAGCTGCGCGCCGAGCTGAAGGTGGCCGCGTAACCGCCGACCGATCAGGACATCGGCCGTATTGGAGGGTTATGGCCGGATGCCGTGATTGGCGAGTTCCAACCGGAGATCTTCCTCGGCCTCCAGCGAGGTCACGAACAGCAGTTCGTCGTCTCCCTCGAACGGGTCGTCGGGCTGCGGCACGATCACCCGTCCGCCGCGCAGAATCGTCACCAGGGCGGCGTCTCGCGGCAGAGTGAGCGTGCGCACCTGCTTGCCCGCCAATGCGGTGTCTGCGGGCAGCGTTATCTCCACCAGGTTCGCTTGGCCCTGACGCAGCGTCATCAGCCGAACCAGATCGCCAACGGACACCGCCTCCTCGACCAGCGAGGCGAGCAGCCGTGGCGTGGACACCGCGACATCGACCCCCCAGGACCCGTCGAAGAGCCATTCGTTGCGTGGGTCGTTCACCCGCGCCACCACCCGGCGCACCCCGAATTCGGTCTTGGCGAGCAGGCTGTGTACCAGGTTCGCCTTGTCGTCGCCGGTGGCCGCGATGACCACCTCGTAGGTCTCCAGCCCGGCCTCCTCGAGCAGCGCGAGTTCGCAGGCGTCGGCGTGCACCCAGACGGCGTCCGGGACCGCGGCGGGATCGAGGTGCTCGCGCTGACGTTCCAGCAGCATGACCCGGTGCCCGCCGCGCAGGAGTTCCCTGGCGATCGATCGGCCGACGGCGCCTGCTCCGGCGATGGCTACTTTCATGTTCAGTCCTCGCTCGCTGGGGGCTTCGCCGCCAGGGCGACGGCCTCGCCCACGGCGCCGGACGCCGCGGCCACGTAGACGATGTCGTCGGCCTGGACGATGGTCTTACTGTCAGGCAGCAGGCTCTGGCCGAATCGGATGATGAATGCCACTCTGGCCGCGATGGTCTGCTCCAAGTCGCGCACGGTGCGGCCGTACCACTCCTCGTGCAGCGTCAGCTGCGTCACAGCAACTGTTCCGGTGGGATCGCGCCATGTGGTGGTGCTGGGGTCGCCGATGAGCGCCCGCAGGAACCGGTCGGTGGTCCACGGCACCGTCGCGATGGTCGGGATGCCGAGGCGCTCGTAGACGGCGGCGCGCTTGGCGTCGTAGATCCGGGCGACCACACGCTGCACGCCGAACATCTCCCTGGCCACCCGGGCGGAGATGATGTTGGAGTTGTCGCCGGAGGAGACAGCCGCGAACGCGTCCGCCCGCTCGATTCCTGCGCTGATCAGCACGTCTCGATCGAAACCGACACCGGTCACCTGCTCACCGGGGAAGTCGGGGCCCAGGCGCAGGAAGGAACTGGAGTCCCGGTCGATCACGGTGACGTCGTGCCCCACACGGACCAGGGCGTGGGCAAGCGACGAACCGACGCGTCCGCAACCCATGATCACTACGTACACCGTGCAACCTCGTTCCTGGAACCATGGTGTTCGGTCTGCTCTGCTGTTCGGTCGAACGGTACCCGTCGAATGATTCCACCGGCCACGTTCCCCTTCCATCCGACAGGCAAACCTGCAAGCCACCCGCGCGATCCACCGTCCGGGGGCCTATGCTCGCTCCAGTGTCCAAATTGACGACGGCAGCGAAACGAGTGCTGCTGGGTAGGCCTTTCCGCAGCGACTCGCTGGGCCACACCCTGCTGCCGAAGCGAATCGCGCTCCCGGTGTTCGCCTCCGATGCCATGTCCTCGGTCGCGTACGCACCCGAGGAGATCTTCCTCGTGCTGTCGGCCGCGGGCATCTCCGCCTACCTGTATGCGCCCTGGGTCGGCCTCGCGGTCGCTTTCGTCATGGCCGTGGTCGTGGCCAGCTACCGGCAGAATGTGCACGCCTACCCGTCCGGCGGCGGTGATTACGAGGTCGCCACGACGAATCTCGGTCCCAATGCGGGCTTGACCGTAGGCAGCGCGCTGCTCGTGGACTATGTGCTCACCGTCGCGGTGTCGATCTCCTCGGCCGCGTCCAACATCGGCTCGGCCATTCCGTTCGTCGCCACACACAAGGTGTTGTTCGCGGTCGTGGCGATCGCGGTGCTCACCGCGATCAACCTGCGCGGCGTCCGCGAATCGGGCTCCGCCTTCGCCGTCCCCACCTACGCGTTCATCATCGGCATGTTCGTCATGCTCGGCTGGGGGCTTTTCCGGATCTTCGTGCTCGGCGAGGAGTTGCGGGCCGAATCGGCCGGTTTCGGGTTGCACGCCGAGGACGAGCACCTGTACGGACTCGCGTTCGCCTTCCTCATCGCGCGGTCGTTCTCTTCCGGCTGTGCCGCGCTGACCGGTGTGGAGGCGATCAGCAACGGCGTGCCCGCGTTCCGCAAGCCCAAGTCACGCAACGCGGCGACCACCCTGCTGATGCTGGGGACCATCGCGATCGTCCTGTTGATGGGCATCATCATCCTGGCTCAGAAGATCGGAATCGTCTACGCGCACAACACTTCGGATTTGATCGACGCGCCCGCGGACTATCATCAGAAGACGCTGATCGCCCAGCTGGCCGAGACTGTGTTCGACGGGTTCCCGATCGGGTTCTTCTTCATCACGACCGTGACCGCGCTCATCCTCGTGCTCGCCGCCAACACCGCGTTCAACGGCTTCCCTGTGCTCGGCTCGATCCTGGCGCAGGACCGTTACCTGCCTCGACAGCTACACACCAGGGGCGACCGGCTGGCTTTCAGCAACGGTATCCTCTTCCTGGCCGGTGCGGCCATTGCATTCGTGGTGTTCTTCGGCGCCGAGGTGTCCAAGCTTATCCAGCTGTACATCGTCGGCGTGTTCGTCTCCTTCGTGCTCAGCCAGACCGGCATGCTGCGGCACTGGACGCGGCTGCTGCGCACCGAGACCGATCCGGGACAGCGGTCGCGGATGATGCGGTCCAGGGTGATCAACGCGGTGGGTCTCAGCGCGACCGGCGCGGTGCTGGTCATCGTGCTGATCACCAAATTCTTCGCGGGCGCCTATATCGCCATCTGCACCATGGTCGCGATTTTCATCGTGATGAAATCGATTCGCGGGCATTATGATTCGGTCGCGCGCGAGCTGGATGAGCACGACTGGGACGGCGTGCTACCCAGTCGCTCCCACTCCATCGTGTTGGTGTCGCGGCTGCACCTGCCCACCCGCCGCGCGCTGGCCTACGCTCGCGCCACCCGCCCTGACACGCTCGAGGCGGTGACGGTGAACGTCGACGAGGCCGATACCAGGGCGCTCGTGCGTGAGTGGGAGCAGAGCGATATCACGGTGCCGCTCAAGGTCGTCGAGTCGCCGTACCGCGAGATCACCAAACCCGTCCTCGATTATGTCAAGCGTGTGCGCAAGGACTCCCCGCGCGACGTCGTGACCGTGTTCATCCCCGAGTATGTGGTCGGCCATTGGTGGGAGCAGGTGCTACACAATCAGAGCGCATTGCGGCTGAAGGGCCGGCTGCTGTTCGAGCCCGGCGTGATGGTGACCAGCGTCCCTTGGCAGCTGAGTTCGTCCACCCGGGCGAAGACGCCGGGCGTGGTCGATGCCGCGGGAGCGGTGCGGCGCGGGTACGAGGATCGGACATGACACACGAGGGTCGTCCGGGATGAGCGACTGGCTGGGAAGCACCTTCGAGGTGCGGCTCGGGCCGCCTGGGCATGGCGGCTTCTGCGTCGCGCGGCACGAGGGACGTGTGGTGTTCGTCCGGCACGGCCTGCCCGGTGAGCTGGTGCGTGCGCGGGTCACCGAGGATCGGGGCGGCTCGTTCTGCCGGGCCGACGCCGTCGAGGTGCTCGAGGCGTCACCGGATCGGGTTCCGGCCACCTGTCCCGTGTCCGGCCCGGGCGGCGCGGGGTGCTGTGATTTTTCCTTTGCCACGCCGACAGCGCAGCGCACGCTGAAAGCCGCCGTGGTCGCTGAGCAGCTTCGGCGGCTGGCCGGGATCGACCGCGAAGTGCTGGTGGAGCCGATCGCGGGTTCCGGCGATGCGACCGGGGGGTGGCGCACACGCGTTCGGCTGGCGGTCGACGCCCAGGGGCGTGCCGGTGTGCACCGATACCGCAGCACCGAGGTGATCGCGGATCTGCGCTGCCCGCAACCGATCTCGGGTGCGTTGGACGGCGTCGCGGATCGGCTGTGGACGCCCGGCGGGGACCTGGTGATCGCGGTGGACGGCGACGGCATTCGACACATCGTCGAGCTGGCTCCCGCTCCGGATGCCGGGAGCGGCGGCCGCGGCGGCGATCGGCGCGGCCCCGGCGGGAGTGGGCCCCGGTCGGATTCCGGCAGTGGGGAAGCTCGCCACCCGCTCGGGGGGCACAACCGTTACGGAGGCAGGCACGGCGGCCGCGGTCGGCGCGGTGACGAACGAGACGGCCGCGATCAGCGAACGGGACGACGTGGCTCTGGTGGCGATCGGCGGAGCGAATGGGCCGCAGCGGATTCCACGCGGCGCGACGATCGGCGAAACGCGGCTGCACGGCGGGCGGCCGCCCACGCGGCCCGCGACGAGTGGGTGTACGCGGGAAGTGGTCGCGCGGTGGAGTATGTGGCAGGCCGTCGGTGGGAGATCAGCGCGACGGGCTTCTGGCAGGCGCATCGGAATGCGGCGCAATGCTATTCGGACCTGGTCGCCGAGTGGTCGAGCCTGGCGCCCGGTGGGCGTGCCTGGGATCTCTACAGTGGCGCAGGCGTTTTCGCCGCGCGGCTCGCCGAGCAGGTCGGCCGAACCGGTGCGGTGCTCGCGGTTGATTCAGCCCGGCCCGCCGTCGCGGACGGGTCCGCCGCGCTGCGTGATCTTTCGTGGCTGGAACTGCGTGCGCAGCGCGTGGAGCGCTGGGTGGTCGGGCACGTGGCCGCGGCGGCGCCGGATGTCGTGGTGCTCGACCCGCCGCGCGCCGGTGCGGGCAAGGAAGTGGTGGGCGCGGTCACCGCGAGCGGGCCGACTCGAATCATCCACGTCGGGTGCGACCCCGCGGCGTTCGCCCGCGATCTCGGCCTGTATCGAGCAGCGGACTACCGGCTCGCGGACTTGCGCGCATTCGACGCGTTCCCGGCGACGCACCACGTCGAATGCCTTGCGCTGCTGGAGCGATGAGGAGTCAATCCTCGTAGACAGGCGGACGGCGATCGCGGCGGGCACGGATAGCCTCATCGAAATTACCGGTGGTCAGGCGGACGTAGAGCTGTGCCATGCCCTCGTGCTGCATGTGAGATTCGAAACTGCCCGCCTCCATGCCGCTCCACAGCATGCGTTTGGTGAGTTCGGTGCCGACCCGGCTGAAGCCGATGATCTGCTCGGCCAAGTCGTAGCAGGTGTCCAAGAGTTTCGCGGCGGGCACCGCGCGGGTGACCAGGCCGATGCGTTCGGCTTCGGTCGCGTCGACGTCGCGGCCGGACAACATGATCTCGAACGCGCGGGACGTACCTATAGCGCGGGGCAACAGGTAGCTGATGCCGAGCTCGGCGGAGGTGAGTCCGTTGTTGATGCCCGCGGCGCGGAAGTACGCGTCCTCGGCGGCGATCCGGATATCGGCGCCGACGGCCAGGCAGAAGCCGCCGCCGATGGCCGCGCCGTTGATCGCACCGATCACCGGCTGGTTCAGCCGCCGCAGCGTGATCATCACGTCATTGAGCAGATCCATCGAGCGGCGCGCGACACTGGTGACGGTCAGCCCGTCGATGTTCGGCACCTTCCCGGCGCTCTGCAGGTCGGCCCCCGAGCAGAACCCATGTCCCGCGCCGGTGAGCACGATGACGCGCACGTCGTTGTCGGCGCTGACCTCCTCGAGCGCCTCGCGCAGCGGAATCATCACATCGAACGCCATCGCGTTCATTCGCTCGGGCCGATTGAGCGTCACCAAGGCTACGTGCGGCCGCAGAGCACCTCCTCCCGGTCGGCGAAGGCACGCTGCGGCGACCTGCCGTGCTGTGTCAACCCAGCTGCCAGGTGACGCGGATTCCCGCGGAGATCTCGCTTTCGCCCAGTTCGACCGGGACGGGCGCGGCGCCGTAGGCGTTCATCGGGGCGGACAAGGCTGCCATGCGGGGGATGGCGGCGGGCGCGGAGGAGGTGTTCTCGGTAATTTCGACGACCTTCCCGAGAGCGCATTGCGCGCGGCTCGCATATTGCTCAGCCTTGGCGACGGCGTTCTCCCATGCGGCGTCGCGCGCCTGGGCGAGCAGGGACTCCTGGTCGGCGAAGGTGAGGGTGAGGCCGCCGAGGCGGACGTCGTCACCGCCCGCGTCGACGCAGTTGGCGATGATCGCAGCGGGGCCGGGATCGGCGTTCTCCCCGATGTCGCGCAGGGCGATGGTCAGCGATGTGCTGGCGAGGTACCCGGTGATGCGATTGCCCTGGCCTTCGGTCCACACCGTTTCGGTGTGCACCGACAGCCCGCTGGTGGCGATGTCGGCGCCCCCGACGCCATCGGATCGCAGCGACTGCGCGACTGCGGCCACGCGCTCACCGGCCTGGCTGTAGGCGAGCGCGACTTTGCTCGCCCGCGATTCGACGGAGATCGTCACCCGCATCAAGTCCGGGGCGGCGCGGGCGGTGCCGTGCCCGAAGATCGTGACGGTACCTGCGCGCGAATCGGACTTCTTGCTCACGAATTCTCCTCGATGGTCGCTCCGAATTGCTCAACAGACCGCGCCGCACAATCGCCTCCGCACGCACGTCGGTAATCGCCTCCGCGCACCCCGCTTGCCTGGACCCGCGTCCATCCGCCATGGGCGCCTCCGCCGCCAGTCGTTCGAGCAGCGCGAGCTTCGACCGCGGCGCCTGCGCGGCGGGGGCGTGGCGCGATGCCCGAGCAGAATCTGGTTGCGTCGCAGCCAGTTCGGAGATGTAGTCGGCCAGGGCACCGGAGTCGTCGCCGCGGCGCAGCTGGAATCCATCCTCGGCGATCCGCGCCCCGACACCGGGTTCGATTGTCCGCGAGACCACTTGCTCGGGCTGTGCCACCCTGCCACTGTAGGCCGGGTACCGTATGTCGAGGCTCACATTTCGGCGCGATGTCGGCTGGTGGTGACCGTTCTCGTGCGGGGGCATCCGCCGCCGCTCCGTAGACTGAGCGGATCAGATGCGCTATCCGGAGGGAGCGAGTTCAGGTGGGAGTGCTTTCCCGGGTCGACACGCCCGAAGATCTGCGGCGGCTGACCGTGCCGCAGTTGCGCGAGCTGGCGGAGGAGATCCGTGAGTTTCTGGTGCGCAAGGTCGCCGCGACCGGTGGGCACCTCGGCCCCAATCTCGGTGTGGTCGAACTCACGATCGCGCTGCACCGGATCTTCGACTCGCCGGCCGACCCGTTGATCTTCGACACCGGTCATCAGGCCTACGTGCACAAGATCCTGACCGATCGCAAGGACCAATTCGACTCGCTGCGTAAGCGGGGCGGTCTGTCCGGCTACCCGAGCCGGGCGGAGAGCGCCCACGATTGGGTCGAGTCCTCGCACGCGTCGGCGGCGCTGTCCTACGCAGACGGCCTGGCGAAGGCGTTTGTGTTGAACGGGCAGGACCGGCATGTGGTCGCGGTCGTCGGTGACGGTGCGCTCACCGGCGGCATGTGCTGGGAGGCGCTGAACAATATCGCCGCCGCCCCGGACCGGCCGGTAGTCATCGTGGTCAACGACAACGGCCGCTCCTACGCGCCTACCATCGGTGGTTTGGCCGACCGGCTGACCGCATTGCGCACGCAGCCCGTCTACGAGCACGCGCTGGACGCGGGAAAGCGCATCCTGAAGAGCATCCCCCGTGTCGGGGAGTCCGCGTACTCGATGGTGCACGCGGTGAAAGCTGGGATCAAGGACGCGGTCAGCCCGCAGGAGCTGTTCAGCGACCTGGGTCTCAAGTACGTCGGACCGGTGGACGGCCACGACATCGCCGCCATGGAGGCGGCGCTGCGCCGGGCCAAGGACTTCGGCGGACCGGTCGTGGTGCACGCGGTGACGCAGAAGGGCCGCGGCTACGCCCCCGCGGAGAACCACGTGGCCGACCAGATGCACGCGTGCGACCCGATCGATCCGTTGACCGGCGTTCCGGTCGGTGGCGCGAAGGCGCTCGGCTGGACATCGGTGTTCTCCGAAGAGCTGATCGCGCACGCCGAGCGCCGCGACGACATCGTTGCCATCACCGCCGCGATGCCTGGGCCGACCGGGCTCACGGCGTTCGGTGAGCGGTTCCCGGAGCGGATGTTCGACGTCGGCATCGCCGAACAGCACGCCATGGCCTCGGCAGCAGGTCTCGCACTGGGCGGAATGCATCCGGTGGTCGCGATCTACTCGACGTTCCTCAACCGCGCCTTCGACCAGCTGCTGATGGACGTGGCGCTGCTGAAGCAGCCCGTGACCGTGGTGCTGGACCGCGCGGGCATCACCGGCTCCGACGGAGCAAGCCACAACGGCATGTGGGATCTATCGGTGCTCGGCATCATCCCCGGGATCCGGGTGGCCGCGCCTCGGGACGCCGCGACGCTGCGCGAGGAGCTGGCCGAGGCGCTGGCCGTGCACGACGGGCCGACCGCGCTGCGGTTCCCGAAGGGCAGTGTCGCCGAGGACATCTCGGCCATCGAACGGCTGGACGGGGTGGATGTGCTTCGGATGGCCGAGCCGGAGGGCGGGTCCATTCAAGCGGTGCACGGCGATGTATTGCTCGTCGCGGTGGGCTCGTTCGCGTCGGTAGCGCTGGAGGCGACGAATCTGCTGGAGGCCGAAGGGATTTCGGTCACCGTCATCGACCCGCGCTGGGTGCTACCGGTGTCCGACACCCTGGTGAAGCTCGCCGAGAACTACCGGCTCGTGGTGACGCTGGAGGATGGCGGCCTGCACGGTGGCATCGGCTCGACGGTGTCGGCCCGCCTGCGCAACTCCGGACTGGATATCCCGACCCGCGATCTCGGTGTGCCGCAACAGTTCCTGGACCACGCGTCGCGTGGCGAAGTGCTCGCCGAGCTCGAGTTGAGCGCCCCCGACATCGCCCGCCGGATCGGCGGGTGGCTGGCCGCGCGCTGACACCGCCTGGCCACCGAATCCGTGCGCGTCCCTCGGTCGACGTCGCCACGTCCTGAGTCAGTCGACGGGCAGCAATGCGACCATCAGCACCGGTACCGTCAGCTCGCGCTGCCAGGGCCGGGCACCACCGGCCTTCAGAAACCCGTCGACAGCCGCTGAGAGTTCGGCGGGAAGGTCGGCACGGTTGTAGTCCGGCAGCCCGTCCCAGCACAGCCGACGGACCAGATCCGGTGCGAGCAGGTTCTCCACCGGAATCGCGTGCTCGGTCGACAGCTCACCCATCGCGGTCCGCGCCCTGGTCAGGCGGGCGGCGGCGGACGGGTCGCGCCGCTCCCAGCGGTTCACCGGTGGTGGACCGTCGAACGGCTGGGTCAATGGCGGCAGCTCGCTATCCGGCAGGGTACGGCCGCGCTCCACCGCGGCGAGCCATTCTCGGGAGTACCGGCGCTGGCGCGGCCCGCCGAAGACCGGAAGCGCGCGCAGCTGAGCGATCGACTTCGGCTCACCGGTCGCCGCGGCGATGATCGCGGCATCCGGAAGGATGCGCGCGGGCGCCACGTCACGGGCGCGAGCGAGCGCGTCGCGGGTGGTCCACAGCTCACGCACCACCGCGAGCTGCCTGGTCCGGCGCAGTGTGTGGATGCCGGAGGTGCGTCGCCAGCGCTCGGCTTTCGGCGCGGGCGGCTCCATCGTGCGGATGTGTTCGAATTCCTGTGCCGCCCAATCCGATTTGCCCTGGGCCGCCAAGTCGGCGGCCACCACGTCGCGCAGCTCCAGGAGCAACTCGACATCGAGGGCGGCGTAGTTCAGCCAGTCGTCCGGCAGCGGCCGGGTGGACCAGTCGGCCGCACCGTGCCCCTTGCGCAGTGCCCGGCCGAGCAGGCGCTCTACCATCGCGGCGAGCCCCACGCGTTCCAAACCGGCCAGCCGCCCCCCCAATTCGGTGTCGAACAGCCGCGCCGGGCGTAAGCCGAGTTCGGCGAGGCCGGGCAGGTCCTGGTCCGCCGAATGCAACACCCACTCGAGCTCGTTGATCGCCTCGGCCAGTGGAGCCAGCTCGCCGGTGACGGGAATCGGATCTATGAGGAAGGTGCCCGCGCCCGCCCGGCGCAATTGGATCAGATACGCGCGCGCCGAATAGCGGAAACCGGAGGCACGCTCGGCGTCCACGGCCAGCGGGCCGGTGCCCGCGGCGAGGCGAGCGGCGGCCGCGGTGATGTCGGCGGCGGTGTCCAGTACCGGTGGCACGCCCTCCGCCGGCGCGAGCAGGGGTGTCGCGGCCGAGGGTTCGGTTTCGTCTGGTACGGACATGGTGTTGCACTTTACGTGCCGTCGCGCAGGCGCTGCCGTCCTGTCGGGCATCCGTGTGTCGATTGATCGGGCTCAGTGCACCGGGTCAACCGTCGGACGGCGGCTCGGCGCTGGTCATAGGTCGGTGCCGGCCCACTCACCCCTGGTCGACGGGCATGCCCGGTCGCATCTGAGTGATCCCGGCGGGGGGCAGCCCCGCCGCGTAGGCCAGCACTTCGCAGAAGGCTTCCACATGCGGCCGCATGTCGGTGGTGACCGCGGTCCAAGAGGCGCGTAACTCCAGCTGGTGCGCGCGCGGCGGGCCGGCGATATCGCCGTAGCGCACTGAGCTGGTCGAGGTCACGGTGCCACCCAGCGCGGTGAACGGTTCGGCCCGCGACTCCAGCGCGTCCACCAGCCAGCTCCACGCGACCTCGGGCAACAGCGGGTCGGTGGCCAGCGCGGCATCGATGTCGGCCTGGATGTAGGCGACCAGCCGTAGGGTGCCGTGCCACGTTTCGTCACCGTCCGGGTCGTGCAGCAGGATCAACCTGCCGAACGCGTCGCCCTCGGAATCAATCGGCACCACACCGGTTTCCGGGTGTTTGACCTCGGCGCCGACGGCGTAGGAATACGGCGCGAGTCGTTGCGGCGGCCGGATGGGCGCGAGCTCGATCCGGGGGTGCACGGTAGCGGTGCCCATCGCATCGACCGCGGCGCGAAACTGAGCTGGCTCGCCATGGGGTCCCTCGGTCGGTGCGGCGCCGTCGCGGAAGTCGAGCGGTGTCACGGAAAGTGACGGTAGACCTTGTGCACCCGGCGCAGTCGGAGGCGCGCCGCTGTACTCGTTGCGGCGTCCGCGGGGCCCTTCGTGGTTACGCACACTGCCGCCTCCGGGTCCGCCGCTCCCGCCGGGCCTGCTTACGATAGCCGTGATGAGCACTCATACCCGCCGCCGGTTGACCGATGCCCCGTTTCTGGCCGCCGCCACCGGCGTGCCGCCGAGTAGGCGTCCGGTGTGGTTCATGCGCCAAGCTGGACGCTCCCTGCCCGAGTACCGCGAACTGCGCGCAGGCATCGGGATGCTCGAATCGTGCTTCGATCCGGAGCTGGTGTGCGAGATCACTTTGCAGCCGATCCGCAGGCACAATGTCGACGCGGCGATCCTGTTCTCCGACATCGTCGTTCCGCTGAAGGCGGCCGGCATCGACCTGGACATCGTGCCCGGCGTCGGGCCGGTGATCGCGTCGCCGGTGCGGACCGTCGGTGATGTGCACGCGCTGCCGCGGCTGCGGCCCGAGGAGGTCGGTGCGGTGACCGACGGCGTGCGACTTCTGGTCGACGCGCTGGACGAGACGCCGCTGATCGGGTTCGCCGGCGCACCGTTCACGCTGGCCTCCTACCTGGTCGAGGGCGGGCCGAGTAAAAACCACGAGCGCACGAAGGCGCTGATGCACGCCGACCCGCAGACCTGGCACACGCTGCTCGGGGTGCTCACCGACATCACCATCGCGTTCCTCCAGGCTCAGCTGTCCGCGGGTGTCGACGCGGTGCAGCTGTTCGACTCCTGGGCGGGTGTGCTCTCGCTCGCCGACTACCGCAGCTTCGTGCTCCCGCACTCGGAGCGGGTGTTCGCCGAGATCGCTGACGCGGGCGTGCCGCGCATCCACTTCGGCGTCGGCACCGGGGAGCTGCTGGGCGCGATGGGAGAAGCGGGGGCAGACGTGGTCGGTGTCGACTGGCGGGTGCCGCTGACCGCTGCTGTCCGCCGCATCGGATCAGGAAAAGCCTTGCAGGGCAACCTCGATCCGGCCGTGCTGTTCGCCGGGTCGGCGGTGATCGAGGCGGAGACGCGCCGCATCGCCCGCGAGGCGGACGAGGCGATCACGCTCGGTGCCGCCGGGCACATTTTCAACCTGGGCCACGGGGTACTCCCGGACACCGACCCTGGCGTGCTGACCGCGCTGGTGGAGTTCATCCACGAACTGTGAGGCTCGTGCCCTGCCGCGCCCGCGGGTAGCGACACAGGCGCGCGAGCGGCGGCCGCCGGACACGATACCGTCGCAGTATGCGTGTAGCGGTGGTCGGCGGTGGGATCAGCGGGCTGGTGGCCGCGTATCGGCTCCGGACGCTCCTCGGGCCGGAAGCCGACGTGCTCGTGCTCGACCAGGCTGACCGGGTCGGCGGAGTTCTCTACACCGGTGAATTGGCCGGCGAGCCACTGGATCTCGGAGCAGAGGCGTTCGTCGGGCGGCGGCCGGAAGTGCCCGCACTGCTACGTGAGCTCGAGCTCGAGTCGCAGCTCGTGACGCCCGCGGGCCTGCGGCCGCTGGTGTGGTCGGCTGGTGTCGCACGTCCGCTCCCGGTGGGCACGCTGATGGGTATCCCGGCGACCGCCGAGTCGATGCGCGGGCTTGTCGACACCGAGACTATGGGCCGGATCGCCTCCGAGCCCGGCAGGCCGCTGACCTGGGAACCCGGGTCCGACACCGACGTATACGGCTTGGTCGCCGACCGGTTCGGGGCGCAGGTCGCCGAACGCAGCGTCGATCCGCTGCTCGGCGGCGTGTACGCGGGCAGCTCGCGCTCAATCGGCGTCCGCGCCGCGCTGCCCGCGCTGGCCGCGGCCCTGGACAGCGGCGCGCCCAGCCTCGCCGCCGCCGTCGGCGCCGCGCTGCCGCCGCCTTCGAATGCGCCGGTCTTCGGCGGAATCCGCGACGGCTACCGAGTGCTCCTGGACGCGCTCGCCGCACACTCGGGTGCGAAATTCGTCACCGCGACACCGGTCACCCGCCTGGCGAGGGGGCTGCGCGGCTGGGTGGTCGACCCGATCGGGGCTGTCGACGCGGTGGTGCTCGCCACCCCCGCGCCCGTGACCAGTCGGCTGCTGGGCGCCGTCGCCCCTGCCGCGGCGACGGAACTGGCGGGCATCGAACTGTCCTCGTCGGTGGTGGTCGCTCTCGCGCTGCCACGCGACACCGCGTTGCCGGGTAACTCCGGCATCCTCGTGGCCACTGGAGAACCGTTGCGCGCCAAGGCCTTCACCCTCTCCAGCCGCAAATGGACCCACCTCGGCCAGCGTGAAACCGCCCTCGTCCGAGCCTCTTTCGGCAAGTTCGGGGACGATTCGCCGCTGTCGTGGTCCGATGCCGAGCTGGTCACCGCCGCCGCCGAAGACCTCTCCACTGTCACCGGAGCCGCCATCGCGCCCTGCTCGGCGGTCGTCCAACGCTGGCCCGGTGGCCTGGCCCAGTACGCACCTGGCCACACCGCCCGCATCGCCGCCGTCGAAACCGAAATCGGTTCCCTGGACGGCCTCGCTGTCGCGGGTGCGTATCTGCACGGCGTCGGCGTGCCCGCGTGTGTCGCTTCCGGTACTGCCGCCGCGCATCGGATCGCGACGGGATCATCAGCGTCCACCGCAGGCTGAACCGCGTCCAACTCCTTCCGCCTCCCGGCGACCGAGTCTTTTTGCTTGGCGTGTATCGGCCATCACGGAATGTGTTATCTGCCAAAGGCTTCCCGGTGCGGCATGGCCGCGTCGACTGCGCGGTGCGCACCCTGCCCGGGGCGCCGACATGTACGTCTGCGAGTCGACTGTGTGCCAGCAGAGAGGGACGTTCGGTGACCGGAGTGGCAATCGAGCAGTTCATGCCCGGGAAGCCGGGCTTTTGTGGACGGGTGGAAAGATAGCACCATGGCGCGACTCGACTATCAAGCTCTGAACTCCACCATCCGTTACCTGATGTTCTCGGTATTCCAGGTACAGCCCGGAGTGCTGGGCGACGAGCGGGACGCTGCGACCAAGGATGCCCGCGCGTTCTTCGACGGCCTCGCTGACCGCGGCGTCGTGGTGCGCGGCATCTACGACGTGGCGGGCGTGCGCGCCGACGCCGACTTCATGATCTGGTCGCACGCCGAACGCGTCGAGGAACTTCAGTCCGCCTACTCGGATTTCCGCCGCACCACCGAACTGGGCCGCGCCAGCGTGCCCGTGTGGAGCAACGTGGCGCTGCACCGGCCCGCCGAATTCAACAAGAGCCACATTCCGGCGTTCCTCGCCGGTGAGGAGCCGGGCAACTACATCTGCGTCTATCCGTTCGTCCGCTCCTACGAGTGGTACCTGCTGCCCGACGAAGAGCGACGCACCATGCTCGCCGACCACGGCAAGGCCGCGCGCGGCTACCCGGATGTGCGGGCCAACACGGTCAGCTCGTTCGCGCTGGGGGACTACGAGTGGATTCTCGCTTTCGAGGCGCCGGAACTGCACCGGATCGTCGATCTGATGCGCGATCTGCGGGCGACCGAGGCCCGGCGGCACGTGCGCGAGGAGGTGCCGTTCTTCACCGGCCCGTGGGTGCAGATCGAGAAGCTGATCGCCGCTCTGCCCTGAGCCGGCTCTGGAGGGTGTCGCGGTAATCCGGCGTCGGCGTGGCTATCGACCGGCACGAACGTGTCGCGTCGGCCCGTGCCCCGGGTTTTCGGGGCATGCGCGGGATTGCGGCGAGTCCGTATCCTTCCCCACAGCGCCAGGCTGTTACTCCGCTGCGCTGTCCGAGGGGTGCAGCCGCAGAGCGACGGAGTTGATGCAGTAGCGCTTGTCGGTGGGCGTGTTGTACCCCTCGCCCTCGAACACGTGGCCGAGGTGGCTGTGGCAGTTCGCGCACAGCACTTCGACCCGAGGCATGCCGAGCGACTCGTCCGCCCGCAAAATCACCGCAGCGGACGCCGCCGGATCGAAGAAGGACGGCCAGCCACAGTGCGAGTCGAACTTCTCGGTGCTGCGAAACAGCTCGGAGCCACAGGCCCGGCACACGTAGATGCCCTCGGTCTTGGTGTCGGTGTACTCGCCCGTGAAGGGACGCTCGGTGGCAGCCTCACGCAGCACCGCGTATTCCTCTGGCTCCAGCTTCGACCGCCACTCCTGTGGCGTGAGCTGGATCCGCGGCGCGGGCAGGGGCGTGCCGGTGTCGGAACTCATTGCTCCACGCTAATACGCTTCTGCTCCGCCGGTACCGATCCATTGCGTGACCTGGGGGAATCTGAGGTCGCGGCTTCGGAGGACACGGCCGGCGACTCCGGTGACCCGTCACGCGAATCCGGCGCGGAACTCATCCAGGCGGGATCGATCCCGAACGGCAGCCGTCCTTCCCGCCGCGCGGCCAGGTAGCGGTCACCCAGCACACAGAACACCACGATCAGCAGCAGACCCCAGCCGAAGGTGATCCGCAAGTACTCCAGGTTGCGGCCGACGTTCTGCCAGCGGTCCGACAGCCACTTGTCGTAGCTCATGAACCCGAAGATCGCCAGCCACGCTGGCCAGTTGCGCAGCACCGAATTGCGCAGCACCACCGTCATCAGGAGGGGGAACAGCATCATCGAGTAGTACATCTGCCCGAGCGAGCTGAGCAGGAACGACGCGGTGAGCAGCACGCCGGAGGACGTGCAGACGAAGAACAGCTCGTCGTCACGGTAGTAGCGGTACAGCAGCCACAGCGTGAGCAGGACGAGCACGCCCATCACCAGGCGCATGCCCCAGGTCAACCAGGGCGGCAGGCCGTAGTACTCGCCGTTGCCGACGATCGCGCTGTTGAAGTAGTCGCGGGATTCGAAGATGTAGGGGAAGGTGCGGGTGAAGAACTTGTTCGCGTCCTTCGACAGCGGCCAGGCGATCGCGGTCAACGCGACCGGCACGCCGAGAGCGGTGACGAACACCTTCCACTGCCCGCGGACCAGCGCGATCAGCAGCAGCGGGGCCAGGGTCGGTTTCACCGCGATGCTCAATCCGAGCGCCACGCCCGCCCCGAGGTCCCGCCGTCTCAACAGCAGGACGATGAAGACCAACTCCGCGAGCAGCACGCAGCCGTTGACGTTGGTGAAGACCAGCGTGTTGATCACGGTCTCGGACATGAACATCGCCAGCAGCAGCGCGGGCGCGGCTACCGAGTTCAGCGTGTACCGGAACAATCGCAGCAGCAGATACCACGCGATGAGGATCGCGATCGCGTTCAGTGCGATGAACAGCCAGCGCGACTTCTCGTAGTCGATGGCTGCGATCGGCGCGATCAGCAGGGTGCCGCTCGGCGGATACAGGTAGTGCGGGTCGACCGAGTCGAAATTCGCGGTGTAGACCGGCCGCCCGTTGAGGAAGTCCAGGGATGCCTGGTAGACCGGCCGGTAGTCGTCGGTGATGAAACCATTGACAGCCTTGATGAAGACCCGGTTCAGCACGGTCATGACCGCCAGGGGCCAGAGTGCGAACTTGATCACCTCGGCGGTGGTGCGAGCCGTCCGGGGCTCGAGCTGTCGAAGGAACACGGGGGGCACGGTACACCGGATCCGAACCCGGTAGTTGCCGGGACCTGCCCGACGCGCCGCCCAGCCGGGCCGCCCGACCGGGGTTCAGGCGGGGCAAGCGGTTCCGTCGGCGGGGAGTTTGCCGTCCGTCAGGTAGTCCAACAGTGTCCGCTGCGCGCAGCCGGAGTGGGCCGCGACCGGATGGCCCCAACCCTGCCAGGTGAGTGTCGCGTGCCGCGCCCCCGCGGCGCCCAACGCGCCGGTCACCGAGGACTGGCCGCCGTTGCCGACCACTGGATCGGCGACGCCGCCGAGTACCAGCACCGGGATGCCCAGCTTCTCCGGCAGTGGCGGCGCGGTCGACACCGGCCAGGCCACGCACGCCAGCAGTGCGATTGCCGCGGCCTTGCCGAACACCGGGTACTTGCCGCCCCATGTGCCGGCGAGTTCCGTGGCTTTGGCCGGGCTCGGCGGCAGTTGCGTGTCGGTGCAGCGGCTGACGAACTGGCCGTCGCCCGCGATGGCGGCCGACTCGCGCAGGATCAGGCTACTCAGCGCGCCGCGATCGCCACGTCCCGCCGCGGTGAGCGCGTCGGACAGTTCACCAACCCGGTTGGCCTGGTCGGCGCGCGGGCTGCCGAGAAAGCCCGACAGCGCGGTGCGCAACGCGTTCGCCGAGATGTCGCCGAGCCCGCCCGATCCGGCTTTGTTCATCAGGTCGGTGATCGCCGCGCGCGGGTCCGCGCCGAGTGAACAGCCCATGCCGACGCATCGCTGGGCGAACGCGGTCAGCGCGGCTTCGGCGCCCTGGACGGTCTGTTCGGCGCGGGTGGTGGCGTCCGCGCCAACCGGCTCGGGGGAGTCGAGCATCAAGCGCGCGACATGGTCGCCATATTTGCGGGCGTAGCTGAGCGCGACCTTCGCTCCGTTGCCGGTGCCGAGCAACGCGATGTGTTCGACCTGCCACTGCCTACGCAGCTGCTCGATGTCGTCGGCGGCATGCGGCGCGTCGAAGGTGCCCTCGTAGGGCTGCAGGAAGTCACGGCAGGCGATGGTGCCGTCCTGGCTCAAGGCGGTCATCGCCGCCACCGGGTCGTCGGCCCCCGCTCCGAATTGGGCGTTGTCCGCCAGGCCGCGGCGGATCTGGGGATCCAGACAGTCGATCGGCTGGGAGGTTCCCAGACCGCGCCGGTCCACCGCGACGATCGGGCGGCTGGCCAGCAGCGCACCGGCCGGACCCACGGCCAGCCCCGCGAGGGTGGCGGTGGAGGAGCGGTCCGAGCCGGAGGTGAGCACCAGCGGCGGCGCATCGGCCGGGGTCTGCGCCAGCCGGGCCCGCATCGCGCCGGTGCGGAAACTGCCGAGCACGGCCCCCGCCGCATCGATCGGGGTCGAGTACTCGGCACAGTCGAGCACCAGGCCAACGGGCGCGGGACCGAGCCCGAGCAGGTCGAGGGTCGGTTGCGTGCACTCGCGCCAGCTCAGATCGGTCTTCGGCAGTTCGGCGTTCGGTGGCGGGGGAGGGGCAGCCGAGGTCGTGGCGCCGCCCGCGACGGGCGGACGCTGGACCGCGACCCCGGGGCGGTCCGACGGTCCCGCCCCGCAACCGGCGATCACGATCGAGAGTGTCGAGGCAAGCACGGCGGCCCGAGTCCAGCGCATTGCTACAGCCTGCCAGGTTCGTGCGGTTGTTTCATCGACGGGCCCACCGGGTGAGCATCGTGCCGTCATCGTCCAGGAGGACGTGCGCGCGAGTCATGGGGGAGCGGAACTCGTGCGCGGACAGCGAGATTCGCCGCGCCGTACCGCCGACCAGCAGCGGCGCGGTGGTCAGGCAGAGCTCGTCGACCGCGTCGGCTTCCAGCAGCTCGCCGAACAGATGAGGCCCGCCCTCGGTGAGCACGCGCAGCAGGCCGCGCTCGCCGAGCGCGCGCAGCAGGCGCTTGGGGGTCACCGCGATGTCCCCAGCCTCGATCACCTCGGCCCCCGCGTCCACGAGTTGCTGCTTGCGGTCGGCGGGGGCGATCGCGGTCGTGATGACCAGCGGCGGCACCTGGGTGTCGGTGAACAGTCGCGCACCGGGCTCGAGCGCGGCACTGGCGGTGACCACCGCGATCGGGGGCGGTGCGCCGTCGGGATGGCCGCCGATCCCACGGTCGTGGAGGGCGCGGCGCCGCCGCGGGTCGGTGCGCGCTCCGCCGTAGTTCTCCGAGCGCACCGTGCCCGCGCCGACCAGTATCACGTCCGACAGCTCGCGCAGCATCATGAACACCGTCCGGTCGGCGGGGGTGCCCAGCCCCTCGCTGAGGTTTCCGCTGGTGGCGGCGCCGTCGATGCTGGAGACGAAATTAGCTCGCACCCAGGGGGCATCGAGCTGGGCCGGAAACGCGTACAACCGCGCAAGGTCGTCCGGGCTCAGCCCTGTGAGCTGGATCGCATTGTGGATACGCTGCATGAAACTAGATCACACCACGTCTTTAGGCTTCGTTCATGCAAGAACGCCTCGTCGATCGTCACCCGGAGGTTCCGGCCGACCAGCTCGTCGCCCAGATGGTGCCTCCACCCATGTTCGACGAGGTGAGTTTCGCCTCCTACATTCCCGACTCGAAGGAACCGAGCCAGGCGGCCGCGGTCCGCAAGGCCGAGGAGTTCGCCGGGCAGGTCGCCAAGATCCGCAAGGCCGCGAGCAAGAAGAGCCTGTTCGGCAAGCGGAAGCAAGTGACCGGCGCGGGTCTGTACCTCGACGGTGGTTTCGGCGTGGGCAAGACCCATCTGCTGGCCTCGATCTTCCACAGTTCGCCCGCGCCCAAGTCGTTCGGCACCTTCGGCGAGCTGACCAATGTGGTCGGTGCGCTGGGATTCGCCAACGCGGTGCAGCGGCTCTCGGCTGACAGCGTGCTGTGCATCGACGAGTTCGAGCTCGACGACCCGGGCGACACCATGCTGGTTTCGCGGCTGCTGACCGAACTGTCCGCGGCTGGGGTCTCGATCGCGGCCACCTCCAACACGCTTCCGGGTCAGCTCGGCGAAGGACGTTTCGCCGCACAGGATTTTTTGCGTGAGATCAAGAAGCTCGGTGCGATCTTCGAAGCCGTGCGCGTGGACGGACCGGACTACCGCCACCGCGACCTACCGCCGGCACCCGAACCTGTCTCGCCCGAGGACCTCGGCGAACGAGCCACCGGCGCAACGGGCTCCACGCTCGACGAGTTCGACGCGCTGCTGAAGCACCTGAGCACGCTGCACCCGTCCAAGTACGGTGCGCTGATCTCCGGGGTCTCGTCGGTGTTCATCTCGAACGTGCATCCGGTCACCGATCAGGCCGTGGCGCTGCGCATCGTGGTGCTGGCCGACCGGCTCTACGATGCGAGCGTCCCGGTCACCGTGTCCGGTGCGAAGCTCGACGAGATATTCTCGGCCGAGATGCTCGAAGGCGGTTACCGCAAGAAGTACTTACGCGCCATTTCGCGTCTGCTCGCGCTGTCGCGGTTCGAGGTCCCGGCGTAGGGACGCTGGGACCCCACCGCGGGGAAGCTCAGTCGACCATATGATCAGTCGACCATATGATCGGAAGCAGTCGCATGGCCCATCGTTCGCTTCGTGCCCCGGTTGCCCTGGCCACGGGGTTGGTCGTCGCCTTCGGGGCGGTGACCGGTGTGGCGCTCGCCGATCCACCCGCCGCCTCGGCTGTCGCGTTCGATCGGTCGCTACATCTGCAGGGTGTGCAGAACGCACGCGACATCGGCGGCTACCGCGCCCTCGACGGCCGGACCGTGCGCACCGGCTCGGTGTACCGCGGTGGGCAGCTGAACAACGCCACACCGGATGATCTGGCCGTGCTGACCGATCGCCGGGTCCGTGTGGTGCACGATCTGCGGACGGTCTTCGAGCGCGAGCTCGGCCCGGACCGGATCCCGGCGGGCGCGACGGCACACTGGGACGACGTCATCGGCCATGCCCCGCCTGAGGTCATGGCCGCCACCCTGACCGGTGGCGAGGGGCTCTACCGTGCGTTCATCACCGCTCCGGGCGCCGACGAGGCCTTCGGCGCGGTGCTGCGCGGCATCGCCGACACCACCGACGGCGCCGTTCTGTTCCACTGCACCGCGGGCAAGGACCGCACCGGCTGGACCACCGCCGTGCTGCTCACCGTGCTCGGCGTCGATCGTGCCACCGTGACGGAGGACTACCTGCTTTCCAACCAGTTCCGCAACGCGAGCCCGGATGACCAGCTCAACGGTGTACGGCAATCCTGGCTCGACGCCGCTTTCGACCAGGTGAACCAGACCTACGGCAGTTTCGACACCTATGTCCGCGACGCACTCGAGCTGACCGACGCCGACATCGCTGCTTTGAAGGCCGAACTTCTGGCCTGACCCGCTTGCGCGCCGAGACTCCGTGGAGTCGGGGTGTTTCAGGAGGACTTGCGCTCAGCGTCCCAGCGGTCGATCAGGGCAGGCAGTTCCTTACCCATCCAGACGAAGAACTCGTGCATCTCCCGGAGACGGGCGGCCTCCTTGCCGTTCGGGTCGTCGAACAGGGCCAGCCCGCGCGAGCTCATGGCGGTGAGGTCGCTGTACATGGTGCTCTGCTTGCGGGTCAGCTCGGGCAGGACGCCGGGGCGGATCGAGTAATAGTCCCTGCGGTCGCCTGGCTTGGAGGTCTTGTTCACCCAGCGCATGGTGACCAGGGACTTCAGCGCGTTGGAGATGGAGCCTTTGGACGCCTGCAGCGCGTCGGCGATCTGACCGAATGTCTGCTCCGGTGGATCCGAGATCAGTAGCCAGCCCGCGGCTCGGCCGGTCATGCGGACCAGACCCATCCGTTCGAGCACGAGCGCGAAGTCCTCGACGAAGGCCAGCTGTTGGGGCGTGGGGGTGTCCGTCCGGTTCTCTTCCGTGGTGCTCATCGGTCGAGTATCCCTTCGGTGTCGGAGAGCGTGGAAGACGGGCCGTGGCGGCCCGTCCTGTCAGCGGCGGATCAGACCGCCAGATCGCGGTGGTCGAAGGCGGTCAGCGCCAGCGCAACCGCCGCGGCGGCCACGGCGGCGAGCACCACCAGGTGCGCGACGTTCCAGCCGTTGATCACCGGCGAGTTGCCCACCGCGTAGTAGAAGGGCGAAAGCTTGCGCAGCCAGTCGGCGCCGAGGTTGTTGGCCAGATAGCCGACGAGCGCGACCAGTGACGCGAAACCCAATGTCGTCGAACGCTTTCCGGTAACAGCGCCGACCAGCAGCGTGATCGTGCCCACGACGAGTGCCAACAGTCCGAGCCCGGTGCTCGCGGCGATGATGTTTCCGACGGGCACGTCCATCCCGCCCGCGTTCGCGCCCGCGACGACGCTCGAGGTGAGCACTGTCGCGACAAGCGCGGTCTGTACCGCCAGCGCGGCGAACCGCTGTCCGAGCAGGCTCATCCGCGCGACCGGCTGGGCGAGCAGCAGATCCAGTGTGCCGTTCTCCTCCTGGCTCACCGACCGTGCGGCGAAGGTCACCGCGAAGATCAGCATCAGCAGCAGACCCATCATGGAGAAGATCATCGAATGCAGAAAGCCGGTGGCGCTGGCGAAGTCGCCGATGCCCATCGCGTCATAGATCCCGTTCTGTTCGAGGTTGTCCAGCGAACCTTGCTTTTTCAGCGACTGGAACGAGGGCAGGTAAACCATCGGCACCACGGCGATGGCGATCGACCAGCCGATGAGGCCGCGCCGCTGTTCTTTGAGGGTTTGAGTGAAGACCGAGCGCTTCATGAACGAATTCTCCTGTGGTGGGTTGCGCGACGTGCGGCGAAGATCAGCGGCCGTAGAGGCTGAAGAAGATCTGCTCCAGATCTGGCTCGATGGACAGCACACTGACCAGCTCGTACTTGGCCGCAGTCTTGAACAGCGCATCCACGTCGCCTTCGGTGGTGCAGCGCAGTGTCTTTCCTTCGATGCTCAGGTCGTGTACGGCGGGCAACCTGGTGAAATCGTCGGCGAAGATGTCCTCGCCGAACACCAGTTCCACCGAACGCGGCGAGCGGCGGCGCAGATCCTCCACGTTCTCGGTGCCGAGCAGCTTGCCTGCTCGCATGATCACCGCGCGGTCGGCGGTCTGCTGCACCTCAGTGAGGATGTGCGAGGACATGAAGACGGTCTGTCCGTTGTCCTTGGCCTCGGTCACCAGATCGAGGAAGCGTTGTTGCAGCAGCGGATCCAGGCCGGAAGTAGGCTCGTCCAGGATCAGCAGGTCGGGGCGGTGCATGAAGGCGGCGATGATGCCGACCTTCTGCTTGTTGCCCTTCGACATGGCTCCGACTTTCTTGGACAGGTCGAGGTCGAGCAGGTCGGCCAGTTCGGCGATCCGGCGCGCGGCCACGGTTCCGCGCTGATCGGAGAGGAAGGTGAGCAGGTCGCGGGCGGTGTTGCGGCCCTCGATTTGCAGTTCGCCGGGTAGGTAGCCGATCCGCCTGCGCAGGTCCGCACCGCCCTTGCGCGGGTCGACACCGAGCACCTCGACCCGTCCGGCGGTAGGGCGGATCAGGTCGAGCAGGATGCGGATGGTAGTGGATTTTCCCGCACCGTTGGGGCCGAGGAAGCCGAAGACTTCGCCTCGGGCCACCTCGAGGTTCAGGTCGGTCAGCGCGATGTGCCTGCCGTAGTGCTTGGTCAGACCTTCCGTGCGGATCGCGGTGGTCATGATCCCTCCCGAGCGTTGTTCAATCAAAAGTGATACGTTCAGTAAATGCTGAACATGTAGAACATGTCAACCCTTTGCCTCGGCCGCTACGATCCGGGGCATGGCGACGTTCGCGACACGGGACGGGTTGCAACTCAACTACCGTGTGTGAGAGGGCGTTCCAGTCGTGCTCCCACACGGCGTGGTCGCCGACACCAATGCGAACTGGATGAGCACCGGGGTGGTCGGCGCATTGCGGGCCGCCGGGCGCACCGTGGTGTCACTGGACGCGCGTGGGCACGGCCGTTCCGACAAGCCGCACCCGATTTCGTTCGATGAGCAGGCTCAGAAGACCAGGCGCATCACGTAGTCGTGGTGCAGCTGGGCGCCGACGGTGAACGTTCTGGTGCCGACCGTCGTGAATCCGTATTTGGCGTAGAAGCGCTGAGCCCGGACGTTCTCCTGGTTGACGCCGAGCCACAGGCCGGGATAGGCGTCCTCCTTCGCCCGGCCCACTGTGGCCCGCATGAGCGCGGTCGACACTCCCGTGCCGTGGTGTCCGGGCAGCACGTACATCTTGCTGACCTCCACCACCGGATTCAGGCCGACGGCCTCGGCAATCGCCGGGTCGGCGGGGTCGGCAGTTACGAGCATCGCGTACCCGACGATGTCGTAGCCCGCGATCGCCTTGAGCACAATCCGTGCCGGATCGCTGAGGTACTCGCCGAAGCGTTCCCCCGACAGCACGTCGGTGAGGAAGATCTCGATGTCCTCCGGCGTAGCGTCTGGTGGACACGAGAGTGGAAAGGTCGCGGCCGCAACGTCGCTGAGGGCCTCCGCGTCCCACAGCCCGGCCCGGTCGACGGTGACTGGGATGTTGCTCATTCGTCCAGTAGAGCATGTTCCGCTGGGGGTGCAGGACGTTTGCCCTCCTCGCGGTGAGAAGGGAACATGCGGGCGAGCACGATCAGGGCGGCGGCGAAGGACAGGGGGATCAAGAACCCGGCGCGGTGTCCGAAGGCCGCCGCGACGGCGCCGACCACGCCACCGCCGACCAGGGTTCCCGCGTAGTTGAACAGGTTGAGGCGCGCGATCAGCGCGTCGAGTGCGCTGCCGCTGGTGAGCTGTCCGGCCGCACTGAAGCACAGCGGCGCGATCACGGGCATGCCGATGCCCGCGACGAGGAATCCGGCGATCGCGACCATCGGTCCTGGCGCGGCCACCACGATCGCCAGTCCCACCATGCCGACGGTCGCGGCGGTTCGCACCACCCGCCGCGGGCCGAAGTGGCGCACCAGGGGGTCGCCGCCCAGCCGCGCGATCAGTGACGTGCCCTGATAGGCAGCCAGGGCCAGCGCCGCGGTCGCGGAATCGGCGAGCAGGTCGTCGGTGAGATAGAGCGCCGACCAGTTGCCTACAGCGAGGTCGATGGCGAAGACCAGCGCCATCGCGATGCCGAATGCCAGATAGGCGCGCACCGCGACAGTTCCGTCGTCGGTGGTGACCGCTTCGCCGGGACTCGCCTCCGCGTCTCGCGGGGCTAGCAGTCGCGGACCGAGCAGCAACCCGGCCATGAGCACGATCCCGGCCGCCATGAGCAGCGATTCGCGCAGCGTCACCTCCAGCGCCTCACACCCGGACACGAACAGCGCCCCGGCGATCGATCCCGCGCTCCACGCCGCGTAGAACGAGGACAGGATGAACGTTCCGTACCCGAGTTGGATGAAAACCGCCTGCATATTCGTGCTCGCGTCGACGATGCCTACCGCGACCCCATAGGAGCCCAGCGCGATCAACAGCACGGCCGTGTTCGGCGCGAACGCCGTCATCGTGCCGGTGAGCGCGACGAGTAGCAGGCCGATGCGCACGGTGTAACGGCTCGACCGGTGCAGGGCCAGCCGCTCGGCCGCCACGCTGCCGCCGCCCGCCAGCAAGGAAACCAGCACCACCGAGCCGACGATCAGCCCATCCGACAGGCCGAAACGCTCCTTTTGCTGCGGCAATTCGGTAAGCACGACGGCGAAGAAGAAGCCCTGCAGGCCGAATGCGAACGAGTTCGCGATCCGGGCACCCCGCAGGACGGGCGCGATCGAACTCATCTGGGCAGGGTAGCGGGCCCGCTGTGGAGGCGTGTTCGGAATGGGCGCGGGCGATCGACAGCGGCGATCGGACGGACGATCGACCCCCCGCCGTGCTGACCCGGTTGGCGCCGCCACCGGCTACCGCGGCCGGCCGTGGACGACGTGGACCTGCGCTGCGGGCAAGCATCCTGATTCGCGGTCTGCTCGATGATCTGCCGGTGGCTTTCACGAGTGCGCCCGCAATACGCTGAAGCACGCTTTCGGCCGACCGACTTTGCTGCGCGGCGCCGGCGACGTAGTCTCCTGCGCATGACAAGCGGAAGCCGCGTCGCGATCGTGGGTGCGGGTATCGCAGGTCTCGCCTGCGCGAAAGTGTTGAAACAGGAGGGTTTTCCGGTCGAAGTGTTCGACCGCACACCCGATGTCGGTGGCGTGTGGAGTGTGACCCGGCGATACCCGGGTCTGCGGACGCAGAATACCAAGGACACTTATCACTTCTCCGACTTCCCGATGCCCGCCGACTATCCGCGTGTGCTGGACGGACAGCAGATGCAGGCGTATCTTGCCGCCTACGCCGCGCGCTTCGGGCTGACTGAGCATCTGCGTCTGCAGACCGAGGTGGTCGCCGCGGACCCGGTGGACAGCGGATGGTTGCTCGAAATTCGCGACAAGGGTGGAATTCGCCGGACCTCGTGTGATCACCTGGTGATCGCCAACGGTGTGTTCAGCGACCCGGCGATGCCGGATTATCGCGGCACGGACTTGTTCCGCGCGGCGGGCGGACGATTGATGCACGCGTCGGAATTTCTCGATCTGGAATCGGTGCGCGGCAAGTCGGTCGTCGTGGTCGGCTACGGGAAGTCCGCCTGCGACATCGCCACAGCGGTCAGCGATGTCGCGGCATCCACCTCGGTAGTGGCCCGGCGGCTGTTCTGGAAGGTGCCGCGCACGCTGGCCCGGGTCATCGACTACGAGCGACTGATGCTGACCCGTTTCGGCGAGTCGCACTTCCACTACCTCCGGCCCGGCCGGATGGACCGATTCCTGAGCGGCCCCGGCGAATCGGTGCGTATCAGCAACTTCGACCTGATCCAAGAACTGGCCACCAAACAGATGCGTCTGCGGGCACTCGGTCTCGTGCCGAGCGGCCGTGTCGAGGAGATCGCCGAGAGCACCATCAGCCTCGCCACCGAGGGCTTCTACGAGCAGGTCGCCAACGGGCGCATCGCGGTGCACCGCGACACGACTATCGCGGAGATGGGCGGCGGCCCCAAGGCGGCTCCCGCGGTGCGATTGTCCACCGGGCAGGTGCTACAGGCGGACGTCGTAGTATGCGCCACCGGTTTCCACCAGCGGGTTCCCTTCCTCACCCCGTACGTCCAGCGCAGATTGACCGACGAGCGCGGCAACTTCCGTCTGCACCGGCAGATCCTGCCGCTGGACGTGCCGAATCTGACCTTCGCAGGCTACAACTCGTCGGTGATCAGTACGCTCAACGCCGAGGTCGCAGCGCACTGGACCGCCGCGCTGCTGACCGGCAGGCTCGCTCTACCGCCCGCCCAGCAGTTGAACGAGCAGATCGACACCCGACTGCGCTGGATGGAGCAACGCGCCAACGGCCACCACGCGCACGGCACGGCGATCACTCCGTTCGCTATCCAGAACATCGACGAGATGCTCGCCGACCTGAAGTTCCGTCTGCCGCGCCGGACCCGGCTGGCCCAATGGTTCCGGAGGGTGAAGCCGGAGTCGTACCGCGGCCTGAACCGGCCGAAGGCGGGCACTGGCTCCGCCTCGCCGCGACAGTTTCCGATCGAGGCGGAGCTGTTGGCGAGCGAAGAAGAAAGCGACCAGGTCAGCCGATAGGCGGCAGTTGCGCGGCTGCGCGCCCTTGGCGGGATCGTGGCTGGGCGAAACGGGCTCGCCGCGGCGCCGGATGCGGCCGACACCGCCCAGCGCTCGACTACGCTCACGGTGCCGACTGAAAGATCGCTTACCAGCGTGGTCGCGCCGTCGGCCGTGGGACGATATCGATCCGGGCCTCCCCCGGTCGCACCGCGCAGCGTGTAGGTCGATACGTCGTACACGCCGCAACAGACCGTCGAGGTAGCGGGATCCGTGTGGTGCGCGACCCGCCGTTGTCCCACCGAGGCATGGATGGCTGACGTCGATGCCGAGATTGCGCATGCGGCGTCTGTATTCGGGGAGAGTGTGGCGACGAAGAGCGCGGAACCGCCCGGGGCAAGGGCGACCTGGTGCCCACAACAATGCTACGACTCGCCTGGATTATCACGAGTGCAATGTCGGTAAGCAACCATTGCATTGGTGATAATCCAAGGGTGAAAGCGCTGGATATGAACCTACTCGTAGCCCTCGACGCTCTCCTCGACACCAACAGCGTCACCCTGGCCGCGCAGCGCCTGCATACCTCGCCGCCCGCGATGAGCCGGACCCTGACCCGGCTGCGCCGTACGCTCGGCGATCCGCTGCTCGTGCGTGCGGGCAGATCGCTGGTGCCGACCCCACGCGCGCTGGAATTGCGCTACGAGGTCGGCACGCTGGTCGAGCAGGCACGTTCGCTGTTGATCCCGCGCGGTGACCTCGATCCGTCGGCGCTGCGGCGGACCTTCGCCGTCCAGGCGGGCGACATGGTGCTCACCGAACTGGCCGCGCCCCTGCTGGCTGCGGCGCGTGCGCAGGCGCCCGGCGTGACGCTGCGGTTCTTGCCCGACAGCCTCGAGGGCACCTCGGCTCTGCGCGACGGCCGCGTCGACCTCGAGGTCGGTGTGATCGACCACGCAGACCCGGAGACCACGGTGCGCAGGGTATGCGCCGACCGGGTGATCGGTGTTGCCATGGCCGAACACCTGCTGGTTACCGATCGCGTCACTGTCGCCGCCTACGCCGCGGCCCGGCATGTGAGCATCTCGCGTAACGGCCGCGCGCACGGACCGATCGACGACCGTCTTGCCCTGCACGGCCGCACTCGGCGTGTGGTGGCCACCGTGCCGAACCTGACCAGCGCGCTGTTCGCCGTGCGTGGCAGCGACCTGGTCTGTCCGGCGCCCGCCCTGCTCAGCGCCTCCGCGCTACCGGCGCTCGGGCTGAGCACGTTCGAGATCCCGCTACCGCTGCCGGAGGTCGCGATCGGGATGGCGTGGCATCCGCGTAACAGTGCCGACGGCGGTCATCGGTGGTTGCGCGATCTCGTTCAAGAGATCCTGCTGCGGTCGGCCGCCGCGGTCCGGCCGCCGAAGCAGCGGCGCGGTAGGGCCGATCAGGACACCGACGGCGGGCTCGAGAGCCGGTAATCGTTGGTCCTGCGCGGCGGGTCGGTGTGGTCGGACTGGTAGCCGGTCGGGTTCGGGTCGCCCGCCGACGGTCCGAAGATATCGGAGCGGCCGAGCGGAGCGGAGGCGGTCCGCTTGAGTTCGTCGAGCATGGCCTGCAGCTTGTCCACATGGGAGTTCTCGACCGGCGTACGGTCTTGGTCGGTGGCGCGGTGCGCACCCGTGAGCCCAGTGGCGTGCACCTCAGAAGCGGTCCCGTTCTGGGAGCGGCTATGGTTCCTGCCTGGATCGGCGTCATCGGCGTCATCGACGGAGGCGATGATGCTCTCGTACGCGGGGTTATCTCGAGACGGGGCGGGGTGCGGCGTCGCGGCGGGTTCACGCGGTGCGGTGAGCGACTCATGCTGCGCGGCGATCGGTTCCCGCGGCGTCGGCAAGTCGAGCGCGGGTTCGCGAGACGTCGGCGCGGTGAAGTGGGGCGCGGGTTCGCGCGGGGTGTGTGCGGTGAAAGTGGGAGCGGGAGCGGTAAAGCTCTGCCCGGAAGGGGCGTTCGGTTCCAGTGCGGTCACCACGGGTTCGCGAGGTGGGGTGAAGCCCGACGGTGTGGAGTTCAGCTCCTCTGCCACGCGAAGCGGCTCGCGCGGCGCGCCCTGTCGAGGCACGCCGTTTCGGGGACCGCTCGAGCTGCCGCGCGATTCGCTCGACCCGGAAGCCTGGGCTGGTGCGGCGTGGCGCTCCCGCTGTCCTGCGCCGCGTCGGCCGCCGGCCGCCCGAGGTAGGGGCTCCGGGCGCTCTTCCAGGCTCCTCGCGCGATCTCTGGGGGGCGGGCCCTCGCCGGACTCCAAACGCTCCACCCTGGCATCGATGCCGGAAATGTCCTGGCCGACATGGAAAGCCCACGCCTCCAGCTTGGCCAACCGGCCCTCGATGCTCTGCTCGTCCGCCACGGCGGGCGCACCGTCCATCCGGGCCGCCACCGCGTCCAGCTTGTCGCTGACCTCTCGAAGGGTCGACGCGATACTTGATAACATCGCGCCGATCGACTCGCCGGTCTGCTGACCGTGCTCCATCCAATACCTACTTCCCCGTATCGGCCCAGCTCGCACTCGGCCGGACGATTCTATCCGCCCCGTTGGTCATCGCGGTTCGCGGAGAATCGGCGATGTACCGATCCGTGTCACCTGATCAAAGCAGCGTATTCGCACGGACTTCGGTCCACGCAGGCGGACGGCACCGCGATCCCGTTTGTCCGGAACAGTGCCGTCCCGCCTGTTTGGCTCATTGTCCTGCAGGATCGCCTCGCCCGCGATGAGGCCGCACAGACGCGGGCGAAGCGGGCGATCGGCAGTGGATGGCGGCATTGTGAATTCGCCGATACCAGCGCATTTTGCGGAATGGCATGGCATTATGAGATTGCTTGTGCCGCAGCGTACATCGCCCACTCCACCGAAAGTCACCGTCGTGGCGCACCCGAGCGCGGGGTAAAGGGGGCTGGCGAGGTAGCGAAGTCTGACGCACTCTTGATCTATGGCGTGGGTCGCCGGGCCTGCGGTGGTTTTGTGCGGGGAGTGGTCGCGTGAGAACGAAGCAGCGGGCGGAGATCGCCTGCGGGCGCAGAGCGATGCTCGCCGAATTGGGTATCGGGGACGGGCCGGGCCGGGCTCGTGGGTCGTGGGTCGGCTACGCGTGCAAGTGTCCGGAATGTACCGCCGCGCAATGGGATATGCAGCGGCTGAAGTACTGGCTGTGCGGCAGGTTGCTCGCCTATGGCGCCGACGAGGCCGAAGTGGATCGGCGGATCGGGACGCTACCGGTGGACGTCTACTGGCGCAGAGGTGACCGGGAGTACGCGATCGAGGTGCGCGGCGGGCCGTTGGAGCGCGCGCTCGCGCAAGAGCACACCGCGCGACTGCGTGCCGCCGGTTGCGCGGACGTGCTGTGGCTGTGCCCTCCCGGCTACTGGGTGCCGTACCTACACGCGCTGGGCATCGCGGACTTCGCGCCCGCCGCCTGTGACTATCGCGCGATCACGGGCGTATTGGACACCGAACACGCAATGGCGGCGCCGCGGGCTGAGCCGTTCGAGCTGCGTGACTTCATCCAGGGATGGGTGCGCGGCGACATCGTCTGGGGTCATCGGGATGAGAGGACAGGAGGCTGGGCCACCGTGACCGACTGGGAGCACCACACGAGGACACAAGCCACCGTCATTGCCCGGCAGCGTCAGGAGCTGGTCAACCAGCGAACCGCACTGGCGGTGACCCGGAAAACGTTGCGGGATAGGCAGAAGCACCTGGCGAAGCTCACCACGCGGCTGGAGCGGGCGGAGCAAGCCGCGCAGGAGCGGGCCGAGGCCCTCGCCGCGGCCAGTCGCAAAATCGCCGACCACCACCGGGTGGACAATGCCCTGCGCAGCACCATCGTCAACCTCCAGCAAACGATCGGTCACTGGCAGCTGATCACCTGTTGCGCGATGCTGTTGATCGTCACGTTCGTGGCCGGGGCGATGGTGGTGCACTGAGCAGGAACGGCGCGCGGTCCCACCGCCAGTCGTTGCGCAGCACCAGCGTGAGAAAGTCGAGCAGTTCCAGGCCAGTTGCCCTGCGGACCTCGCGCAGCGCGGTCCATTGCACCGGGCCGCGCGTGACCAGTTCATGTAGCATGCTCTCGGTTGCCGTGGCGACCGGACGCGCGAGCAGGTCGGGGATACCGATCCGGCTTCCCGTCCAGACCAGCCACCCCCACCCGTTGGCGTGCGCGTACGCGCGACCCGCTGAGGCCTTCACCCGGTTGACGTGGAAAGCGACATGGCCGAGTGGCTCGACATCGATGAGCACCACCCGGCCGTCGGTGAGGCGGGCGACGATGCTCGGGTAGAGGACGCGCTCCGCACCGTCGAGGTCGTACCCGACCGCGGCGGGCTGCTCCTGGAACGTCTCGACCAGATCGCTCGCGTTGAGGATCCACAGCAGCCGGGCCTCCAGGCCGGAGTCGAACGGCACATCGCGTCCGACCTTGTCCAGGTAGAAGCGGCCGCGTCCGTCGTCGTCGCCGTCCACTGTGCGCGCGCAGGATGTGGGCACCGCGGCGGCGTCCGCTCCAGGCCAATCGACCTGTGCCAACCAGGGATCGAGCTGACTGGTCGCGCGCGGCTCGGCGTCGCGTAGCTTGGCGAGGCGCCGATTCGTCTTCTTCTGCCATGCCGCGATCCGCTGGGTCACGAACCCGGCGATCCGCTTCGCGTCCTCCGCCGTGTGCCCAGCCAGCCGCAGCTTCAGGTACGACAGCTCGGTGGCGGCGATGTCGGTGTCGGTCGTGTACGTCTCCACCAGCAGTGCCCGCACCAACTGCCGATCCATGGCGTCGAGTGGGTACCGCGCGCCGAGGACAGCGGGGGCCCGGTGCCCGGTCAACTGCGCCATCCGGATCATCTGGCCGACCGCCTTGGTGTGCAGCTGCCGTACCCGGTCACGGGACAGGTCGTAGCGCGCGCCGATCCGGGCCAGAGTTTCGGGCTTCTCGCCGCGGACCCCGAGCCGAGCGGCCAGCAGTTCTCCGTCCTTGGCTTTGCGTTCGGCTTGCATCGCGATCAGCTCGGCGAGCACCTCGTTGACCTCTTCGAGCCCGAACGAGATGTCGTCCTGCAGATCGAGCAACTCCGGATCGGTGTCCTCGGCAGCCTTCTCCTCGCGTGTGACCCTCGCGCTGACCGTCACGCGACAACCCCCTGACTCGGCTCCGGCTGTGTGCGGCACAGCGTATCCCCGCCCACCGACATCCGATCCTGGAGTGCAGGCACCTACTCGCCGTATTGCACTGGAGCGGACAGCTCCTCGACTTTGGTTTTGTGACGCTCGACTTCTGGTTGGAGGCAGGATCCGTCAGTACAACTGTCTGTCGAGTCCGCTCGGCGTGATACTCGTGCACGACCTCCACGACGGCTGGGGGGCTGACGCGCTGAAGGGAAATTCCATGACAACTAGCCTGCCCGCATTCCCAGCCGCGAACGAGGATCTGCTCGACACTTGTATCCGGCTTCGGGAGATCGCGCCCGTGGTCGAGGTGGAGTTCCCCGGCGGCGTACCCGCTTACCTGGCACTGACGCACAACGCTGTCCGCGAGATTCTGGCCGGCGACAACAAGACGTTCGCCAGAGACCCGAAGCACTGGCCTGCCCTGCACAACGGAGCGATTCCGGAGGACTGGCCACTGCGCGCCATAGTCCAGGGCGACCACCTATCCACCAAGGACGGCGACGACCATCGGCGACTTCGTGGCTTGATCAGCAAGGCGTTCACCCCGAGCCGGGTGCAGGCGTTGGAGCCGCGGATCCAGGCGATCATCGACGGCTTGCTGGATGAGGTGGTGGCCGCCGGCGACGGGGTCGACCTGGTACCCACTTTCACCGAAGCGCTGCCGATGGCGGTGATCTGTGAACTGTTCGGGGTGCCAGAGTCGGAACGGTCGCGGCTGCGGCATTGGACCGCCACCCTCCTGGCGCACACCACTCCTCCCGAAGAGGCGTTCGCCACCCAGAACGCCCTCATGGCATACCTGTATGAACTGGCGGAGCGCAAGCATCGGGAGCCCGGCGACGACCTGACCACAGGTCTGGTGCAGGCACGCGACGAGGAAGACAAGCTCACTACCGAAGAACTGGTCGCTGTCCTGTGGATCATGCTGGTCGCCGGCCACGAGACCACGGTCCACCTGCTTGGATACGCCATTGTGGCGCTGTCTCAGCACCCCGATCAGCTCGAACTGGCCAAGGCCGAGGACCGCTGGGCCGACGTGGTGGAAGAGACTGTGCGATACCGTCATTCGGTCATGATGACCAGTTGGCGGTTCACGCTGACGGACGTGATCGTCGCGGGCGTGGCCATTCCCAAGGGCAACGCGGTCGGCGTCGCCTACCAGGCATGTGGCATCGACCCGACAGAATACGGCGAGACCGCGAACCAGTTCGACATCACCCGGAAGCAGCAGGCCGGACATCTCGGGTTCGGCCATGGGCCGCGGTACTGCATCGGCGCCGGGCTGGCCCGCCTGGAGGGCCGGCTCGCACTCGCCTCGCTGTACCGGCGGCTGCCGGAACTCAGCCTCGCCATCGACCCGAACGACATTCCCTACTCGCCGTCCTTCTTCACGATCGGCCCGCTGTCGGTGCCGATCAACCTCGGCGCCGTGAAGCCGTAACCAGATTCAACGCGACGGCCGAGCCACCGCGGACCGCGCTCCTTCGTCCCGACCCATTGTCGGCCTTCGACGCAGCGTGGTCCGCTTCGGGCCGAGCTTCTCTGCGCCATGCAAGCGGACCGGCCGATGCCGGTGGCGAGGTCGCGGTGGCTGCCATCCGCTAGCGCAAGTGTGTCGGGTGGTCCCTACCTGCAAAAATGGTCCGAGGGTCGTTGCAGTGGCGGGGTGGGTTCGCCCGAATCCGACATCGAGGTACCTCGGCGGCAGAAAGCTCGCCCTCGAACCGGGCCAAGCCGTCGTGCCGCACGGACCGCGGTTTCGGCCCCGACGAGTTGCGGCAGCGCAGCGCACAGCCTGCCGCTGAGTACACCCTTCTGCTCATTCACCACAGCTCGGCACTCTGCGTTGTCCGCGTGGATGCCCATGAGCATCTGTGCCCAATTTGTCGAGTAGAGCAGGTCCGTTGGGCTCGTCGTGCGCACAAAAAAGATCAGACCCGGTGGAAAACCGGGTCTGACCTGCTACTGCGATGGTGCGCGATACTGGGATTGAACCAGTGACCTCTTCCGTGTCAGGGAAGCGCTCTCCCGCTGAGCTAATCGCGCGAGGTGGAGACGGGAATCGAACCCGTGTGCACGGCTTTGCAGGCCGTTGCCTCACCACTCGGCCACTCCACCGCGCAAAGGGGGACGGCGTATCAATGTTGCCTGGCCCTACCTCTCGAGCGGATGACGGGATTCGAACCCGCGACCCTCACCTTGGCAAGGTGATGCGCTAGCCAGCTGCGCCACATCCGCATTTCCACCTCGGGGGCTTGTACCGGCCTCCGTGGTGCGAGACAGAACATTAGCGGACACTTCCTGCAAGGTACAAATCCGCTGGTAGAAAGGGGGAAATCGGGAGCGCGCCCAGTGTGACCGCAGGGGCTTGTGTGGTCCATGGGGGACTATGGGCTCGTCGGATGGCGGGATCGATCCAGGGGCCACGGATGGCATCGCGGATGTTCATCGCAGCCGCATGGTGCCGGTGAACGAAGTGTGTCGAGAGCGGCCTCAGCTGCCTCGGATCGTGCGGGCGGACCACCCGGAGAGTGTGACCGCCGATGCGATGGATCGCCCCTGTCCGGGTGGCGATTTGGTGGACCGCCCGGGGTGCGTGCTAATGTTTCGTCTCGTCCGGAGGGCATCCCGCCCGGAATGAAGCTCAGGTCTCATAGCTCAGCGGGAGAGCGTCCGCCTCACACGCGGAAGGTCGCTGGTTCGATCCCAGCTGGGACCACTCAATCGAACGAGACCGGTGCGATGCAGCCCGGTCTTCTTTCATCTCTTGGTCAATCGGCATCGCCGAGTCCGGCCGCTGACCCAAACATTCAGTATCTCCGCAAGCCGTTTTGCAGCACTGTGACTTGGGTCACAGTTTGATAGCGGTTGCCCTCGTGGGCATCAAAAACCTTTCCATGCGCTTTGCGAAGTCTTTACTATCAGTTCGACCTTCGCGTCACGGGTCGCCGCTCCACGAGCGGTCGAGGGGCTCTCTGCTCGCATTCGATGCCAGAACATGTTTGACCGATGAACCGGATCAACTCGATTCGGCGAAGGAGAAATATGTCCACCGACACCGATTCCGTACCGCTGACGTCGCCGCGGGTAGGCGTTTCCGCACGTCTGGCCAGTATCGGTCGCAATGACCTACCAGCCTCGATTGTGGTTTTCCTTGTCGCCCTTCCCCTTTCGCTCGGCGTCGCGGTCGCTTCCGGCGCCCCCGTCGCCGCGGGGCTGATCGCGGCCGCCGTCGGCGGCGTCGTCGCCGGACTGCTCGGCGGCTCCGCGGTCCAGGTGAGCGGGCCGACCGCGAGCCTCACCGTCGTCGTCGCCGAGAGCGTGCACCACTTCGGCTGGGCCGCAACTTGTTTCATCACCGCCGGCGCCGGAGTCCTGCAGATTCTGTTCGGGCTCAGCCGCGTCGCGCGCGCCGCACTGGCCATCGCCCCGGTCGTGGTGCACGGCATGCTCGCGGGCATCGGCGTGATCATCGCGCTGCAGCAGGTGCATGTGCTGCTCGGCGGGAGTTCGCTCAGCTCGTCGTTCGCCAGTCTCGTCGCCCTGCCGAATCAGCTGAGGTCCGTGCACAACGGCGACCTGTGCATCGGCCTCGTCGTCATCGTCATCCTGATCGTCTGGCGGTTCGTCCCGGGTGGGATCAGGGCGATTCCGGGACCGCTGGTGGCGGTAGTCGCCGCGACCGTGTTGTCACTGGTCGTGCCCACCCATGTCGAACGCATCGTGCTGGACGGCTCGCTGATGGACTCCCTCGGCCTGCCCGCGGTGCCCTCCGGCAGTTGGGCGGTCATCGTCCTGACCATGGTCACGATCGCTCTTATCGCCAGCGTGGAGAGCCTGCTGTCGGCGATCGCGGTGGACAAGGCGCGGCCGGGCACCCACACCGACTTCGATCGAGAACTGATCGGGCAGGGATCTGCCAACGTTGTCTCCGGCCTGCTCGGCGGCCTGCCGATCGCGGCAGTCATCGTGCGCAGCCTTACCAACGCGCACGCGGGCGCGCGCAGCAGGGCGGCGACGGTGCTGCACGGAGTCTGGATCCTGCTGTTCGCGGTGGCACTGGCCGGGCTGGTACGGCAGATCCCCACCGCGGCGCTGGCGGGGCTGCTCATCCTGATCGGTATACAGCTGATCAAGCTGGCGCACATCCGGCTTGCCAGGCGCACCGGTGACCTATATGTCTACGCGACGACTGTCTCGAGCGTCGTGTTCCTGAACCTGTTGCAGGGCATGGTGATCGGGCTCGCGTTCGCGTTCGCGCTGCTGTTGTGGCGGGTGGTCCGTGCGACAATCACCGCAGAGCAGATCCCCGGCTCCCGGCGCTGGGTGGTCACCATCGACGGCACCTGCACCTTTCTCGCGCTGCCGAAGCTGACCGCGGAACTGGCCAAGGTGCCCGCCGACGCCGATGTGACCGTGGAGATGACCGTCGACTTCCTCGACCACGCCTCCTACGAACTGATCACCGATTGGGCTCGACGACGCGAATCCGCTGGCGCCACCGTCGAATTCGCCGAGATCGGCAGCGCGCGGATGGCCACGGCCCTGGCCGGACCGCCCGAGCGCGGACACTCCAGGCAGGTTATCGACCAGGTGATCGGACCGTGGCGGCGCACCGGCAACCGGGAAAATCTGATCGTGGCGGGCATCGCCGCCTACCACCGCGGCCACGCTCACCTCCTGCGCCCGCATCTGGACGGGCTGGTGCATCGGCCCGACGCCGACTCGTTCTTCCTCACCTGCGCGGACGCGCGCATCGTGCCCAACGTCATCACCAACAGCGGACCGGGTGATCTGTTCACCGTCCGCAATGTAGGCAACCTGGTCCCGACCCCGGGCGGAGACGTTTCGGTCGAGGCCGCGCTGATCTACGCGCTGGAGCAGCTGGACGTGCGCGCAGTGGTGGTCTGCGGCCACTCCGCATGCGGGGCGATGGACGCACTGCATCGTGAGGTGCAGGCGGGGCCTGGGCTCGGTGACTGGCTGGCGCACGCGCGGCCGAGTCTGGAACGCTACCGGCTCGGGCACCCGGTGGCCGATGCGGCGGCTCTCGCGGGGTTCGGTGAGGTGGACCAGCTGGGCATGGTGAATGTGGCGGTGCAGCTCGAGACGCTGCACGCGCATCCGATCGTCCGCAGGGGCATCGAGGAGCGGGGCGTCGCGGTGTCGGGGCTGTTCTTCGACATCGCCACGGCGCGAGTGATCGAGGTCACCGTCGACGGCATCGCAGAGTTCGGCGATGAAGACATCGCAGCGGAGCCTGCCTGACGGCGGGCAGGGCGGGAATGCGCCGGTCCGGCCCCATCGGCCCGGCATGACTGTGCGGCAGGCCACAGCGATAACAGCGGAGCCGAAAGTGGCGAATTACACACAATCCGCCGACTTCTCAGGCTTTGCTAAGTCTTTACCAATAGACTTGTTACGGTTTACATCTCGACCCATCGCTGTGTCGGGACTGCTTCACCGCGAGATGCCGGTTCGCGGTCTTGTGCCCTGCTGGACATGTTGATCGTCAACCGACTTCGGCGAACCTGCCGAGTCGGCGAAGGAGAGTCATGGCTATCGATCACGATTTAGCCCCGCCACTGTCGCCACCCACAGAAACCGGCTCCGGCCGCAGTTCGGAACCCCTGTCCGGCCGCCTCACGTCGATTCTTCGCCATGATGTGCCCTCCTCGATCGTGGTCTTCCTGGTCGCGTTGCCGTTGTCGCTCGGCATCGCCGTCGCCTCCGGCGCTCCGGTCGCTGCAGGTCTGATCGCCGCCGTGATCGGCGGCATCGTCGCCGGACTGCTCGGCGGCTCGGTCCTACAGGTGAGCGGCCCCGCCGCCGGTCTCACCGTCGTCGTTGCCGAGACGATCAGCCAATTCGGCTGGAAGACAACCGGTTTTATTGTCTTTGCGGCCGGTCTTCTGCAAATCGTGTTCGGGCTCAGCCGGATTGCCAGAGCGGCATTGGCGGTGGCGCCGGTGGTGGTGCACGCGATGCTCGCCGGTATCGGCATCACCATTGCGCTGCAACAGGTTCACGTGCTGCTCGGCGGTTCGTCGCACAGTTCGGCGTGGAAGAACATCACCGAGCTGCCCGGACAGTTGATGTCGCTGCATGGCGGTGGCACGTTCATCGGCGTGGTCGTGATCGCGATCATGGTCGGCTGGAAGTACCTGCCCGCCAAGGTCCGTGTGGTTCCCGGCCCGCTGGTAGCGGTGCTCGCGGGCACCGTGCTGTCGCTGGTGTGGCAGACGGGCGCCGAGCGAATCGTCTTGAACGGGTCGCTGTTCGATGCGATCGGTCTGCCGCAGCTGCCCAGTGGAGACTGGTCGGCAGTGGTGGTCACCATTATCACCATAGCGCTGATCGCGAGCGTGGAGAGCCTGCTGTCCGCGGTGGCGGTGGACAAGATGCACTCCGGCAAGCGCACCAACTTCGACCGTGAACTGATCGGCCAAGGGTCGGCGAACGTACTGTCGGGCCTGCTCGGCGGCCTGCCGGTCACCGGCGTCATCGTGCGCAGCGCCACCAACGTCCAGGCGGGCGCGCGGAGCCGGGCGTCGGCGGTGCTGCACGGCGTCTGGGTCCTGGTGTTCTCGGTGCTGCTGGCCTCCGTGGTGGAGCAGATCCCGAAGGCGGCGCTGGCCGGACTGCTCATTGTGATCGGCACCCAGTTGGTGAAGCTCGCGCACGTCAGGATGGCCCAGCGGACGGGTGACCTGCTGGTGTACACCGTCACCGTGCTCAGCGTGGTGTTCCTGAACCTGCTCGAGGGCGTCCTGATCGGTCTGGGGGTGGCGTTCGGCCTGTTGCTGTGGCGGGTGGTCAAGGTATCCATCACCGCCGCGCAGATCCCTGCCTCGCAGCGCTGGCTGGTCTCCATCGATGGCTCGGCCACTTTCCTCGCACTGCCGAAGCTGTCGACGCAGCTCGCCAAGGTGCCCGCGGACGCCGAAGTGACGGTCGAGATGACCGTCGACTTCCTCGACCACGCGGTCTTCGAGGCCATCGAGGAGTGGGCGCGTCAGCAGGCGAACAACGGCGGCAGCGTCGATTTCGTGGAGATCGGCGGCGCCAAGATGGCCAACGCGGCCGCGGGACCGCCCGCGCGCAGCTTCGCGCGTTCGGTTTGGGACGACATCCTCGGTCCGTGGCGCCGCGACGAGTCGCACGCGAACCCGGTCGCGGCGGGCATCGCGGCCTACCACCGCCGCCACGCGCACGTGGTGCGACCACACCTGGACGTGCTGCGCGACAAACAGGACCCGGATTCGTTCTTCCTGACCTGCTCGGACTCGCGGGTCGTACCGAATGTCATCACCAACAGCGGTCCCGGTGACCTGTTCACCGTGCGCAACGTAGGCAACCTGGTGCCCGTCGAAGGTGATGCCTCGGTCGAGGCCGCGCTGGTCTTCGCGCTGGAGCAGCTCAACGTCCGCTCTGTGGTGGTGTGCGGGCACTCCTCGTGCGGAGCGATGGCGGCGCTGCATTCCGGGACCGAGGTCCCGGGCGTCGACGCATGGCTGGCGCACGCGCGGCCGAGCCTGGAGCGGTTCCGCCTCGGCCATCCGGTGGCGGCCGCTGCGCAGGCAGCCGGGTTCGGCGAGACGGACCAGCTCGGCATGGTGAACGTCGCGGTGCAGTTGGAGATGCTGCACCGGCACCCCGCGGTGCGCAAGGCGGTCGCCGAGCGTGGCGTCAGGGTGTCGGGGCTGTTCTTCGACATCGCCACCGCGCGCGTCATCGAGGTGACCGTGGACGGGCTGGCGCACATCGACGATGCCGGTCGCCGCGACACTCCGGAGCTCGTGTGATCGACGGGGATGGGCGAACCCGACCGGGCTGCACGGCTCGGGCGGGTTCGCCGTATCCAGGCACAGGGGTGCGGCATTCGGTGGGGGAGATTTCTCGTACCCTGGGGACGTGACCGCTGACCTGGAAACCAGCTCGACGGAGAAGCGGACCGGCTGGCGCGCCTTCCGAACCGGGCTCGCGCGCCGACCTACGCTGAACCTCGCCTACCGGATCGGGGTCGCGGTGGCCGGAGTCGCCGTGCTCGCCGTAGGCATCCTGGCAATTCCGTATCCCGGTCCCGGCTGGGCGATCGTGTTCGCCGGTCTTGGCATCCTCGCCACCGAATTCGCCTGGGCGCGCCGGATACTCGGCTGGCTGCGGAGCAAATACCAGCAGGGTATGGCGTGGTATTCGGCTCGGAGTCCGGTCGTGCGAGTGTTCGCGGCGTTCGCTACCGCCGCGTTGGTCGTGGCGACATTGTGGGCACTGGGAACGTTCGGGATCGTGGGTAGCTGGATCGGAGTCGAATGGGAATGGTTGCGCAGCCCCCTGCAGCGGTGAACAACGTCCCGGGGCGAAGGCTCACCGAGCCCGAGTGGCTGGCCGCGCGGATCGCGGAGATGGGCCGCTCCTGGGGGACGGCATCGCCCAGGATCGCGGGCACGTTGTGGTGGTGCATGGTCGCCTCCGCGCTGGTGGAAGGGATCACGCGGGCGTACGCGCACGGCGAGGGCGCGCCGGATGCCGCGCTGGACCGGCTGGACTGCGAGGTGCGTCCCGACGGCGGGATCGAGCGGGTGCACAGCCGCTCGGCCCACGAGCCGGTCGGCCGCGCCGCAGGGCTGGGCGAGACGCTGGCCGCCGTGATCGCGCCCATCGCCGAGGTGTCCGGCTCGGGTGCGCCGTCGCTGTGGGCGATTGCCGCCGACGCGATCGGCAACCGCTCGCTGGACGCTGGTTCGCCCGCCGCGGGCGCGCGGCTGGCTGCCGAGATCGGCGGCAAACTGCCGGCGCCGCGATTCGTCGAGATCGGCGGACGCACCTTCGTGCGGCGCATCTCCTGCTGCCTGGTGTTCGAGGTCCCGGGCTGCGAAATGTGCACCAGTTGCCCGAAACGACCCTCCGCCGAGCGCGCGGCGCTGCTGGCCGCCCTCGCGGCCGAAAGCTGAGGTGTGCTGCCGCTACCCAGCTGGTACGGCCTGAAGACCCGGAGAGGTTGGGGTGCACCAAACGCCGGGCCTGAACGCGGATCCCGCGTCACCCGACTAGTGCGGCTTGAAGACCCGGAGAGGCGGGACAGTAGCATTGTCGCGCCGGAGCCAACACGCGATCGGCCCCCACCCAGCGGGGACCAGCCCACGCCAGAACGCCAAGGAGAGCGCATCCGTGACCACCTCAGCCCCCATCAGCCCAGTCGCCCTCGTCCGGGTGCCGGCCGGGACGACGGCGGGCGCCGCGGTGCGTGCGGCGGGACTACCCACCAAAGGCCCGGAGACCGTCGTCGTCGTCCGCGTGGACGGTGAGCTGAAGGACCTGTCCTGGACTCCCGACGCCGACATCGACGTGCAGCCGGTCGCGGCGAACACCGACGACGGCCGCAACGTCATCCGGCACTCCACCGCGCATGTTTTGGCCCAGGCTGTGCAGGAGGAGTTCCCCGACGCCAGGCTGGGCATCGGCCCCTACATCAAGGACGGCTTCTACTACGACTTCCAGGTTCAGCGGCCGTTCACCCCGGAGGATCTTGCCAAGCTGGAATCCCGGATGAAGAAGATCGTCAAAGGCGCGCAGCGGTTCTCGCGCCGCGTGGTCGAGGTCGAGGACGCCAGGGCGGAACTGGCGAAGGAGCCGTTCAAACTGGAACTGATCAGTGACAAGTCGGGCATCGACGACCCGGAGGTCATGGAGGTCGGCGGCAAAGAACTGACCATCTACGACAACCTGGACCCGCGAACCGGTGAGAAGGTCTGGGGCGACCTGTGCCGCGGACCACACATCCCGACCACCAAATTCATCCCGGCGTTCAAGTTGACCCGCAGCTCGGCCGCGTACTGGCGCGGTGACCAGAGCCGCGAAGACCTGCAGCGCGTCTACGGCACCGCGTGGGAGTCCCAGGAGGCGCTCGACGAGCACATGCACCTGCTGGCCGAGGCGGAGCGCCGCGACCACCGCAAGCTCGGCCTGGAACTGGACCTGTTCAGCTTCCCCGACGAGCTCGGCTCCGGCCTTCCGGTGTTCCACCCCAAGGGCGGTATCATCCGCAAGGAGCTCGAGGACTACTCGCGCCAGCGGCACGTGTCCGCAGGCTACGAATTCGTCAACACCCCGCACATCACCAAGGGCCACCTGTTCGAGGTCTCCAAGCACCTGGACTGGTATGCCGACGGCATGTTCCCGCCCATGCACCTGGACGCTGAGCTCAACGCCGACGGCACCGTCCGCAAGCCGGGCCAGGACTACTACGTCAAGCCGATGAACTGTCCGATGCACAACCTGATCTTCCGTTCCCGCGGACGGTCGTACCGGGAACTGCCGCTGCGGCTGTTCGAATTCGGCTCGGTCTACCGCTACGAGAAGTCCGGCGTGATTCACGGCCTGACGCGGGTACGCGGCATGACCCAGGACGACTCGCACATCTACTGCACCCAGGAGCAGGTGACCGAGGAGCTCACCAGCATCCTCCAGTTCGTGCTGAACCTGCTGAAGGATTACGGTCTGGACGACTTCTACCTCGAGCTGTCCACCAAGGACCCGAAGAAGTACGTCGGCTCGGACGAGGTCTGGGAGGAGGCCACCGCGACCTTGGCGCGGGTCGCCGATGCGTCCGGCTTGCAGCTGGTGCCGGATCCGGGCGGGGCCGCCTTCTACGGACCGAAGATCTCGGTGCAGGCCAAGGATGCGCTGGGCCGCAACTGGCAGATGTCGACCATTCAGCTCGACTTCTTCGAGCCGGAACTGTTCGAGCTGGAGTACACCGCCCCCGATGGCACCAAAAAGCGGCCGGTGATGATCCACCGGGCTCTCTTCGGCTCGATCGAGCGCTTCTTCGGCGTGCTCACCGAGCACTACGCGGGTGCGTTCCCCGCATGGCTCTCGCCGGTGCAGGTCGTCGGCATCCCGGTGGCGGAAACCTTTGTACCGCACCTGGATCGGGTGATCGACCGATTGCGGGACGAAGGTATCCGCGCGCAGGTGGATCGCAGCGACGACCGGATGCAGAAGAAGATCTTCAACAACACCGCGCAGAAGGTGCCGTTCATGCTGCTCGCCGGTGAGCGCGATGTGAACGCGGACGCCGTGAGCTTTCGGTTCCGCGACGGCACCCAGGTCAACGGCGTGCCGGTGGATGACGCGGTGGCCACCATCGTCGCGTGGATCGCCCACCGGGAGAACGCGTCGCCTACGGCCGAGGGTTTCGAGATTCGATCAGCGGACAAGGCTCGGGCATGACCGAGCGCACGGTGCCGGACGGGCTCGCGGATCTGGGCGAGACCGCGGCGTCGGACGAACAGAAGAGGATCGTCGACACGGGCGCCGGGGAACCCGATCGGCTGCTGCGGTTGTGGACGCCGTATCGGATGTCCTACATCGCGGAGGCGGCCACGCCAGGTGCCAAGGACTCGACGGGCCACCCCTTCACGGACATCCCGAAGATGTCCGACGAAGACGGATTGGTCATCGCCCGCGGCGAGCTGGTGTACGCGGTGCTCAACCTGTACCCGTACAACCCGGGGCACATGATGGTGGTGCCCTACCGCAAGGTGGCCAACCTGGAGGACCTCACCGAGGCCGAGAGCGCCGAGCTGATGGCGTTCACCCAGCAGGCCATCCGGGTGATGAAGAAGGTGTCCCGGCCGCACGGCTTCAACGTCGGCCTGAATCTCGGTGGGGTGGCGGGCGGCTCGCTGGCCGACCACCTGCACCAGCACATCGTGCCCCGCTGGGGTGGTGACGCGAATTTCATCACCGTCATCGGCGGGGCGAAGGTGATGCCGCAACTCTTGCGTGAGACCAGGGCGCTGCTCTCGGCGGCCTGGAAGGAGGCGTAGATGAGCGGGGCGGGTCGACTGTGCTGAGCTTCTTCGGCCGCGAAACGTTCGCCAAGGCGACGGCGCCGCTGGGCAGGGCACTGGTCAGCACGGGACTCACTCCCGATGCGGTGACGCTGATCGGCACGACCGCCTCGATCGCCGCCGCGGTCACGTTGTTCCCGACCGGACACCTGTTTTGGGGAGCCATCGTCATCTGGCTGTTCGTCATGTTCGACATGCTCGACGGCGCGATGGCCAGGGCGCGCGGCGGAGGAACGAAATACGGTGCGGTACTCGACGCAACCTGTGACCGCGTGGCCGACGGCGCGATCTTCGCCGGCCTGGCCTGGTGGGCGGTCTTTCATGAGCAGCACAGGCAGCTGTTCTTCGCGACGCTCGTCGTCCTGGTGACCTCACAGGTGATCTCATACGCCAAAGCCCGCGCTGAGGCCAGCGGGCTGTCCGCGGACGGCGGTATCATCGAACGCCCGGACCGGCTGATCATCGTGCTGGTCGGCGCGGGATGCACCGGCATCGGCGGCTACTGGGGCATCGACTGGCTCACCTACGCCGTCCACCTTGCGATGTGGATTCTCGCGGTGCTCAGTATCGTCACCGTCTTCCAGCGGGTGCTCGCCGTGCGCAATTCGCCGGGGGCGCGCGATGTGATCCCCTCCGGGCAGCCGCGGAATCCGAGCACGGGAGCCGCCGGTGCCACGGGGCTCCCGTCGTGACAACACCCTGTGCCGAGCGCCGATACGTCGACGAAGGCAGCGGGACATCTGCGGTGGCGGGCTGGGGACGAGAAGTGGGGGAGATCGAATGAGCATCGGGGAGCGGCTCGGTGCCGCCGGATACGTGGCAGGCTGGCGGCTGGTGCGTGCGCTGCCGGAGCAGACGGCCCGGCGGCTGTTCGACTTGGGTGGTGACCGGTTCGCCTGGCGCGCCAACCGAGATTTCCACGCGGGCGGACCACCGAATCAATTGCGACGGAACCTGGCCCGTGTGCTGGGGGTGCTGCCTGCCGACGTGCCGGACGAGCTGATCAGCGCGAGCATGCGGTCGTATGCCCGGTACTGGCGTGAGGCGTTCCGGCTACCCGCCATGGACCACAAGGCGATCGACTACTGGGTCGACGGGCTGCCGTTCCTCGATGCCGCGCTGGATGAGGGCCGCGGCGTGGTCTTGGTGCTTCCGCACTCCGGCAATTGGGACATTGCCGGTGTCTGGTTGGTGCAGCACTACGGCAATCCGACCACTGTCGCCGAACGGCTGAAGCCGGAATCGCTGTTCGAGCGGTTCGTCGCCTATCGAGAGAGCCTCGGCTTCGAAGTGTTCCCACTGACCGGCGGCGAGCAACCGCCGTTCCGGCAGCTGGCGGCGCGCCTGCGGGAAAACAAGATCGTGTGCCTGATGGGCGAACGAGACCTCACTGGCAGGGGGGTCCCCGTCCGGTTCTTCGGCGAGCGCACCTGGATGCCCGGGGGCGCGGCGAAACTGGCCATCGAGACCGGCGCCGCGCTGCTGCCGGTGCACGCGTGGTTCGATGTCGATGCCGAAGGGCGCGAGAGCTGGGGCCTGAAAGTCGAAGGCCCGCTGGATGTTTCCGGTGGCGTGGCGGCGGCTACCCAGGCATTGGCGGACCGTTTCGCCGCGAATATCGCCGGACACCCTGCCGACTGGCACATGCTGCAACCGCTGTGGGAAAGCGACCTGTCCCCGGAGCGGCGCGCCGGAATCGCCGCCGCGCAGGCGAGCATCCGGGTCGAACGGGGAGACGAATTGCCATGAAGATCGGCATGGTCTGCCCCTATTCGTTCGACGTCCCCGGCGGAGTGCAGGCGCATGTGGTCGAGCTGGCGCGGGTGTTCATCGAACGCGGGCACAAGGTCAGCGTGCTCGCGCCCGCGGCGGACGACACGCCGCTGCCGGAGTTCGTGGTGTCGGCGGGACGCGCGGTCGCGATCCCGTACAATGGCTCGGTTGCCCGATTGTCCTTCGGCCCCATGGCCTATACCAGGATTCGCCGTTGGATCGATGGGAACGACTTCGACGTGCTGCACATCCACGAGCCCAACGCGCCGAGCCTGTCCATGCTCGCGCTGAAGATCGCCGAGGGTCCGATCGTCGCCACCTTCCACACCTCGACGACGAAATCGTTGGTGCTGAGCACATTTCAGGGAGTGCTGCGGCCCTATCACGAGAAGATCTCCGGCCGCATCGCCGTCTCCGAGCTGGCACGACGCTGGCAGGTGGAGGCGCTGGGGTCGGACGCGGTGGAGATCCCCAATGGCGTCGACGTCCCCGCGTTCGCCAGGGCGCCGATGCTGCCCGGCTATCCGCGTGCGGGCGGGACCGTGCTGTTCCTCGGCCGCTACGACGAGCCGCGCAAGGGCATGGAGGTCTTGCTCGGGGCGCTGCCCGACCTGGCGCGCAGGCATCCGGAGGTGGAGATCCTCATCGTCGGGCGCGGTGACGAGGACCGGCTGCGCCGTGAAGCGGGGCCGCTCGCCGGGCACCTGCACTTCCTCGGCCAGGTATCCGACGAGGAGAAGGCCTCGGCGATGCGCAGCGCCGACGTCTACGTCGCGCCCAATCTAGGCGGGGAGAGCTTCGGCATCATCCTGATCGAGGCGATGGCCGCCGGAACGGCCGTCGTGGCCAGCGAACTGGATGCCTTCCGGCGGGTACTGCGCGACGGGGCGGCGGGCGTGCTCGTCCCGGTGGGCGATTCCGCCGCCTTGGCCGCCGCGCTGCACGCCGTGCTCACCGACGAGGTGCGCAGGGAGGCGCTGGTGCACACCGCGACGCAGGTGGTGGGTGAGTATGACTGGCCAGTGGTGGCCGAACAGATCCTGCGCGTGTACGAAACGGTGACCATCGGCGACACCCGGGTGCGCGCCGCCGGATGATCACCTTCTCCGCGACGACGGTCCTTGTCCTCGCTCTCATCGCTGCGGTGGTCATTGCGATCGGTCTCTGGGCGTACTCGACCGCCAACCGGCTCGACCGGCTGCACGTGCGCTCCGACCAGTCCTGGCAGGCGCTCGACGCGGCGTTGGCACGGCGGGCGGTGGTCGCCAGGTCGGTCGCCTTGGCCATCGCGGGCCCGTCCGATCCGACGCGGTCCGAGCAGGCCAGACACCTGTCCGCGCTGGCGGGCCGGGCCGAGCGGGCCGGGCCGGGCGATCGGGAGACCGTCGAGAACCAGCTGTCCTCGGCGTTGTCGGCGGTCGACATCGGAAGCCTGCGCCCTCAACTTGTCGCCGAGCTGGCCGACGCCGAAGCGCGCGTGCTCATCGCGCGCCGCTTCCACAACGACGCGGTGCGCGACACGCTCGCGCTGCGTACCCGGCGCCCGGTGCGCATCCTGCACCTCGGCGGCACCGCGCCGCTGCCGTCCTACTTCGAGATCACCGAGCGTGCCACGCCCGCCGCATCCACCGGACTCGCCGTGGACACCATCCGTACCACCGCGCGCATCGTGCTGTTCGACGAGAACGACCGGACCCTGCTGATGCGCGGCAACGACCCCAAGACGCCGGAGGCGTCGTTCTGGTTCACCGTCGGCGGCGGGGTGGAGCCGGGGGAGAGCCTGCGCGCCGCCGCCGTGCGCGAGCTCTACGAGGAGACCGGGCACCGGGCGGACCCGGACAGCTTGCGCGGACCGATCTGGCGTCGGGTCGCGGTGTTCCCGTTCAACGGCGATCTGATCCGCTCCGAAGAGTTGTTCTTCGCCCTGCGCGTGCGCAGTTTCGAACCGCATGCGGCGAACCAGACCACGATCGAACGTCGCTCCATCACCGGCCATAAATGGTGCACCGTCGAGGACATCGTCGCGCTGGACCGTTCCTGCGAAACCGTCTACCCGTATCACTTGGACGAACTACTCGCCGAGGCCGCCGAGGCCGCCTCCGGATCCGCCGATCCTGAGGTCCGCTCCATCCGCTGACCGGCTCGTGTGGATGTGTGATGTGCTTCACGGTCGTGATAGCGTCGCGGTGAATCATGCGCCCGGAGGGTAGTGCTGTCAGGGACGCCCTCGAATTCGGCGTCGTGGTCCCGATGAAGGTGGGGCCGATCTCGCTCGGTGTGGAGGTAGTTGGTTTCATGTCGTACCTGTTGTTCGATTTCCTGTTACCCCTTGTGGGGCCCGCCACCGCGGAGTACTGGGCGCAGTTGCTGGTTGTCGGCCCGCTCTGACGCGGTACCCGGCAGGGCCCGGGCAGACCGTGGATCGCCGGGACGGCACGGATGCCGCGCCTTCCCGGTGTACGCCGGGATATCCGAGATCGCACCAGGCCAGTGCACTCCAACTGGCTATCAGGTGGCCTTTTTCGGACGCCTAGAATCGTGTCGTTCGAATCCGAGCGACCCGATTGGCGCACATGACTCAGGAGTTTGCCGTGACCACGCCCGAGACCACCCAGACCGTCGGTACCGCCCGCGTGAAGCGCGGCATGGCCGAGATGCTCAAGGGCGGGGTGATCATGGATGTCGTCACCGCCGACCAGGCCAAGATCGCCGAGGACGCGGGGGCGGTCGCGGTGATGGCGCTGGAGCGAGTCCCCGCCGACATTCGCGCGCAGGGCGGCGTGTCCCGGATGAGCGACCCGGACATGATCGAGGGCATCATCTCCGCCGTCTCCATACCGGTGATGGCGAAGGCCCGCATCGGCCACTTCGTGGAGGCACAGATCTTGCAGAGCCTCGGCGTCGACTACATCGACGAGTCCGAGGTGCTCACCCCGGCCGACTACGCCAACCACATCGACAAGTGGAACTTCACCGTGCCGTTCGTCTGCGGCGCCACCAACCTGGGTGAGGCGCTGCGCCGAATCACCGAGGGTGCGGCCATGATTCGCTCCAAGGGCGAGGCAGGTACCGGTGACGTGTCCAACGCCACTACACACATGCGCAAGATCCGCCAGGAGATCCGCAAGTTGTCGTCGCTGCCGGAGGACGAACTGTTCGTCGCGGCCAAGGAGCTGCAGGCCCCCTACGAGCTGGTCCGCGAGATCGCTGAGACCGGCAAGCTCCCCGTTGTGCTGTTCACCGCGGGCGGCATCGCCACCCCGGCCGATGCCGCGATGATGATGCAGCTCGGCGCCGAGGGCGTGTTCGTCGGCTCCGGCATCTTCAAGTCCGGCAACCCGGCGCAGCGTGCCGCCGCGATCGTCAAGGCCACCACCTTCTACGACGACCCCGACGTGCTGGCCAAGGTGTCGCGCGGCCTCGGCGAGGCCATGGTCGGCATCAACGTCGAGGAGATCGCGCAGCCGCACCGGTTGGCCGAGCGCGGCTGGTGAGCACCAGCCGGTAGCGTCTGCCGTGTGGAGTTGCGGCAGTTGCGATACTTCGTGGTCCTGGCGGAGGAATTGCACTTCCGCCGGGCCGCGGAGCGATTGTTCATCTCGACACCAACCCTCAGCCAGCAGATCAAGGTCCTGGAACGTGAGCTGGGCGGTCCACTGCTGCTCCGGGAGCCCCGGGTCGAGCTGACCGCCGCCGGTGCGGTGCTGCTGCGCACCGGCAAGGACGTGCTGCGTGCGATGGACGAGGCGATCCGGGAGACCAGGCGCGCGTCCGCCGCCGGTGCGCCGGTGCTCCGGCTCGGCCTGCTGAACGGTGTTCCGCCGTGGCTGCCGATACGCATCGAAAAGCTGCTCGTCGCCCACTTGCCCGGCACACGCATGGTGCTCACCGGGGGGACCACAGCTGATCAGATTCGCCTGCTCGACGACGACGAAATCGATATAGCGCTGGTCCGCGCACCGGTGGACCTGCCAGAGCGCTTCGCGCAGCGTCCGGTCGCGCGCGAGGAACTCGGCGTCCTGATGTCGGCGCGACATCCGCTCGCGGGCTCCGAGCTGCTCGACCCGGCCGACCTCGTCGGCCAGGAGCTGATCTTGTTCGTACGTGAATCGGCTGCGGGCCTGCATGATTCGCTGCTGCGCACGCTCGCCGGCCAGGGTGCCCGGGTTCGGCTCAGCGACAGCGCTATGGGGCACGCGCAGATGCTCGCGGTGCTGCCGTCGCGGCCCGACATGATCGGGCTCAGCTCTGCGCGCGCGGCCGACGTGCCCGGCCTGGCCTGGCGGCCGCTGCGCGGCGCACCGCTCAAGGTGACCTACGCGGCCGCCTGGCGTACGGCCGTTCGCCATCCCGCGGTCGCGGCACTGGTCGCCGCGCTGGCGGGCGAACCGTTGGCGGAGTAGGAGCTCGAGGGGCGGCGTTACGTGGATTCAACCCTCACGACGCCTAGAATGTTGTCTCAGAGTTCCCACAATCGCGCTCAGTAGCTTCGCAATTCGATGGCCCATGCGGGCCATGTCGTGCCCTCTCATCGTCGGGATAGATCCGAACGCAAAGGACGAACAGTTGAAGCTTCGCATGACCGGACGCCTCGCCGTCGCAGGCCTGGCCACCGCGGCCGCCCTGAGCCTGGCGGCCTGTGGCAGCGACGACAAGAGCGACTCGCCCAAGCCGGCCCGCACCACGACCAGCGCCTCGGCGACCGCGAACGTGCCTGCCCCGCCCACCGTCGACGAGCTGAACGCTCTGCTGCAGCGTGCCCTCGATCCGGCGGTGCCGAACGAGGACAAGCTCGACCTCGTGGAGGGTATCGAGGCCGACCCCGGCCTGCCGAACCGCCTGGCCGAGGCGTACAAGCAGGCCAACGCCTCGGCCGTGGTCACGGGCGTCACCGCCTTCGGTGACAGCGTCACCGCGCAGGCCAAGTTCACGATCAACGGTCAGGAGAACCAGGTCGATGTCCCCTTCGTCCTGGAGGGCGGCAAGTGGAAGGTCCAGAAAGCGTGGGCCTGTCAGGCACTGAGCAACCTCAACCAGCAGTCCCCGGCCTGCGCCGCCTGACCGATATCTCCGGTTGCCGACGATCGGCGGCAACCGATCCAGGCCCGGTCGCCGCGCGCTGCGGCGGCCGGGCCGCCCAGTGTCCGCAACCTGCGATGTTAGTTCACGACTAACGCGAGTTCGGCAGTGCGACATAGACACCCGGCCGCTTCGATGGTCGGCTGGAGGCATGACAATAAGCACGACAACACTGGAACGCGTCCTCATTGTGGGTGGCAGTTCCGGCATGGGACTCGCCTTGGCCGCCGCGCTCGTCGCCGACGGTGCGGAGGTCACCATCGCTGGCCGCTCGGCCGAACGGCTCGCCAACGCCGAGCGGGCCCTTGCCGATGGGCCGGGCACGGTGCGCACCGCCGTCGCAGACATCACCCGCGAAGCCGACCTCGAGCGTCTGTTCGCCGACGTCGGATCGGTCGATCACGTCGTTGCCACCGCCGCCGACGTCACCGGCGCGTACCGGCCGGTGGCCGCCTTCGACGCCGACCAGGCCAGCAGCCTGATTTCCACCAAGTTGATCGGCCCCACCCTGCTGGCAAAACATGCGCGGTTCCTCCTCGGCGGCTCGCTCACCTTCACCTCCGGTATCGCCGCCTACCGCCCAGCTTCTGGCGGCGCGATGATCGCTGCCGTCAACGGCGCCCTCGCTTCGCTCGGCTACGCCTTGGCGATCGAGCTCGGCCCTGTCCGTGTCAACGTGATCTCCCCGGGCTGGGTCGACACCCCGATCTGGGACACCATCGTCGGCCCCGCGAAAACCGAACGCCACCGGCAGCTCGCCGCGCGCTTGCCGGTCGGCCGCATCGGCCGACCCGACGACATCGCCCACGCCATGCTCGCCGTCATGCGCAACCCGTTCATCACCGGCACCGTGCTGCACGTCGACGGCGGCCACCGCCTGGTCTGACCGGCCCTGCCCGCTGTACGTCGGTTGGTCCGCAGTGTGTCCGGGCGCGGGAGAAGTTCGCGGCCAGGCGGTGACAGAAGGTAACGAGGGTGGAGACGGAGATCGTTGGTCCAGGCGTCGACGGCGGTCCGGGAATGGCTGGTATGAGGCGTCTCGAAACCCGGGGAAGTAGGTAGCCGCGCGCGAGGAGTTCTATCCCACACTGTCCTCATCTACCCGTAGCGCAGGGCGGTCGGAATGATCCCATCGAACGAAAAATGTTGGCGTGTAAGGGTTCTCGCGGTCGTGCCGCAGCAGCGCGGGAATTGTCCATTCCGCTTCGGGTGGGGTTCCGCGCCGGAGGGCCGCCTCGGACATGTCGAGTCGGACGGTCAGGTCCGCGTCGAGCTGGCGGCCGGAGAGCATCGGGCCCGCGATGACGATTGTGGTCTCGGGCGGCGCCGTGCGGATCGTCGCGCGCGCCGAGCGGTCGGAGGCTTCGTCCCAGAGGGCCGGAAGCCATCGGCCGTGGTCGCGCAGCGCATCGACCACTTCGCGGCGCAGCGCCGCGAAGTCGAACCACGCTGTGCGATAAGACATCTCGTCGGTGCGGCCGAACTCCATGCGCAGTGCGGCGGGTCGTACGTAGTCGTGCACCGAGACCACGGCGGCTGATCGGCCGGTGTCATGCAGGGCCGCGGCGACCCGGTCGGCGAACGCGACGGGCTCGGCTGCGTCCGCGCCGTCGATGGCGATCACCGTGTAGGTGTGTGTGGTCAGGACGTGGCGGATCACCCGGTCGACGAGTCCATGGCGGGTGGTCGGCAGAAAACGCGGCACCTGTCCATCTCAGCAAACGCGGGTCGCCGCCGACATGGCGGTCACCGTGCAGCGGCACAGGCCCGTGCCGGGGCCGCCGACGGCCGAGAGGTGGCGCGGCGGTCCGTCGGGATAACCTTCAGCGCATGGCGACAATCGAAGAGGCGCTGGAGATAGAGCGGCTCGAGCGGGACATCTTCCGTGGCGCGTCCACCAAGACCCAGCTCGCACGCACGTTCGGCGGACAGGTTGCCGGCCAGGCACTGGTGTCGGCGGTCCGGACGGTGGAGCCCCGGTTCCAGGTACATTCGCTGCACGGGTACTTCCTGCGGCCGGGCAACCCGCAGGAGCCGACGGTCTATCAAGTCGAGCGGATCCGCGACGGCCGCTCGTTCTGCACCCGGCGGGTGACCGGTATCCAGGACGGTGCCGCGATCTTCACCATGTCGGCCTCGTTCCACGTCGGCGATCAGGGTCCCGAGCATCAGGACGTGATGCCCGAGGTACAGGCGCCCGAAGAGTTGCCCGATGCCAGCACCTCGATGAGTCCCGAGCTTCTGTGGGCGATGCGCGAGTGGGAGCACTGGGACATCCGTATGGTGCCGCGAGAGAACGTGTCTCGCCGCGACGGTGTGGTCTCCCCGCAGCAGGTGTGGTTCCGCTACCGGCACCCCTTGCCCGACGACCCGCTGTTCCACGTCTGTACCCTCGCGTACATGAGCGATATGACGCTGCTCGGCTCCTCTAAGGTCATCCACCCCCACGAGCCGACCCAGACCGCGTCGCTCGACCACGCCATGTGGTTCCTTCGTCCATTCCGCGCCGATGACTGGCTGCTCTACGATCAGGCCTCTCCCTCGGCGGGTTTCGGCCGTGCCCTGACCGGCGGCAAGATCTTCACCCGCGAGGGACAGCTGGTCGCCGCCGTGGTCCAGGAAGGACTCATTCGGACGCTGCGGGAGAGCTGACCGGCGTCCGCCGTTCTCACGGGTGGTGACGGAAACCCCGGGCGGCGACCGTGAGCGGGCCCACAGCGGCGCGGCTCGTAAGCTTTCCGGCGTGAACGCTTCCTCGGTCGCCGCATCCGCCGCCGACGCCGGACGGGCGCAGTCCCGTCCCACCATCGGTGTGCTCGCGCTGCAGGGCGACGTCCGGGAGCACGTCGCGGCGCTCACGCACTGCGGTGCCGAACCGGTGCTGGTCCGTCGCGAATCCGAACTCGCCGCCGTGGACGCGCTGGTGCTGCCCGGCGGTGAGTCGACCGCGATCAGCAAGCTTCTGGAGGCATTCGAACTGCTGGAGCCGCTGCGCGCGCGGTTGCGCGACGGGATGCCCGCCTTCGGGTCCTGCGCGGGCATGATCCTGCTCGCCTCGGAGGTGCTCGACACCCGCCCGGACGCCAAGCACCTGTCCGGGATAGATATGACGGTGCGGCGCAACGCGTTCGGCCGCCAGGTCGATTCCTTCGAGACCGATTTGCGGTTCGCGGGACTGGAGGGCGGCCCGGTGCGGGCGGTGTTCATCCGGGCGCCGTGGGTCGAGCGCGTGGGCCAGGGCGTCGACGTGCTGGCTACTGTGCCGGACGGTCCGGCCGCCGGTCGGATCGTGGCGGTACGGCAAGGCAACGTCCTCGCGACGTCGTTCCATCCCGAGGTGACGGGCGATCTGCGGGTACACCGGATGTTCGTCGAGCTGGTCCGGGCGGCTTAGCCGGGGCTGGGCCGTCGTGGACGCCCGAGTAAGCTGGGGGAGTTGTCCGCCCGGCTGTGCCGGTACCGTACACACGACCAGAAGTGCCACCGACCTGAAGGAAGTAGGGGAATGAGCGGCCACTCCAAATGGGCCACCACCAAGCACAAGAAGGCTGCGATCGACGCGAAGCGCGGCAAGCTGTTCGCGAAGTTGATCAAGAACATCGAGGTGGCGGCCCGGACCGGTGGCGGTGACCCGGATGGCAATCCGACGCTGTACGACGCCATCCAGAAGGCGAAGAAGGCGTCGGTCCCCAATGACAACATCGAGCGCGCCCGCAAGCGCGGCGGCGGCGAAGAGGCGGGCGGCGCCGACTGGCAGACGATCATGTACGAGGGTTACGGCCCCAACGGTGTCGCCGTGCTGATCGAGTGCCTTACCGACAATCGCAACCGTGCCGCGGGAGAGGTGCGTGTCGCCATGACGCGCAACGGCGGCAACATGGCCGACCCGGGCTCGGTGTCCTACCTGTTTCACCGCAAGGGCATCGTCACTCTGGAGAAGAACGGCCTGTCCGAGGACGACGTCCTGATGGCGGTGCTCGACGCCGGCGCAGAGGAAGTCAACGACCTCGATGAGTCCTTCGAAATCATCAGCGAGCCCGGTGATTTGATCGCGGTGCGCACCGCCCTGCAGAGCGCGGGCATCGACTACGACTCTGCCGAGTCCGGCTTTCAGCCGTCGGTGTCCGTAGCGGTCGACGCCGATGGCGCCCGCAAGGTGATCAAGCTGGTCGACGCGCTCGAGGACAGTGACGACGTGCAGAACGTCTACACCAACGTCGATATTTCGGACGAGGTCCTCGCCCAGCTGGACGACTAGTCGGACAGCTGCTCGTAATACTGCTGCATCGCGGGGTAGTACTCGCCGAAATCGGGGCGGTCCGTGCCGGAACGGGCCGCCTCGAGCATGCCCAGGTAGTACTCCCAGCCGGGGCCGACCTGGGGGAGCTGGGCGATCTCGGTGTCGGTGGGCAGGTGGTGGCTGAACCGTAGTTCTGTGATGCCCGCGACCTCGGCCAGTACCAGCTCCAGCCGCCACGCGCCCGCGTCGTCGATCGCGGACACGGCCAGCCGGCGCGGTGGTTCGCACGCGTCGATGTGCAACTCCATCCACGGTTGGTCGTCTTCGAAAGCCATTTGCACCTTGATCGTTCGCCCCGGTCCCGGCTCGCCCACCCACGGGCCGAACCAGCGTGCGGTGCGGTCGGATTCGGTCACGCTGGCCCACACGTCCCCGATCGGGGCGCGGTAGGTGCGGATCAGCACCAGGTCCTTTCCGGTGTCCGCGGAAAACAGCCGCCCGGTGGGTCGCTTCGTCATGCCGTGTTCTCCCTTGTCGCGTCCTGGTCGCCGGAGCGGCGCTCGCGCCTGGTCCGGTAGACCTCGGTCTCGAGTGCGTCGAGGTGGTCAGCCCAGGCGGCGGGCCGGTGGAATCGGTCGAGCCACTCGGTGAGGGCGGTCAACGGCCCGGTGTCGAGCACATAGAACCGCTGCCTACCGACGAGTTCGTCCCGGACCAGCCCGCTTTCGCGTAGCACACGCAGGTGCCTGCTGACGGCGGGCCTGCTGATCGCGAAATGCTCCGCGACCGCGCCCGCGGTGAGCCGGGTTCCGTGCAGCATCTCCATGATCTCCCGCCGAACCGGATCGGCGATCGCGCCTGCCACCTCGTCCACGACAAAAGCGTAACCATGTGGTTACGCTTTTGTCCATGGTGGTCGTGAGACAGCTCGGGTGAAGTTTCGCGACCGGTCGGTGATTACCGCCGGTGCAGAAAGGGAGGGTGTGTCACTCCGCGATCTTGGTGCGATCGCACCACTCGTAGACCGGCAGTCGCCCTTCTGGCGTGTCCTGCTCTCGCCGGGTGACCTTGAAGTGTTCGTATCCGCCCCGGAACGGGACTTTCAGCTCGATCCCCGGCGGAGTGATCGGGACGATGCGTGCGGGCAAGTCTTGCGGCCCGCCCTCGAGGACAGCCTTCACAACATTGCTCATCCTCGGATGGTAGAAGCGCTACTGCTCGGATCGTGGGAATTTCAGGGGACGGTGAGTACCAATTTGCCCACAGTGCGGCCGGTGTCGCCCGAGGCATGCGCTTTCGCCGCCTCCGAGAAAGAAAAAGTTCCGGCGATCGTCGGGCGCAGGGCGCCGGAATCGACGAGCTCGGCGAGCGCGCGCATCCCCGCGTAATCGTTCTCGACCAGCATCCGGACCGCGCGCACGCCGAGCGCGTTCGCCTCGGCCGCGAGATCGACGGTCCCGAAGGCGCGCAGCGTCACCAGCAGCCCGCCTGGACGCAAGGTGCGCAGCGAACGGATGCTGTTCTCGTCGTCGACCGAGTCCAACACCACGTCGACATCGTGGACGACCTCGGCGACCTCGGTGCCGCGGTAGTCGATCACCTCGTCGGCGCCGATCCCGCGCAGGAAATCGTGATTGGGCGCGCTGGCCGTGCCGATGACGTACGCACCCCGCGCCTTGGCGATCTGTACGGCGAAGTGGCCGACGCCACCGGCCGCCGCGTGGATCAGCACCCGCTGCCGGGCGCTCAGCTCGGCGGTGTCTACCAGTGCCTGCCACGCGGTGAGCCCGGCCAGCGGAATCGCGGCGGCCTGCACATGGTCCAGGCCGGCCGGTTTGTGGGCGAAGGCGCGGGCGGGGCCGGCGGCGTACTCGGCGAAGGCGCCGTGGCCATTCGGGTAGGGAAGCATGCCGAAGACCTCGTCGCCCGGGCGGAACAGGGTGACGCCGATGCCGGTGGCCGCTACCTCGCCCGACACGTCCCAGCCGAGCACGAACGGCGGCTCGGGAAGAAACAACCCGGCGACGGCGCGGTGCCGCCAGTCGGTCGGGTTGAGTCCGGCCGCGCGCACCCGGACAAGTATCTCGCCGGGGCCCGGAACCGGTTGTGGGAGCTGTACTTCGGTGAGCACCTCGGGGCCACCGAGGACATTCTGACTGATAGCTCGCATGGTCGCGGTGGTGTCGGTCTCGATCATGGATGCCAGCCTGCCGCTCGGTGACCGCAGAGGAAATGGCACAATTGCCATTCTTCGATATGATCGCGCCATGACCGTGGTAAACACGGCCGCACCTCATCGAGTGGTGGTGCTGGCCTTGGACGGGGTGTATCCCTTCGAACTCGGCATCCCGAACCGGGTGTTCGGCAGTGCCACAGGCAGATATGAAATCCGCACCTGCTCGATCGATGGCCGCCCGGTGCGCACCTCAGCCGACTATGACATCGCCGTCGCGCACGACAGCGGCGCACTGGAGACCGCCGACACGGTCGCCTTGCCCGCCTGCGACATCTCCATGACTCTGGGCGGCGAGTTGCCGCGGCCGGTGCTCGACGCATTCGCTCGCATCCGGCCGGGTGCCAGGATCGTCGCGATCTGCACCGGAGCCTTCGTCGCCGCAGCGGCCGGACTGCTAGACGGCCGTCCGGCGACGACCCATTGGAACCAGGCCGAGGTGTTCCGCCGCGCCTTTCCGCGCGTGCGCCTCGATCCCGGCGTGCTCTATGTCGACGACGGTGACGTCCTCACCTCAGCGGGCGCGGCGGCGGGGGTCGACCTGTGCCTGCACCTGGTGCGTCGCGATCACGGCAGCGCCGTCGCGAACGCGGTCGCGCGCCGCTGCGTCGCCCCGCCGTGGCGCGACGGCGGCCAAGCGCAGTACATCGAGCAGCCCGTCCCGCCCGAGACGTCGACCGGGACCGCCGCCGCCCGGCAGTGGGCGCTGGAGAACCTGACGCACCCGGTCACCGTCGACGAGCTGGCCATCCGAGCGCGGATGAGCAAGCGCACCTTCGCCCGCCGCTTCCGCGACGAGGTCGGGATGAGCCCCGGCCGCTGGCTCATCCAGCAACGTGTCTTCCGTGCCAGGCACCTACTGGAATCCACCGAACTGACGGTCGACCGCATCGCCGGAGAGGTCGGATTCGCCACCGGCACCTCCCTGCGCCAGCACCTGTACGAGTCGATAGGTGTGTCCCCGCAGGCCTATCGGCGCACCTTTCGTGCCGGGGCCACCGTCGCGCGAGCTGAACGGTCCCGGCCTGACCGGTGATCGGGTGTGGTGGCGCGCGGGTCAGGTCGCGGCGGGAACGGGCAGGCCGACGCGGGCGACGATCCACGGCAGCGCCGAAGTGAACGCGGCCGAGGCGAATTGCCAGGTGTGGCCGCCCTGGCTGGTGTGGATGGTGCAGTCGATGCCGACCGCTTGTCCCGCGGCGCAGAGTTTCTCGGCGGCCCCCACCTCGCCGGGATCGGGAACTCCGTCGTGACCGCCCATGCCGACGGTGTCGTCGTCGGCGACGGGCCCGTGATTGCCTCCTCGCGAGCGCTGCGGCGGGGTGAGGTCGTCGAACAGGCCCGCCATGCCGGTGTAGGGACCGTGGGCGGCCATGACGGTGAGCGGGTCGAAAACCGCCCACTGGGCGGTGTCACCGCCGAAGAGGCGGGAGACGGTCTGGTCCTTGGTGCCGGAGGACGGGCCGAGGTCGCCCGCGATATCGACGAACGTGTGGACAAGTTCGGGGTGCATGACGGCGAGGTCGACCGCGCATGTGCCGCCCATCGACCAGCCCACCACTGCCCACTGCGCAGGATCGGCGGAGGCACCGAACTGAGATTCGATGTAGCCGGGCACGTCCTTGGTCAGGTGATCGGCGGCGTCGCCGCGCGGACCGTTGACGCACTCGGTGTCGTTGTTGAAGCTTCCGCTGGAGTCGACGAAAACGAGGATCGGGGCGCGCCCGCCGTTCGCCTCGGTGAACCTGTCCACGGCGGGCATGATCTGGCCACTGCGGATCCAGTCGGCCGGGGTGTTGAACTCGCCGCCGATCATCATCACGACGGGCAACGCGGGCGGGGTCGGTCCGGCGAACCAGGCAGGCGGCAGGTACACGTACTCGGTGCGGTGCGGAAAGTTGCTGCTGGAGTCGGGAATTCGCACCGGCACGACCTTGCCGTCGGCGACGGTGGTGTTCCGCAGGGCGGGCAGCGCCGACATGTCGGTCTGGTTCGGCAGTGGGCCCGCGGTCAGCGCGCCCCATGCGGATTGCACGGTGGGGTAATAGCCCACCCACTGGTTGAGCACAATACCGGTGCTCAGCAGCGCGAGCGGAATGGCGAGGATCGCGACCCCGCGCCGCCACCAGTGCGTGCCGCGCCAGCCGAGGATCGCCACCCCCGACGCCGTGGCCGTGCCTCCGACACAGGCCCACAACAGGGCGGGCGCAGGGTCGGATGCCAGCCCCTCGTTCGTCACATACCATCTCGCGGCAAGCGCCCCCACGACGCCGACCAGCACGCACACCGGCAGCTGGATCAGCCACCACTTCCTGGTGCGCCGGGCGACGGCGAGCACGAGGAACAGCACGGCGAGCACCTCGACCATCAGCGGTAACCAGCCGTGTAACAGCGAGATCCCGTGATGAAAGGCGATCTGATAGTTCAGATTCTGATTCGTTGGCGAAAGCTGTGGTGGAGCAGGAGTTGGAGGAGCGGCGAGTACGGACACCTATGGCATTGTCGAGACACTTCCTCGAGACCCGCTGTGAATCGGCTCCAGCGAACCTGGGTGGATGCTGTCCTCGCACACCTGACCGCACGGTTCTTGACCTGTCCATCGCGGCTGCGAGTTAACAAGTGCGGGTGCGAAGAGCGCGCAGAGGGCGGCGATGACGCATCTGACTTGTCGTGCCGCAGCCGCGGTCGAGGCAGAATGCGGACATGACCGGACTTGTGCTCGTGTGCGGGGATATCACCGAACAGAAGGTCGACGCGGTGGTGAACGCGGCGAACTCGTCGCTGCTCGGAGGTGGGGGAGTCGACGGCGCGATTCATCGGCGCGGCGGACCCGAGATTCTCGCCGAATGTCGCCGACTGCGCGCATCGCGGTACGGCAGGGGATTACCGACCGGAGCGGCGGTCGCGACCACGGCGGGTCGCTTGCCTGCCCGCTGGGTGATCCACACGGTCGGCCCGGTGTGGTCGGCTGCCGAGGACCGCTCGGCGCTACTGGCCTCGTGTTATCGGGAATCTCTTCGCGTGGCGGACGAATTGGGTGCGCGGACGGTCGCATTCCCGGCGATCTCCACCGGCATCTTCCGCTGGCCGATGGACGACGGCGCGCGGATCGCCGTCGACACGGTGTGTTCGACCGACTCGGCGGTGTCGGAGGTCAGCTTCGTCCTGTTCGACGAGTCCGCCTACGCCGCGTTCGCGCGGCAGGTCTCCGACAGCTGACTCGTGGTTCGACCTGGCATCGCGGCGACTGATCGCCGAACCGTCCCGTGCGTGGGCCGCCAGGGCGAGTTTCCCCGAGTTGCTCGGGCTACCCGCAGTGAGCACGGGGAAGCCATCACGCACGGCTCTGCCGGCGCCGTGTCGCAGGAGCACGAAACACTAAGCCTCCGCTAAACTCTCGAACAGTTGTTCGTGTCCTGTGAGAGGGGTATTTCGTGCGGGTGATGGGCGTCGACCCCGGGCTCACCCGGTGCGGCCTCAGCATCGTCGAGGGCGGGCTGGGGCGGAAGGTCACCGCCCTGGACGTAGACGTGGTCCGTACCCCTGCGGGCATGGACCTGGCCCAACGCTTGCTCCAAGTCGCCGACGCCGCCGAGTACTGGATGGACACCCACAAACCAGGGGCCGTCGCGATCGAACGGGTCTTCGCCCAGCACAATGTCCGTACTGCCATGGGTACCGCGCAGGCAGGAGGGGTGATCGCGCTCGCCGCGGCGCGCCGGGGTATCCCGGTGGCGTTTCACACCCCCAGCGAAGTGAAGGCGGCGGTCACCGGCAACGGCACCGCGGACAAGAAGCAGGTGACCGCCATGGTCACCCGCATCCTCGGTCTGCAGGCGGCACCGAAGCCCGCCGACGCGGCGGATGCGCTCGCGCTGGCTATCTGCCATTGTTGGCGGGCGCCGCTGCTGGAGCGGATGGCCGCGGCCGAGGCCAAGGCGGCCGCGGCGCAGCGGCGGTACAGGGAACGGCTTGCGGAACAGCGGAAGGCGGTGCACGGGTGATCGCGTCGGTACGCGGTGAGGTGCTGGAGATCGCACTCGACCATGCGGTGATCGAGGCGGCGGGCGTCGGTTACCGGCTCAACGCCACTCCGGCCACCCTCGGCGGACTCACCCGTGGTGCCGAGACGAGGCTCTTCACCGCGATGATCGTCCGCGAGGACTCGATGACGCTGTACGGCTTCGCCGACACCGAGGCACGCGACCTGTTCGGTCTGCTGCAGACCGTCTCCGGCGTCGGCCCCCGCCTCGCGATGGCGGTGCTGGCCGTGCTGGAACCCGAAGCACTGCGCAAGGCGCTCGCCGAGAGCAACGTTGCCGCACTGACCAGGGTGCCCGGTGTCGGCAAGCGCGGCGCCGAGCGCATGGTGGTCGAATTGCGCGACAAGGTGAATCTCGTCCCGGTGCAGTCCGGCCCGCCCGGATCCGCACCCGCGCCGGTGGTCACGCCGGTGCGCGATCAGGTGGTCGAGGCGCTCATCGGCCTCGGCTTCGCCGCCAAACAGGCCGAACAGGCGGTCGACGCGGTGCTGGCGGACCGGCCTGCCGCCGATACCTCCGCCGCCCTGCGGGCAGCGCTCGGCCTGCTCGGCAAGAACCGGTAAGGCGCTATGGAGTACGCAGAGGAACCTGCCGAATCGCAGGTGAGCGCAAGCTATTTGAAGTCCGATGGCGAGATCGAGGCGAGTCTGCGCCCGAAATCGATGGACGACTTCATCGGCCAGCCCCGAGTCCGAGAACAGCTAGCGTTGGTGCTGCGCGGCGCCAAACAGCGTGGCAGCACGCCGGATCACGTCCTGCTGTCCGGCCCGCCCGGCCTCGGGAAGACCAGCATGGCGATGATCATCGCCGCTGAACTCGGCACCGCGCTGCGACTCACGTCGGGACCCGCGCTCGAACGGTCGGGTGACCTTGCCGCCATGCTCAGCAACCTGGTCGAGGGCGACGTGCTGTTCATCGATGAGATCCACCGCATCGCCCGCCCCGCCGAAGAGATGCTCTACCTGGCGATGGAAGATTTCCGGGTGGACGTGGTCGTCGGGAAAGGTCCCGGTGCCACCTCCATTCCGTTGGACATCGCGCCGTTCACCCTGGTCGGGGCCACTACCAGATCCGGAGCGCTGACCGGTCCACTGCGTGACCGCTTCGGATTCACCGGGCACATGGACTTCTACGAGGTCGGTGAGCTGCTGCGGATCCTGCAGCGTTCGGCGCACATCCTCGGCGTCGGCATGGACGAGGACGCGGCGGCCGAGATCGCGGGCCGTTCGCGCGGAACGCCCCGGATCGCCAACCGCCTGCTGCGCCGGGTCCGCGACTACGCGGAGGTCCGCGCCGACGGCCTGATCACCCGGCCTATCGCGCACGCCGCGCTCGAGGTCTACGACGTCGACGTCCTCGGCTTGGATCGTCTCGACCGCGCGGTCCTGGGCGCACTGGTCCGCAGTTTCGGTGGCGGGCCGGTCGGCGTGTCCACCCTCGCCGTCGCGGTGGGGGAGGAGGCCGCCACCGTCGAGGAGGTATGCGAACCGTTCCTGGTTCGCGCGGGCTTGGTCGCCCGCACGCCCCGCGGCCGCGTCGCCACCGCTGCCGCCTGGGAACACCTGGGCCTGATTCCACCATCCGACCTGGTCTTCGGCTCTATTGAAGTCCGCGGCCGCGAGCCCCAGCCCACCCTGGACCTCTTCGACTGACCTTCGTACCACCACGTTGCTCCTTACACCGTGCGCGGTAGGTGGTCGGAACCGCGACCGGTGCGAGTGCGCATCAGCTGTGACGCGGGGGGCGACGGGTACGTCGTAGCGCGGTGATGACTAGGTCCAGGAAGGCGTCGACCTCGTCTCGTTGGTAGCCGCGGGTTCCGAGGCGGGCGTCGGTGAAGTGGATGGAGCGGACGTCGGCGACGGTCAGGCTTCCCGGTCCGCCGTGCGCCAGGGTCGCGGCGACCAGATCGAGGAACGCGGTGACCTCTTCCTCGTGGTATCCGCGCCGCCCGACCGGGGCCGGGGTGAACCGCATCCGGCGCACGTCCTCGGGGGTGAGCAACGGGTGACCGTCGCCGCTCGCGGCGGGAACCGGCCGGTCGCCGTGCTGGCGGAACTCGAGTTCGACCCGTACCTGGTCTAGGTATTCGTCGACCTGGTCGGCGCGGTATCCGCGCTCTCCGGTGCCGGGTGCGTCGAAGGTGACGTGCCGCAGGTCGTCGGCGGCGAGGGCGCCCCGCCCGGCCAGTGTCGCGGCGACGAGATCGAGGAAAGCGTCCACCTCGTCCGCGTGGTAGCCGCGATGCCTGAGCGGTGGGCTCGCGAAACTGATCCGGCTCACATCCTCGGGTGTCACGCGCGACATTCTGTCAGGCTCGGCGCACCGGTCCGCCCCTTTTCGAATTCCCTGGCCTTTGCGATGAGGGCGTGTCCTGGCCGACACGTCCCTTGCCTTGGCGCCCGCGGCGGAGTCGGGGGCTTGCCGATGTGCTCAGTCTTTGCGGACTCCGTCGACGAGAAGGCGGCGGATCGCCTGGTTCAGCGCGGCGATCGCCGACTCGTCCGGGTCGCGCAGCGAGTGGACGAGGCCCGCGATCAGCATGCCCGTCACTGCCCGCGCGGTGTTAGCGGTGTCCAGGTCGGCACGCAGATAGCCGAGTTCGACGCCGTGGTCGAGATATCCCGCGGTCAGCGTGTCGGCGGTGTCGAGCAGCCCGTAGAGCCGCTGGGTGAGCTCGTCGTCGATGCCGGTGGCATGGAACAGCAGGAGCTGCGCCACCCGGCGGTCGGCGGTCAGGATTCCGGTGAGGGCGACACCGATGCGGTCGATCTGGGCGCGGTATTCGTCCAACGTGGTCGCGGCGTCGGGGGCGTTTTCGGTGCCGAGGGCATCGATGATGCGTGCGGCCAGGTCGTCGATGACGTGGTCGATGATGTCGCGCTTGTTGCTGAAGTAGCGGTAGAAGGTCCCGTGCCCGATGCCGAGCTGGCCTGCGATGTCGGCGATACCGGTGGCGTGATAGCCCTTGTCCGCGAAACAGACGAAAGCAGTGTCGATGATCTCCCGGCGCAGTTCGGCTTTGTGTCGCTGCATGGCGCTGCCGGCGGGCCGGGTCGCTCGTGGGGATGGCTTCGTCACCCGCACGATGATACGTTCGTCGCAAACGGAATGATGTGTCATTCTGCGAGTTCGGTTCTACCAGGAGGTTCGGCGTGGCGCCTCAGTACGACGCGGTCGTGGTCGGTGCGGGATTCGGTGGCATGGGGGCCGGTATCGAGCTCGATCGGCTCGGCTCGAGCAACTACGTCATCCTCGAGCGGGAGGACGACCTCGGCGGCACCTGGCATGTCAACCATTACCCGGGTCTGGCGGTGGACATCGCCTCGGTCACCTACTCGTACTCGTTCGAGCCGAATCCGCACTGGTCGCGGTTGTTCGCGCCGGGCGCGGAACTGAAGAAGTACGCCGAACACGTCGCCGTCAAGTACGACCTGCGCCGTCGAATGCGGTTCGGCACCGTCGTGGACGGCGCCCGCTGGGACGAAGAGCACCAGCAGTGGGTGGTCTCCGTCGCGGGAGGTGACACCCTCACCGGCCGATACCTGCTCACCGCGACGGGCTTCCTCTCCCAGCCCTACACCCCGCCGTTTCCCGGCATCGACTCGTTCGCGGGCAAGATCATCCACACCACAGCGTGGGAGGACGACGTCGACCTCACCGGCCGCAAGGTTGCGATTATCGGTACCGGCGCCACCGCCGTGCAGCTGGTGCCGGAGGTCGCCAAGAAGGCGCAGGCACTCACTGTCTTCCAGCGCACCCCGATCTGGGTGGTCCCGAAGATCGATACCACCATTCCCGCCCCGGTGCGGACGCTGTTCGAGCGCGTCCCCGCCACGCAGAAGATCGCACGGCTGGTCAACACCAGCCTGCTCGAGGCTCTGATGGTGGTCGGCGTGCTGCACTTCAAGCAGGCCAAGCTGATGAACAAGGGCGCGGGCGTGCTGGCCAAGGCACACCTACGGGCGTCGGTGCGGGACAAGGAGACTCGCAAGCAACTCACGCCGCACTACGACTTCGGCTGCAAGCGGCCCACCTTCTCCAACCACTACTTCCCGACGTTCAACCAGTCGCACGTGCGGCTGGAGACGAACTCGATCGACCACATCGAGGCCGACGGCATCGTCACCGCCGACGGGCACCGGACCGAGATCGACACACTGATCCTGGCCACCGGCTTCAACCTGTGGGACGTGAACTTCCCGGCCATCGAGATCGTCGGCCGCGACGGAGTGAACCTCGGAAAGTTCTGGCGGGACAACCGCTTCCAGGCCTACGAGGGCATCACGGTGCCGAAGTTCCCGAACTTCCTCAGCCTCAACAGCCCGTACTCCTACAGCGGACTGTCCTACTTCACCACCATCGAAGCGCAGATGAAGCACATGGGCAGGCTCTTCGGTGAGTTGCGGCGCCGCGGCGAGACCACCTTCGAGGTGACCGAGCGGGCCAACGCCGAGTTCTTGGACCGCGTGACCGCCAAGCTAGGCTCCTCGGTCTTCTACGGAGGTGACTGCACCACCGCGCGCAGCTACTACTTCAACCCGCACGGCGAGGCGGCCCTGCTGCGTCCGACCAGCACCCTCAACGCCCACCGCGAAGCGGTCAGCTTCCCACTCGACGACTACGTCTACGGCACGACCGCCTGAGCGCACCGAGGAACCCTCACACACCGTCCCGCCGCCCGGAGAGGTTCCAGCGGCGATTCGGTGTGTGACGGGGCGTTGTAGCTGCCCAGCCGGTGTGCGGGTGTGGCGCCTGCGCGACGAACTGGCAGACTGTGTGGGTACTTGTCCATCCCACCCACAACACTAGGGACTGACTTCGACGATGGAACTTCTGTTTCCGCTGCTACTGGTAGCCCTGCTCGTGCCGATGTTCCTCGGTGTCCGCCGTCAGAAGCGGGAGGCCGAAAAGGTCTCGACCATGCAGGACAGCCTGAAGGTCGGCGACCAGGTCGTCACCACGTCGGGGCTGTACGGCACCGTGGTCGAACTCGATGACACCACGGTCGACCTCGAGATCGCCGAGGACGTGGTCACCACGTGGCTGCGCCAGGCCATCCGCGAGGTGCGCGCCGACGACGAGGTGAGCACCAACGGCGAGGGGCGTGCCGACAACGAGGTGAGCGCCGAAGAGTCCGGCACCGACGCCACCGGCTCGGAAGCGACAGACACCCGCGAGGAATCCGCCGAGCAGACCGAGACCCGGCTGACCAAGGACTGATCTTTCGGTGTGCCTGCGCGCCGGATGTCGCCGCGGCTACCCGTCCGCGCACCCGGCGGCGTTGGTGCATGCCCGCCTGTTCCATCCTCGACTTTCCGCCTAGGAGATGACGTACTGTGCCACCTTCCCAGGGATCGGCGCACCCGCTCCGGCTGCTCGGTGTCTATGCCGCGCTGCTGGCTGTGGTCTATGCGCTGGTGTTCTTCACCGGTGACAAGTCCCCGACACCCAAGCTCGGCATCGACCTGCAGGGTGGTACCCGGGTCACGCTGTCGGCGCGCACACCGGACGGCAGCAAGCCGAGCCAGGACAGCCTGAAGAAGGCGCAGGAGATCATCGAGAACCGGGTCAACGGACTCGGTGTCTCCGGCTCCGAGGTCGTCATCGACGGCAGCAACATCGTGATCACCGTGCCTGGCGACGATGGGCAACAGGCGCGCGCGTTGGCGACCACCGCCAAGCTCTACATCCGCCCCGTGCTGCAGGCCGTGCCCGCGGCGGGCCGCGGCGCGACGCCGCAGACAACGCCGGGCGCACAGCCTCCGCCGAGCACCGAGCCAGGTACGCCGGAGGCTCCGCAAGCGGAGCAGACACCCGCTGCGCAGCAGCGCGTGTTCCCCGCGCAGGCGCCGACCCCGGCGCCCGATCCCAACCTCGCTCCCACCGAGGAGGCCACCAAGGAAATCCAGGCGGCCAAGGCGGTCCGGCAGAGCACCGATCCGTCCGTGCAGCAGGCCGCGCTGGCCGCGCTGGACTGCGCCAAGGCCGATCCGCTCGCGGGCAACGACGATCCATCCCTTCCGCTGGTGACCTGCTCGACCGACGGCGCCGAGGTGTTCCTGCTCGACAAGAGCCGCATCGACGGCCAAGAGATCAAGGACGCCAGTTCGGGCCTGAATCAACAGCAGGCCAGGCACGAGGTCTACCTGGAGTTCAAGTCCGGCGGTAGCGACGCGTGGGCCGCGCTCACCGGCGAGTACGTCTACAAGCGGGTCGCGTTCGTGCTCGACTCCAGGGTGGTCAGCGCGCCGGTCGTGCAGCAGGGCCCGCAGCAGGGTGGCCGCACCCAGATCTCGGGCAACTTCACCGCCACCACGGCGAAGGAGCTGGCGAACACGTTGAAGTACGGTTCGCTGCCGCTGTCGTTCCAGACCTCCGAGGCCGAGACGGTCTCCGCGACGTTGGGCCTGTCCTCGCTGAAGGCGGGTCTGCTCGCGGGGGCGATCGGCTTGGTCGTTGTGCTGCTCTACTGCCTGTTCTACTACCGAATGCTCGGGTTCGTCACTGGATTGTCGCTGGTGGCGTCCGGATTCGCGGTCTACGGCATCATGGTGCTGCTCGGCCGCTGGATCGGCTTCACCCTCGACCTCGCCGGTATCGCCGGTCTGATCATCGGTATAGGCATGACCGCGGACTCGTTCGTGGTTTTCTTCGAACGCATCAAGGACGAGATGCGCGAGGGCCGCAGCTTCCGTTCCGCCGCGCCCCGCGGCTGGCAGCGCGCGCGCCGCACCATCCTGTCGGGCAACGCGGTCAGTTTCATCGCCGCGGCGGTGCTTTACATCCTCGCGGTCGGCCAGGTGAAGGGCTTCGCGTTCACCCTCGGCCTCACCACCATCCTCGACGTAGTCGTGGTATTCCTGGTGACTTCGCCGCTGGTGCTGCTCGCCTCGCGGACCGCGTTCTGGTCCAAACCGTCGGTGAACGGCCTGGGAGCGATCCAGCAGATCGCCCGCGAGCGGAAGGCGGCCGAGGCCGCCCTCGGGAAGGCGTGAGGACGCGATGACCAACAGCCACACCACCTCGTCGCTCAGTAAGCCGAACGCGACCGAGATCACCGACGTGTTCGCGGCGGTCACCGTCGCGGAACCGCCCAAGCACAGCTTCCTGAACCGGCTCTACACCGGCACCGGCGCTATCGATGTCATCGGCAAGCGGCGGATGTGGTACCTGATCACCGCCACCATCGTGCTGATCTCGTTGGGCAGCATCATCTTCCGCGGATTCAACTTCGGCATCGACTTCGAGGGTGGTTCACGGATCCAGTTCCCGGCTGGGCCGGCGACCACCGGTCAGGTCGAGGACGTCTACCGCGGGACCATAGGCACCGACCCGGTGTCCGTGCAGACCGTCGGCACCGGCGGCTCCGCCACCATGTTGATCCGATCGGAGGCCCTGAACCAGAACCAGGTGGAAGCGCTGAACAACGCGCTGTTCGCCAAGTTCCAGCCGAAGGACAAGACCGGCAACCCGAGCCGGGCCGCGATCAGTACCTCGGACGTCAGTGAGACGTGGGGGAGCCAGATCACCCGCAAAGCGCTCATCGCGCTCGCGGTGTTCCTCGTGCTCGTCGCGGTGTACATCGCGGTCCGATTCGAGCCGCACATGGCCATCGCGGCGCTCGCCGCGCTGGCCTTCGACGTCACCGTCACCGCGGGCGTGTACTCGATCGTCGGATTCGAGGTCAGCCCGGCGACGGTGATCGGCATTCTGACCATCCTCGGCTTCTCGCTCTACGACTCGGTCGTCGTGTTCGACAAGGTCGAGGAGAACACCCACGGCATCCTGCACCTGACTCGGCGCACCTACGGCGAGCAGGCCAACCTCGCGGTGAACCAGACACTCATGCGCTCGATCAACACCGCGTTGATCGGCATCCTGCCGATCGTCGGCTTGATGGTGATCGCGGTGTGGATGCTCGGCGTCGGCACCCTCAAGGACCTGGCGCTGGTGCAGTTGGTCGGTCTGCTGATCGGCACGTACTCCTCGATCTTCTTCGCGACGCCGCTGCTGGTGTCGATCAAGGAGCGCTGGGGACCGGTGGCGGCGCACACCAAGAAGGTTCTGGCCAAGCGGGCCGGCGTGGCGGGCGCCCGCGCCGGGATCGCGGCCGAGCGTCGGGCGACCATGGCGTCGGGCCGGGACTTCGACGAGCCGCCACGCAGGCAGCGCCCAGCCGGGCAGGCACCAAGGCCCGGCGCGCGACCGAGCGGGAAACGGCACAAGAAGCGGCACTGACAACAGGGCAGGGGGTTCCATGCGACACCCAGGCAGGGCGGTACGACTGATCGGAGCGCTTGTTGCGGGCACCCTGGCCGCCGGGCTGGTGGTCGGCTGCTCCAGCAAGAACCAGGTGCCGTCCATCGGCTACGCGACCGACGCCACCATCGCCACCTACAACGGTGGCAGCACGCTCGGGGCGAGTTCCGGATCCGACGCGGTCTTCGCGCGCGTGCTGACCGGCTTCTTCTACACCGGGCCGGACGGCCAGCAGGTCGCCGATACCGACCTCGGCACCGCGAAAGAGGTGCCCGGCGAGACACAGACCATCCAGTACCGCCTCAACCCGGACGGCGTGTACTCAGACGGCGTGCCCACCTCGTGCGACGACTTGGTGCTCGCCTGGGCCGCTCGCAGCGGGCGATTCACCAAACCCGGTGAGCGCGGAACGGTTCCGCTCTTCGACGCCGCGAGCACCGCGGGCTACGCCGACATCGAGCGGGTCGACTGCCAGCCTGGCTCGCGGGATGCCACCGTGGTGTTCCGGCCCGATCGGCACTACCTGGCATGGCGCAATCTGTTCACGGCAGGCGAGCTGATGCCCGCGCATGTCGCCGCCCGGGTGGCGAACATTCCCAATGTGGTGTCCGCCTTGCAGTCCGGTGATCCGAACGCCGTGGGCAGGCTCGCCGAGTTCTGGAATACCGGCTGGGCCATCCCGGCCGGTGGTGATCTGGACCTGTCCCGGTTCCCGTCGTCGGGACCCTACCGGGTCGAATCCTTCAGCCAGGAGGACGGATTGGTGCTGGTCGCCAACGAGCGCTGGTGGGGAAACAAGCCGGCGACCGGTCGGATCGTGGTGTGGCCCAAGACCGTCGACCTGAAACAGAAGATCGGCGACAGCGCCGTCGGTGTGGTCGATGTCGGCGCGGGCTCGGTGAAAGACCTGAATCTGAACGGTTTCTCGGTGAAGACCGTGCCCGGCCGTGGCGTCGAGCAGCTGGTGCTCTCGACCGGGGGGGTGTTCGGTTCGCGCGACGCACGACGTGCGTTCGCGTTATGCCTGCCGCGGCAGGCTTTGTTCGACAAGCTCGGCAAGGTGCCGGACGCGCCGAAGGCCGGGCTCGGCTCCGGCCCGCTGAACGCGCATATCGTGCAACAGGATTCGCTGTTCTATCCGGCGGTCATCGGGGCGGCGGACAAGTTCTCCGGTGGCGACGTGCCCGGCGCGACCAAGGCGATCGCCACCTCCGGTGCGCCGAACCCGACCGTCCGTGTCGGCTACCTGCGTCCGGACGATCGCCGCGCGCAGACCGTCTCGATGATCGCCGATGCCTGCAAACCGGCAGGTATCACCGTGGTGGACGCCGGGTCGTCCGATTTCACCCCGGCTCAGCTCACCGAGGGCAAGGTCGACGCGGTCCTGGGCAGCACCGCGTCGGCGCCTGGTCCGGCGGGATCGCTGGGTGGTGTGGCCGCGACCAGCGCGTTGCGCACCGGTAGCGGGCTCAATGTCGGGCGGTTCGGCAACGGCCGTTACGATGCCATCACCGATCAGCTTGCGGCCGACGACAACTCGACCACACAGCTGAATCTGCTCACCGATGCCGAGAACCTGCTGTGGGCGGAGCTGCCGAGCATTCCGTTGTTCGCCACCCCGCGCCTCATCGCTTTCGGGGCGGGGCTGCGAAATGGGATCGCAGGCCCCACCCAGGCGGGGTCCGGCTGGAACATGGATCGATGGGTGCTCGAGCGGTGACAGACGGTGTGGGTGATGTGATCATGGAGAGGTGTCGATGAGCAAGCACGCGGCGATCGAGTCCGAAGACATAACCGCCGAACGGTCCACCAAGGCCGCGGAGTTGGTCGATCGCCTGACCCGCTGGCACGATGACTTCCCCACACCCGGGGTCCGTTTCGCCGATCTCACCCCTGTGCTCGCCGACCCCGAGGGCTTCCGGGCGGTCATCGACTGTCTGGCCTCATGCGCGCCCGACGCCGACGTGGTGGCGGGCATCGACGCACGCGGTTTCCTGCTCGGAGCGGGCGTCGCGGCGACCCTGGGCACCGGCGTCCTCGCGATCCGTAAAGCGGGCAAGCTTCCGCCACCGGTGATCAGCCGGGAATACAGCCTCGAGTACGGCACCGCCGCCCTCGAGATCCCCGCGGACGGCATAGATCTGCAGGGCCGCCGCGTCCTGCTGCTGGACGACGTACTCGCCACCGGCGGCACCCTCGCCGCCGCCGCCGAGCTCTTCAAGCAGGCGGGCGCCGAGGTCGCCGCCGCCGCGGTGGTGCTGGAGCTCACCTTTCTCGACGGGCGGGTGCGGCAGGGAGACTACCCGCTGACCTCGATCGTGCAGATCTGAGCTGGTTCCCGAGGGTTCCGCACAGGACGGCGAAAGCGACTCCTGTGCGGTTCTGTGCCGGTCGTGAGTCGAAGCCACGCGGCAAGCCGGGGAAGCAGATGGAGCAGCGGTGGTGAAGGACGATGCGGCCATCCAGATCGGTGTGATCCGAAAATCACTGGCGCAGGAGCCGACGCTGTGCGTAACCTGAACGAGTCTTATCCCCGTTGATCGGAGTCATGCCGTTGCTCTTCTGAGGTAGCCATTCGGGCGGCCCGCTTTCGCGCGCCGCGTATCCGTCGCAACCTCGGGAGTCACTATGACCAATCTGTCTATTTCCGATCTCACCTTCTCCTGGCCGGACGGCACTCCCGTCTTCGAGGGGCTCGACGCCGTCCTCGGTCCCGGTCACGTCGGCCTGGTCGGCGGCAACGGTGCGGGTAAGTCGACACTGCTGGAGCTGATCGCCGGTCGGCTGAAGCCCGCGCGCGGGTCGATCACGGTCACCGGGCAGCTCGGGTATCTTCGGCAGGATCTCGGTCTCGCGTCAGGGCAGCGTGTCGACGCCGTGCTCGGTATCGCCGGTATCCGAAAGGCGTTGCACCGCATAGAGTCAGGGATCGCTGCTGAGGCGGACTTCGACCTGGTCGGCAATCAGTGGGATGTCGAGGAACGCGCTCTCGCGCTGCTGGCCGGGCTCGGCTTGCACTACGTCGCCCATTCGGTCGGGCAGCTCGATCGCACGCTGGACACGCTGTCCGGCGGCGAGACGGTGCTGCTCGGACTGGTCGCCGAGCTGCTCGCCGACCCTGACGTGCTGCTGCTGGACGAACCGACGAACAACCTGGATCAGATCGCCCGCGAACGGCTCTACGAGGTGGTCACCCAGTTCTCCGGCACGGTGCTCACCGTCAGCCATGATCGCGAGCTGCTGGAGCGGATGGCTGCCATCGCCGAGCTGCGGCACGGCGAACTGCGGTTGTTCGGAGGCAATTTCAGCGAGTACGAGCGGATCGTCGAGGCCGAGCAGGAGGCTGCCAGGGCCGCGATCCGGGATGCGCGCGGCGATGTGCGAAAGCAGGCGCGCGAGCTCGTCGAGGCGCGCATCAAGCTGGACCGCAGGCAGCGCTACGGGCAGAAGATGTGGGACCAGAAGCGGGAGCCGAAAATTGTCATGGGCGAGCGCAAACGGCAGGCACAGGTGTCTGCGGGCAAGCTGCGCAACAGCCACATCGAGAAGCTCGACACCGCCAAGGAGCAGCTCGAGCAGGCGAAGGAATTGTTGCGCGACGATCGGGAGATCAGGGTGGATCTGCCCGACACACGGCTCTATCCCGGCCAGGACGTGATCGGACTGGACCAAGTGGAGCTTGCTTGCGGGCCGACGGTGACGTTGCGAGTGTCCGGCCCGGAGCGGATCGCCCTGACCGGACGCAACGGGGTCGGTAAGACGACGCTGCTGCGCCACATCGCGGCGAAGGGTCCGAAGGTGCCGTGGCGGATGCTGCCGCAGCGTCTGGACGTGTTCGACGAGCGGCTTTCGGTGTTCGAGAACGTGGCCTCGACGGCGCCGCACGCGTCTGCCGAGCGGATTCGGGCCCAGCTGGCCCGCTTTCTGTTCCGCGGCGCGGACGCCGATGTCGCTGCTGCGGCGCTGTCTGGAGGGGAGCGGTTGCGGGCCGCGTTGGCGATGTTGCTGCTCGCCGATCCCGCGCCGAAATTGCTGCTGCTGGACGAGCCGACCAACAATCTCGATCTGCCGAGTCTGCGGCACCTCACGCAGGCCCTCGCCGGTTTCGAGGGTGCGCTGATCGTGGTAAGCCACGACTTGCGATTCCTCGGCGACATCGGGGTGACCCGGCGGCTGGAGCTCACCGCCGACGGGCTGGCTGAGACATTGGTGACATAGCGGGACCGCGTCGCGGCGCTTGCGGAACAGTTGTCCGACCTGACAAGATCGCTGCGACCCTGCACGGTGTCGAATGTTCCAGTGGGGCAGGGCTATTCGGTCTTGGTTTCGGAAGGTGGGGTTTGATTCTGTGAAGTCCGCGATGCGCGTCCTGGCCGTGTGTTTCATCGCCGCGGCGGTGGCAGGTGTGGGGGCGGCGGTCGCGGTGGCCGATCCGGTCGCCGACCCGCACTACAAGAGCTGCGTCGAGGCGCGTGCGGGCGGGCAAGGCGCGGCTGCGGAGAGGGGACCCCGGTGACGGCGAGGTGCGCATGAAACGTCCGGGAGCCCGGAATCGGGCGTTCACTACTCTCCGGTAGGCCGACGCAGATCGCCCGGATGCGGGACAACGGGCCCACGGGCGCAATTTACGCGGCCCGGGCCGCCCGCCGTAAGACGCCGGGATGCCGGAACAAACCAGGTGCCAAGCGCACCGCGAGGTAGCTGAGGGTGAGCCACGGCCGGAGGTGCGGGTTCAGCGTGCGGATGCGGCCGTGGTCGTCGAGCCCGATCACCAGCGCCTCGGTCAACCGGAGCGGTCCGATCGTGGCGGTCGCCAGCAGGACCTGGCGTGCGCCGTCGCCGATCTGCTCGGTCCAGCGCAAGTCGGTCGCGCTGCCGTAGGCGGCCGCTAGCAGCACCCGCAGGTCTGCCTTGCCCCGGAACACCAACCGGCCGGACAGCGGCGAGGTCAGTTCGGCATCGGGCGCGATCGTCTCCATCAGCGAGTCGATGTCGCCTGCCTCGGTCGCCGCGCGGAACCTGGCAATCGCGTCGGACATATCCGGTCACTCCTTTGCTTCTCGGTTGGCCCGAACCTAACCCAAGTAACTTGCAAAAAGCAATGGACTATCCTGTCCGTGTGCCCAAGGCTGCTTTCTCCGACATCGTCTGCTCGATCGCGCGCACGGTCGACGCGATCGGTGAGCGCTGGACGCCGCTGATCCTGCGCGACCTGTTCGTCGGGCTGACCCGCTTCGAGGACATCCGCCGCGACCTCGGTATCGCCTCCAACGTGCTCGCGGCTCGCCTGGACGCGCTGCAAAAGCACGGGATCGTCGAAGCGCGTGCCTACCAATCGAATCCGGTCCGACACGAGTACCTGCTCACCGAACAGGGGCGCGATCTGTATCCGGTCCTCACCATGCTCATCACGTGGGGCGACAAATGGCTGGCGGGTGCTGCGGGTCCGCCCGCCGTGGTCGTCCATCGCGACTGCGGTCGGCCGACCGCCGGCGTGGTGGTGTGCCAAGCCTGCGGAACACCCCTCACTGCCGACAACGTCCGCTGGCTGCACGGTCCGGGCGGCCGGCGCGGCCCCGGGACCATGCTCATCGGCGAACACCTCGAACCCTGACGAGGCGGCACGTGGCGCATGGCCACGGCAGACGGCAGACGGCAGACGGCAGACGGCACGAGAATGCGCTCCATGACGTGTGCCACGCACGGGTGAGCCCGCGACAACCCTGCCCCATGCGGCAAGGGTTCGGAGCCTGGCGGCATCGACGCGTTCTGGAGAGCCCTCGGCCGCCTCCACTGTCGGCTGAACGACCGCGTGATCCGATCCTGGCCGTTGATCGGCAGGGGTCGCTTCGCGGCAAGTATTCCAACTCGGGCGGCGTGGCCGCGTCCGATATGGCAGGGTTGCGTCTGATGGTCGAACCTCTCGGGAACCGTGCCCGTTGCTTGTCCGGAGACGCCTGCGCGCATCCACAGCCAGCTGAACGGACGCGCGAGCCCAGGCCGGACTAAAGTTGGTGGTCCGGGAGTCTGCAGCGGTCGGATAGGGTGTTCCGATCGAGGCGCGGAGAGGTGGTGGCATGGCTCAGCATCTGGGCGAGGCGAAGGTCGAGCAATCGGCGTCGGTCCCCCAGTCGGATGGTGCCTCCACCGCCGACGCCACCCAGCCGAAAAAGCCGCAGACGGCGGGGAGTGCGACGCCGCCGCGTCAGCCCGGTGCCGCTGTCCCGACCTCGGCCTCGCGTCGAGTGCGTGCCAGGCTGGCCCGCCGCATGACTGGTCAGCGCGGCATCGCGGCGGTCAAGCCGGTGCTGGAGCCGCTGGCCACTGTGCACCGCGAGCTGTACCCGAAGGCGAACCTGACGCTGTTGCAGCGCGCGTTCGACGTGGCCGACGACCGGCACAAGCACCAGTTCCGCAAGTCCGGCGATCCGTACATCACCCACCCACTCGCCGTCGCCAACATCCTGGCAGAGCTCGGCATGGACACCACCACGCTGGTGGCCGCCCTGTTGCACGACACAGTGGAGGACACCGGCTACAGCCTCGAGCAGCTCACCGAGGACTTCGGCACCGAGGTCGCGCATCTCGTCGACGGCGTCACCAAGCTGGACAAGGTCAACCTCGGCGCGGCCGCCGAGGCGGAGACCATCCGCAAGATGATCATCGCCATGGCGCGTGATCCGCGCGTGCTGGTCATCAAAGTGGCCGATCGATTGCACAACATGCGGACCATGCGGTTTCTTCCGCCGGAGAAGCAGGCCAAGAAGGCCAAGGAGACACTGGAAGTCATTGCGCCTCTTGCCCATCGCCTCGGCATGGCGACGGTCAAATGGGAACTGGAAGACCTCGCGTTCGCGATCCTGCACCCGAAGAAGTACGACGAAATCGTCCGGCTGGTCGCCGATCGCGCGCCCTCGCGCGACACCTATCTGGCGAAGGTGCGGGCCGAGATCGTCAATACGCTGGCCGCTTCTCGGATCAACGCGATCGTCGAGGGCCGCCCCAAACACTACTGGTCGATCTACCAGAAGATGATCGTCAAGGGTAAGGACTTCGACGACATCCACGACCTCGTCGGGATTCGCATCCTCTGCGACGAGGTGCGCGACTGCTACGCGGCGGTCGGCGTGGTGCACTCGCTGTGGCAGCCGATGGCAGGCCGGTTCAAGGACTACATCGCACAGCCGCGCTATGGCGTCTACCAGTCGCTGCACACCACCGTGGTCGGGCCGGACGGCAAGCCGCTGGAAGTGCAGATCCGCACCCAGGACATGCACCGCACCGCGGAGTTCGGCATTGCCGCGCACTGGCGCTACAAGGAGACCCGAGGCAAACACACCAACGACACCGCCGAGGTCGACGACATGGCGTGGATGCGCCAGCTGCTGGACTGGCAGCGTGAGGCCGCGGATCCGGCCGAGTTCCTGGAGTCGCTGCGCTTCGATCTGAAGTCGCCGGAGATTTTCGTGTTCACCCCGAAGGGCGACGTGATCACGTTGCCGCAGAAGTCGACGCCGGTCGACTTCGCTTACGCGGTGCATACCGAGGTCGGCCACCGGTGTATCGGCGCCCGGGTGAACGGGCGGCTGGTCGCGCTGGAACGTCAACTGGAGAACGGCGAGGTCGTCGAGGTGTTCACCTCGAAGGCGCAGAACGCGGGGCCCAGTCGCGACTGGCAGAACTTCGTGGTTTCGCCGCGTGCCAAGGCCAAGATTCGCCAGTGGTTCGCCAAGGAGCGGCGGGAGGAGGCCCTGGAGAGCGGCAAGGAGCAGATCTCCAAGGAGGTTCGCCGTGTCGGGCTGCCGCTGCAGCGGTTGATGAGCGTCGACGCGATGACCGCGGTCGCCCATGAACTGCACTACACCGACATCTCCACGCTCTACACCGCGGTCGGCGAGCACCAGGTCTCCGCGCACCACGTGGTGCAGCGGTTGATGGCCCAGCTGGGCGGTATCGGCGACGTGGAGAACGAGCTGGCCGAGCGCTCCACCCCGTCGACGACGCCGAGTAGGCAGCGGGTCACCGGCGACGCGGGCGTGCTGATTCCCGGTGCGGCGGGCACGGTCGCCAAGCTGGCCAAATGCTGCACCCCGGTGCCAGGTGACGAGATCATGGGCTTCGTGACCCGTGGCGGTGCGGTGAGTGTGCACCGCACCGACTGCACCAACGCGGGTTCGCTGCGCGAGCAAGCGGAGCGGATCATCGAGGTGTCCTGGGCGCCCTCGCCGTCCTCGGTGTTCCTGGTCGCCATCCAGATCGAGGCGCTGGACCGTACCCGGCTGTTGTCTGATGTGACGAAGGTGCTGGCCGACGAGAAGGTCAACATCCTGTCCGCGTCGGTCGCCACGCACGGTGACCGGGTGGCGATCAGCAAGTTCACCTTCGAGATGGGCGACCCGAAACACCTGGGGCACTTGCTGAATGTGGTGCGCAATGTGGAGGGCGTCTACGACGTCTACCGCGTCACCTCCGCTACCTGACCGGTGCCCTGCCCACCACCTGTTTGGTAGCCCTGTATTTGCTGATGTCGCAATAGCTTTCGTGGCTCGGTTGTCGCCCGGCGGTGGCCATCCAGTGCGAGCCGTCCGGAAACTTATCGAAGTGGCTCCCGTCGGCGCGTCATGGAGGGTCGCGCGCATCGGCGTTTCGCGGAAGATTTCCGCCGATTCGGCGGCAATAGTCGGAATCTGTTACCGTCTATTGCGTTTCATGGCGTTGAGGGTAGTTGCGGCAAACGACTTGATTGCGGGTCGCTATGACTGGACACACGGCAAGATTCTCGGGGATGCTGGTCGCACTCGCCGTGGGTGTGGCGACCGCCGGCACCGCGGAGGCGGAGCCGCCCAATCCCGCAAACCCCTCGACGAACATCGACATCCGCACTTGTCCTGCGTTGTACGCGTTGGGAATTCAGGGCACGGGTGAGTCCTCCCCGGACGCGGCACCCACCACGGACACCGGAATGTTGTCAACGGTGTTCCGGCCGATGATGGCCAAGGCCGCCGACCGCGGTCTGGTCGATCGGGCCTATGTGCCATATGAATCCGGCTTCGGCGGTGCGACCGCCGGTGGCGCGGTGCCGTACTGGGAGTCGGTGACCGGGGGCCTCGCTCGCCTGCGGGCCATGGCCGATACTGTCGCCGACGCCTGCGCGAACACCCGCTTCGCAGTGGTCGGCTACTCGCAGGGCGCGCACGTCGCATCGCTGTTCGCCCAGGAAATCGGCCAGGGCCACGGCGTGCTGCCCGCCGAGAAGGTCGCGGCGGTCGCGCTGTTCGCCGACCCGACCCGCAATTCCGGCGCGCCGCTGTTTCCCGGTGTGCCAGGCAAGGCGACGCCGGACGCCGCGCCGGGCACCTCGGGCGATCGGCTCGCGTCCATCGCCGCCCTGCCGCAGACGCCGGCCGCCGGCGGAGGCATCGGCCCGGAACGTGACAAGGCGGCCGACTTCGGCGCGCTCACCGGACGTGTGGCCAGTTTCTGCGCGGCCGGCGACCTGGCCTGCGACGCGCCGGACGGCGCCCCCATCCTCAGGGTGGTCGCCAACGTGGCCGGCCAGTCCACGCTGAGCGGTGGCGACCCGATCGCCTCCCTGGTGTCGATCGCACAGGCATTGGCGTACACCTCGATCAAGACCGTGACCACAGTGGTTGACGAGGACATCCAAGGCAATTCACTGGCGACCCTGTCGATCTCGCCCAGGAAATCGATCTCGCAGCGCCTCTCCGACGCCTCCGACCCGCGCACCCCGCTGGATCTTCCCGGCGCGCTGCAGACCCTGCTGAAGGTCGGCATGATCGGACTCAACGCGGTGGTCACGGTGGTCAGGACGTTCATCAACCCGACGGCCATCTCGGAGCTGGCCACCGCAGGCCTGTCCGATCCGCCCGCCGCGCTGCTGTCGCTCGGCACCAAGCTGCTCGGCGCCGTACCGCAGCTGATCCCGCCGACGACCGGCGTCCGGTTGGTCACCCAGGCGTTCGACGCGGTCGTGCAGAGCATCACCGACAACAGCGATTTGCTGAACACGACCACTTGGGTGCGGTACTGGGACACCATCCAGCGGCACCGCGGCTACTCCAGCGCGACGGTCTCGGCGAACGGTGATGCGCCCACCCAGCTGGTGGCCGACTGGTTCGCCGCCGTCGCCCGCGACGTGGCCGACACATTCGGCAGCAATACCACGCCACAGGGGGTGGTGGAGAAGCAACCCACCGGATTCTTCGGGGAAAGCTCCGGCGCGTCGCCCACGCCGAGTTCGTCCGGTACGGGACAATTTCCGTTCGGGACAGGAGCCGATGGCGCCTCATCCGGCGGCGTGACATCGATTCCGCCCACCGATCGACCCGGCATACCCAACACCTACCCGTTCTCCACGAACTGATCGCCGAGAGGGTCCCACGATGCGATGCTGCGTGCCCTGCTCTGCGGGAATGGGGGAATGTTGAAGTCGTACAAACAGCTGTCCCGCTGGTACGGCGCTCTGGAGCCGGAGAAGGGCACCCCGGAAACCGTCCACCCTGGGGAGGCGAGTTCCGCCGCTCCCGCGGAGGGCGACGGGCCCGCGCGCTATCCGCACTATATTCGCGAGGACGACGAGCCGTCGGGGCGTCCGGCCGAGGACATTTCCAGCGATCTGCCCGCGCAGCGCAGCGAATTCACCGGCGGCTGGTCGGATTGGGTGGCCGGCCGCGCGCCCGGTCCAGACGACGACTACACCCCGCCTCGGCAGGCCGGTCTCGCACGCTTTCCTTGGTCCGACGGGGACAACGGGGACAACGGGGTGGGCCGTCCGCGTCCGCGTGCGTCGGGTGCGCTGCGCAAAGCTGCCCGCGAGCACCCCGCCGTCCGCCGGGCCCGCCTGCTGATCGTCCTGATCGCGGCGGCGCTGCTGCTCGGCGCGGCGGTCGCGTGTGTGCTGTTTCTGCTGCACGCCTCCGGTAACCGCGCTGCGGCGCCGAAGGATTCGCCCGTACCCGCGTCGGTCCAGTTCACCGTCGCCGGTGCCCAGGCGGGTGTCAACCCGCGCGCGGGCGGCGGCTGTCCGACCGAACGGGGCGACTCGATCGTTCGCAGCGCGGAAGCCGGTGGTCCGGACTCCGGTCCGGACGCGGTGCTGTCGTTCCAGCATGCGTATTACGTCGAACGTTCCGGCGAGCGGGCAAGGGAGGCGGTCGCCCCCGACGCCGCCGTCCAGCCCGCTTCGGTTATCCAGCGCGGTATCGACACGATTCCGGCGGGCACCACGCACTGCGTGCGGATCGTGACGATCGCCGATAACCGGTATTCGGTGGAGGTCACCGAGTACCGGCCCAGCGGCGGTCCCGCCACGTACAACAAACAGACGGTCACCACCGCGGTGATCGGCGGCCGCACGCTGATCACGGGTATCGCGGCCGGATAAGGAGAGTAGAAGCGATGGGAGAGGACTGGAGCCGCTGGCTCGACGAGACGCCCGAGGAGGGCGAACCGTCGGGTCGGCCGGTGCGCTCCAAGGCTCCGGTGGTGCGATTGCGGCGCAGCAAACGCGATGGTTCCGGGGCAGACCGTCCACCGCAGCGCCCGATTCTGGTGGTCGGTGGGTGTGGTGGTGCGGGCACCACCACGACGGTGCTGGGATTGGCGGGAGAGCTCGGCACGGGTGGCACGCCGACAGTCGCGGTGGACGCGACGGCGGCGGGCAGTGATCTCGCATTACGCGGTGCGGACGAGCATCTGCACCCGATCAGCCTGCAGTCCTGGTTGTACGGACGCGGGGACGACGAACCGGCGCCGTTGAAGGAATGTCTTTCACGCGCCACCTCGGGCATCGGTTTGCTGTGGCGTGACGCCGCGCCATTGCGCAGGCGTGCGACTTATCTCACGGTCGCCCGGGCGGTGCACGACGCCGGGTATACGGCGGTATACGACGGCGGGACCCCGATTGCGGGCAGGCAGCTGCGCCCACTGCTCGATGACGCTGATGTCGCCCTGGTACTTGCCATTCCGGCTCGCACGGACGCGGCCAACCGGCTCCGGGTAACCCTGGAATGGCTCGACGACCAGTTCGGCGACACGGCCGAAGGGCAAGGCGGCGGTATCGTCGGTGACACGACCATCGTTGTCTCCCACCAGTACCCGGGTGGTGAGTCGCGGGTTGCGGATCATTTGCGTGAGCATCTTTCCGGCTGGGTCCGCGATATCAGGGAGATTCCGTACGATCCGCACCTTGCCCGCGGTGAACTCGTCCGGCACGCCGCGCTGGCCGACGAGACACGTCGGGCATATGGGCGCCTGCTCGCCGGGGTGGCATCATGACCGCCGCCATGATTTATCCCCCTCAGCCCGAACGCACGCCCGCCGGCATGATCGCCCCGCCGGAATCCCGCCGCGCCGCCATCTGGGACCGGCCGGTGCCCGGCATCGGCCGCGCTCCGCTGGTGTGGTTGCTGGGTGTGCATGGCGGAGCAGGAGCCAGTACCCTCGCGCATGTGCTTGCGCCCGCGGCGGATTCGGGCCGCCGCTGGCCCGGCGTCTTCGACCGCGAAAGTCCGTTCGTCGTCCTCGTGGCCAGGGAGACCATCGCCGGCCTGTCCCGCGCGCACGACCTTCTGCGCCAACATCTTTCGGGTTTGGCAGGACCCTCCGACGTGCTCGGGCTGGTCACCGTCGCTGTGCGCCCCGGCAGAATCGCTCCCGAGATCCGGCGCTACCGCGACGTCGTCGGCTCGCTGGCCGGGCAGCTGTGGCAGGTGCCGTGGTACGAGGAATGGACGCTGGTCGAGCCCGAGCAGCTGCCGGTGTGGTCCCCCGGCGACCCGCTGCCGCAGAAGAAGCGCAAGCTCGACCCGCTCGAGGAGGTACCGCTCGATGTCCGGGTGCTCGGCGCCGACATTGTGGCGGCGGCTCGGACGGCACTGGAGGACGCCACATTCGATTACCAGGCACCGGACCTCAGAAAGCCGCACGAGCAGTGAACGTACGCATCGAATCGGCGACAACTACATCATTATTCGAGAAAGGCACCCGATGAGCATGATCCTCCTCGCCGTGCAGGACACGTACGGCACCGTCCTCGCGCAAGTCGGTAATCCGACGCCCGAGGCGCCTCCCGGCTCCGAGAAGATCTTGCAGCTGGTGCGTTATCTCACCTGGTTCGTCTTGCTGTCCGGTGTCTGCGGCATCACCTACGCGGGCGGCAAGTTCGCGTGGGAGAAGTGGACCGGCGGTGGCTTGGAGTCGCCGAAGATGGTGGCGGGAGCCATGATCGGTGGCGTCGTAGCCACCAGCGCCGGCACCATCATGAACGCTGTCATCGGCACCTGATGTCCGCGATGAGTACTGTGCGCATGCCGGCGGCCGAGCTGCTGGCCTACAAACAGATGCCCGCCGAGGTTCTCGCACCCCTCATGCAGCTGCTGAACTGGCTGCTGTGGTTCGTGCTGTTGGTGTGCCTGGCCTGGATGATCGTTTCCGCAGGCAAGCTATGGATCTCGTTCCGCAGCGACCTGGCCATGAACGACTCCTCGCACGGCGTCCTGATGAGCCTGCTGGGTGCTGCGGTGGCGAGCACGGCGTCGGGGATCGCCCTGGCGTTCTTGCCCGCGTGAGCCATCGGAGCGGAACGGGGACGACGCGGGAATGAATTCCACAGTGATTCGGTCGAACGACTCAGCGGCGTGGCGGCGCGACCTACGCCGCCCCGCCGCCGGGGTCTTCGGCGCCGCGCTGGTGCTGGCGGCGGTCGGTTGCGGAGGAGACGACGACAAGTCAGGCACTGCCCTGAACGCGGCACCGACCGACGTGCGGTGGCAGCCGTTCCAAGGTGTGCCGTTACCGCAGACCGGCCAGGGGCCGAAGTCGACGGCCGACGGTGCCGCGACCGGTTTCGAGCACTCGCCGCGCGGCGCGGGCGTCGCCGCGCTGACTCATTCGGTACGTCTCGCAGTGGCCGCGGACACCCAGTGGGCGAAAGTGGCCGCGCAGGAACTGGTTCCGGGCCCGGCCAAGGACGAGTGGGCGATCAACCGGGTGCAGCTTTCGATCACGGGGCCGGCCGGTCCCGAGTTCACACCGCGCCTGCTCGGCTACAAGATCACCGGCTACACCGATCAGAGTTCCACCGTCGACGTGTACACCGAGTATTCCGACAGCTCGAAGGCGGTGCACCACACGACCGTCGAGTGGTTCAGCGCCGACTGGAGATTACGACTGCCCGACCCCGACTCGATCGTACGACCCATCGATTCGATCGACGCATTACCCACCGACATCGTGAAACTGGAGGCACCGACGTGAGCGACAAGGAGTCATACGCGCGCGACCGCGTCTCCTTCGGTGTCGTCGCGTCCGCCGCCGTGCTGACACTCATCGTGATCGTGGGCATCTTCGTCTTCGTCGGTCGCGACGACGACGGCGGTGACGGCGCTGCCGCCGTCACCGAAGGCTCCGGCGGCACCGGGTTCGCCGGGCCCGAGGTCGACATCCTCGGCAGGCGCGTGGACATCCCGAACAACACTGCCGGACAACCACTTCCGCAGGATCCGTCGCGTCAGCGCAAGCCGGCCGACGCGGACTGGTTGACCGCGGCGCCTGAGGGCACCACCGCGCCACACGGCTGGCAGCGGGTGTACGGCGCCTCCGTTCCGTTCTCCACCTCCGATGGGCCCACCCGCATCGAAGACGACCTGGCCGTCGGGTACTCGCATACGCCGCAGGGCGCGGTACTGGCCGCTGCGCAGATCACCTACCGGCTCAATGCCCGTCCTGCCGACCGCGATCTGTACGTGCGCCAGGTCCGTGTCTCCGCTCAGCAGATCGCCGCCTATGACAAGGCGCTGTTCGACGATCGCCTGCCCGAGCAGCAGCCCGAGAAGGTGACCCGCTACTTCGTCGCCTCCGATGCGTTCAAGGTGGACGATTATGCCGACGATCTCGCCATCATCCGCCTTGCCACCCGCGGGCCGGTGGTGGATGGCAAGCAGCTGTGGGCGGCGATGCGCCTGGTCATGGTGTGGGACGCGGGTGATTGGCGCTTGAAGCCCTCGACGACCAACAACGCACAGACCGAGTACATCGAGTCGTTGCAGGGGTGGACGAAGTGGTAAGCCGCAGAAGGTCCTTCGGGCGCATGCCGCTGGCTGTGCTGGGCGCAGGTGCAGTCCTCGCAGTTGCGGTGGCCGCAGTCGTCACCGTGGTTGCTATCGGGGACGACGACGCGCCCTACGACCAGGCGTCGTCAACGCCAACAGCGTCGGAGAATCCGCCTGGGCCGATTGGGTCGTCGTTCGTAGGTTCCGGCAAGGACTCTTTCGGGCATCCTTTTGATATCCCAAAAGATACCGCTGGACAGGCCCTTTCGCAGTCAGGTTTGCCACGGACACCGACCGACCCGGAGTTGCAGACCGGCGCGCCGGGGGGGACGAACCAGCCGGGCGGTTGGCAACAGGTGTACGGCGGCCCGATCATTCCTTTCTCGACGACCGATGGACCGGCGCGCATCGACAACGGCGTGCCGTCAGGTTTCAGCAAGACACCGCAGGGTGCAGCGCTGGCCGCCGAGCATATCTACTGGCGGACCGTGGCACGTCCCACCGACCACACGCTGTGGCAGCAGTTGGTGATCCTCACTCCCGAGGAGCTCGCCGATCGGGAGCGCAAGATCGCTGAGGGCAAAGTGCCCGACGTCTTGCCGGAGAGTGCCAAACCACTGTTGTACGCGTCCGACGCTTTTCGAATCGAAAGCTATGGTGACGATTTCGCTGTTGTTCGTATCGCCCGCAAGACCCGTGAGTTTCTGCACGGCGGGCGAAGCTGGGTGGCCATGAGGCTCAACGTGGTATGGCGTGACGGTGGCTGGAGACTGAAGTCGTCCGCGGGCGACGCACAGCCGCTCGAGACGATCGGCTCGATCGATGGGTGGACACAATGGTGAGACGGCTAGTCACAATCTTCGCGGTCATCTTCACAGTGATGATCGCGACTCCGACCGTGGCCTACGGTCAGACGTACGGCTTCGACGATACGTGCAACGAAATCCACGACTCTCTCGACGGCCTCGGACTGCCCGGCTTCACCCTCGGAGACGCCGCGTCGGCCGCCTGCAAGGCAGGCAACGCGGCCACGCATCCCGGCCAGGCAGCGACCGCGGTGAAGGACAAGGCATGGGACTCGACCTTCGGCAAGGTGGTCGACTCGCTCATGAATGGCCTCGGTGAGGCCATCATCCTGGCGTTGACCTTCTGGATGAAGGTGCCCAACGAAGCGGTCAGCGACTCGGGTTCGCTGTTCACGAAGATCAACGACTACACCTATCAGGCGCAGATATTGCTGTTGATCGCGTCGGTGATCCTCTCGGGGGCGCGATTGGCCGAGGCCAGACGCGGGGCCGCGATGAACGAGGCAGCCGAGTCGTTCCGCATGTTCACCCGCGTGGTGTTCAGCTCATGGATGCTCGGCGCGGTGATCGTGGCGGGTACCCAGGCCTCGGACCGCTTCTCGGAGTGGATCATCAACGACTCGACCAACGGCAACGCCAAGGACCTGGCCGAGTTGATGGTGAAAACCAGTAAGCTGCAGGCATTCTCGCCAGGTCTGGTGCTGATCATCGCGATAGTCGGCCTGCTGGGCGCGTTGGCGCAGATCGTGCTGGCCATTGTCCGCCAGGGTCTGCTGGTGATCGCGGCCGGTGTGCTGCCGCTGGCCGCGGCCGCGTCGGGCATGAACGTGGGCAAGCAGTCCTATCAGAAGCTGATCGGCTGGATCATCGCGTTCATGCTGTGGAAACCGGTGGCGGCGATCGTCTATATGATCGCGTTCACTACTGCGGGCCACGTGGATTCGCTCACCACGACCGCGGGCCTGCCGGACGGCGAACAAGCTCAGCGCATGCTGGTCGCCATCGTGTTGCTGTGCAGCGTGGCGTTCGTGCTGCCCGCGCTGATGCGGTTGGCCACGCCTGCCGTCGCGATCGTCGGTAGCGGCGGTTCCGGACTCACCGCGACCGGGGGAACCTTGCTCGCGGTCGCGGGCCTCGGCGCTATGGGCACCAAGGCCGTCGGTGTCAAGGGCTCCGCGGCGCCGGGCGCGGCGGGTTACGTGAGCGGCAGCGGAACTGGTCCGCGTCCTGGCGGCGCGGGCGGCCCGCGCGGCGGCGGCGCCCCGCGGCCGACGCCGCCGCGGGGCGGTGGCGGTGGTCAAGGCGGCGCGGCCCCGCGCGCCTCCGGCCCCTCTGGCGCGTCCGGGGTAGCGTCCGGAGCGGCCAGGACGGCAGGCCGGATCGGCGCGGCGCGCGCCGCGAGCGGCGGCCTGAACCGGGCCGACCAAACAATGGGTGACGTCGCGGGCGACCGCTGGACGAATCGTTCACCCGACCTCGGGAGGAGCACCATTCCGCGATGACAGTCACCGACACCTACGAGCGGCGCTCGTACGGCCTCTGGCAGAAGCCGCGCAGCGCGGGCCTTTTCGGCCTGCGCTGGGAGGAGACCGTGCTCGGCTTCGCGGTCGTGATCACGGCGCTGATCACCGCGATGGTCGGCGGCTTCCAGTGGGGTCTGATCGTCGGCGGCACCGGCGTCGTCGTGATGGTTCCACTGGTGTGGCGGACGGGTGGCCGTTCGGGTTACGAGACGGGATTGATGATGTTCAACTGGATGCGCTCGCGCAGTCGCGGCGAGCATGTGTACCGAGGCGGCCGGTTCTCCCGAATCCCGGGCGGCGTCACCCGATTGCCCGGTCTGCTCGCGCCCTCCAAGCTCTACGAGGGAATCGACGCGGGTGGCTACAGCTTCGGCATGATCCACCTTCCGCAGTTCGCGCAGTACACGGTGGTGCTGCGCGCCTGGCCCCAGGGCCACGAGGCAGTGGACCAGCCGGTGATCGACCGGTGGGTGTCGGCATGGGGCACCTTCCTGGCCTCGGTCGGCCAGACCAGCGACATCGTCGCCGTGGTCCCGGTCATCGACACCGTGCCCGAGACCGGAAACCGTTTGCTCACCGAGGTTTCCGCGATCACGCGGCCGGAGGCGCCGGAGCTGGCCCAGCAGGTGATGTATGAGCTGGCCACCGAACTGCCGCAGGAGCGCGTGCAGCTGCTTCCGCGTGTGGCGATCACGTTCAAGGCCACCACCGCCGAGCGCCGCAAGAACCCGGCGGAGGAGGCCGTCGAGATCGGCCGCCGTCTGCCCGGGATCTGCGCGGCACTGGCGGAGGCGGGTGTGCGCGCGCAGCCGATGTCGGCCGACGAGGTGATCTCGTTCATCCGGCGCAGCTACGACCCTGCCGCGCAGGCCGACCTGGAAGTCGCCGCGAGCGAACCCGAGGGCCACGGCCTGGACTGGGCGGACGCGGGGCCGGTCTCGCATGACGAGAAGTGGGACTACCTCGTACACGACGGCGGCCGGTCGGTGACCTGGGAGATGGACGCCGCTCCGGAGGGCGCGGTCGACGAGCGCGTGCTGCAGCGGCTGCTGGCACCGAATCCCGAAGTGCCGCGCAAACGTATCGCCATCGTATACCGGCCGCACTCTGCCGCCGATGCCGCCGAGATCGTCGACGACGACTTCAAGAATGCGCTGGTAGCCCAGCAGAGTGAACGTGGTGTCGTGTCGGCGGCGGCCACGCTGCGGGTGGGCGCCACCCAGCAGGCCCGCGAGGAGCAGGCCAGGGGTCACGGTGTGACCCGCTTCGGGGCACTGGTGACCATCACCGAGCCCCTGCGCGGCGATCTGCCGCGTATCGAAGCCATCACGCGCGACCTGTCGACCCAGGCGCGCTTGAAGATTCGGCGGTGTTACCGATACCAGGCGGCGGCCTTCGCGGCTTCGCTGGGTTGCGGGGTGATCCTGCCGGAACACGCCACTATTCCGAAGGCACTGGCGGGGTGAGGGATTCATGGCACGGGACTACGAGCCACCCGTACGGGACCGGGACGAAGCCGCTCGCAGGCGGCTCGAGCAAGCCGGGCGGGACGAGTGGGGCCAGCGGCCGCGGCGCCCCGCGCGGGATTCGACGCGGGTGAGCGGCGAGGATCGGTCGGACGTAGAGATGTCCGACCGGGAACGGCGGGCCGCTCGAGAGGCCGCCGAGCGGCGAGCGCGAGCAGGCACGGGCCGGTCCGAGGGCACGCGTTCCGAACGGGCGCACGCCGACCGCCCCCGCGGCGACCGCACGCCCGCGGATCGCTCCCGCACTGACGGCATGCGGACCCCCCGGCCTTCCCGCGACGCGGCCACCGAGCGCGTTGCCCGGCCCCGTCCAGATCGCAACGGCGCCAGAACCGGTCGCGTGCCCCGGCCCGCGAAGGTCGACTACACGGCCGACCGCGCCATGGGCACCCCCTACCTGGACAAGGCGGCCCGCCGCGCGAAGGCGAGGGCGGACCGACGCAAACAGTCCGGGCCTTCGCTGCTGGACGACGCCACCCGCGCCAAACTGGAGATGATCGCCCGCGAGGGGAGCGGCCTGCGTGCGGCGTGGGCACAGTTCCGGGTCCGCACCGACGACATCCGCCGCCGCAACTACGCAGCCCGCGCGGAGCAGACGATCGAGGACGGATTCGACCGCGGCACAGCGCAACTCACCGACCGCGGCTACGCGGGTGCGGGCGGCGGCCGGATGAACGTGGTCGGGCGTCCGGTCGAATACCGCGCCACCACCGCCCAGGTCGCGGGCTTGTGGCCGTGGTCGGTCGGCGCGGGCGCGCCGCTGATCGGCACGCCACTCGGCTCGCACCTGCACACCGGCGCCCCGGTCTGCTTCGACCCGATGAACTGGTTCATGCGCGGCAGCTTCATCACCGCGCCCAGCTTGTTCGTGCTCGGCCTCAACGGTTTCGGCAAGTCCTCGCTGGTGCGCAGGATCGTGCTCGGTGGTGTCGCGCAGGGGATCACGCCGCTGATCTTGGCCGACGTGAAACCGGACTACCGCAAGATGGTGGAGCTGGTCGGCGGCCAGGTGATCGATCTGGGATACGGGCACGGCAAGCTCAACCCGCTCGCGGCGGGAGTGCTCGGCGCGGTCGTGCCGCGCCTGGAAGATCTTCCTGCCTTGCAAATTCAGGTGTTGCAAGACCTCAGGGCCAGACAGGTAACGCTGATCGCGGGTCTGGTCGAACTGGTCCGCGGCGACCGTGTGCGTGATTACGAGGAGACGCTGATCTCCACCGCGTTGCGCATCCTCTACAAACCCGGCAGCGGATTCGCGCCGGACAAGCCGCCGATCATGGAGAACCTCCTCGAGGTGATCGTCGGTGGCGGTGAGGAATTGATGCTGGACGCGGGCGCCGATAATCCGGCCGAGTACCAGAACGCGATCAAAGGTTTGCGCCGCTCGTTGCGCGCCCTGACCCAGGGCCCGTTCGGCGCGGTCTTCAACGGGCAGACCACGGTGCCGATCGACACCAGCGCGGTCGCGGTATGTATGGACGTGTCGCACATCCCGACCGGTGACAAGAAGCTCAAGGCCGCGGTCATGCTGGCCTGTTGGGCGGACGGATTCGCCTCGGTCGAGGCCGCGCATGTGCTCGCCGACGCGGATCTGGGCCCGCAGCGTTATTTCCAGGTCGTGATGGACGAGTTGTGGCAGGTGCTCGGTCTCGGCGACTTCATGGTCGACCGGGTCGACGAGCTCACCCGATTGCAGCGCGGCATCGCCACCGCGCTGATCATGATCAGCCATACCATCAAGGACCTGCAGGCACTCGGATCGGAAGCCGCCATCGCCAAGGCGCTCGGTTTCCTCGAACGAGCGCGCGCCAAGATCTTCGGAGCGCTTCCTGCCGAAGAGATCAAACGACTGGACAGCACGGTGCCGTTCACGTCGGCCGAGGAGGAGATGGTGACCGGATGGTCCGCACCGCAGGCGTTGACCGGCGAAGCGCTCAAACCGGGCCAGCAGAGGCCGTCTCCGCCCGGAACCGGTAAGTTCCTGTTGAAGATCGGTGAGGACCGTCGGCCCGGCATCCCATTCCACATGGAATTCACGCTGTCGGAGAAGGAAAGCGGGATCCACGACACCAACCAGCGGTTCAGCGAATTCACCGAATCGAATTCGCGGGGAACGGATTCGCCAGGGAGTGCCGCATGAGAGATCAGCGGGGACGCGATGCGGGGATGATCCGCGTCGTGCCGCGGCACATGACCGTCGACGGGGGGCGCGCCGCATGATGCCGCACCGGTCCTACCGCCGCGTCTCACCGGAGGTGCGCGAGGCCGCCGTCCAGCAAGTCGTCGCGCTCACAGGCAAACTGCACAGCGAATCGGAGGCCTGTCGCGTGGTCGCCGAACAGATCGGGGTGCATACGAATTCGGTACGGAACTGGGTGCGCGCCGCCGAAGGCCCTGGTCTGGAGCGCATGGACGCGGCCGCTCTGCGGCGGAAGGTCGCGTTGCTCCAACAACAGTTGGCGGCTGCCGCCGAGATGAACCGTACCCTGGCCGACACCCTCAACGAAGCCCGGCGCCGGACGTGACGCACGCCTGTGCATTGCACGTCGGCGAGGGGCGGCGATGAGCGGCAAATCGATGCTGTGGGTTGCTCTCGGCGCGGTGCTCGGCCTGATGACCATCGTGCTGGTCATCATCATGCCCGCGGTGGACGACGCCTGCGAAGGATCCTCGGTGCTCGGTTCGCAGTCCGAACTGCCGCCGCTGGGCGGTTACCCGTCTGGTGGTTCGCGTCCCGCCGCGACCGGCAATCCCACTGCCACACAGGCCAATCCGACCGCGACCGCGACGCCCTCGCTGGCCGCTGGCTCCGGCCCGCTGCGCCGAACCCTGCCGTTGGCGGCCGGAACCTTCACCGTCTCCGACACTTTCGGCGCGCGCGGTGGCGCGCACAAGGGCGTCGACCTGGCCGCGGCCGACGGCACCCCCATCTACTCCGTGTCCGATGGACGCGTCGTCGCCGCGGGTTCGGCATCGGGTTTCGGCAACTGGATCGTCATCGACTCCGTGGACACCAATGGGCGCTCGTACTCGGCGGTCTATGGCCACATGTGGAACTCCGGTGTGCTTGTCCGGGTCGGTGACACGGTGACCGCGGGTCAGCCGATCGGCGCGGTCGGCTCCGCGGGTGAATCCAGCGGTCCGCACCTGCATTTCGAAATCGTCCCGGGCGGCCGGTTCACCGGCGGGCGTCAGATCGACCCGCTGCCCTGGCTGGACGGCGCCCCCACGCCGGACGTCGGTGGCGCGCGCGCCTACTCCAGCGATCCGCGGTGCAGTCTCGGCTTCGGCACCGCCGGTGGTGCGCTCGCCGCAGGCAAGGTGCCGCCGGAACTGGAAATCTGGTATCGCCGTGCGGGTTCGATCTGCCCGCAGATCACCCCGTCGTTGCTGGCCGCGCAGGGTAGGCAGGAGTCAGGATTCCGGCGCGGCGCAACCTCACCAGCCGGTGCGCAGGGGCTGGCGCAGTTCCTGCCGGGCACCGCGGCGAGTACCGATCCGGATGACGGTCGGCCGTATGTGATCGACGCCGACGGCAACGGCGTGGCCAGCGTGTGGGACGACGGCGATGCGATCATCGGTCAGGGCCGCTACATGTGCGCGATCGCGCACAAGATCCTGCGGTGGCAATCCGAGGGTAAGGTGCAGGGCGATGTCGTCGCGCTGACCCTGGCCGCGTACAACGCGGGCGAAGGCGCGGTGCTCGCTTCGGGCGGCATGCCGAATCAGGTTGCGGCACATTACGCCGAGACTCAGCCCTACGTGCGGAACATCCTGGCGATGGAAGCGCAGTACCGCGCGCCCGGCTCGCTCGGCCGGTTCACGCCGGGGGAGGGCTCGAACGGGGACCAGATCGTCGAGGCCGCGCACGAATGGCTCGGCACACCTTACGTGTGGGGCGGTGGCGGGCCACAGGGGCCGAGTGGCGGCGGTCTGGACGGCCCGGGGCTGACCTCGGCGGCGGTATTCGCGGCTTCCTCCGGCACGGTGACGCTGCCGCGTACGGCCGAACAGCAGTGGGAGTCGGGTGTGGAGGTGCCGATGAGCAGAACGCAGCCGGGTGACCTGGTATTCAGTTCCTTCGGTCCCCGCGGACCCGCGCAGGTCGGCATCTACGTCGGGAATGGGCGCATGATTCAGTCGGTGCCCGGCGCGGGAGCGCGATCCGGCGGCGGTGTTTCGCAAGTTGCGGTGCCGGGGGATGGCCGGGCGAGGAGGGTGCTGTGAGTGCCGGCGCGCGCACCACGAACCAACACACGGCGGAAGGACTGCCGAAGTGCCGCCCGATGCGGCTAGCCTGGAGAGGCAAAGCAAGTGCACGCGCGAATCTGGTGGTGATGCTGGTGCTGAGCGTCGCGATGCTGGGCGCGGCCTGCGGTCGTGGTGACCGTGTGGACGCGGAATCCGGTGGGGTGCATCCCGCTACGTCCACGACCCGGTTGCTCGAGGGTGTCCCCGCGCCCGACCCGGTGACGCCCGACGGCGTCGCCGTTGCGGCGCTGCGGGAGATCTACAGCTGGGAACCCGCCACCGAAAACCATGGCACATCGTTGAGCCGAGCGCGGAAGTTTCTGGGTCCCAGCTTGATTCGTATGCTGGATGCCTCGCCGACCGGGATGGAGACCCCGAAAGCGACGCTGCAGTGGTCGGATTGGGCGAAGGCCGGAGCGCGCGTGGACGCATTCACCTTCGCCTCCGGTGAGACGGCACCGAACACCACCGACCCGAACGTCCAGCAGTTCAAGATCGGGATCGAGCAGACCGTCGTCTATCCGAACGGGCGCAAGGAGCCGTTGCCACCGGCGACGGTGATCGCCACCGTCGTGCGGACGCCCGACGGATGGCGGCTCGACGCGTTCCGTTGACCACACGCTTTCACCACCGGACCGCCGACCCAGGAGGCACACATGGCGAAGAAGAAAAAGGTGACGGATCCGGCCGTGCCCGGACCCGATCTCAGCCTGTATCTGACCTACGCCGGCTTCGCGATCTTCGGAACCATCTGGATCGCACTGCATCTGGGCAACATGCTCGCGGGCAGCCCGCAGAGTGTCCCGATCAACCCGATCGCCATCGTCGCCGACCTCGCCAGGGGAAGGCTGCAGTGGCCGGGCGCGTCCACGGTGATCCTGCTGCTGGTGATCGCAAGCGTGGTCGCCTATCTCGCGATCCGCAGACGGCTGAAGAAGCGCCAGAGCAAGGGCAGGCTGCCGGTCGACGATAAGGCCGATGTGATGGGCAGCGGCGGCGCGATCTCCATGCTCACCGAGGCGGGTGTCCGGGAGAAAGCCGATCAGTTGGGGGTGCGACTCGGCTACGACGACGTTCCCGGTGTGCCGATCGGTGTCGGCGTGGCCGATGGGGTGATGCTTTACGGCTCCTATGAGGATCTGCACCTGGATATCTGGGGACCGCGTCAGGGCAAATCGACCTCGCGTGTGATCCCGGCGATCCTCACCGCGATCGGACCGGTGCTGGCCACCTCGAACAAGCGAGATGTGGTGGACGCGACCCGAGACGTCCGGGAGTCCAAGGGAAGTCCCACTTTCGTCTTCGATCCGCAGGGTGTCGCAGGCGAGGAGCCGACCTGGTTTTGGGATCCGTTGTCCTGGGTGGACGCGGGCCGCGAGGGCTGCGAGATGCGCGCGGCGCGGTTGGCCGGGCACTTTGCCGACGGTGACGGTGGCAGCGACACCAAGACCGACGCGTTTTTCGATCCGGAGGCCGAGGACCTGCTCGCCGGATTGTTCCTCGCCGCTGCCGTCGGTGACCGCAACGGCAGCAGGCCGATCGTCCAGGTGTGGGAGTGGGTGACGAACCCGCAGGATACCGAGCCGATCGAACTCCTGCGCGCCGCACGCCACCACTACACGGCGTCCGGACTTTCCTCGCAGTACAACACCGATCCGCGCACGCGAAGCGGCATCTTCGGTACTGCCAAGAAGATGATCCGCTGCCTGAAGCTGTCGAATGTGCATCCGTGGATCACCAGGGGCGGGGACCGTCGGGAGTTCGACGAGCTGGAGTTCCTCGAGCACAACGGAACTCTTTACAGCCTGTCCCTCGAGGGCCGCGGCTCGGCCGCGCCGCTGGTGAGCGCGCTCACCGAGGCGGTGGTGGACGTCGCGATGCGCAAGGCATCGCAGTCGCGCGGCGGGCGACTGGAGATTCCATTGCTCGCGGTGCTCGATGAGGCCGCGAACGTGGTGCGCTGGAAGGATCTGCCCAAGCAGTACAGCCACTTCGGCTCGCGCGGCATCGTGGTGATGACGGTGCTGCAATCCTGGGCGCAGGGCGCCCGCTGCTGGGGTGAGAGCGGCATGAACGCCCTCTGGTCGGCGGCGAACATCAAGGTGCTCGGCAGCGGCGTCGACGACACCAGGTTCCTGCAGGAGCGGTCCGATGTCCTCGGCGAGTACGATGCGATCTCCCAATCGGTCTCGGAATCCAAAGGTGGCAAAAGCTATTCGCGGTCGCTAGGTTCGTCGAAGACGTTCTCGGTCAACGGTCTGGCAACGTTGCCGCGTGGCCGGGCCATCGTGTTCCCGTCCGGTGCGCCGCCGGTGCTGGTCCGGACGGTTCCGTGGTGGGAAGGCGAGTACGCTGCCGACGTGAAGAAGTCCATCTCGCACCATGATCCGCAGCGCAAGACGGAAATCACGGACCTGATCGGCGCGCCCTCGTTGAGCAAGTCGGCACCGCCGCCGGAGTACGGACAGGTCGAGGAGGTTCGCCCGCTGTGACCGAACAGCAGCAGCAACCGATGATCTACGCGAGTGTGGTGGAGTTCGTCGAAAATTATCTCAGCCTGGTTTACCGGCGGCAGGTCACCGATCTCAGCGACACGGTGTGGTGCCCGGAGTGGTGGCAGCACGCCGAGGCGGTCGCGCGGCTGGACGCGCTGTGGCGTGCGTGGGAGCACTACCGCCTGGACGGGCGCACGGGGCTGAGCGTCTGGTTCCTGGACCACGCGGACCCACATATGTCAAAACTCTTCGACCCGAAGGGGCCGTTCAAATACTGCAGTGTGCGCAACGGTCACAAGGATATGCTCAGCCCGCTGCCGCTGAAGTCGCCGCAGCACGGCATGTTCGGTGATCCCACGATCGGCGACTTCCGCCTGTAAACCCTTGCCGGACAGCGCTTCACGTGGAGTCCCGGAAAGGCGAACGCCCGCTGGGAAACCAGCGGGCGTTCGGTCGTCTACTGTCTCGCGCGTTCCAGGCCGCGAGCTTCCTGTTCCCTGGCCCGAGTCACTGACGGCGCCTCGTCCGGGCGGGTGCGCACGGCCTCGCCCGGCGGCTGTGCCTGGCCTACCTCGATCAACATCCGCACCGCGGCCAGTTCCGGCGCGACCCCCATTTTGGCGAGATGGGCGGCGATCGCCATCCGGCGTTCCGCGGAGTCGTATCGCATCGCGGGCTTGGCGTTCGCGGCGGCGTTGGCGGCCATGCGCGTGGCCTCGGCTTGCGCGGAGAAGCGGTCCTTCTCCAGGGATACACCCTTTTCCGCGATCGGCTTCTCGATCAGCCGAGCCAGTTCGGTGTTGCGCGGATCCTTGGCCTTCGCGTCGCGGGCCTCGCGGAGCTGCATCTCTTTCGCCTCTTTGATGCGGGCGTCCGTGAGCTTGGCGCGCGCCTCGGCTTCTTTCTGACCACGCTCGCGGGTCCGCAGTGCGACGAGCGTCGCCATCTGCAACATAGTCCTCATCATGGCCGCTGTCTCCCGGCCGATGTCGTCCAGTTCTTCGGACATGGCTGCTCCCCGATGCTGCAGTGATCACTATGGATGATTGTGGTGCTTCGTCCCGGACGCCGCCACGCGAACCGTAGTCCGTGTAGCGGGCCCCGCCTGCAAACGCGGACACCCGGAGGACTCGTAACGCGGCACTCCCTACAAGGGGATCGCCCTATTCGCGGGATGGCTACGCTGCGGGAACTCCTTGGTTCGAGATTACCTGACAAAGGTCGACACAATCGTACGAGCGTGCCGCATATCAGCATATATTGCACAATTCCGGCGCAGGTGCGAACTCGGCGGAGGATCTCCGGATTTCTAGGAAAACCTTACCGAATAATAGGGTCGCCTATTTCGGTGGCGCGGCGGATCGGCGATGAACTCGGGCCCGCACGGTGATCGGCGGCGGGCCCGAGCATCGGGCGATCAGCGGTCGATGCGTACCGATTGGATCGTGACCGGCTCCTTCGGCTTGCCGTCGCCGGGGCCGTTCGAGTTGTCCTGGCCGAGCTGCGCGATCTTGTCGAGGGTGCCGAGGCTGCTCTCGTCCACGGTCCCGAAGATCGTGTACTGCGGCGGCAGCTGTGAATCTCCGTAAACGATGAAGAACTGGCTGCCGTTGGTGCCGGGGCCGGCGTTGGCCATGGCGAGCACACCACGTTTGTAGGCGATCGCATTGCTCAGCGCTGGATCGTTCGGCGCGTACTGATCGGTCGGGTATTCGTTGTCGAACTCATAACCGGGCCCGCCGGATCCGGAGCCGGTCGGGTCACCGCACTGCAACACCTTCAGGCCCTCGTCCGCGGTCATCCGGTGGCAGCCGGTGCCGTCGAAGAAGTTCTGCGAAGCCAGGCTGACGAAGCTGTTCACGGTGCACGGTGAGTCGGCGTTGTTCAACGTCAGCCCGATCGGACCCTGACTGGTCTCCATGCTCACGCTGACCTTGGCGTCGACACCGGTGGTCGGGATGCCGCCGGCCTTCGGCTTGGTCGCGGCCTTGTCCGCGGGCTTGGCGCCATCGCGGTAGACGCAGTCGACCGTCGCCGGCTTGGCCTTCGCGGCGGGTGGCGCCGCGGCCGCGGCCGCAGGTGAGCTGGTCGGCGAGGCGTCGGCGGCATCGGAGCTGTCGTTCTCGCCGCGGGTCAGGAAGTACACCCCGGTCACGGCTGCGACCACCACGACGACACCCAGCACCGAGCCGGCGATCGTGAGTTGCTTGCGCCTGCGCGCCCGCTGAGCCCGGTTGGCGAGCTGACGCTCCAGCTTGCGTTTCGCCGCTGCTCGTCGCTGTTCGTTGCTCGGCACTACCACGTTCCTCCCGTATCTGGTGACATCGGGATAAGAGTGTGCCAGTTTTTCCTGAGACTGCTCCGTAACCTTCCTGAGAGGCGGTTCGGTGAACCGGTTGGACTTCGCGGGCCGTGGTGGTGGAAACTGGAGCATCGTGACCAAGACCAGCAGCTTCTCCGCCCCGAAGGGGGTACCGGACTACGTGCCTCCCGGCTCGGCCGAGTTCGTCGCGGTGCGAGACGGCCTCATCCACGCCGCCCGACTGGCCGGGTACGGACATGTCGAGCTGCCGGTCTTCGAAGACACCGGGCTGTTCGCCCGCGGCGTCGGCGAGTCGACCGACGTGGTCACCAAGGAGATGTACACCTTCCCCGACCGCGGCGATCGCAGCGTGACGTTGCGCCCCGAGGGGACAGCGGGCGTGATGCGCGCCGTCATCGAGCACGGGCTCGACCGCGGCCAGCTCCCGGTGAAGCTGTGCTACTCGGGTCCCTTTTTCCGTTACGAGCGGCCGCAGGCGGGTCGCTACCGGCAGTTGCAGCAGGTGGGCATCGAGGCGATCGGCGTCGACGACCCGGCCTTGGACGCCGAGGTGATCGCCATCGCCGACGCGGGGTTCCGCGGGCTCGGGCTCGACGGCTTCCGGCTCGAGATCACCTCGCTCGGCGACGAGACCTGCCGCCCGCAGTACCGGGAGTTACTGCAGGAGTTCCTGTTCGGGTTGCCGCTGGACGAGGAAACCAAGCGCCGCGCCCAGCTCAACCCGCTGCGCGTCCTCGACGACAAGCGGCGCGAGGTGCGCGCGATGACCGCGGACGCCCCGCTGATGATCGATCACCTCTCGGAGTCGGCCAAGGCGCACTTCGAGCAGGTGCTCGGCCACCTGGACGCGCTCGGCGTGCCGTATGTGGTGAACCCGCGCATGGTGCGCGGACTCGACTACTACACGAAGACCACCTTCGAGTTCGTGCACGACGGTCTCGGCGCCCAGTCGGGCATCGGTGGCGGCGGTCGCTACGACGGCCTGATGGCGGAACTCGGTGGACAACCGCTGTCCGGCATCGGTTTCGGGCTCGGCGTGGACCGCACCATGCTCGCGCTGGAGGCCGAGGGCAAGTCGGCGGGAAACCCGGCGCGTTGCGAGGTGTTCGGTGTGCCGCTGGGCGATGCCGCCCAGCATCGGATGGTCGTCCTCGCCGCGCAGTTGCGGTCGGCGGGCATCCGGGTCGACCTCGCCTACGGCGGCCGTGGCGTGAAAGGCGCGATGAAGGCGGCCGACCGGTCAGGGGCGAAGTTCACCCTGGTGCTCGGCGACCGCGACCTCGCGGACAGCACCATCGGACTCAAGGAAATGGCGACCGGCGAGCAGCGGCAGGTTCCGTTGGGCGAGGTGGTCGGTGTGCTCCGAGCGTCGCTGGTCGGCTAGCCAACGGCCTCGCTCGGACTAGGGCAGCACCGAACTCGGGGTCTGGGCGGCGTGTGGGGCCACCTGGCACCGAACGCCCGCTCACCCAGGCGGCCGGCGCGGTAGCGTGACCCGGCACGTGCCGGAGTCGGGAGAGGGCGGAGCAGTGTCGACGAATTCTGGTGACCAGCAGGCCGTTGCGCCGGTGGGACTCGACCTGGTCGCGCCCGAGCTATACGCGCCGATGCTGCGCCGCCTCGCACTTGCCGCGTCGGGCATCGGGATCGGCGCCGCGCTGTTGGCGGCCACGGTGGTGACCTGGCCGTTCGCCGTCGCCATCGGTCTCGTCGTCGGCGCGCCGACCGTCCTCTATGCCGTCGCGCTGCGGCGTCGTCGAATGTGGTTGGCGGGCACAGTTATTCACGCCCGCAGGCTGTTCGGTGAGCGGCAGGTGGAGATGTCGGCGGCGACTGGTGTCGAGGTACTGGTCTTCCCGGCCCGGTTGAGCCGCATCGCCCTTCGGGTCACCGCGGGGGAGGTCTCGCAGCTGATCCCGCTGGCCATGTACACCGACGCGGGTAGCGGCCGCGAATTGCACCTGCTCGGTCTCCGCAGACTGGCCGACGCGCTCGCGGCCAGTCAATTGGCCGCGGCGGTGGCGGTTTCCGCGATGTTGTTGCACCAGTTGCGGGCGGAGGCGCGCGATGCGGGACTGGAGGAGCGGCCGCTGTATCGCGCCGTGCGGTTGGCACGGTCGAAGGATGTGGTGTCGCCGATCGTGCTGACCGACACCGAGGTTGCCGCGCTCGGCTGATCCGGCGCGGCGGGAGATCGGCTTGGGCCTCGGGCCGCGCCGGTGGCGCTGCGCAGGCGGGGTGTGCGGTTGCGTGGACGGATTACTGTCGTGTAGCTCACCACCGGGTTTCGCGGGCGGTGAGAGTCGATAGGGTGGGCAGCGAGAGCCCCCTACCGCAAGGAGTTCGTCGTGACCACCGCCGCCGGCACCGCGCCCGTGACCGTCGCCGTGACCGGAGCCGCGGGCCAGATCGCCTACGGCCTGCTGTTCCGGATCGCCTCCGGTGCGATGCTCGGCCCGGACACGCCGGTGCGGCTGCGGCTGCTCGAGATTCCCGCCGCAGTGGCCTCGCTCGAGGGCGTAGCGATGGAGCTGGACGACGGTGCGTTCCCGCTGCTGGAGTCCATCGACATCAGCGACGATCCGTGGATCGGCTTCGCGGGCGCCGACATCGCGCTGCTGGTCGGCGCCCGCCCGCGTACGGCGGGGATGGAGCGCTCGGATCTGCTCGCCGCCAATGGCACGATCTTCACCGAGCAGGGCGCGGCGATCAACGCCAGCGCGGCAGACGACGTCAAGGTGCTCGTGGTGGGAAACCCGGCCAACACCAACGCGTTCATCGCCATGAGCAACGCCCCCGATGTGCCCGCCGAGCGTTTCACCGCGATGACTCGTCTCGACCACAACCGGGCCATCGCCCAGCTGGCGGGAAAGACCGGTGCACCTGCCGCCGGCATCGCCCGCGTGGCGATCTGGGGCAACCACTCCGCGACGCAGTACCCGGACATCGCGCACGCCACCATCGCGGGTCGTCGGGCCCTCGATCTCGTCGGCGATCGCGCGTGGCTGACCGACGACTTCATCCCCACTGTGCAGCAACGCGGCACTGCGATCATCCAGGCTCGCGGCGCGTCCTCGGCGGCCAGCGCGGCGAGCGCGGCGATCGACCACATCCACGACTGGGTGCGTGGTACCCGGGACGGTGACTGGGTGTCCATGGCTGTGCCCTCGGACGGCTCTTACAGGGTGCCGGAGGGTCTGATCAGCTCGTTCCCGGTGACGTGTGAGAACGGCGATTACACGATCGTTCCCGGTCTGCCCATCGACGATTTCGCCGGGCCCCGCATCGGCGCCTCGGTCGCCGAACTCGAGCAGGAACGCGACGCCGTTATCGACTTAGGGTTTGCCAAGCGCGTCTGACGCTTGCCGTTTCCACGAATTCGCGCGGCGTTCGGCACACCGCGCGAATCCTGCGAGTCGCCCCACGGGCCTACGCGACCGTCCAGGTTTCGGATCCGCTGAGCAGGGACTGGAGTGAGTCCGGACCGACCGGCTTGCGTTCGCGGGCCACCTCTGTCTGGGCGCGTACCGCGTCGTCGTAAGTCGGCCGCGAGACGCTGCGGAAGATGCCGGTGACCACATGGCCGAGATCCTGGTCCGACAGCCGTGACAGCGCGTAGGCGTACTCGGGGCTGTCGGCGTAGGCGTCGTGCACCACGATGTCGGACTCCACGATGCCGTCGGTGCGGGCCACCTCGAGGCGGAAGCCGTTGCGCACGACGGCGAATTCGCCCTCGGCGCCGAAGCGGATCGGTTCGCCGTGCCGCAGCGGGACGAGATGGTCAGCGGCGTTCTCTCGTCGAAGCACGTCGAACGAGCCGTCGTTGAAGATCGGGCAGTCCTGCAGGATTTCCACGAACGACGTGCCGCGGTGCTCGGCAGCCGCGCGCAGCACCTCGGTGAGTCCCGCGCGGTCGGAATCCAGGGCGCGGGCAGCGAAGGTTGCCTCGGCGCCGAGTGCGATCGACAACGTGTTGAACGGGTGGTCCACCGAGCCCATCGGGGTGGACTTGGTGATCTTGCCCTGCTCCGAGGTCGGTGAGTACTGGCCCTTGGTGAGACCGTAGATCCGGTTGTTGAACAGCAGGATCGTCATGTTCACGTTACGTCGCAACGCGTGGATGAGATGGTTGCCCCCGATGGACAGCGCGTCACCGTCGCCGGTCACCACCCAGACCGACAGGTCGGGGCGGCTGACCGCGAGGCCGGTGGCGATCGCGGGTGCGCGACCGTGGATGGAGTGGATGCCATAGGCCTCCAGGTAGTACGGGAAGCGGCTGGAGCAGCCGATGCCGGAGACGAACATCAGGTTCTCTCTGCGCAATCCGAGTTCGGCGAGAAAACCCCGCACGGTCGCCAGGATCACATAGTCGCCGCAGCCAGGGCACCATCGGACCTCCTGATCGGAGGTGAAGTCCTTCGCCTTCTGCGGTCCGTCCGCCGACGGCACGCCGGACACCCCGGTCAGCCCCAGATCGGCGCCTATGAGCGAGGTTTCCACGATCGTCATTCGTTACCCCCAACCGTGCGGTAGGCGACTGCCTCGGCTGCGCTCGGTCCGGCGCAGGGCTGTGGACGGACTTCGTCCGGCAGTGCTCGATAGGTGGCCTTCGCTCGCGCGGCGAAGGCCTTGTCCCGTTCCATATCGGCGATCGATCCGTCCAGCGCTGCGTCGATGACCCCGACCAGTTCCTGTGCGGAGAACGCTGTGCCGGCGATCTTCGTCCACGGATGCACGTCGACCAGGTACCTCGCGCGCAGCAGCATGGCGAGCTGGCCGCCGTTCATCTCCGGCGCGACCACGGTGCGGTATCGGCGCAGCACGTCACCGAGGTTCGCGGGCAACGGATTCAAATTACGCAGGTGCGCCTGGGCGACCGGCGCGCCACGGCGACGGGCTCGACGGCACGCCTCGCCGATCGGGCCGTAAGAGCTACCCCAGCCGATCAGCAGCAGCTCGGCCGTGCCCTCCGGGTCGTCCACCTCGAGATCGGGGACGGCGATCGCGTCGATTTTGGCCTGCCGCAACCGGACCATGAGCTCGTGGTTGGTGGGGTCATAGGAGATGTTGCCGCTGCCGTCCGCCTTCTCCAGTCCACCGATGCGGTGCGCGCGCCCCTTGGTGCCCGGTACGGCGAGTGGGCGCGCCAGTGTGTCGGGGTCACGGGCGTACGGCTGGAACGGGTCGGCGTCATCGCCCTCCGGCTCGAATGCGGGATCGATCGGGGCCAGCTCGTCGACGCGCGGAATCGACCACGGTTCCGAACCGTTCGCGATGGCGCCGTCGGACAACAGCAGCACCGGAGTACGAGAGGTGAGCGCGATCCGTGCCGCCTCCACCGCAGTGGCGAAACAGTCGGCGGGTGAGCGCGGCGCGAGTACCGCCACCGGCGACTCGCCGTTGCGGCCGTAGAGCGCCTGCAACAGGTCGGCCTGCTCGGTCTTGGTCGGCAGGCCGGTGGACGGCCCGCCGCGCTGCACGTCGATCACTACCAGCGGTAGCTCGGTCATCACCGCGAGACCGATGGTTTCGCTCTTGAGCGCGAGACCGGGCCCTGAGGTGCTGGTGACGCCGAGCGCACCGCCGAGCGCCGCACCCAGCGCGGCGCCGATTCCGGCGATCTCGTCCTCGGCCTGGAATGTCGTGACGCCGAAGTTCTTGTGCTTGCTCAGCTCGTGCAGGATGTCCGAGGCAGGCGTGATCGGGTACGTGCCGAGAAAGACCGGCAGCCCCGCAAGCTGCCCTGCGGCGATCAGGCCGTAAGCGAGGGCGGTGTTGCCGGTGATCTGGCGATAGGTGCCCGGCGGCAGCTTGGCGGGCGCGATCTCGTAGGTGGTGGCGAAACTCTCGGTGGTCTCGCCGTAATTCCACCCCGCGCGGAACGCCAGCACGTTTGCCTCGGCGATCTCCGGCTTCGCTGCGAACTTCTCTCGCATGAACCGTTCGGTGCCGCCGATCGGGCGCCCATACATCCAGGACAGCAGGCCGAGCGCAAACATGTTCTTCGCGCGCTGGGCGTCCTTCTTCCCGACGCCGGTCGATTCGGTGGCGCCCAGGGTCAGCGAGGTCATCGGGACGTGATGCACCACGAAATCCGACAGTGTCTCGTCCGTCAGCGGATCGGCGCCGTAGCCGACCTTCGCGAGGGTGCGCTTGGTGAACTCGTCGGTGTTGACGATGACGGTGGCGCCGCGCGGGAGATCCTCCAGATTGGCCTTGAGCGCGGCGGGGTTCATCGCGACCAGCACGTCGGGTTGATCACCGGCGGTCAGGATGTCGTAATCGGCGATCTGGATCTGGAACGACGAGACACCGGGCAACGTGCCCTGCGGCGCTCTGATCTCGGCGGGAAAGTTCGGCTGGGTGGCCAGGTCGTTGCCGAAAGCGGCGGCCTCGTGGGTGAAGCGATCGCCGGTCAGCTGCATCCCGTCGCCGGAGTCCCCGGCGAACCGAATCACGACCTTTTCCAATTTCGCTGTGCCGACCTCACTTTGGTGCGAAACCATGTGCTTGCTTCACTTCCTCGTCGATGAGAGGTGCCATCGCCAAACTACTCCGTCGAGCGCGGTACGCGCCCCCGCAGCGCGCGGTCCGTCCGGAATCGGCGGTGGAGGCTTCAGGCGAACAATGCCAGCTGCGGGTCTGCGGTGTGTGGAATTTCGGAGGGTGTCTCTGGTTCGGTTGTGCTCCGCGGCGTCAGACCGTGCTCGGCCAGCAGCGGATCGACGCGCCCGCGCAGCCATGCCGCGTATTCCGGCGTCACGTATGCGCCCCGGCCGTAGAGTCGGCGGTAGCGGCCCAGCAGGGCGGGATGGTGTTCGGCCAGCCAGGTCAGGAACCAGCCCCTGGTGCTACCGCGCAGGTGCATCGGAAACGCGACGGCCGAGTCGGCCCCGGCCTCGGCGATGGCGCCGAAGATCGCGTCCAGGTGCGCCCGGCTGTCGGTGAGACAGGGGATCACCGGTGCGACCATGACGTTTACCGTGAACCCCGCGTCGGTGAGTGCGCGCACGAGATCCAGCCGTGCCCGGGGCGACGGCGTCCCGGGTTCCAGGCTGTGGTGCAGGTCCTGGTCGAGGATCGCGATGGATACCGCGAGGCCGACCCGCACCTCGCGGGCGGCGGGTGTGAGCAAAGGCAGATCCCGGCGTAGCAGTGTGCCCTTGGTGAGGATGGAGAACGGGGTGCCGGAATCGGTCAGCGCGCGAATGATGCCCGGCATCAATCGATACCGGCCCTCCGCGCGCTGATACGGGTCGGTGTTGGTGCCGAGCGCCACCGGCGCGCGGCGCCAGGACCGCTTGCCGAGTTCCTTGCGCAGCACCGCGGCGATATTCGTCTTCACCACGATCTGCGAATCGAAGTCCCGGCCCGCGTCCAGGTCCAGATACTCGTGTGTGCCGCGCGCGAAACAGTATCGGCACGCGTGGGAACAGCCGCGCATCGGATTGACGGTCCAATGGAACGGTAGATTCGCGCCCTCGGGCACCTTGTTCAGCGCGCTTTTGCACAGCACCTCGTGGAATGTGACGCCGTCGAACTCAGGCGTCTGGACGGTGCGCACGAAACCTGCCCGGGACAGCCCGGGCAGGGCGCCATCATCGGCGTCCAGAGTTTGGCTTTGCCACCGCACCCTTTCAGTCGAACATGTGTTCTAGATGCTGTCAAGCAATCTGCCGGGCGCCGGGCGGCGTCAGCCGGGCCGGGTCGGCGAAGAAGGCGACCAGATCGCGGACGGTTACGTCGATAGGGCGTGGCTGGTAGCCGAGTTCGCGTTCGGCCTTGCCGTGGTCCACGCTCGGCGCGGAAATCAGTGCGCCGAGCGCGGCCTTGGAGACGATGTCGGAGTTGAACAGCTTGCCGATCGGCGCGAGCGCCGGGATGATGCCGGACACGAGCTTGGGCGGGATGGCGAACTTCGGGCCCTTCTTGCCGCCGTGGCCCGCGGCCAGGCGGCACAGGTCGAGCATCGAGATCATCGATCCACCGAGCAGGTAGTTCTCACCGGTGCGGCCGTGTTCGCCGGCCAGTAGTAGGCCTTTGGCCACGTCGCGCACGTCGACCAGATCGAAGCCGCCGCCGATCATGGCCGGCACTCGGCCCCGCGCCGCGTCCGCGAGCGTGCGGTTGATCCGGGACAGCGGCCTGCTGTAGTCGAGCGGGCCGAAGACGCCGGTGGGGTTGCACAGCACCGCGTCCAAGCCCTGGTCGATCACCTTGCGCAGTTCCACTTCGCCCGCCCACTTCGAGCGGTCGTAGACCGGAAGTGCCGCCTCGTTCGACCGCGGCGCGCTCTCGTCGATCCGGCCGCCGCAGCTGTACTGGTTGAATGCGTGGATGGAGCTGGCGTGCACCATCCGGCGCGCGCCGACGGCAAGCGCCGCCTCGGCAACCACGCGCACGCCCTCGGTGTTCACCTGCCAGGCCAGCTCGTTCTTCTCGGCGAGGGTGATCACTGCGACAAGGTGGTAGACGACCTCGGCGCCGGCCAGTGCGGCGCGCATCGACTCCGGATCGAGTACGTCGCCGCGCACCCAGGTCGCATCCGGCGCGGCGACCGTGTCGGGGACCGTCCGATCGATGGCGGTGACCTCATGGCCCTGTTCGGCGAGCAGGGAAAGCAGATTCGTGCCAAGGTAGCCGGCTGCGCCGGTCACTGCGACCTTCATGGCTCCGAGAATATAGAACTTGTTCTAATTTGCAACACGTTCCAGTTCGGTGCGATTCGGCTCGTGACGCCGCGCTCGGCCTCGAACCTCGGCGGTCTCGTCCGCTATATTGAGCCCACACCGTAGCGGCCCAGCCGATTCGGCAGGGGAGCGAACGGGTCACGACGAAGTTCATGACACAGCTGTTCACGACGATTTTTTGGGGGGGCAACTCGATGAGTGATCTCTCGGTAGAGACCGAAGCGGTCCGGGCGTTCGCCGCCACGAACGCGGGCATCGCCGACGATCTCGCGGGGGCGGGCGCTTTCGACGCGGTGCGTAACGTTGCCGCGTTGGCTCCGGTGTTCGGACTGATCGGCGTCGACTATCTGGCGATGTTCGCCGCGGCCCAGGTGCTGCAGGCCAAGGACATCAATGATCTGTCGGCCAAGTACGCCAAGCTTTCGGAGTCGGCGTTCAGTGCCGCCGCTGCCTACGACGCCACCGACTCGTTCAACGCGGGCGCGCTCGGCTCCATCGCCAACCAGATCGGGGGCGCGGTATGAGACCACTGGACAGCGGCGTCATCGCGCCCGAGGGGTCGGTCGTCGAGCATGCGGCCGAGCAAAACGTCGCCATCGGCCAGCAGACCGTGCTGGACGCGTTGCAGAACTCGCCCGCGCGGGCGGTGCTCGACCTGCCGCTGCCCCAGCTGCCCGACGACATGCCGCCCATCGAACCGCCCGCGTTCGTATTGTCGCGCAAGATTTCCGAGGACCAGCACACGCTCGGCGCCGTTCCGGCGGGACTGCCCGGCTCGAACGGCGCGGCAGGGCCGGGCACTCAGGATATTCCTGGCGTTCCGCATGAGGTCTCCGCTCTGCTGGGAGAAACGGGCACCGCGATCAACCACGCCGCGGCCCCGGTGGTCGAGGGCGTGCTCAGTGGCGGGCTCGCCGACGCGCCGGCCGCCGTCTCGGCCGCGGTGAATCGGGCCGAGGCAGCGCTGCCGCCGCTGCCCGCCGACCCGGTGGCCGCGCTGATGCAGGGCGTCGCGCTGCCCGCGCTGCCGGGTGTGGACATGCTCATGAAGCCGATCCTCGATCTGCTCGGTAGCTTCGGCACCGGCGTGATCGGCGCGCTCGACCCGACCGCGATCCTCAGCCAGTCCTCCAAGGTGATCGAGATGGCCATGCAGGTGGGCAAGGGCAGCATGGCCACCGTCGACCAGCTGTGGCAGAGCCAGGCCGCCCGCAACGCGCAGGTCACGAGCCAGCAGGCGAACGTCGAGGGCCACGAGACCAGTCAGCGCGGCATCGACATCTCCGAGCTCACCCAACGCGCCGCCGCGGTAGTGCAGCAGGGCAACGCGCAGCTGCTCGGCATCGCGTCGTCGTTCGCCACCCAGGCGACCGCGCTGGCGCCGGTGATCCTGACCCCGCCCGCGCAGGCGACGCTGATCGCCTCGGCCACCGAGCACCTCGGTCACGCCATGGGCGTCGTCAATGCCACCCGCGGTGACCTGGCGGGGAAGACCGCCGAACTCAGCGGCATGGTGCAGCAGCTGGTGGCGCCGGGTGGCGGGCCTGCGCCGCAGGAGCTGGCGCAGGCGGTGGCGCAGACCGTCGGCCAGCCGATCCTGGAGCAGGCGCAGTCGACCGCGACGGACACGGCCACGAAGGCCGCGGGCCTGGACTCGTACGCACCGGGTACACCGTCGACCACACCGTCATCGGTGCATACGCCGCACAGTCCGAGCGTCAACCACGGCGTGCCGAGCGGTTTCCCCGGCAACCCCGGTCGGCCGGGAACGCCCTCGGTGCCCAAGCCCACCGGCCTGCCCGGCAGCGCGGCCCCGCCGATCCGCCCGATCGCGGGTGCGCCCTTCGGTCCGGGCGGACCCGGCACGACCCCCTCCGGTGCCAACAGCTTCATGGGCAGCCCTGCCGCCGGGGCGGGGCAGCGGGGCAACGACGAGGAGCATTCGCGCACCGTACAGCCCTATCTGAGTCCGACCGGCAATGACGACCTCACCGGTTCGCTGGGAGAGTCCACGCCGGACGTTATCGGCGCGACGCACTCCGACGAGATCATCAGCTCCAACTACGAGCAAGACCAGTTCTAGCCCCGCACGGGCTTACCGGGCAACCCGGCCCGAACTGGCAGTAACCGCTTGGGCCGCACCGCGGGTATCAGTTGTCCTGGACGAATGCATCGAGCAGCTTCTTGTAGAGGTCGGCAAAGCGTTTTCGATTGGCCTGCTGCTCGGCGCCGAGGCCGTCGGTGGCCTGGGGCGCGTAGACGATCAGATGCACGTCCGCATTCGGCGGCTGCGACATGTAGTCGATGATCTGGCTGCCTTGGTCGGTGGCCCTCGGCACACCGAGATCCACGGCGGTGAGCGACCTGGTCTCGGCCAGCGCCGCAGTCAGCACCTCGGGCGGAACGTGCCCGTTGATCCGCTTCGGCGAGACATCCGGTGTGCGATCGGCGGCGACGGCGTCGGGGATCTTGACAGCCTTGCCGTCGGAGAAGATTTCCAGTTGCGGGCGCAGATCCACCCGGCTCTGCCAGCCGTCCGGAATGGTGGTCAGGGTGAACAGCACCAGCGGCTCGGCGGCCGGAGGCAGCGCGCTGGGCTGCTGCGGCGGGGCGGACGCGGCGGTGCCTGAGCCCACCTCGAGCGCCAGCATCGCAACCAGCAGGGCCACTGTCGTACGTCGCATCAATCCCATCTCCCAGTTGCCGTTTTCACCTGTGGCACAGGCGAACTACCCGTCGATCATGACAGCAAAGCTGTGGTGCCGATCGAATCCGTGTCACCGCAAGGCGGACGGATTGTTCAGGTCCTGGGCCGAATAGGTGTCACAGGCGCGCACCTCGCCGGTCCTGTAGCCGGCGAGGAACCACTTCTGCCGCTGCTCGGACGAACCGTGAGTCCACGCTTCGGGATTCACCCTGCCCTGCGCCGCGCGCTGGATGCGGTCGTCGCCGACCGCCGACGCTGCCGAGAGCGCATCACGGACATCGTTGTCCGACAGCGGTTTCAGGAACGGTTGGCCGCCACCGGGTGCGGGGAGCTCATCCGCGAAGTGCGCCCAGATGCCCGCGTAGCAGTCGGCCTGCAATTCGGTGCGCACCGCGCCGGACTCCGGGCCGCGCGGATCCAGCTGTGCGCGGCCGATATCGCCGAGCTGGTTCTGGATGTGATGGCCGATCTCGTGCGCCACCACATATTCCTGCGCGAGCGGACCGCCGCTGGAACCGAAACGGTCCACCAACTCTTGGAAGAAGCTCGTGTCGAAGTAGGCGGTCTGGTCGGCCGGGCAGTAGAACGGGCCGACCGCGCTGGTGGCGTTGCCGCAGCCGGTCGAGGTGGCGCCGGAGAACAGCACGACCTTCGGCCGCACGTACCGCTTGCCGGTCTGCTTGGGGAGCTCGGTGGACCACACGGCGTCCAGGCTCTGCGCTGTGAGTGCCACTCTGCAGTCGACGTACTTATTGGCGTCCGCGCCGGTCTTGCAGTGGCTCGGTGTGCCCGCCGTGCCAGGTTGCGTCTGGATTTGGTCCTGTGCTCCGGTGAAGTTGCCGAGGATCGAGCCCGGGTCACCGCCCATCAGAAGGGTCAACACCAGCACGATCAGTCCGCCCGCGCCGCCGCCCAACGCGATCTTGCCGCCCATTCCGGGGCCTCCGCCGGACGAAACTCGATCAGGGTCGATCTGCATGCCCTCGTTGAAGGTCATCGTTGTCGCTTTCTCGTCGTCCGTAGCCCTCGGTCACACACTCGCCCGATACAGCTTGGCACGGGGGTGGTGATATCGGTTTCCACTCGGGGAATGTGTCTCACTACGATGGACCCGCACCTGGTCACATCGCGCCGGTGCCGGATTCGTCGAAAGGAACCCTGTGCTGCGCACCCACTTGGCTGGTTCGCTGCGAAGCGAGCATGCCGGTCAGACCGTCACCCTCACCGGCTGGGTGGCCCGGCGGCGTGACCACGGCGGGGTGATCTTCATCGATCTGCGCGATGCGTCCGGGGTCGCCCAGGCGGTGTTCCGTGAGGGTGAACCCGCCGCGCAGGCACACCGGCTGCGCGCCGAGTACTGCGTGCGTGTCACCGGCACCGTGGAACCGCGCCCGGATGGCAACGAGAACGCGGAGCTGCCCACCGGCACCATCGAGGTGAACGTCACCGAACTCGAGGTGCTGAACGAGAGTGCCCCACTGCCGTTCCAACTGGACGAGCAGCCCGGTGAGGAGGCGCGCCTCAAGCACCGCTACCTGGATCTGCGCCGCGAGGGTCCGGCGCATGCCATCCGGCTGCGGTCGAAGGTCAACGCGGCTGCCCGCGAGGTGCTGGCCCGCCACGAGTTCGTCGAGGTGGAGACGCCGACGATGACCCGATCCACCCCGGAGGGCGCACGCGACTTCCTGGTACCCGCCCGCTTGCAGCCGGGCAGCTTCTACGCGCTGCCGCAGAGCCCGCAGTTGTTCAAGCAGCTGCTCATGGTCGGTGGCATCGAGCGGTATTACCAGATCGCGCGCTGCTACCGCGACGAGGACTTCCGCGCCGACCGTCAGCCCGAGTTCACCCAGCTCGACATCGAGATGAGCTTCGTGCGCCAGGACGACGTGATTCTGCTGGCCGAGGAGATCCTCGTCGCGCTGTGGAAGCTGGTCGGCTACGAGATCCCGACGCCGATCCCGCACATGACCTACGCGGAGGCCATGCGCCGCTTCGGTTCCGACAAGCCGGATCTTCGCTTCGGTGTCGAGATCACCGAGTGCACCGAGTATTTCAAGGACACCCCGTTCCGGGTGTTCCAGGCGCCCTATGTCGGCGCGGTGGTCATGCCTGGCGGCGCGAGCCAGCCGCGGCGCCAGCTCGACGCCTGGCAGGAGTGGGCCAAGCAGCGTGGCGCGAAGGGGCTGGCGTATGTCCTGGTGAACGAGGACGGCACGCTCGGAGGACCGGTGGCCAAGAACCTCAGCGACGCCGAGCGCGAGGGCCTTGCCAAGCATGTCGGCGCGGTGCCGGGTGACTGCGTGTTCTTCGCGGCCGGTGCGGCGAAGGCACAACGCGGTCTGCTCGGTGCGGCGCGCGGCGAGATCGCCCGCAAGGTCGGCCTGGTCGACGAGGACGCCTGGTCGTTCGTGTGGATCGTGGACGCCCCGCTGTTCGAGCCGACCGCCGAGGCGACCGCGAGCGGCGATGTGGCGGTGGGCCATTCCGCGTGGACCGCGGTACACCACGCGTTCACCTCACCGAAGCCGGAGTCGCTGGACACCTTCGACACCGACCCGGATTCGGCGCTGGCCTACGCCTACGACATCGTCTGCAACGGCAACGAGATCGGCGGCGGCTCGATCCGTATTCACCGCCGCGATGTGCAGGAACGCGTCTTCAAGGTAATGGGCATCAGCCACGAAGAGGCGCAGGAGAAGTTCGGGTTCCTGTTGGACGCCTTCGCTTTCGGCGCCCCGCCGCACGGCGGCATCGCCTTCGGCTGGGACCGGGTCACCGCGCTGCTTGCCGGACAGGATTCGATCCGCGAGGTCATCGCATTCCCGAAGACCGGCGGCGGCGTCGATCCGCTGACCGACGCGCCCGCGCCGATCACCGCGCAGCAGCGCAAGGAGGCGGGCCTGGACGCCGAGCCGGAGCCGAAGAAGGGCGAGGACGCGAAAGCCGCGAAGCCCGCGCGATAGCGGTCGCGCCCGCGCGACAGTATGGTCTGGACAGCATCGCTACCGGCCCGGCGTAGCCGACCGCAAGGGGATTCGTGGTTGCCGGGATCATCGTGCTCGAGTTCCGGCCTCGCCGGGCAGCGAGGCCGGGCCGGTCGAGCGGGCGCGAGCGCTGGATCGGGATGCGGTCACTGATCAATGAAGTGATCGTCGGTTCACCGCGCGGAAACCGTGCCTCCGGTGAGCGTGCGGTAGGCGTAGGTTACCGCGAGGGCGGCGACCGGGCCTGCGACCAGCAGCCCGAGACCGCACAGCAGCAGCCCGAGGAAGGTCACCACGAGCACCGCGAGCGCGAGCAGGAGCACCGGCCAGATGTTGGCGACTACCAGCGTGAAGCTGGACTTCAGCGCCTCGAACGGTCCCTGGTCCTGGTCGACGACGTAGTGCAGCGAGAACATGCACAGTAAGCCGGCGACAAGTCCGGGGACGAAGCAGATCGCGGAGCCGACGAAGGTCAGCAGGAATGCCAGCAGCGCGGTGAGCAGGACATTGCCCGCGTTCACGAAGCGGAAGTATGAGCCGAAAGACGGTGGCGTTCCGTCGGTCTCGTACAGCGCACCGCGGACCATCGCGGCTTGCAGCAGCCACACACCAGCCAGCACCGCGAGGAAGATGAGTAGCAGCGGCAGTAGCGTCGTCGGATCGGTGAGTTGCACGACGAGCACGAACGCCAGATAGATGACGAGGCCCACGGCGGTCACGCCGATCCACGGCCCCGGGTTGGCACGGAACTTCGCCAAGCCGTAGCTGAGAGCCCGGCCCACATCGAGCGTACCGGGGGCCGCGGTGACCTGCTGGTAGCCGTAGACCGGTTGCTGCGGTGGCACGGCGCCGGGCGGTGGCATAATGCCAGGCTGCGCATAGCCAGGACCGGTGCCTTGCGTGCCATAAGTGGGGTACGGCTGGGATGCCACAGGCGGGGCCGGCTCCAGCGGTTCGCTGCCGTAGTGCGCCGCGTCCGGGCCCTCGAACTGCGGATATCCGGCCGAGCCCGCCATCTCGTGGCGGGCGTGGCCGGTTGCGGGACCCGGCGAGTTCGGGTTCGTGCCGGCGTGCTGTCCCGGCCGCGCCACGAAGCGCTCGTCGTTCGGGTCGGGGGCGCCGCCAGCTGATTCCTTCGACGCGGGAGGCGATGTTTCGGCCATGCGTAGACCTTTCGACTCAACTGGTTTGCGGTGTGGCGCAGAGCAGTTGACGATGACAAAACCGGACGGGTCCAATCGTGTCAAGCAATGAGCGGCCGCTCCGCGACCTCGGCACGGACACGCCGGACGACGCGGAAAGGTTGTGCAACCGCTCGCTAGAAGTGACCTGATGCGAGTAGCTTGAGAGGCGATGACCGCACTATTGGCCGAACGCGCCACCGAAGTCGTGTCCGCAGCGCAACAGTTGCTCACAAAGCGAATGGGTGCTCCGGTAAAGCTGAGCGATCCGATCGAACTCAGCGGTAGTGGTAGGACGACCGTCCTACGTGTGCGTGTAGCCGAGAACGCTTTCTCGTTGCCGCGAACCTTGATCGTCAAGCAGGTGCGCGGGGCCGCGCGGGATCGTCGGACCGGCGGTCTGGCTCCCGGCGTCGCCAGCATCGATTCCGCGTTCCTCCGCGAGGCCGTCTCCTATCAATTCACCACCGCCCTGAGCCGGGAGCACCGGCCGGGCGCGTATCTGATCGCGCACAGCCTGCCGGAACGGTTGCTGATCCTCAGCGATCTCGGCGAGAACTCCCTGATCACCGCCGTGCTGCGGTCCGGATCCGAGCCCGCCACCCGCAATGCGCTGATGGCGTTCGCGCAGGCGCTCGGCCGGATGCATGCCGCCACCGTCGGGCGCGAAGCCGACTTCGTCGCGCTGCTGCGCCGGGTCGATGTGGTGCACCGGGTCGACGGCATCGCGCAGCAGGCCGAGTCGGCGATCTCGGAGGTGCCTGGACTGCTGCAGCGCGAGCTGGGCATCGAGGTGCCCGGCGAGATCGCCGAGCGCATCGTGCGGGGCAACCGGCTGTTCTCCGCGGGGCGATTCCGCGGGTTCAGTCCGTCGGACCTGTGCCCGGACAATGTGATCTTGAACGAGGAGGGCGCGCGCTTCCTCGACTACGAGTGGGGTGGGTTCCGCGACGCCACCCTGGACATCGCCTATGCGCTGGTGTCGTTCCCCGGCTGCCTGTGCGATGTCGAGCTCTCGCGGGAGCGCGCCCAGCAGATGGTGGAGGCGTGGCGTTCCGAGGTGGTGGGCGTGTGGCCCGCGCTGGCCGACGACGACCTGCTCGCCGAGCGGATCCTCGAAGCTCGCCTGATCTGGGTGTGGCTGTCCACCTTCTGGTTCCTGCCCGCAGACCATGCGCGCATCGCGTCCGCACGCGAGCATGGACTTTCGGTGCCGCGCTCGGCAGCGCTGATCAACCGCTGGGCCGCGCTTGCCGAAGACGCGCGGTGTACGGGTGACGACATCGTCGGCGATTTCGCCGAGGATGTGTCGGCGATGCTGGAAGAGCGCTGGTCCGAATAGGTTTGAGCCACATGCAAGTCATCCGGTGAGGCGGGCTACCGGATGTGAGCTTTGACGTTGTTCTCGGTGAGCAACAGCGCCGACTGGTATTTCCGGCGACAAGCCGTGCACATAAGAGTCGCTGTACCGGCCCGGCCACAGGGAGGTCGCGAGTGCAGCGGAAGAAAGGGGGTGTCGGATGGGCGACCTATTGCTCGTCTTCCTTCCGATCGTGATCATCATCGTCGGCGTGCTCGGGCTCGCGGCTGCCCGCCGGACCAGGGCTCGCCGCTGTGCCGACGACCCGTCCACGCGTGCCCGCGCGGCTGGGGTTCGGCTGACCAAACAGGTCCGCGCCAGCCAATGGTGGAACCGGCCCTACGACAAGACCGGTTACACCGGCGGCGGCGGTGGCGGTGGGGGGTGCGGGGGCGGCTCCGAATGACGGGTCAGATCACCGGGCCCTGCGGCTCCGTCCGGCTCCGGGCGGACCTGAAGCCCAACTGATAGCCCGAACAGGCGATCGCGGTCGGCGGTGTAGCCATCCCACCGGTCGCTGTTCACCGACAATCAGCCTGCGGCAGGCCCGGATATCGCGTATGCCGCCGGTTACGGTGGGACAAGACCGGGTGTGGTGGCGGAGGAACAGCGCGCCGCGCTGTCGGTGCGGCTCGGTAACGTTCTTTCCGTGAGCGATGGCTTGTTCGATGTACCCGGTGACGCGGTTCCCGTGGAGCACACAATCGACAACGTGGTGCGCAGGGACGCGGGTGCGCCGTTGGCGGTGCGGATGCGGCCCACCTCGCTGAACGAAGTGGTCGGGCAGCAGCATCTTCTCGGCCCCGGCTCCCCGCTGCGCAGGCTGATCGAGGGCTCAGGGGCGGCGTCGGTGCTGCTGTACGGCCCGCCCGGCACGGGTAAGACGACCCTCGCGGCGCTCATCTCGCGCGCGACCGGCCGTCGCTTCGAGGCGCTCTCGGCGCTGTCGGCCGGGGTGAAGGAGGTACGCGCTGTCATCGATGTGGCGCGGCGCAGGCTGTCGGCCGGTGCGCAGACCGTGCTGTTCATCGACGAGGTGCATCGATTCTCCAAAACGCAGCAGGACGCCCTGCTCGCCGCTGTGGAGAACCGCATCGTCCTGCTGGTCGGCGCGACAACGGAGAATCCGTCGTTCTCAGTGGTGTCGCCGTTGCTGTCGCGCTCACTGGTGTTGCAGCTGCAATCGCTCACCGACGCCGACGTCCGGCAGCTGCTCACCCGCGCGATCGCCGACTCGCGTGGCCTCGACGGCGCGTACACCGTCACCGACGCGGCGCTCGACCACATCATCCGGATCGCCGGCGGCGACGCCCGCCGCGCGCTCACCGCACTGGAAGCCTCGGCCGAATCCTCGCTGGACGGCGCAGTCGATGTCGACCTTGTCGAGGCCAGCGTCGACAAGGCGGCCGTACGCTACGACCGGGCAGGCGACCAGCATTACGACGTGATCAGCGCGTTCATCAAGTCCATCCGAGGCTCGGATGCCGACGCCGCGCTGCATTACCTGGCCCGCATGTTGAGTGCGGGGGAGGACCCGCGCTTCATCGCCCGCAGATTGATGATCCACGCCAGCGAGGACATCGGCATGGCCGATCCGATGGCGCTGCAGACAGCGACGGCCGCCGCACAGGTGGTGCAGCTGGTCGGGCTGCCCGAGGCGCGGCTCGCACTGGCACAGGCCACGATCCATCTGGCCACCGCGCCGAAGTCCGGCGCGGTGGTGGCCGCGATCGGCGCGGCCATGGCCGACGTCGCAGCGGGCAAGGCCGGAGCGGTCCCGCCGCATCTGCGCGACGGACACTACGCAGGCGCGGCCGCGCTCGGCAACGCCCAGGGTTATCGATACCCGCACGACAACAAGGATGGCGTGCTCGCTCAGCAGTACCCGCCCGACGACTTGGTCGGCGTGGATTACTACCACCCCACTGACCACGGCCACGAACGCGAGGTCGGACCCCGCGTACAGAAACTCCGCCATATCGTTCGGGGGACCTGAGGGCCGGTTCGCTGCTCTCTCGCAGCAACGCGAGACCCCGGGCGATGAATAATCGCGTGCGCAGCACCGGTAGGCTGGATTTCTGTGCAGACCCACGAGATCCGCCGGCGTTTTCTGGACCATTTCCTTCGGGCCGGCCACACCGAGGTGCCGAGCGCCTCGCTGATCCTGGCCGACCCGAACCTGCTGTTCGTCAACGCGGGCATGGTTCAGTTCAAGCCGTACTTCCTGGGTCAGGAGGCGCCGCCCTACCCGCGGGCGACGAGCGTGCAGAAATGCGTCCGCACCGGCGACATCGAGGAGGTCGGTGTCACCACGCGGCACAACACGTTCTTCCAGATGGCTGGGAACTTCTCCTTCGGTGACTACTTCAAGGAGGGGGCGATCACCCTCGCCTGGGAGCTGATCAGCAAGCCCCAGGATGAAGGCGGCTACGGGTTCGATCCCGAACGGATCTGGGTGACCGTGTACCAGGACGACCCGGAGGCGGCCGAAATCTGGCGCCGGGTCGCGGGCATCCCCGCGGAGCGGATCCAGTTCCGCGACGGCAAAGACAATTACTGGGACATGGGCGTGCCTGGCCCAGGCGGTCCGTGCTCGGAGATCTACTACGACCGCGGTCCGGAGCACGGCCGCGATGGTGGGCCGGTCGCCGACGAGGACCGCTACCTCGAGATCTGGAATCTCGTATTCATGCAGGACATCCGTGGCGAGCTGAGTCCGAAGCTGGGCCATCCGCCGGTCGGGACACTGCCGAAGAAGAACATCGACACCGGTATGGGTGTTGAGCGGATCGCATTGCTGCTGCAGGGCGTGGACAATGTCTACGAGACAGATTTGCTGCGCCCGATCATCGACAAGGCCGAGGAGCTGACCGGTCGCTCCTACGGCGTGCAGCACGAGGACGACGTGCGCTTCCGCGTGATCGCCGACCACGCCCGCACTGCCGCCATGTTGATCGCCGACGGTGTGAACCCGGGCAACGACGGCCGCGGCTACGTGCTGCGTCGCCTGCTTCGCCGCATCGTGCGTTCGGCCCGCCTGCTCGGCGCCGAGAAACCGGTGATGGGCGAGTTCATGAAGGTCGTCAGCGATCTCATGACCCCGTCCTATCCGGAACTGTCCACCGACTTCCGCCGTATCGAGACCGTCGCGGTCGGCGAGGAGACGGCGTTCCTGAAGACGCTGAACACCGGCTCTACGCTGTTCGAGAACACCGCGACCGCGGTGAAGGCCGGGGGCGGTGCGACGATCGCCGGGTCGGACGCCTTCACTTTGCACGACACCTACGGCTTCCCGATCGATCTGACCCTGGAGATGGCCGCCGAGGCCGGTCTCTCGGTCGACGAGGAGGGCTTCCGCTCGCTCATGGCCGAGCAGCGCAAGCGCGCCAAGGAGGACGCGCAGTCCCGCAAGCACGCCCACGCCGACCTGACCGTCTACAAGGAACTGGTCGATCGCGGCGCTACCGAGTTCACCGGATTCGACGAGCTGACCTCCGAGGCCACGGTGCTGGCCCTGATCTGCGACGGCGTGCGGGTGCCGACCGCGACTGCGGGCCAGGACGTCGAGGTGATCCTGGAACGCAGCCCCCTCTACGCCGAATCCGGCGGCCAGATCGCCGACCGCGGCAGCATCACCGCGTCCGGCCTGAAGGTGCGCGTCAATGACGTGCAGAAGATCGCCAAGAAGCTTTGGGTGCACAAGACCACGGTCGAGCAGGGCCAGATCACCGAGGGCGACGTGGTGCTCGCCCAGGCCGACCCGGCCTGGCGGCGCGGCGCCACCCAGGGGCACTCCGGCACGCACATGGTGCACGCCGCCTTGCGTCAGGTGCTCGGCCCGAACGCGGTACAGGCGGGCTCGCTGAACAAGCCGGGCTACCTGCGCTTCGACTTCAACTGGCAGGGCCAGCTGTCCGAGCATCAGAAGGCCGACATCGAGGCCGTATCCAACGACGCGGTCGGCTCGGACTTTCCGGTCAACACCTTCGTCACCGACCTGCCGAAGGCCAAGCAGATGGGCGCCCTGGCGCTGTTCGGCGAGAATTACGGCAGCGAGGTCCGCGTCGTCGAGATCGGCGGCCCGTTCTCGATGGAGCTCTGCGGTGGCACGCACGTGCAGCATTCCTCGCAGATCGGTCCGATCACGGTGCTCGGCGAGTCGTCGGTCGGCTCCGGTGTGCGGCGCGTCGAGGCGTTTGTCGGCCTGGACTCCTACAAGTACCTGGCTAAGGAGCGAGCGCTGCTGGCTGGTGTCGCGTCGTCGCTGAAGGTGCCCTCGGAGGAGGTGCCTGCCCGCGTCGAGCAGCTGGTGGAGCGGCTCAAGGTGGCCGAGAAGGAGCTCGAGCGGGCCAGGACGGCCGCCGTGCTGTCCGCGGCCGGCAAGTTCGTCCAGGAGGCCGAGCGGATCGGCCGCCTGCTGCTGGTCGCCGTCGCCGCGCCCGAGGGCGTGCCGGCCGGCGATCTGCGGACACTGGCCACCGATATCCGTGGCCGGTTCGGCACCGAACCCGCCGTGGTGGTGCTGCTCGGCAACGCCGACGGCAAGGTGCCGTTCGTGGTGGCCGTGAACAAGCCCGCCCAGGAACTCGGCGTCAAGTCCGGTGATCTTGTCGGCAGCTTCGGCCCCAGCATCGCGGGACGCGGCGGTGGCAAGCCGGAGATGGCGCAGGGCGCCGGTTCGGATCCGTCCGGCATTCCAGCGGGCCTGGCCGCGGTCCGCGCTCGGGTGGCTGAACTGGCCGGGTGATGGACGACGCCGAAAGTCCGGAGCGAGCGGCGCCACGCGGCTCCGACCGGCCGCATCCTGACACCGATCCAGGGCGGGGCAGGCGGATCGGCGTCGATGTCGGCACCGTCCGCATCGGGGTTGCCGCCTGCGATCCCGACGGCATCCTCGCCACGCCGGTGGAGACCGTCTCGCGCGCGAAACAGAATCAGCGTACTTCCAGGGCGGCTCCCGATATCGGCAGAATTGCCGAAATTGTGCGGGAGTACGAGGCTGTAGAGGTCGTCGTAGGATTGCCGCGAACATTGCGCGGGGAGAAGGGCACTGCCGCTACGCTGGCCATCGCATTCGCTGAGCGATTGCGGGCTGCTGTCGCCCCGGTGCCTGTCCGGCTTTCCGACGAACGTTTGACTACGGTGTCAGCTGCACGTGCATTGCGGGACAGTGGAGTTCGCGCGCGTGGCCAGCGGCAGGTGATCGATCAGGCGGCGGCCGTGTCGATCCTGCAAGGATGGTTGGACGAACGGAGTGCGGTGTTGAGGTCGGTGGAAGCGGGACGCCCTGTGTCGTCCGGGGACGATGCATGACGGATCGGTGGGCGCGGGCCGAGGAACTGTTCAGACAGCGTGAAGCTGATCGGCGTTACCGCAGAGACGACCGGGCCTGGGATGAATACGACGAATACGACGACGGAGGCGCGCCCGCGCACCATCACGTCGTCGGGCCCGACTACGACGATTACGACGATGACACCACTGTCATCCCCCGCTACGTCGATGACGACGACGAGCCGCCACCGCCCGGCCCGCGAACCGGAAACCAACGTCCGCGCGTGGGCCGCCAAGAGGCGCGCCGCTCGAAGCGGGCGCAGCGGGAGCGCCCCACACGCTTGCAGCGCGGCAAGCGCTCTCGGGCCGCTTCGCGCAAGGCGGCTGAGCGCAAGCGGCGGCGCAGGAACCTGTGGATCATCGCCGGTGTCTTCGTGCTGCTGTTCACCGGCGCCGCGGTGTTCGCGGGAATGAAACTGATCGGCAGCATGTCCGGCCCGGAGGATTTCGCGGGTCCGGCGGGCCCGCTCGTGGTGGTGCAGGTGCAGCCGGGCGACACGTCCCAGCAGATCGCCTCCACCATGGTCGAGCGCGGCGTCGTCGCCAGCACGGGCGCATTCTTTCAGGCGGCGGTGCGCAACTCGAACATGAGCGCCGTGCAACCCGGTTACTACGCGATCCCCAGCCGCAGCCCCGCCGCGCAGGCGGTGACTGCCCTGATCAGCAAGTCCTCTCGGGTCGGCAATTTGGTGGTGTCCGAGGGGCGTCAGCTGCACGACCAGCAGGACGTGAATACCGGATCCCGCAAGGAAGGCATCTACCGCAAGATCGCGGACGCCAGCTGCGTCGGAACGGGGCCAACCCAGAAGTGCGTGACTTATGACCAGCTCGACGCCGCGGGCGCGGGCGTGAACCTGGCTGCGCTCGGGGTGCCGCGCTGGGCCGAGCAGGTCGTGCGCAACGTCCCCGATCGCGGCAGGCAGCTCGAGGGCCTGATCGCGGCGGGCACCTGGGATTTCGATCCGAGTGGCACGCCCGAGCAAATCCTCGCGCAGCTGGTGACCGCCAGTGCGCGCAGTTACGAGGGCACCGGGCTGCTGCAGTCGGGCGCCGAGACCAAGCTGAACCCCTACCAGACGCTGATCGGGGCCTCGCTGGTCGAGCGGGAAGCGTTGCCGCAGGACATGTCCAAGGTGGCGCGCGTGATCGTGAACCGGTTGCGGGTCGATCAGCCGCTGCAGTTCGATTCGACGGTGAACTACACCCTGGACCGCACCGAGGTCGCGACCACCGACACCGACCGGGCCCAGCACAACCCATGGAATACCTACGCGATGCCCGGCCTGCCCGCCACGCCGATCTCGGCGCCGTCGCTGAATGCGCTACGCGCTATGGAGAATCCGGAGCCAGGGCCGTGGCTGTATTTTGTCACCGTCGACAAGCAGGGCACCACCCTGTTCACGGACGGCTACCAGGAGCACCTGCGCAACATCGAGAAGGCAAGGCAGAGCGGAATTCTGGACAGTGGCCGGTAATCGCAAGGCGGCGGTGCTCGGCAAGCCGATAGCGCACTCCCGGTCCCCGCAGCTGCATCTGGCCGCCTATCGCGCGCTCGGATTGAGCTGGACCTATGAACGCATCGAGTGCTCGGCCGAGCAGCTGCCGAGTGTCGTCGACGGGCTGGGGCCGGAGTGGGTCGGGCTCTCGGTGACGATGCCGGGCAAGGAGGCCGCCCTGGCCTATGCGAGTGAGCGCACCGATCGGGCTGTGCTGGTCGGGTCGGCCAACACGCTGGTTCGTACCGAGAGCGGCTGGCGGGCGGACTGCACCGACGTGGACGGGGTATTCGGCGCGCTGCGCGGCGGAGGGGTCACCGAGCTGGCCGAAGGAGTAGTGCTCGGCGCGGGCGGTACCGCGCGGCCCGCGCTGCTGGCGATGGCTGAGCTGGGCGCGAAGGCGGTCACCGTGATCGCGCGGGACGCTGGGCGGGCCGTCGGCGCACTGGAGCTCGCGGACCGGCTCGGGATGGCCGCCGCCCTGGTCGGCTTCGACGCCGCCGCCATCGGTGCGGCCTGCGCGTCCGCGGGCGCCGTGGTGAGCACCATCCCCGCGACCGCCGCTGCGGCCGTCGCGGACCAGGTGGCATCGGCCCCCGTGGTGCTCGACGCGATCTACGACCCGTGGCCGACCGCGCTGGCCGAGGCCGTCGAGCGCGCGGGGCACACCGTGGTCAGCGGACTGCAGATGCTGCTGAACCAAGCCTATGGGCAGGTCGCGCAGTTCACCGGGCAACCGGCACCGCGCGCGGAGATGGCCGCCGCGCTGGCGGGCGCCGCATAGGTCTACGGGCGCCGCTTCCGCGCGCCGGGCGGGCCATACGTAATGACGGAGAAACTAGTACGAGTTCTAGTTTCGATCCGGGCAGCTCGAGGTTATGGTGGTCGGCATGAATGGTTGGGTGTTGCGGGCCGCCGTGCTCGGCGCGCTGGTGGTCATCCTGCGTACCGTGCTCGGGTTTGCGATGGTGAATTGGCCCACGCACGGCGCGTGGATGCGCATCCTATGCCTGATCGTGCTGGTCGCAGCCATCGTGTCCTGGGGTCTGTTGGATGGCCGCGCGGACCGTTCCGCCGGACCGGCCCCGGATCGCGGCTCCGATCTGACCCTCCTCTGGCTGAAAGCAGCCGTCGTCGGCGGCGTCGGCAGTGGGTTGGTCGCCTGGATCCTGGACTGGCTGCCGCGGTTCGATCTCGGTGACAACGGCCTGCTCTTCGAACTCACCGCGGGCGCGTCCTTCATCGTCCTGCTGATCTTCGTGCCCGCGCTGATCGGTGTCGGCATCGGTCGGATCCTGGCCGAACGGCGGGGCGCCAAGCGGCCCACGCCGCCGCACGCGCACGCCATCGCGCTCTGACCCACAAACGGCACGCCCCCGGTCCAAGACCGCGTCGTCGCGTATCCGGGCCCCACGCACCGGTCGGCTGCGCGAGCCTGGGGGCCGTGCGCGTGCAGCGGTCGGCATGGTTGGGATCACCTCGGGTCGAGGGCAGCGCGTCGGTCGCGGTGGCATGGCCGCGCGCTAGAGCAGAACCGCGCCGCCGCTCGAGCTGTCCTCGCGGGCGATCGCCGAGTACGCGGCGGCCAGCAGGGCCGGGTCCGGTCCCTCCAGGCGGCCGGGCTTGGCGAGGCCGTCGAGCACGACGAACCGCAGCACGCCTGACCGGGTCTTCTTGTCGGTCTGCATGGCGTCGAGCAGCTGGGGAAGGGCATCGGCGTCATAGCTGGTCGGCAGCCCCACGGCAGTGAGGATCGCGCGGTGCCGGTCGGCGGTGGCGTCGTCGAGGCGGCCCGCGAGGCGGCCTAGCTCGGCGGCGAACACCAGCCCCACGGAGACCGCGGCGCCGTGCCGCCAGCGGTAGCGCTCCCGCCGCTCGATCGCATGGCCGAGGGTATGGCCGTAGTTGAGGATCTCGCGGAGGGCGGCTTCCTTCAGATCGGCGGCGACCACATCGGCCTTCACCTGGATCGCGCGGCGGATCAGCTCAGGAAGCACCTCGCCGGTCGGGTCGAGCGCGGCCGCCGGGTCGCGCTCCACCAAGTCGAGGATCACCGGGTCGGCGATGAATCCGGCCTTGATGATCTCGGCCATACCCGCCACGATCTCGTTGCGCGGCACTGTTTCCAGCGTGGCCAGGTCGACCAGCACGGCCGCCGGCTCGTGGAAGCAGCCGACCAGGTTCTTGCCCGCCTCGGTGTTGATGCCGGTCTTGCCGCCGACGGCCGCGTCGACCATGGCCAGCAACGTGGTCGGGACGTGCACGATCCGCACCCCGCGCATCCAGGTGGCGGCGACGAAGCCGGCCAGGTCGGTCGCCGCGCCGCCGCCGAGGCTGACCACGACGTCGTTGCGCATCAGGCCGATGCGCCCGAGCACCTCCCAGCAGAACCCGGCGACGGGCAGGTCCTTGCCCGCCTCGGCGTCCGGGATTTCGATGCGATGTGCGTCCATACCGTTGTCGGCCAAGGCCTTCCGCACTGCCTCAGCGGTTTCGGTGAGCGGCGGCTGGTGGAAGATCGCCACGGTCCGCACGCCCGTGGTCGCTCCGCGGACCGACTCGACGAGTTCGTCGAGCAACCCGCGGCCGATGATCACCGGGTACGGGTCGGCGGTCCGGACTTCGAGACGACTCGGCTCTGTCACGTGGCTTGCTCCGATTCTGTTGCTGTCGCTGACTGTTGCGGTGTCCGTGCGCGGGCGCGCCGCGCGCGGGCGCGCCTGGTTCGGCCGCTGGACGCCGAGGTGTCCCCGGATCCGGCCACGCCCGCGGCGTCGGGCTCGCTCGCGGTGCCCCTTCGAGCGCGGCGCGGCCGGAGGGGCGCGCCGGATTCCGGCGCAGGAGCTGCCCCGACGTCGGTGCTCTCACTCGGGTCGGCGGTCCTGCGTTGCGCGGCCGCCCGGGCTCTGGCGCGCCGCCGGCCCCGCGATCGGCTGCTGCCCTGCGGAATTCCGGTGCGTTGCTGCTCAGGATCCGGCTCGGCCGTGGTCGGCTCGACTGGTTCCATGCCGAGTTTGGTCATGATCATCCGTACGACGCGACTCGGGCTGCGGCTGTCGGTGCGTACCCGCACGGTCGCCACCTCACGATAGAGCGGGCGGCGGGTGCGCATCAGCTCCCGGTACTTCGCGGCGGCGTCCGCGCCGTTGAGCAGCGGTCGCTGCGTGCTCGCCCCGGTGCGCCGAAGCCCTTCGGCCACACTGATTTCCAAGTAGACGACGGTGCGATTGCGCAGCAGCGTCCTTGTGTTCGCGGACAGCACGGCGCCGCCGCCGAGCGAGACGACCCCGCGTTGGGCCAGGATAGCGCGGCGCACCACCCCCTCCTCGATCCTGCGGAACTCGGGTTCACCGTCCTCGACGAAAATCTCCGGGATCGTGCGACCGGTTTCGCGCTCGATCCCGGCGTCGGTGTCGTACAGCTCGACACCGAGTTCCCTGGCGAGTTTGCGGCCGATCGTGGATTTCCCCGCCCCCGGCGGTCCGACCAGCACCACGCGCGGGGTGCGCGGGTCGGTCTGCACGATCATTGCGGCCGACTGTCCGCTGACACGTGGGGCCGGGTGCTGATGCGCTTGACGTAGCTGGTGATGTTCTCGAGGGTTTCGGTGAGCGAGTCACCGCCGAACTTCTCCAGCGCGGCCTGCGCGACGACCAGCGCCACCATCGATTCGGCGACCACGCCCGCGGCGGGTACGGCGCACACGTCGGAGCGCTGGTGGATGGCAACGGCTTCCTCGCCCGTGGTCATGTCGACGGTGGACAGTGCGCGCGGCACGGTGGAGATCGGCTTCATCGCGGCACGCACGCGCAACGCCTCGCCGTTGGTCATACCGCCCTCGAGCCCACCAGCGCGGTTGGTGGAGCGCAGGACGCCGTCGGGGCCGGGCCGCATCTCGTCGTGCGCCTGGCTGCCGCGCCGGCGCGCGGTCTCGAAGCCGTCGCCGACCTCGACGCCCTTGATGGCCTGGATGCCCATGAGCGCGGCGGCGAGCCGCGAGTCCAGACGGTTCTCGCCGCTGGTGAACGAGCCGAGGCCGACCGGGAGGCCCTCGACCACCACCTCGACCACGCCGCCGAGAGTGTCGCCATCCTTCTTGGCCGCTTCGATCTCGGCGATCATCGCCGCCTCGGCGTCCTTGTCGAACGCGCGCACCGGGCTCTCATCGACTGCGGCGAGGTCGGCGGCGGTTGGCACGATGCCGGTGGTGTTCCGCGCCGCGCCGATGGAGACCACATGCGAGACGACCGCCACGCCGAACGCCTGGCGCAAGAAGTTGCGCGCGACGGTGCCCGCCGCGACGCGCGCGGCGGTCTCCCGTGCGCTGGCGCGCTCGAGGACGTTGCGGGCGTCGTCGAAGTTGTACTTGAGCATGCCGGAGTAGTCGGCATGCCCGGGGCGTGGCCGGGTCAGCGGAGCGTTGCGGGCCAGGTCGGCGAGTTCGGTCGGATCGACTGGATCGGCGGACATCACTGTGGTCCACTTCGGCCATTCGGAGTTGGCGATCTCGATGGCCACTGGGCCGCCCATGGTGCGTCCGTGCCGCACGCCGCCGAGGACTGTGACCTTGTCGGCCTCGAACTTCATCCGCGCGCCGCGCCCGTACCCGAGCCTGCGGCGTGCCAGTTGCTCGGAGATCTCGTCGGACGTCACCTCGATACCGGCCACCATCCCGTCGAGGATCGTGACGAGAGCGGGACCATGGGATTCTCCGGCAGTTATCCAGCGCAGCACGCTGTTCATCTTCCCATGTCGACGCGGGTGCTTCGGAACGTGGCCCGCCGACGGCGGGCACTGCCGTCACACCTGCGGCATCGGCCATAGCCGGCCCACGACAGACCATGAGCCGCCGCCGCAGCGCATGTTGTCCACCGCGCTCGAAATCGTCGGTGAAAGATCGAAAACTCGACATGTGGACAGCCGCGACCTGGAATCTGCGAGGACGAAATTCCGATCATGAATCGCGATCAGAAATACAACTCGTGGAAATCCGGCAGCAACGAACCAGCATCGACGTAAGCTTACGTCTATGTCGGCTGATGTCGACCCTGGCCGTACACGGCTGCTGGTGGCGGAAGATCACCCCATGGTGGTGATGGCGTTGGACTCCGCCTTCGAGCTCGTCGACGACATCGAGGTCATCGAAATAGCGAGGTCGGTCGAGGATGCGATCGGTGCTGCGAGCCGATACCAACCACACGTCACTCTGCTCGACCGTCGGCTGCCCGATGGAGACGGGATCGATGCGATCGGGCGGCTGCACACGGTGTCTCCCCAGACCAGGGTGTTGATTTTCACCGGGGATGCGAACCGGGCCATGGTGGACCGGGTGATCGCGGCGGGTGGTGCCGGCCTGGTACTCAAGACCGGGATGTTCGACGACCTACTGGACGCCATCCGGCGGGTCGCCGCCGGCCAGGATTGCTTCGAGGTCGACCTCGGACATTGACCGGCTGGACAGGCGAAGTGAGGCAGGTATACCGATGGTCCAGTACACCGCGACCACGGAATTGGTGAGCAGCAACGACGAACGGCTGCAGCCCTTGCTGGACGGCCTCAAGGCCGTGCGGGACGGTGACTTCCGGCGGTACCTGCCCGAGGTAGGTGACCCGCTGCTGGACGAGATCGCCACCGTCTTCAACGGCATGGTGGACCAGCTCTCGCTCTTCACCACCGAGGTCACCCGTGTCGCCCGGGAGGTGGGTACCGAGGGCAAGCTCGGCGGCCAGGCTTCGGTGCCAGGGGTGTCGGGCACCTGGAAGGATTTGACCGAGTCGGTGAACGCGATGGCGGACAACCTCACCGCTCAGGTCCGCGACATCGCCGGCGTGGCCACCGCGGTGGCGCAGGGCGACCTGTCGCAGAAGATCGCGGTGGATGTCAAAGGAGAGTTGCTGGAGCTGAAAATCACCATCAACACGATGGTGGACCAGCTCTCGGCTTTTGCCGACGAGGTGACCCGTGTCGCCAGGGAGGTCGGCAATGAGGGACGGCTGGGTGGCCAGGCAAGAGTGCCCGGGGTGTCCGGAACATGGCGGGACCTCACCGAATCCGTGAACATCATGGCGGGCAACCTCACGGCACAGGTTCGGTCGATCGCGGAGGTGACGACCGCGGTGGCACGTGGCGATCTGTCGCAGAAGATCACCGTGGACGCCCGCGGAGAAATCCTGGAGCTGAAGTCGACGATCAACACGATGGTGGACCAGCTCTCGGCTTTTGCCGACGAGGTCACCCGCGTCGCGCGTGAGGTCGGCACCGAGGGACGGCTCGGCGGCCAAGCCCAGGTGCTGGGTGTCTCGGGCACCTGGAAGGGCCTGACGGAGTCGGTGAACTTCATGGCGGACAACTTGACCGACCAGGTTCGTTCGATCGCCCAGGTCACCACCGCGGTGGCACGTGGCGATCTGTCGCAGAAGATCCGGGTGGACGCCAGAGGGGAAATCCTGGAACTGAAAGACACCATCAACACGATGGTCGACACTCTGTCGTCGTTCGCCGACGAGGTCACCCGCGTCGCCCGTGAGGTCGGCACCGAGGGACGGCTCGGCGGGCAGGCCGACGTGAAGGGCGTATCCGGCACCTGGAAAGGCCTGACCGAGTCGGTCAACGTCATGGCGGACAACTTGACCGACCAGGTTCGTTCGATCGCCCAGGTCGCCACCGCGGTGGCACGTGGCGATCTATCGCAGAAGATCCGGGTGGACGCCAGAGGGGAAATCCTGGAACTGAAAGACACCATCAACACGATGGTCGACACTCTGTCGTCGTTCGCCGACGAGGTCACCCGCGTCGCCCGTGAGGTCGGCACCGAGGGACGGCTCGGCGGGCAGGCCGACGTGAAGGGCGTATCCGGCACCTGGAAAGGCCTGACCGAGTCGGTCAACGTCATGGCGGACAACTTGACCGACCAGGTTCGTTCGATCGCCCAGGTCGCCACCGCGGTGGCACGTGGCGATCTGTCGCAGAAAGTGACCGTTGAAGCCAAGGGCGAGGTCGCCGCGCTGGCGCACACCATCAACACGATGGTCGACACTCTGTCGTCGTTCGCTGACGAGGTCACCCGCGTGGGGCGAGAGGTGGGCACCGAAGGCATACTCGGCGGGCAAGCGCGGGTGCCCAATGTCGCAGGCACCTGGAAGAACCTCACCGACAATGTGAACTCGATGGCGGGCAACCTGACCAGCCAGGTTCGTTCCATCGCCCAGGTCACCACAGCGGTCGCGCGCGGCGACCTGTCGCAGAAGATCGACGTCGATGCGCGCGGCGAGATCCTGGAGCTCAAGACCACCATCAACACGATGGTCGACACCTTGTCCTCGTTCGCGGCCGAGGTGACCAGGGTGGCACGCGAGGTGGGCAAGGACGGTCGGCTCGGCGGACAGGCCGAGGTCGAGGGCGTGTCCGGAACGTGGAAGCGTCTGACCGAGAACGTCAACGAGCTGGCCGGCAACCTGACCCGTCAGGTGCGGGCCATCGCCGAGGTCACTAGCGCGGTGGCGACTGGAGACCTGACCCGGTCGATCGCTGTCGAGGCGAAAGGTGAGGTCGCCGAACTCAAGAACAATATCAACGCGATGGTTCACTCCCTACGCGAAACCACCCGCACCAACGAAGAGCAGGCATGGCTCAATACCAACCTGGCTCGGATATCCGGACGTCTGCAGGGACACCGGGATCTCAGCGCCGTCGCCCAGCTGATCATGAACCAGGTCACCCCGCTTGTCGGCGCCCAATATGGCGCATTCTTCTTCATGGAGTCGGAAGGGAAACGTGTCCAACTGCGGCTGATCGCTGGCTACGGGCGCAAGGAAAACGGTAGTACCGCATTCGAACTCGGCCAGTCGCTGGTCGGCCAGGTGGCGCTGACCAAAACGGCGATCGTGGTCGACCGGACGCCGCCGGAATACGTCCAGATCTCCTCCGGTCTCGGTGCCGCACAGCCCGTCAACCTGATCGTGCTGCCGATAGTGTTCGAGGATCAGGTGCTCGGCGTGATCGAACTGGCCTCCTTCAGCCGATTCACGGTCGTACAGCAAGATTTTCTCGAACAGCTGATGGAAAGCATCGGCGTGAATGTCAATACGATAATGGCCAATGCGCGTACCGACTCCTTACTGGAGGAATCGCAGCGACTCGCGGGAGAACTGCAAAACTCCAATGCGGCACTCGAAGAAAAAGCAGAGTTGCTCGTGCGTCAGAACCGCGATATCGAAATGAAGAACTTCGAAATCGAACAGAATCGGCGGGAAATCGAAGAACGAGCCCAACAGGTTGCGCTGGCGTCGAAATACAAGTCGGAATTCCTCGCGAACATGTCGCACGAGCTACGCACACCGTTGACCAGCCTGCTCATCCTGGCAGGCATATTGACACAGAACTCGAGCCGGAATCTGACCCCGAAGCAGGTCGAGTTCGCCAACGTGATCCAGTCCGCAGGCAAGGAACTGCAGCAGTTGATCGACGATATTCTCGATCTGTCCAAGGTCGAGGCGGGGAAGATGGAGCTTCAAAGGGAGCTCGTTCCGCTGCGGCAATTGCTGGAGTACGTGCAGGCCACGTTCCAGCCACTCATCAGCCAGAAGGGCCTCGAGTTCGACGTCGATGTCGAGCCGGCTGTTCCCGCCCACCTCAACACCGATGAGCAGCGGCTGCGTCAGGTGCTGCGCAACTTACTGTCCAACGCGGTCAAGTTCACCGAGAAAGGGATGATCCGGCTCAGAGTGCGGCGGTTGGACAACCACATCGCGTTCTCCGTGAGCGACACCGGAATCGGTATCGCCGAGCAGAATTTGGAGACCATCTTCGCCGCGTTTCAGCAAGCCGACGGCACCACCAGTCGTCGATACGGCGGTACCGGCCTCGGTCTGTCGATCAGCAGGCAGGTGGCGAACTTGCTCGGTGGCGAGATTCGGGCCGAAAGCCAGCTCGGCGTCGGCAGCACATTCACGCTCTACCTGCCCGTGACGCCGCAACCGGAGATCACCACCTACTCGAGGACACGAGCGAAGCTTATGGATCGTTCGGTGCTGGTCGTCGAAGACCAAGGCGACAGGCCGCTGAGCCGGCTTGTCCACGGGGTCGTCACGGCGTTGGAGGACACCGCAGGGCCGGTCCGCATCGAATCAGTCGGTACCCTCGATGAGGCACTAAAGGTGTTGCCCGCCTGTCCATATCGGTGTGTCTTGCTGGACGCGAGCCTGCCGGGCCTGTCCGCGCCGGAATTTCTGCGCGGGCTTGCCGAGGACACGGACGCGAGAAGTATTCCGTTGCTTGCGCATCCGGTCCGTGAGCGAGGTCCTGACCGGGAAAGGCTTACCGAGGAGGATGCCCGAAATCATCGGGTCGAACTGCTGGTTTCGCCGGACGAGTTTCGCGAACGGTTAATGCTGCTGCTGACTCACCCTCACCATTCGAAGCTCGAAACACCAGCTAAGCGGACAGGGCAGCCCGGGCTGGAGGGGCGCAAGGTCCTGCTCATCGACGACGATGCGCGCAATGTCCTGGCGATCGCGGAAATATTGGAACTGAACGGGATGTCCGTCGAGCACGCGCCCAATGGGCGGAAGGGCATCGAAATGCTGCAGGCCAACCAGGACGTCGACGTGATCGTGATGGACGCGATGATGCCGGAGATGGACGGTTACGCCACCACCGCAGCGATACGAAAGATGCCCCGCTTCGACCGGCTCCCCATCATCATGGTCACCGCTAAGGCCATGGCAGGCGATCGGGAGAAGAGCTTGGCATCCGGTGCCACCGACTACATCACCAAGCCCGTCGACCCCGACGAACTCCTGGGCTGCATCAACCGCTGGTTGCAAGCCATGGAGCGGGCGAGCACCGAACCAGTCCGTGTAGTAGATCTCGATATCCGAGCTTAGGTTCTCATCCCTGCTGGCAGCCTGGAGGTCCACGCGGCGGGCGAACACTGGAGGCGGGCGTGGGCTCGTGGTCATCATGTCGGCCAGGCGGTGGGAACAACCGCGACCAGAGTCGTCAGGCACATTGCCGGGCCGTGTGGAACGAGAGACCGACCGGCGTCCCGCGCCCGCATCCGGCGGACGGCCAGCAGGACAAGACCGGCGCAGGCGGTGAGAACCGGAGCCGTGATGGCCGCCCATACCCAGGCCTGCGCTCCACCGCGGGCCGCCACCGCACCGAGCCCGACCGCGAGTTTCACATCACCCGCACCGAATGCGGCGGGGGCGACCAGATGAATCACCAGATACGGCACCGCCAGTAGCGCCGCGCCGAGCAGCGCGGATGTGAATTGCGCTGTGCACAGTGCGTATCCGAAAATGCCCGCCGCGCCCCAGCCGGTGAGCGCATCGGGCAGGCGTCGATGTCTGAGGTCGATAATAGTCAAGGCCGAACACCACCCGGTCAGTAGCGCGAAAGCGATGGGGGACATGCCTCCAACCTCCGCCGCCCGTCCACCCCGATCAACCGCCCGCGCCCAAATGTGGACAACCCCTCGGTTTGTGAACAGTGACCGAGTCGGACCGTTGCCAGCGGACGCGGCTTATAGCAGCGACCAGGCATCTGTCGTGGAAAGCGCGAGAGCTCGGCCGTACGTGTTGAGTGGCCATATCGCGACATTCCGGCGGTAGCTTGGACCCATGTGTGCTGACCACGCCCCGCCGCTCCGCCCAGATTTCGCCGCGCGCCGCGGGGCGCTGCGGAACTTGCTCGTCGAGAACGGGGTCGATGCGCTGCTCGTCACCGACCTGGTCAACATCCGGTACCTGACCGGATTCACCGGGTCCAACGCAGCGGTGCTGGTGTGCTCCTGGGACACACACGATGCCGAAGAGCGCACGGTGATCGGCACCGACGGGCGTTACCGGACGCAGGTCGCGGAGCAGGTGCCGGACCTCCGCGCGGAGATCGCACGGGCCACTGCCCGCCGGATCGTGGAACTGGCGGGGGAGTGGCAACTCGGCCGAGTCGGTTTCGAGAGCCACGTCGTCACCGTCGACCAGCACCACGGCTACATCGAACAGCGCACCGGCCTGGAGTTCGTCGCCACGCCCGGCCTGGTAGAGCAGTTGCGCATGGTGAAGGACGCCTACGAGGTCGACCAGCTGCGTGCGGCCTGCGCGGTGGGCGATGCGGGTCTCGCCACGCTGTTGGAGCGCGGCGCCCTGCGCCCCGGCCGCACCGAACGTCAGGTGGCCAGGGATCTCGAGTGGGCCATGTTCGAGCACGGCGCCGAAGCGGTCGCGTTCGAGACGATCGTGGCGACCGGAGCGAATTCGGCCGTCCCGCATCACCGCCCGACCGAGGCTGTGCTCGGCGCGGGCGATTTCGTCAAGCTGGACTTCGGCGCGGTGGTCGGCGGCTACCACTCCGACATGACCCGCACCTTCGTGCTCGGCGCGCCGACCGATTGGCAGCGCGAGGTGTACGCGCTGGTCGAGGAGTCTCAGCGCGCGGGACGCGAGGCGCTGCGACCCGGGGTGCAGGTCGCCGATGTGGATGCGGCGTCGCGGTCGGTGATCGAGGCAGCTGGGCACGGCAAGCTGTTCGTGCACAGTCTCGGGCACGGGGTTGGGCTCCGGGTCCACGAAGCGCCGGGAATCGCGAAAACGGGAACCGGTACACTTTTGTCGGGCGTGGCGGTGACCGTCGAACCAGGTGTGTATTTTCCCGGCCGCGGCGGGGTCCGGATCGAGGACACTCTCGTGGTGCGTGAAGGGGGCCCGGAGCTGCTCACCCACACCAGCAAAGACTTGACCGTCGTCGACTGACGCCGGTCGGCCCTAGACCGAGTGGTAGAACGAGGAGATCCGAGGACAGTGGCGGACACCAGCGACTTCAAGAACGGCCTTGTGCTGAAGATCGACGGTCAGCTCCAGCAGATCGTCGAGTTCCAGCATGTCAAGCCGGGCAAGGGCCCCGCGTTCGTGCGGACCAAGCTGAAGAACGTCGTGTCCGGCAAGGTGGTCGACAAGACCTTCAACGCCGGGGTGAAGGTGGAGACCGCCAACGTCGACCGCCGCGACATGACCTACCTCTACCACGACGGCTCGGACTACGTCTTCATGGACGGCGAGACCTTCGATCAGATCTCGATCTCGGAGGAGACCATCGGCAACGGTGCCCGGTTCCTGCTCGAGAACATGACCGTGCAGGTTGCCACGCACGAGGGTGCGCCGCTGTACGTCGAGCTCCCGGTGTCGATCGAGCTCGTGGTGCAGCACACCGACATCGGCCTGCAGGGTGACCGCTCCACCGGTGGCACCAAGCCCGCCACCCTGGAAACCGGCGCCGAGGTGCAGGTCCCCCTGTTCATCAACACCGGCGACAAGCTGCGCATCGACTCGCGCGACGGCAGCTATCTCGGCCGAGTCAACGCCTGATCGCCGGACGCGGCGACCGGGATCTGTGACCGTGACGGAACAGCCTGTGGACAAGAAGTCCTCGTTCAAGAAGCTCGGCGCGCGGCACAAGGCCCGCCGCCGGGCGGTCGACCTGCTGTTCGAGGCAGAGGCCAGGGATATCGACGCCGCCGACCTGCTCGACGAGCGAGCCGAGTTGGCCACCCGCGACCAGGCGGTCGCGCCGGTGCACGCCTACACGCGCACCCTGGTCGAGGGCGTCGCCGACGACCTGGACCGGGTGGACGGCACCATCGAGTCTTATCTGCAGGACTGGACGTTGTCGCGGCTTCCGGCCGTGGACCGCGCCATCCTGCGTATCGCGGTGTGGGAGTTGTTCCATGCGGGTGACGTCCCCCCGGTGGTGGCCGTGGACGAGGCCGTGGAGCTGGCCAAGGAGTTGTCTACCGATGACTCCCCGTCCTTCGTCAACGGTGTACTCGGCCAGGTTGTCCTGGTGGCGCCGCAGGTGCGCGCCGCGGCCGCCGCGACTCGCGCCCCGCGCCAGGAGCCGGAGTCGTGAACAAGTACCTCGTGCTGGTGATGCGGACGCCGCGGTTCGATGCCGCCGTGATCGAGCCGCACAAGCAGTTCCTCGAGCAGCTCGTCGAGCGGGGGCAGCTGCAGGAGAGTGGCCGTTTCACCGACGATACCGGCGGCGCGTACGTCATCTTTGCCGAAAACCTCGATGCTGCACGGGAGATCGCTTTCACCGATCCCGTGCACACCACCGGCTCCTCGGAACTGACAGTCTATGAGTGGGAGATCACCACTCCGACGTGAGTTCCGCAGGTGTGAGGTGGGCCAGGTGAAGGCGCTCGAAGCCGACGTGATGGTCGGCGGTCTGGCCGCGAGCCCGGCTAACCCGTTGCCAGCAGTGCGACGACCGCCCCGGTTGTGGCGACGACGGCGAGGGCGATGCCGGTGAGGACGAACCGCGACATGGGGACGCGGACGTTGTGCGTTCGGCAGAATTCCAGGCACAGCAGCGTGGCGAGCGAGGCCCACGGTGTGACGACCGAGCCGATGTTGGTGCCGATCAGCAACGCGAGTAGCTGATTCCGGTTCGCCGCCGGGACGACCGCCTCACCCGCGGTGTAGGCAGGAAGGTTGTTGGCGAGGTTCGAGAGGGCAGCGCCCGCTGCGGCGGCCCGGTAAGTGCCTGCCGCGCCGGGGTCGGTGCCGATCAGTGCACGCATCAGGTGATCGAGGCCGAATCGGCTCAGGGTCGGCACCACAAGGAATAATCCGATCACGAAGACGAGCAGCTGCCACGGGATGAGCGACAGCCGCAGCGCGGCACGGTCGAACACGGCGAAGGCCGCCACCGCGATGGCCGCGGCGATGGCGGCCGCGATGCCGATTCGGTCGCCGAGGATGGGGATCGCGAGGATGAAGAGCAGACATGCTCCCGCCGTAGTGAACAGCAGCGCACGCTCCCGGAAGTTTGCTGGGTGGATCGGCTGGGGTGGCACGTAGCGGTCCGCCTGGCGTCGTCCGCGCCGCCAGTACCAGATCCACAGGCACAGCATTGTCACGGCGATCGAAACCAGTTGCGGTGCCCACATTCTCGCCGCGAACCCGGTCGCGGTCATTGCCACCCGGTCGGCGGCGAGCAGATTGGTGAGGTTGGAGACCGGAAGCAGCAGACTCGCGGTGTTGGCCAGCCACAGGGTGGTCATGGCCAACGGCAGCGGCGGAATCCGGGCGGGCGTCGCGAGCGCCAGCATCACGGGTGCGATCAGCACGGCCGTGGTATCGAGGTTCAGCAGGATCGTGGTGGCCGAGGCGAACAGCACGCACAGGAAGAACAGCGCCGGGTAGTGGCCGCGACCGAGGATCGCGAGGCGGTGGGCGATGACGTCGAAGACCTTGGCCTGCCTGGTCAGCTCGGCCAGCACGATCACGCTGCCGAGGAACAGCAGTAGCGGGCCGATGCGACGCATGTTCGCGGCGGCCTCCGCTCGCGGCAGCAGTCCGGTGAGCACACACAGCAGTCCGACCAGCAACAACGAGAGCCGGACCCCATCGATGACGCTGAGCCGTCCCTTCGGGCCGGACGGCGGCGCAATGGCCCGCGAGGGCGGGTTCCGCTCGGAGGAGTCGACCTGTTGAGACACGCCCGCCATCATGCAACATTTCAGCTGGGCCTCTTGTCTGCGGTCCGGGGCTCTAATGTTGGTGTACATAGCAGGGTGGGCGGACGCACGTCACAGCCACCGGTTGTGCGATTCCGTTGGGTGGCTGCGCACGACGCGCTCCGGGGCCGTCGTTGGCGTTCCACCGGTCAGGTGGACTGCGACCGGCGGCGCCGACGGCAACGCGAACTCTGGATGCTCCCGGTGAACTGGACCCGGACGGCGCCCGCGATCCAGACCGCACTCGGGTCGGACGGCCGGGGCAAGTTCGAGGGCAATATCGCCGGCCTCTGCTGGCCCGTCATCAGGTTGTCGCGGTGGGAGTCCGGCGAGCTGGACAACACCTGCCCGAGTCGGTCACTTTCCGATAGACGCCGCGGCTCCGAGAGACAGATAGATTATCTCTCGCAATGTTGCTATCCGTGAGGAGTGGAGCCATGGCCGCGAACGAGCTGAATGCACTGAACATCCGCACTGCGGCGGAGGCATGGGTACTGTTCGACCGCTTGCCTGCGGCCCGGGTCGAGGAGATCACGACCGGGCGCTGGCGCGGTGACGAACTGCCTACCGGGCATCCGTTCGACGGCGTACTCGTCGCCTCCGGGTGGTACGGCAAGCAGTTCGACGGGCCGGACGACGTGCACCCATTGCTCTTCACCGCGCGCGGCACTGTGTTCCCCGTCGACCCGCGCCGGATTCCACTCGGGCTGGCCGGGCGGGTGCCGCTGTCGGGGGTGCGTGCCATGCGGCGGATGCTGCCTTATCTCCGGCCCGCGCTGCGAACCCGCAAGTCCACAGCTCGTTTGCGCGACATCGAGTACCGCGGCGTGGCCAGTGCCGCGATGGTCTACGACCATCTGCCTATCATCGATCACTTCCGGCGCGCGGACGAGCACACCCTGCTCGGTGTGATGGATCTGCGCGGTATGACCGAGCCGTACTTCTTCATCCTGCGGAGAGACATCGGTTGAGTTCCGCGCGGGCCGCCTTCGATCCGGTCCGGCGCGGCACGCCTCGCATTAGGATTTGCCCGAGCAGGCGATACCTTTGCGGCGGCGACCGAGGGAGAGACAGTCGATGGAGCGCACGACCTGCCTGGTGGTCGGTGGTGGGCCGGCCGGAATGATTCTCGGACTGCTGCTGGCGCGCGCCGGCGTCGAGGTAACCGTGCTGGAGAAGCACAAGGACTTCCTGCGTGACTTCCGCGGGGACACCGTGCATCCGACCACACTCGACCTGCTCGACGAGCTTGGCCTCGGCGCGGAGTTCGCGAAACTGCCCGCGCGCAAGGTGGATCAGGTACAGCTGCCGACCGCTGGCGGCATGCAGACCTTGGTCACGCTGAAGAACCTGCCGGGCAAGCACAAGTACATCGCCATGGTGCCGCAATGGGATCTGCTGGACCTGCTCGCGCGCGCCGCCTCGCCGGAGCCGACCTTCCGGCTGCGGATGACCACCGAGGCCACCGACTTGATCTGGACCGACGGCAAGGTGGGCGGCGTCGCCTACCGGACCGCCGACGGCACGACCGGCACGATCGAGGCCGAGCTCACCGTGGCCTGCGACGGACGCGCCTCCGTGCTGCGGTCTGCCGCGGGACTGCCGAGCAGGAAGTGGCCCACCCCGATGGATGTGTGGTGGTTTCGCCTGCCACGCGCCGAGACCGACCCGGCGGGCGCGCTTCCGATCGTCACCGCCCACCGTGCGGCGGTGTTGCTCGACCGTGGCGACTACTGGCAGTGTGGGACGCTGATCGCCAAGGGCGCCGACGAGGTCGCGCGGGGCGGTCCGGTCGGGGACATCATGCGCACCATGGCCGACGCCGCCCCCTGGCTTCGCGACCGTGTCGACGCGTTGACCAGCTGGGACGAGGTGAAGCTGTTGGAGGTGAAGCTCGACCGCCTGACCAAGTGGTATACCAACGGTCTGCTCTGCCTCGGCGACGCGGCCCACGCGATGTCCCCGGTCGGCGGTGTCGGCATCAATCTGGCGGTGCAGGACGCCGTGGCGGCGGCGCGAGTTCTGGCCGCACCGTTGCTCTCCGGCACGGTCGGGACCAGGGAACTGGCGAAGGTGCAGCGCCGGAGGACCTTCCCCACCGTCGTGACGCAGGGAATGCAGCGCTTCCTGCACGCCAGTGCGATCGCCCCAGCCCTCGACGGACGGATCGACATCGCCACCGCCACGCGCGCACCACTGCCGGTCCGCATCCTGCGCCGGGTTCCCGTGTTGCGCAGCGTCCCACCATTCCTGGTTGCTCGCGGCGCCCTGCCGGAGCACGCACCGGATTTCGCTCGCCGTCCGGCCTGACCCCGCCGCCCGCCATCCCGTGCCAGGCTATGCGATCTGCTGCGAGACCTTCCTTCTACCGCGAAGTGTCGGTAGCGGGCGCCGAATCCGGCAGCGTGGCAACCCATCCCGCGACGACCGCCATGCCCGTCGGCCGATGCACGGCGAGGAAGCCGAACGGCCGGTCGAATGTCGCGGAGACAACGGTCACGCGCTGCCGCCGCAGTGCCGCGCTGGCGTAGCGCAGGGATAACGCGGTGACCGCGGCGGCCTCGAAACCCTCGTGCGTGAACCGTGCGAGGACCTCTTGGGCGCCCTGGCCGACACACAGCGGCACCGTGGAGATCGCGGGGAAATGACCACGGGTGCAGTCGGCCGCGGTGGCAAGCCCGAACAGGTCGGATCCGGCGAGCAGATCGTGGCTCGATCGAATCTCGAAGGGTGGCAGCTGGATCCGCAGCTGGTCGGTGTTCGACATGATCGTTTCGGTGCGCACGGTCAGCCCTGGCGCTTCGATACCGACCGGCAGATCGGTGCGTATCGGTACCGCGTCGGCCAAGGCGGCCAGACCCGTTCCGAGGACGCCACCCGGAGCGCCCGCCCCGATCAGGAGGTGCACGTCGAGGTCGGTGACGCCCTCGACGACGACACGCGTGACGGGCTCGGGCGCGTCCAGGATCACGGCATTGCTCAGATCACTGCTCGTGCGTGACAACCCGGGTCCGCGATGTCCTTGCCACGGGCCGTTCTTCGGTAGCAGCGTGCCGACCTCGAACGGCACGCGCCACCGGGTCTTCGCGACGAGCGCGGTCGCGAGTACCAGCAGCGTGTTCGGATCCACCGCGAGCGGGAATCGCTCGATGAGCCCGTCGGTATGCCGGGCCGCCCAGGCGTCGAGCACGTCCTGCCCGGCCAACCGTGCGACGGTGCCCGTGGGCAAGCGCCCCGACCACGCCTCGTGCAGCGGAAGATCACGGCGCACCCACGTTCCGAGCGCCGCGCAGACCGCCTGTGCGCGGTCGAGGTCGCGCAGCAACCGCAGCGCGCCGTCCTGCCCCGCCTCCGCGGGCACTCCGACCGCCTGCGCCAACTCCTCCCGCGCCCGACCTTCTGCCGCTGACGCGAGCAACGCCAGCAACGGCCACACCCCGGCGCCGGACACCACGAAGTCGCCCTCACGGACCTCCGCACACCATCGCGCTGTCAGCGCATTGGCTGCACCGATATGGGGTGCCAGAGAAGTCTGCACGAAACCCACCTTAACGACGGCGCTGCCCTGCTCGCGACGTTCCATAAACGCGTCACCCGTCCTTGCGGACGGCCGGGTGGACGCCGTAGCCGGCCCTGCTAGCCGCTGAGCCCTGGACGCAGCACGATCTTGCCCAGCGGTGTCCGATCCTCCAGCAGCTGGTGCGCCCGGCTGGCTTGATCCAGCGGCAGGATCGCTTCGACCAGCGGATCTAGTCTGCCCTCCGCTGCGAGGGTCAGAACGTCGGCGCGCGCTCGGGCTACCCGGCCCAGCCAGGCGGGTCCGGCGCAACCGGTGAAGGTGAGGCCGCGCATGATCAGGTCGCTCGCCGATACCTGCGCGGGTGCGCCGGCCAACCAGCCGTAACTCAGCATCCGGCCGCGCAGGGGCGTCATGAGGTCGAGCAGGTCCAAGGCGGTCGTGCCGCCGATAGAGTCGAAGACCACGTCCACGGTTGCGCCGCCGAGGTCTTCGCGCAGCCGGGCGGTCCACGCCGGGTCATTGTGGTCGATCACCTGGTCGGCGCCGAGCTTGCGGGCCTGTTTCGCCTTCCCCGGACCACCGGCCGTCGCGATGACGCGGGCCGCGCCGTACTCCTCGGCGAGTTGTGTCAGGGCGCTGCCGATGCCCGTGGCGGCCGCCTCGATCAGGACCGTCTCGGCACCGGTGAGCGCGGCGGTCTCCAGTAGCGGAATCGCCACCGACCCGTTCATCAGCACCGCCACCGCGTCCGCCGAGGACAATCCGTCCGGAATCGGCGTCACGGAATCCGCCTGCGCGGCGACGAATTCGGCGTAGGCGCCGAAACCCTTGCTGTCTACGACGACTCGCTGCCCGATCAGTGCCGGATCGACGTCCGCGCCGACCTCGGTGACCTCGCCGGCGGCCTGGAATCCGAACACCAGCGGCGGCTGCGCGCCGAGCGGGAACTCGCCGGAGCGCAGCTTGGTCTCCGGGAACAGCACCGGGATCGCCTCGGCGCGGATCACCACCTCGTCGGCGCCCGCCCGCGGGGCCGGGATCTCTGTGGCGACGAGCACGTCCGGTCCTCCAGGCGCCGTCATTACGATTGCCTGCATCACAAACTCCATAAATTGACTGTCGGTCCAGTTATGTTTGTAACGATATGGACCGTCGGTCAACTTGTCAATGAAAGCGGGAGCGATGACCGACGGGCGACCGAGGGAACGGGCGGATGCGGCGCGCAACCGGCGCGCGATCCTGGACGCGACCACCGCCCTGCTCGCCGAGCACGGCGCCGAGGCGATCACCATGGACCGCGTGGCGGCCGCCGCCGGGGTGGGGAAGGGGACAATTTTTCACCGTTTCGGCAATCGCGCCGGGCTGCTGCACGAGATGGTCGCCCAGAGTGCGCTCACTCTGATGAACGCGATCACCAGCGGCCCGCCGCCGCTGGGGCCCGGCGCGCCCGCCGATACGCGCCTGATCGCCTACTTCGATGCGATGGCGCGGTTGGTGATCGACAATTCCGAGCTGATGGTCGCCTATCGCACCGTGCCACCGCATCCACGGACCGCGGAGTTCCACGCGTTCTGGGACAACCACATCACCACGTTGCTGCGTGAGGCGCGTCCGGATCTGGACGCCGAGGTGGTCGGCCGACTGCTGCTCGGCTCGCTCAGCGGTGAGCTGGTGCCGCGCATGGTCCGCGCGGGCGAGACCTCTCGGCTGCTGGCCGGAGTCCGCGAACTTGTCGAATCGGTGCTGCGCGCGGCCTAGCCGCGTACGCCTGCGACTCGCTTGCTGGTCGCTCGCTCACGCCATGGACATGAGCATGGTGATCGGCGCATTGATCAGTCCGTGCACCACGAACAGCAGCCAGGGATTGCGGTAGCGCGACCACAGGTAGCCGAGGAAGAGTCCGTCGACGCCGAGCCGAACCACCACCGTCGCCAGATCGATGGCGAATCCGGCACCGCCGTGCAGCGCTACATGCCAGGATGCCCACAGCAGTGCGGTCGACATGATGGCGGGCCAGCGGCCGCAGATCGCCTCCAGGCGGGTCTGAAGCCAGATCCGGTAGAAGACTTCCTCCAGAACTGCGTTCACCAGAAATACCACCAGAATGGTTACCGGAGCCGGCGGTCTGCCGGTGAATCCTGGACCGAGCAGGCTGGCCAGCGCCACAAACGTCAAGACCGCCGGGATCGCGCGCAGCCAGCGCCTGTGCGTGTCGACGCGATACCACTCATGCCAGCTCGCGAGCCGCAAGAGCAGCGGAACTACAAGGAGCAGAGCCAGTTTGAGGCCGATGAACCACAGATCGTCGCCGGGGGAGAGGTACAGGGCGACGGTAAAGGTGAGGCCGAGTGCGAACAACCCCGATGCCTGCCGTACGGTCACCGACTCGTTCGCGCCCGAGGGCTGAGCTCTCCCGGAGGTTGCGGGTGGCACCAGCCAGGCGATGGCGAGCCCGCCGAGCACCGGCGCCCATGCGGCCCACAGTGGCAGTGTGTCGTCGTGATCGGCGGAGTATCGCAGCGCGGTGTGACCTGTCACGACCAGCGTCGCCGCCGCGGCGAGGTAGGCCGCCGCTGCCGTCGCCGTGAAGAGCTGCTTGATTCGTCTGTGTCGCAATATCTCCCGCTCCATCCGATGGTTCCCACCTTGCCACGCGCGAGCGATGTGGAGGTGAGCGCGTCGGACGTACTCCGAACAGAGGACGGCGCTGCGGTGGAATTCGGCCGCGGGCTCGGTGATCCGGGTTCAGTCCCGCGCCAGAATGGCGTTGAAGCGCTCGTCCGCGCGGTCGAGTTGGCCCAGGATATGCTGCCTGACGTGGTCGGCCAAGGGGGTGTCGGGCCGATTGACCAACTCGCGATACACCTCGGTGAGTGGGCGATACTTGGCGGCGAGCTTGGGCATCGCGGGGCCGGTCGCGTAGAGGATGCCGACGCCGTTGTCGGTGAAGTCGGAGAGCTTGATGATCCGGGCCCAAGGGTCGCGGTCCAGGTTGGCCACTACATGCTCGCGGTACTGGGCCTGCCGGTCGATCGAGGGGTCTGGTTCGGGATTGGTCACCGCGGCGACGAGGTCGGCCACCCGCTCGCCGAACCGCTCAGTGAGTTCGCGCAGCGCGGCCGGTGCGGCCGGGCCGGTACGGTCCGCGGCCAGCTCGGCCGCGTGGTCTTCCACCGAGTCGTGCAGCAGTCCGGCCGCGACCACGTCGGGGTCGTGAACCTCGTAGTGGCTGATGATCCGGATCGCCACGCGCAGCAGATGATTGAGGTATGGTTCGCGTCCATAGCGGTCCTCGCGGTGCAGATCGGCCGCCAAGTCGAGCGCGGCGACGAGACGTTCCATATCGGGCAGCTCGGCGATTTCCAGCAGGAGTCGGTCACGCAGCCCGGACTCGCCGTAGACCTCGCTGATCGTGTGCAGCGGCATCACGGCCAAGACGGCCGCCGCTGGATTGCTCATGCTGCCAATCTAACGTCGCCAGGTGACACTCGAGAATACGTTCGGGCAACGAACTACCGAACGCCGCGTGGGCGGAATTGGATGCTGATCCGCGGTCCGGCGGGTTTGCGGGTCTTCGGCACAGCATGCTCCCATGTCCGCTGGCACGAGCCGCCCATGACCAGTAGATCACCATGTCCCACAAGGTATTTGATGCTCGCGCCGCCTCCGCGCGGCCGAAGCAGCAGCGCCCTCGGTGCCCCGATCGACACGATCGCGACCATGGTGTCCTCTGTCGCGCCCCGGCCGGAAGTGTCGCCGTGCCACGCGACGCTGTCGTGCCCGTCCCGGTAGTAGCACAGCCCGGCCGTCCGGAACGGTTCGCCGAGCTCGCGCCGATAATGGTCGCTCAGCGCTGTGCGTGCGTCGGCCAAGGCCGGATCCGGCAGCGGTTCTTGTTCCTCGTAGAACTTCAACAGCCGGGGCACGTCGACCACCCGGTCGTACATCGGCCTGCGCTCCGCTTTCCACGGCACGTCCTCGACCAGCCGGTCGAACAGTGCGTCCGCACCGGAGAGCCATCCAGGCAGCACATCGATCCAGGCTCCGTGGTCCAGCACGGTCCGGCGGATCTCCCGCAGCGGCCCGAATTCGATCGCGCCGAACCCGTCGAGCAGCGATCCCTGCAGCGGTGTCGACATGGCTTCCAGCGTATCTCCGATCGAACATATGTACTAGTCCTCAGTGTGCTGGGTCCGTTGAGTGTTCGATCTCACAGTCGCGTCCGTGGCCTGGCTCACAGCGTGATATGCCTGGTGAAACCGGGGAACGGGCGCTGCTACGCTGCTTGTCGTAAGACATCCTTTAACGGACCGTCCGGTGAGGCGGGGAAGGAGGTCGGCGTGGCTGTGCCCGAAGAGCGGGCCGTCAAGTCCGGCGCTGGCGAGACATCGCAGCGACACACCCCGGAGTGGGTGGCGGCGGGGCGGGAGCTGTTGTCGGCTTCCGATGTCGGCCGGACTATCGCGCGCATCGCGCACCAGATCATCGAGAAGACCGCGGTGGACGCGGGCGAGCCGGAACCGCCGCGTGTGGTGCTTATCGGCATTCCCACCCGGGGCACCACGCTGGCGGCGCGGCTGACCGACAAGATCGAGGAGTTCTCCGGCGTCCGCCCGGCCCTCGGCTCCCTTGACATCACCCTCTACCGCGACGACCTGCGCAGCCGGCCGCACCGGCCCCTGGAGCGCACCTCCGTGCCCGAGGGGGGCATCGAGGACGCGTTGGTCGTCCTGGTCGATGACGTCCTGTTCTCCGGTCGCACCGTCCGATCCGCGCTCGATGGCCTGCGCGATCTCGGCCGCCCGCGTGGCGTGCAGCTCGCGGTGCTGATCGATCGGGGCCACCGTGAGCTGCCGATCCGCGCCGACTACGTCGGCAAGAACGTGCCGACCAACCGATCTGAGGACATCTCGGTGCTGCTCACCGAGCACGACGGTCGCGACGGCGTCTACCTGCACCAAGAGGAGGCGTAGATGGGCCGCACACGGGAAGCCTCGCCCCGCCTGGTCGACGCGGTGACGGCCATGGGGGTCCGGGCGTGAGGCATCTGCTGACCGTCGCCGGCCTCGATCGCGCCGCCGCGACCGAACTGCTCGACGAAGCCGAACGGTTCGAACAGGCGCTGCTCGGCCGCGAGGTGCGCAAGTTACCCACGCTGCGCGGGCGCACCGTGATGACGGTCTTTTACGAGAACTCCACCCGCACCCGGGTCTCGTTCGAGGTCGCCGGCAAGTGGATGAGCGCGGATGTGATCAACGTCAGCGCGAGCAGTTCCTCGGTCTCCAAGGGCGAATCGCTGCGTGACACCGCGCTGACGCTGCACGCCGCGGGCGCAGACGCGCTGATCGTGCGGCATCCGGCCTCCGGCGCGGCGCACCAGATCGCGCGCTGGTTGGACGAGTGGGCGGTCTCGGAAGGCCGCGCCTCCGGTCCGGCCGTCGTCAACGCGGGCGATGGTACCCACGAGCACCCCACCCAGGCACTGCTGGACGCGCTCACCCTCCGGCAGCGGCTGGGTGACATCGAGGGCAAGCGGGTCGTCATTGTCGGCGATATCCTGCACAGCCGGGTCGCCAGGTCCAACGTCTTCCTGCTGGCCACGCTCGGAGCCGAGGTAGTGCTTGTCGCGCCGCGCACACTGCTGCCGGTCGGCGTCGAGACCTGGCCTGCCCGCGTATCGCACAGTCTGGACGCCGAGCTGATCGGCGCCGACGCGGTGCTGATGCTTCGGGTGCAGGCCGAGCGGATGAATGGCGGGTTCTTCCCGTCTGCCCGCGAATACTCGATCAGCTACGGGCTGTCCGAACGCAGGTCGGCCCTGCTGGACGACCACGCCGTCGTGCTGCACCCCGGTCCGATGCTGCGCGGCATGGAGATCGCGTCCTCGGTCGCGGATTCCCCGAAAGCCGCGGTGCTGCAACAGGTCACGAATGGAGTGCACATGCGCATGGCCGTCCTCTTCCGCCTGCTCATCGGGACACAGGAGGCCCTCGTATGAGCGCGCGAGCAATGAGCATGACCGAGAACAGCGCGGCGCTGATCAAGGGTGCGCTGCTGTACGGCGAGGGCGAGCCGGTCGACGTGCTCGTCGCCGACGGCGAGATCCGCCAGATCGGCACGGATCTCGGGATCGTGGACGCCGAGGTCATCGACGCGCGGGGACAGATTCTCCTGCCCGGCTTCGTCGACCTGCACACCCACCTGCGCGAGCCGGGCCGGGAAGACACCGAGACCATCGAGTCCGGTTCCGCCGCCGCCGCGCTCGGCGGGTACACGGCGGTGTTCGCGATGGCCAACACCAGCCCGGTCGCCGACTCGGTGGTCGTCACCGATCACGTGTGGCGACGAGGCAAAGAGGTCGGCCTGGTCGACGTGTACCCGGTCGGCGCGGTCACCGTCGGGCTCGAGGGCAAGCAGCTCGCCGAGATGGGCACCATGGCGGCGGGTATCGGGGCGGTGCGCATGTTCTCCGACGACGGCCATTGCGTCTACGACCCGCTGATCATGCGCCGCGCCCTGGAGTACGCGAACTCGCTCGGCGTGCTCATTGCCCAGCACGCGGAGGAGCCGAGGCTGACCAAGGGCGCTGTCGCGCACGAGGGCCCCACCGCTGCCCGGCTCGGGCTGGCGGGCTGGCCGCGCGCGGCCGAGGAGTCGATCGTCGCACGGGATGCGCTGCTGGCTCGCGACGCGCGTGCGCGGGTGCACATCTGCCACGCCTCCACCGCGGGCACGGTCGAATTGGTCAAATGGGCGAAGTCCCAGGGTATTTCGATCACCGCCGAAGTCACCCCGCACCATCTGCTGTTGGACGACTCGCGGCTGGAGACCTACGACGCGGTGAACAAGGTCAACCCGCCGCTGCGCGAGGCCTCAGACGCTGCCGCGCTGCGGCAGGCGCTGGCCGATGGGATCATCGACTGCGTCGCCACCGACCACGCCCCACACGCCGAACAGGACAAGTGCTGCGAGTTCGCCGCAGCCCGCCCCGGCATGCTCGGCTTGGAGACCGCGTTGTCGATCATCGTGCGAACCATGGTCGAGCCGGGGCTGCTGGATTGGCGCGGCGTCGCGCGGGTGATGAGCGAGCGTCCCGCCGAGATCGTCGGCCTCGACGAGCACGGCAGGCCGCTCGAGGTCGGCGAGCCGGCCAACCTCACGCTGGTCGACCCGAACGCCACCTGGACGGTGCGCGCGGCCGAGCTCGCCAGCATCTCGAACAACACGCCGTTCGAAGCGATGACGTTTCCGGCCCGAGTCACCACGACGTTGTTGCGGGGCCGGGTGACCGCGCGCGAAGGCAAAGCGGTGGGGAACCGTGCGGAGGCGTAGATGAGCGATCATGGCGCACCCTCTTACCGAAGCCGACCGGGCGCGGGTATCTGGCAGGACACCGCGGCGCGAGCGATGGGCCCGGAGGTGGTAGCGGAGTGTGACCACGCAGGGCACCGGGAGCGCCGCAGATCGAGCACCGCGGCGCGAGCGATGGCCGCGGAGGTGGTAGCGGAGTGTGACCACGTAGGGCACCGGGACCGCTGCAGATCGAGCACAGGAGGTCCGTGAGTGGAAAGAACGCTGTGGGTGGTCGGCCTTCTGGCACTGTTCGTCGTCTGCCTCTGGCTGATGTATCGGGGCTGGCAGAACCGGGCGGCTCGTCAGGTGGCGCGCATCGGTGAACTTCCCGCCGTACCCGCTGAACTTGGCGCTCAGGTGCTGGAGCCGACCACCGGACTCTATCTCGGCAGCACTGTCGCACCCAGCTGGCAGGACCGGATCACGGTGGGCGACTTGGGTTTCCGGGCCATAGCGGAACTCACGCGGTTCGAACGGGGGATTCTGCTCGAACGCGACGGCGCGATGGTGCTGTGGATTCCGCAGGAGTCCATCACGGCCGTGCGCACCGAACGCGGCCACGCAGGCAAGGTGATGACGCAAGATGGTGTGCTGGTCATTCGCTGGAAGCTGCCCACTGGGACCGAGATCGATACCGGTTTCCGAGGCGACGACAAGTCGGTCTACCCGGCTTGGACGCAGCATTCGACGGCGGATCAGACCAGGACGATGACGGGAGATGACGAGGGATGACAGGTGAAGCAGCGCTCGTGCTGGAGGACGGCCGGGTGTTCCGCGGCCGAGCCTACGGCGCCGTGGGCCAGACGCTCGGTGAGGCGGTGTTCTGCACCGCGATGACCGGGTATCAGGAAACTTTGACCGACCCGTCCTATCACCGCCAGATCGTGGTGGCCGCCGCGCCGCAGATCGGCAACACCGGCTGGAATGACGAGGACGACGAGTCTTCGAAGATCTGGGTGGCCGGATACGCTGTGCGCGATCCGGCGCGGCGCGCCTCCAACTGGCGGGCCACCACCACCCTCCCGGACGAGCTGGAGCGTCAGCATGTCGTCGGCATCGCGGGCATCGACACCCGTGCGCTTGTGCGCCACCTGCGCAGCCGCGGCTCGATGAAGGCAGGCATCTTCTCCGGGGACGCGCTCTCCGCCGCCGACGAGCTGCTGGCCAGGGTCAACGGCCAGCCCTCGATGCTGGGCGCCGATCTGGCGGGCGAGGTGAGCACCGACGCGCTGTACACCATCGAGCCGGATGGCGAGCACCGCCGCACGGTTGTCGCGGTCGACCTCGGCATCAAGACCAATACCCCGCGCATGTTCGCCCAGCGCGGTATGCGGGTGCATGTGGTGTCGTCGAACACGCCGCTGGATCAGCTTCTCGAGCTGGAGCCCGACGGCATATTCCTCTCCAACGGCCCTGGCGATCCGGCCACCGCCGACGGCGCGGTTGCGCTGACCCGCGGAGTGCTGGAGCGGGGAATTCCACTGTTCGGCATCTGCTTCGGCAACCAGATCCTCGGCCGCGCGCTCGGCCGAAGCACCTACAAAATGAAGTTCGGCCACCGCGGCATCAACATCCCGGTGGTCGAGCACGAGACCGGCCGGATCTCGATCACCGCGCAGAACCACGGGTTCGCGCTGGAGGGCGAGCAGGGCGAGCGGTTCGACACCCCGTTCGGCACGGCCGAGGTGAGCCACGTCTGCGCCAACGACGGCACGGTCGAAGGCGTCCGGCTGGTCGACGGCCGCGCGTTCTCCGTGCAGTACCACCCGGAGGCCGCCGCCGGGCCCCACGACGCCGCATATCTGTTCGACCGTTTCGCCGGTCTCATGGAAGGAGCCTGATGCCTCGTCGCGAGGATCTCGAGCACATCCTGGTGATCGGCTCTGGCCCGATCGTCATCGGCCAGGCGTGCGAATTCGACTACTCCGGCACCCAGGCGTGCCGGGTGCTGCGGGCCGAAGGCCTACGCGTGTCGCTGGTGAACTCCAATCCGGCGACCATCATGACCGACCCGGAGTTCGCCGATTCCACCTACGTGGAGCCGATCACGCCGGAGTTCGTCGAGAAGGTCCTGGAAAGAGAGAAGGCTAAAGGAGCTCCGATTGATGCTCTTCTCGCCACCCTCGGCGGACAGACCGCGCTGAACACCGCGGTTGCGCTGCACGAGCGCGGCGTGCTCGCGAAGTACGGCGTCGAGCTGATCGGCGCCGACTTCGAGGCCATCCAGCGCGGTGAGGACCGGCAGAAGTTCAAGGACATCGTCGCCAAGGTCGGCGGCGAGAGCGCACGCTCGCGGGTTTGCTTCACGATGGACGAGGTCCGCGAGACGGTCGCCGATCTCGGCTTTCCCGTCGTGGTGCGCCCGTCGTTCACCATGGGCGGCCTCGGCTCCGGCATGGCATACAACGACGAGGACCTCGACCGCATCGCGGGCGGCGGCCTCGCCGCCTCGCCGACGGCGAACGTACTCATCGAGGAGTCCATCCTCGGTTGGAAGGAATACGAGCTCGAGCTGATGCGTGACGGCCGTGACAACGTCGTGGTGGTCTGTTCGATCGAGAACGTGGACCCGATGGGCGTGCACACCGGTGACTCGGTCACCGTCGCCCCGGCCATGACGCTCACTGATCGCGAGTACCAGAAGCTGCGCGACCTCGGCATCGCCATCCTGCGCGAGGTCGGCGTCGACACCGGCGGCTGCAATATCCAGTTCGCGGTGGACCCGCGCGACGGCCGTCTGATCGTCATCGAGATGAATCCGCGCGTCTCGCGTTCGTCCGCGCTGGCGTCCAAGGCAACCGGCTTCCCGATCGCCAAGATCGCCGCCAAGCTGGCCATCGGCTACACACTCGACGAGATCGTCAACGACATCACCAAGGAAACCCCGGCCTGCTTCGAGCCGACCCTGGACTACGTGGTCGTCAAAGCGCCGCGGTTCGCGTTCGAGAAGTTCCCTGGCGCGGACCCCACCCTCACCACCACCATGAAGTCGGTCGGTGAGGCGATGTCGCTCGGTCGCAACTTCTCCGAGGCACTGGGTAAGGTGCTGCGCTCGCTGGAAACCAAGGCCGCGGGCTTCTGGACGCAAGAGGATGGAAGGTGGGCTCCGTCCGAAGGCGGCGACCCGCAAGCGGTTGCCTCGGCCGTCGAGGCCATCCTGGCGGATCTGCGCACCCCGACCGAGGGCCGTATCTACCAGGTCGAGCGGGCGCTGCGCCTCGGCGCGAGCATCGAGGACGTGGCCGCCGCCTCGGGCATCGACCCCTGGTTCGTGGCGGAAGTGGCCGGTCTGGTCGAGCTGCGCCAGGAGGTCATCGACGCACCGGTGTTGGACGAGCCGCTGCTGCGGCGAGCCAAGCACTACGGCCTGTCCGACCGTCAGCTGGCCGCGCTGCGGCCCGAGCTGGCCGGGGAGACCGGTGTGCGTGCGCTGCGGCACCGGCTCGGCGTGCGCCCGGTCTTCAAGACCGTCGACACTTGCGCCGCCGAGTTCGAGGCCAAGACCCCGTATCACTATTCGGCCTACGAGCTCGATCCCGCGGCGGAGTCCGAGGTCGCGCCGCAGCGCGACCGTGACAAGGTGATCATCCTCGGCTCCGGCCCGAATCGGATCGGCCAGGGCATCGAGTTCGACTACTCGTGCGTGCACGCGGCGCAGACGCTGTCACAGGCCGGGTACGAGACCGTGATGGTCAACTGCAACCCGGAGACCGTCTCCACCGACTACGACACCGCCGACCGCCTCTATTTCGAGCCGCTGACTTTCGAGGACGTGCTCGAGGTCTACCACGCCGAGACCGAGTCCGGCCGGGTCGCGGGCGTCATCGTGCAGCTCGGCGGGCAGACTCCGCTGGGTCTGGCGCACCGGTTGACCGAGGCGGGCGTTCCGGTGGTCGGCACCAGCGCGGCCGCCATCGACTTGGCCGAGGACCGCGGCGAGTTCGGCGAGGTGCTCGTCGCGGCCGGGTTGCCCGCGCCCAAGTACGGCACGGCGACCACCTTCGCGCAGGCTGAGAAGATCGCCGCGAAGATCGGCTACCCGGTGCTGGTTCGCCCGTCCTACGTGCTCGGCGGACGCGGCATGGAGATCGTCTACGACGAGGAGTCTTTGGAGGGCTACATCTCGCGCGCCACCGAGGTCAGCCCGGAGCATCCGGTGCTGGTCGACCGGTTCCTCGAGGACGCGATCGAGATCGACGTCGACGCGTTGTGCGACGGCGAGGATGTCTACCTCGGCGGTGTGATGGAGCACATCGAGGAGGCGGGCATCCACTCCGGCGACTCCGCCTGCGCGCTGCCGCCGATCACCTTGGGCCGCAGCGATATCGAGGCGGTGCGTCGCTCCACGGTCGCGCTGGCCAAGGGCATCGGTGTCAAGGGCCTGCTCAACGTGCAGTACGCGCTCAAGGACGACGTGCTCTACGTGTTGGAGGCCAATCCGCGTGCCAGCCGGACCGTTCCGTTCGTGTCCAAAGCCACCGCGGTGCCGCTTGCCAAGGCCGCCGCTCGGATCATGCTCGGGGCCACCATCGCCGAGTTGCGCAAAGAGGGCATGCTGCCGAGCGAGGGCGATGGCGGACACGTCGCGCTGGACGCCCCGGTGGCGGTGAAGGAGGCGGTGCTGCCGTTCCATCGGTTCCCTCGTGCCGACGGCTCCGGCGTTGATTCGCTGCTGTCCCCGGAGATGAAGTCCACCGGCGAGGTGATGGGCATCGACGCGGACTTCGGCACCGCCTTCGCCAAGAGCCAGACCGCCGCCTACGGCTCGCTGCCGACCGAAGGCACCGTGTTCGTCTCGATCGCCAATCGGGACAAGCGCGCGATGGTCTTCCCGGTGAAGCGCCTCCACGACCTCGGCTTCCGCATCCTCGCCACCGAGGGAACGGCCGAGATGTTGCGCCGCAACGGCATTCCGTGCCAGCGAGTGCGCAAGCACTCCGAGGAAGGACCCGCGGACGAGCCGACGATCGTGGAGCAGATCCGTGACGGTGAGATCGACATGGTGTTCAACACCCCCTATGGCAACTCGGGGCCGCGCGTGGACGGCTACGAAATCCGTACCGCCGCCGTTGGGGTGAACATTCCGTGCATCACCACAGTGCAGGGCGCGGCGGCCGCGGTGCAGGGCATCGAGGCCGGCATCAACGGCGGTATCGGGGTGCGCTCACTGCAGGAACTGCACTCGGTGCTGCGTGGGTGAGTCGCCGACGCAGGACGGAGCAGACGGGATGAAGAGCTTCGGCAGCCGGTTGCGGCACGCGATGCGGCATTCAGGCCCGGTGTGCGTCGGCATCGACCCGCATCCGGAACTGCTGCGGTCCTGGGGGCTGACCGGGGACGTGGAGGGGCTCGAACGGTTCGCCGAGATCTGCGTCGAGGCCTTCGACGGCCTGGCCGCGCTGATCAAGCCGCAGGTCGCGTTCTTCGAGGCCTACGGTTCCGGCGGAATCGCCGTGCTCGAGCGCACCATCGATGTGCTGCGCGCCTCGGGGACCCTGGTGCTCGCCGACGCCAAGCGCGGCGACATCGGCTCCACCATGGACGCCTACGCGCGCACCTGGCTGGGCAACGGTCCGCTCGGGTCGGACGCCCTGACGGTCTCGCCGTATCTCGGATTCGGTTCGCTGGCACCGGCTTTGGCGCTCGCCGAGAACAACCACCGTGGTGTCTTCGTACTCGCGGCAACCTCGAATCCAGAAGGGGCGCAGGTGCAGCGGGCGGTCACGGCGGAAGGCCGCACCATCGCTCAGACGATGGTCGACGAGGCCGCGGTCCGTAATGCGGGTGCGGAGTTCGGATCGGTGGGCGTGGTAGTCGGCGCCACGCTGACCGAGGCACCGGACCTTTCCGTGCTCAACGGCCCGATCCTCATGCCGGGCGTCGGCGCCCAGGGCGGGGGTCCAGAAACCATTCGTGACCTGGTCCCCCCGCCGATGCTGCGGGCTGTGGTCCCGAACGTCTCGCGCGAGGTTCTGCGCGACGGACCGACCGTCCCGGCACTGCGTGCCAGATTGTGCGCGGTCCAGGACGCGTTCGCGTTCCTGCAGAAGTGACATCGAGGGCCGGCGCGTAGGCGCGGCCCCTGGGGGTGCCCGGCAATCGCGAGTGCGGAGGCACCCACGCATGTACCCATGCCGTGGGCTATACGCCATTCTGGGCCCATTTGAGGCCGGAGTGCGCCCCCGGGGGCGCCGATCGCCCTATGGCGACGCGGCGTCGCGTGTACGGCACCGAATTCACCGAATCGCGGCGCGCATCGCACAGTGTGACGCCCGACACGCGGTGAGAAGTCGCGACACGCGGAAAATTTCGAGAAAGTTCCTGGTAGGGCGCCTGGCCGGTTGCTGGCGCGCCGCGCCGCGCCGTCGCAACCCTCCAGCAAACCAGTCGGTTTGTTGAAAAAGCCCTGCTAGCGGGTTATTTCGTGGGTTCCGCGGCCTGATCCGGGCGGTGGCAGAGGCGGGATGTGCGGGGTACCGTACACGCGTCTACGTCATCCGGAATCATGCGCTGACCTGGGGGGTGGGTTCGCAATCGGCGGACGTCGTGGGTACGGTCGCTGAGACTGCACGGGTTACCGGCAGGAGTTGATGCAATGAACGATGAGACGGAGGAACCGTGGCCCTTCCCCAGCTGACTGACGAGCAGCGCGCCGCTGCTTTGGAGAAGGCGGCTGCCGCTCGCCGCGCTCGGGCGGAGCTCAAGGAGCGCTTGAAGCGTGGCGGCACCAACCTGAAGCAGGTCCTCACCGACGCCGAGACTGATGAGATCCTCGGCAAGATGAAGGTGTCGGCGCTGCTGGAGGCCCTGCCCAAGGTGGGCAAGGTCAAGGCGGCGGAAATCATGAGCGAGCTGGAGATCGCTTCCACCCGGCGGCTGCGCGGACTGGGAGATCGGCAGCGTAAGGCGCTGCTGGCCCGGTTCGACTTCGACGCCTGACATCAGGGTGGTCGAACACACGCAGAAGGGTCGGCTGGTTGTACTGGTCGGCCCCTCGGCCGTGGGCAAGTCCACTGTGGTCCGTTGTGTCCGCGAGCGACTGCCCCACCTGGTCTTCAGCGTGTCGGCAACGACCCGGGCCCCCCGGCCCGGGGAGGTCGACGGCCTCGACTACCGGTTCGTGACCCGGGCTGAGTTCGACGCGATGATCGCGGCGGGCGAACTGCTCGAGTGGGCGGACATTCACGGCGGGCTGCAGCGTTCGGGCACCCCGGCCGGTCCGGTGCGCTCCGCCTTGGCGGAGGGCCTTCCGGTACTGGTCGAGGTGGATCTCGAGGGCGCGCGGTCGGTGCGCCGGGCAATCCCCGAGGCGATTCTGGTGTTCCTCGCCCCACCGAGCTGGGACGAGCTGGTGGCCCGGCTGCGGTCGCGCGGCACCGAATCCCCCGAGGTGATCGAGCGTCGGCTGGAGACCGCCAGGACCGAATTGGCAGCCTGTGACGAGTTCGACATCGTCATCGTGAACGACGAGGTGACCAGCGCCTGTGAGCAGTTGGTATCGTTGTTCGTTAGCACGAATTCGAGTTCGTGACCCCCACCTTGCGCATGAGTGATCAGGGCCCGGAGTAGGCAGCTTGCGTAACCACGCAGGGCCCCCCGCTCGTGCGACATCCGAAACAGCAGGAGCCTCCCTAGTGAGCAGTACGGACATCAAGACCGCGCCCGCCTACGACACGCCGGTCGGCCTCACCAACCCGCCGATCGATGAGCTGCTGGAGCGCACCTCGTCCAAGTACGCCCTGGTCATCTACGCGGCCAAGCGGGCCCGCCAGATCAACGACTACTACAACCAGCTCGGCGACGGCATCCTCGAGTATGTCGGCCCGCTGGTCGAGCCGGGACTGCAGGAGAAGCCGCTGTCGGTAGCGATGCGGGAAATCCACTCCGACTTGCTCGAGCACTCCGAAGGCGAGTGAGCGAACCGGGTTCGCGGTAACCACAACTAGGCCGGAGGCGTAGTGACCACACGGATCGTCGTCGGCGTCGGCGGAGGGATCGCCGCGTACAAGGCATGCGCACTGGTCCGGCGGTTCACCGAGACCGGACATCAGGTTCGGGTGATCCCCACCGAGTCGGCGCTACAGTTCGTCGGCAAGGCGACCTTCGAGGCGCTGTCCGGGAACCCCGTGCACACCGGCGTGTTCACGGACGTGCCCGAGGTTCCGCATGTTCGGCTGGGCCAGGAGGCGGACCTCGTGGTCATCGCACCGGCAACCGCCGACCTCATGGCGCGCGCCGCGTCCGGCCGCGCCGACGACCTGCTGACCGCCACATTGCTGACGGCCCGATGTCCGATCCTGTTCGCGCCCGCGATGCACACCGAGATGTGGGAGCATCCAGCCACCGTCGCCAATGTCGCGGCGCTGCGCGCCCACGGTGCGATCGTCATGGAGCCCGCGGCGGGCAGGCTCACCGGCGCCGACACCGGTCCGGGACGGCTGCCCGAGCCCGAGGAGATCTTCGGCCTCGCGTCGCTGCTCAGGGAGCGCGCCGACGCGATCCCGCGCGATTTGGAGGGCCGCAGGGTTGTCATCACGGCAGGTGGCACCAGGGAACCGCTGGATCCGGTGCGTTTCCTCGGCAATCGCAGCTCCGGTAAGCAGGGCTACGCGCTCGCCCGAGTGGCGGCACAGCGTGGCGCCCAGGTGACACTGATCGCGGGCAACACGATCGAGATGGCCGCTCCCGCCGCTGTCGACTTGGTGCACATCACCACGGCCGAGCAGCTGAAGATCGCCGTCGACAAGCACGCAGTCGGTGCCGACGCGGTGATCATGGCCGCCGCGGTGGCCGACTTCCGGCCGACCAACGTGGCCGCCGCCAAGATCAAGAAGGGGGCGGGCGAGCCCGACGTCATCAAGCTGACCAAGACCGACGACATCCTCGCCGGGCTGGTGCAGGCGCGGCGCGACGGGCGGTTACCCGGCACGGCGATCGTCGGCTTCGCCGCCGAGACCGGTGACGAGCAGGGCGATGTCCTCACCCACGCGCGGGCAAAGCTCGCCCGCAAGGGGTGCGACCTGCTGGTGGTCAACGCGGTCGGCGAGGGTAAGGCGTTCGAGGTGGACACCAACGACGGGTGGCTGCTCGGCGCGGACGGCACCGAGCAGGCGCTCGATCACGGCTCGAAGGCGTTGCTTGCGAGCCGGGTGCTCGACGCGCTGAGTGCGTTGTTGCGCTGAGCCACCTGGGTGCCTGCCATGATCGCCAGCTGATCGGTTGGTTCTTCGCGGCCCCGTAGTGTCGTCATCGTGGTGGAGACACTGTGTTTTCAGCCGCCTGGGTTATGGCGTGGCAACGGGCCCGCCGTGTCGGTGATTTGGAATAGTCTGAAATGTAAGGGTTGCGCGGTAGCGACATCGCGTTACTGTCGCAAGCCGATACGAGCAACCCGTTGAGGGAGAGGGAAGAACTGTGCGCACGTCCGGCAGCCGGCTTTTTACCAGTGAGTCCGTGACCGAAGGTCATCCGGACAAAATCTGTGATGCCATCAGTGATTCCATCCTCGACGCGTTGCTGGCGGAAGACCCGCGCAGCCGGGTCGCGGTGGAAACGCTCGTGACGACCGGTCAAGTACATGTCGCGGGTGAGGTCACCACGTCGGCTTACGCGGATATCCCGCGAATTGTCCGGGAAAAAGTGCTGGAAATCGGATACGACTCGTCCGCAAAGGGTTTCGACGGCAATTCTTGCGGTGTGAATATCGCGATCGGCGCGCAATCGCCGGATATCGCGCAGGGCGTCGACACCTCGCACGAAGCGCGTGTCGGCGGCTCCGACGACGAGATCGAGCGGCAGGGTGCGGGCGATCAGGGCCTGATGTTCGGCTTTGCCACCATCGACACCCCTGAGCTGATGCCGCTGCCGATCGCACTGGCGCACCGGCTGTCGCGCAGGCTCACCGAGGTCCGCAAGTCCGGCGTGCTGCCATACCTGCGTCCCGACGGCAAGACCCAAGTCACCATCGAATACGACGGCGACCGCCCGATCCGCCTCGACACGGTCGTCATCTCCACCCAGCACGCCGCCGACATCGACCTGGACAATCTGCTCGCGCCCGACATCCGCGAGAAGGTCGTCGACGCGGTGCTGGCCGACCTGGAACTGCCCACACCCCTGGACACCTCCGACATCCGCCTGCTGGTCAACCCGACCGGCAAGTTCGTGCTCGGCGGCCCGATGGGCGACGCGGGCCTGACCGGCCGCAAGATCATCGTGGACACCTACGGCGGCATGGCACGTCACGGTGGCGGCGCGTTCTCCGGCAAGGACCCGTCGAAGGTGGACCGCTCCGCCGCGTATGCCATGCGCTGGGTCGCGAAGAACGTCGTCGCAGCCGAACTGGCCGAGCGTGTGGAGGTCCAGGTGGCATACGCGATCGGCAAGGCAGCACCGGTGGGTCTGTTCGTGGAGACCTTCGGCACCGAGAAGGTCGATCCGCTGCGCATCTCGACGGCGATCACCGAGGTGTTCGACCTGCGCCCCGGCGCGATCATCCGCGACCTCGACCTGCTGCGCCCCATCTATGCGCCGACCGCCGCGTACGGCCACTTCGGCCGTACCGACGTCGACCTTCCGTGGGAGCACACCGACCGCGCCGACAAGCTGCGCGCGGCCGTCGGCCTGTAACCCGACCGGGTCCGAGTGAACGAACCCGCGGCGGATGCCCCCGCCACCCCGGGGGACCGCCCGTCCGCGGGCCCCGCAGCTGTGGAGCACCCGGTCGCCCGGGTGCTCCCGCTGCTGTCACCGGCGCACCTCGACCGCGACTTCGACTACCTGGTTCCTCCTGAGCTGGACGAGATCGCCCAGCCTGGGGTCCGGGTGCGCGTCCGTTTCGCGGGTCGCCTCGTGGACGGCTACCTACTCGCTCGGCTCGCGCACAGCGATCACAGCGGCAAGCTGGTCGAGCTCGAGCGTGTCGTGTCCGGGGAGCGCGTTCTGACGCCGGAAGTCCTGACCCTCGCCACCGCGGTCGCCGCGCGTTACGCCGGTACCCGCGCCGATGTGCTCCGCCTGGCCATTCCGCCGCGGCACGCCCGAACGGAATCCGGAGGAGCGAAGACGCCGCCCGATTCGGCTGCGAAACGCGATGTTTCGTCAGCCTCGTTCGTTGGATCGACGGAACCCAATGAGACCGATGGCGAGTCGTCTATCGAAGCCGAAGGCGCGTCGGCGGTGAAATTCGGCGAGGTCACGGAGCCACCGGGTGACCGACCTGCCGGGGTGAACGATGCTGGTGTGCCGCAAACCGTCGGCACGGCAACCGACGAACCGTCGCACCCGCTCGCTGCTGACGGCATCGACGCATCCGAGGCCGCTGCGTCGACCATGGAATGTGTCGCTCCCCGCGATTCGGCCAGGACACAGGCATTTTCGGGCATCGACCTCGCGCCGTGGAAGCGGTACGTCCACGGCGCCGCCTTTCTGGCCGCACTCGGGCAGGGAAGGGGGGCGCGCGCGGCCTGGCAGGCGCTGCCCGGCGAGGACTGGCCGCGTCGACTCGCGGAGCTCGCCGCCGTGGTTGCCGGGCAGGGGCGCAGCGCGATCCTCATGGTGCCCGACCAACGCGACCTCGACCGCGTGCTGGCCGAATGCGTTCGGCTGGTGGGAGGTTCGGCGGTCGGACTGGCCGCCGGTCTGGGGCCCGCGGCCAGGTACCGGCGCTGGCTCGCGGTGCTGCGTGGGTCGGCACGTGTGGTGGTCGGCACGCGCAGCACGGTGTTCGTACCGGCCGCGAACCTCGGGCTGATAGCGCTCTGGGACGACGGCGACGACACATACGCCGAACCGCGCGCACCGTATCCGCATGCGCGCGAGGTCGCGATGCTGCGGGCACACGAGAGCGGCGCGGCGTTTGTAGCGGCCGGATTCGCGCGGACCGCCGAGATCCAGGCGGTGGTCGATTCGGGGTGGGCGCACGATCTGATCGCCGACCGCGCCGTCGTGCGCGAGGCCTCGCCCAGGATCAGCGCGCCCGGCGACAGCGACATCGCGCTCGAACGCGATCCGGTGGCTCGGGCGGTTCGGATTCCCGGTGTCGCGTTCGCGGCCGCCCGCTCCGCGTTGAAGGAGGGGGCAGCGGTACTGGTGCAGGTGCCACGGCGCGGCTACGTACCCGCGCTGGCCTGCGCGAAATGCCGCACCCCGGCCCGATGCAGGCACTGCAACGGCCCTCTTGCGCTGCCGGAGGCACGTGGACAACGCGGATCGTCGGCCGAATCCAGCGCGACCGCGCAGAGCCCCAGTTGTCGTTGGTGCGGTATCACCGAGGCTGCGTTCCGCTGCACCACCTGTGGGTCACGCGCGCTGCGCGCCGTAGTGATCGGCGCGTCCCGCACTGCGGAAGAACTGGGGCGCGCGTTTCCCGGCGTGCCGATCCGCGGCTCGGGCGGCGGTGCGATGCTCGACACTGTGGAGCCGGGACCACAGGTCGTGGTCGCGACGGTGGGCGCCGAACCCGTCGTCCCCGGCGGCTATGGCGTCGCGCTGCTGCTCGACGGGTGGGCGCTCCTCAGCCGCGCCGACCTGCGGGCCGCGGAGGACGCGCTGCGCCGTTGGATGTCGGCCGCCACCCTGGTCCGGGCGCAGGGGCAGGTCATCGTGATGGCCGAGCCTTCGATACCCACCGTGCAGGCCCTGGTTCGCTGGGATCCCGTCGGCCACGCCCGCGCCGAGGTCGGAGCCCGCGCCGAGGTCGGTTTCCCACCAGCCGTCCGGATGGCCGCGATCGACGGCGCCTCCGATGCGATCGCCGAACTACTGTCCACCGCAACCCTTCCAGAGGGCGTGGACATGCTCGGTCCGGTCCCGCTTCCGGTCACCGCCCGCAAACCTTTCGCCGGCGATTCCCTCGCCGAGGTCGAACGCATTCTGTTGCGTGTCCACCGCGGCTCCGGCGCTGCGCTGGCCCGCGCCCTCACCGCCGCTCGAGCCGTCCGCAGCACCCACCGCTCGGACGCACCCCTGCGCGTCCAGATAGACCCCGTCGATATCGGTTGAACGACCGGCGATAGGCAATGCGAACGGATCCGTGGACTATCGGAAGGCGGCGATGTTTCGCCGCGCCCAGTCCTCGAATGTGCGGGGTGCGCGGCCGAGCACCTTTTCGACATCGGGGCTGATCCGCTGCTCCGCGGCGGTGGGTGCGCCCAGGATCGTCAGGGTCGTCTCGACGACAGACTCGGGCATAAACCGCAGCATCTGTGCGCGCGCCTCGGCACGGGTCTGCTCGATGAACTCGATCGGCTCGCCGAGTGTGGCACCGATCGCAGCGGCCCGCTGCCGCGGCGTGCTGAGGGTAGGACCGGTCAACTCGTAGCTCTGTCCGGCATGACCGGCCTCGCACAGGACCGCGGCGGCAACCTCGGCAATGTCCGACGGATCGATGATCGGCAGACCGATGTCGCCGAACGGTGCGGCGACCGCCCGATGGCCACGAACCGATTCGACCCAGGCGAACGCGTTGGACGCGAACCCCCCGGGTCGGAGGATCGTCCATTCCATTCCCGACTCCCGGACGGCATCCTCGAAGGACTGTCCCAGGTTCCCGTGTGAGGCCGACTGTGGCCGGGTGACGACTCCTTGGGACGACAGCTGCACGATCCGTTCGACTCCGCCGGCTGCGGCGAGCTCGAGGACTGCCCGCGGATTCATCAGGTGTGCACTCGTGCCGGTGTCGTGCAGGAACAGTGCCTTGGCACCCGCGAAGGCGGGGGAGAGCGTGTCCAGTTCGGTCAGATCGGCTCGCTGGTGGCGCACGCCGTCGGGCAGCGCGATGTCCTGGCTCCCGCGCGACACTGCGATCACCTGCTCGCCAGCTTCGGCGAGGGTCTGCACGAGGGTGCGTCCGACATTGCCGGTTGCTCCGGTCACTACGATCACGATTACTCCTAGTTAGTTGACTGACTGAAACCTAGCCGTCGGTCGTTCGTTTGTCTATAGTCAGTTGTGTGACTAACTCAGTCGGTGCGACATCGCAGGCGGGCAAGCGGGAGCGGTTGGCTGCCGCAGCGGCTCGGGTGTTTCACGAACAGGGCGTCGAGAGGACCACGATCGCCGACATCGCCCGGTCCGCCGAGGTTCCGGTGGGCAATGTGTACTACTACTTCAAGACGAAGGATCAGCTGGTGCAGGCGGCGCTCGGCGCGCACACGCGGAATCTGCGGGATCTGATCACTGTGCTGGAACAGCAGGACGCGCCGCAAGACCGGCTCAAGGCGTTGGTGCGCGGCTGGGTTGATCAGCGGGACGTTGCAGCGCAGTTCGGTTGTCCCACTGGGACCTTGGCTGCGGAGCTGGGCAAGCGTACCGACGGGCTCGACCGCGAGGTGGCAACCGGCATGCGTGCGCTGATCGACTGGGTGGAGCAGCAATTCGTGGCCATGGGTCGCAGTGATGCCAGCGAGCTCGCGGTGGCGTTGATCGCTTCTTATCAGGGAATCTCGTTGCTCACCAATGCCTTCCATGAACCCGAGCTCATGGTTGCCGAGGGGTCTCGGCTGGAGCGCTGGATCGACTCGCTGGCTGGCTGAGGTCCGACTCACTCGAGAAGCCCGTCCCGGCACTTGTCTTCGATGTATTGACGATATATCGTCGATAATATGAAAACACGAGAGCCTTGGGAGGCTGACATGGAACACGAAGAACATCGAGAATTCGGGCGTCGTGGCCGCAGGCCGCTGCCGGGCCACGACGAGCTGGGCCGACGGTTCCGCCGCGGTGGCCGGCACGGGTTCGGGCCCGAGTTCGGGCCTGGGTTCGGCCCCGGTTTCGGGCCGCACTTCGGGCGCGGCCGAGGTCGCGGCGGCCGGGGCAGGCGCGGCGACGTGCGCGCCGCCGTGCTGCTGCTGCTCACCGAGAGGCCGATGCATGGGTACGAACTCATCCAGCAGATCCGCGAGCGCAGCGACGACATCTGGCGGCCGAGCCCGGGGTCCATCTACCCCGCGCTGGCACAGCTGGAGGACGAAGGTCTCGTCCTTATCGAGAAAGTCGCGGGGCGCAAGACCGCGAAGCTGACTGAAACGGGCACCGAGTACGTCACAGCCCATCGTCACGAGCTGGGCGATCCGTGGGCAGACGTCAAGCAGGACGTCGGGGCGCAAGCGATCGACCTGCGCGGACTTGTCGGGCAGCTGATGGGCGCGGTCGCACAGGTCGCCGCGGCGGGCACCCCGGAACAGGCCGCGCGTGCGGCCGAACTGCTTACCGAGACCCGCAAGTCCCTCTACCGCATCCTCGCCGAGGACGAGACCCCCGAGAAGTAGGGGACGTGAAACACCCCATAACAGCGCGCATTTGGAGCCGATCGGGTAGATCATTATGACATGGGACAGCCGAGGGGTTCGTGGAGTTGGGGTTATTCACATTTGTGTAGCGCCGTGCTGGCCTGCGCGATCGCCGGAGCCGCCGCGCTCGGCTCCGGCGCGGCGTCGGCCGACTCGTTCGTCCGTCCGCCCGACGTGCCGAGGCATTCCGCTCCGCCGCAGCAGGACCACTTGGCCGCCGCGGTGTACATGAAGAACCATCCGGATGCGGTTCCGGTGGGCACCAACGACTTCAGTTGCGTGCCGACCGCCGCCCACCCCCGGCCCGTGGTGCTTGCGCACGGGACCGATTCCTCGGCCTATTCCGACTGGTCGGGCATCGCGCCGCAGCTGACCGCGGCAGGATTCTGCGTATTCGCCATGAACTACGGTGGAAAGCCCGGCGCGGAGAGTTACGGCACGGAGGACCTGGTTCTCAGCGCCTACCAGGTCGGCGCGTTCGTCGATCAGGTGCTCGCGGCGACCGGCGCGAGCAAGGTCGATCTGGTCGGCTTCTCGCAGGGTGCCACTGTGACCCGCTACTTCGTCAACAAACTCGGCGGTGCGCCCAAGGTCGACCAGTGGGTGGGTCTCGCTTCGCCCAGCTACGGCGGTGTGATGTATGGACTGGTGCCGATCGCCCAGGCAATCCCCGGTGCACTGCAGGCATTCGCGCAGGTGACCTCGCTCGCGGCGGTGCAGCAGGTCCAGGGATCGCCGATCATGACCGACCTCAACGCGGGCGGTGACACGGTGCCCGGCGTCCGGTACGTGACCATCGGCAGTCGGGTCGACGAGATGATCCAGCCGTTCAGCAACATCGCGCTGCGTGGCCCCGGCGCGCGGAACCTCGTGCTGCAGGATTTGTGCCCCTCCGACCTGACCGGACATTTCCACATGGTGTACGACCCGTTCGTGCAGGAATTGCTGCTCGCCACCCTGGATCCGGGCAGCCCGGCCCCGGTGTGCAAGCCGGTCCCGCTCGGCACCGGCATCCCCGAAGTGATCATCGCCGGGCATTCCTGAGCGGGGTCGACTCGCGGCTCAACGATTCGCAGCAGTCCACTGCGGCAATGGATCCTTCCGGCGACAACGCTCGCGATTGCGGACCGTGGGCACAGTGGACTCTTTGCGGTAGTCGCGGAACGCGGCGCGCAAGTCGTCGATGATGAGGTCGGGTTCTTCCATGGCGGCGAAGTGGCCGTCGCGTTCGAATTCGGTCCAGCGCACGATGTTGTGGTTCTGTTCGGCGATGCGGCGGACAGGGACGCCGATGTCGTGGGGTAGGACTGCTACGGCGACCGGCACGTTGGTGTCAGGTTCGGTCCTGCCCTAGGTGGCGGCGGCTCAGAGCATCATTTCCTCGAGCAAGGTGTGGGTCGAACACGAGGTCGGATGTCGGTCACGCCGGCGCAGCCATCGATCGGTGGCATCGCTGCTGAACGTCGTCCGCTTCCGCGTGCCGGCCGGTGCGACCGAGGTCGGCGATTCGGACCGAGGACTCGACTACCAGTCGGCATCGCTCCAGCCGCCGCTGTGTGAAGGCGACCAGTGCCTTCTCGACGTTCGCCGCTGCGGCCAATTCCTCGGCGAGTAGAACGCCGTCCTCGATGGCGAGAGCGGCGCCGCTGACCAATTGCGGTGAGGGCGCATGCGCGGCATCACCGATGATCACGGTGCGGCCGCGATGCCATGGGCCCTCGACCATGACCACCTGCACAGGCCGCCGCACGACCAACGCCGAATCGGTGATGAGGTCACGGACTTCGGCAACTCGCCCGCCGAACGGAGCCAATAGCCGCCGCATGCCGTCGGCCAGGGTGTCCTCCGGGATCGGGGAGGGTTCCGCCTGGTTCTCGGTGAGGAACACGTACGCTCGGTCGTCGGCGATCGGGACGAGCCCGGCGTTGTTTCCAGTGCCCGCAAAGGTGTGCAGTGATGTCGCCCAGCCCGGGCGAGGTACGAGAGCCCGCCAGACCATCTGCCCGATATACCGCGAACTGCCGTGAATCCCGAGCAACGACCGCACCCGGGAATGGACCCCGTCGGCACCGACGACGACATCGGCGAAGCGCTCACTGCCGTCGCTGACGGTGGCCCGGACAATTTCCCCGTTGTCGTGCAGCCCGTCGATCGTGCGGCCGTAGCTGATCACGACTCCGGCTGCCAGCGCAGCCTCGCACAGGATGTCGTACAGCGCAGGTCGGCCGAGTCCAATCTGGCTGGGGCGCTTCGGACCGAGCAGCGGCGGCAAAGGGATGACGTTGCGCACCTCGCCGTTCGAGCCGCAGTTGCTGATTGCCGTGATTCCGTATCCGGCGGCGATGCATTCGTCGGCGAGTGCGAGCACATCGAGAGCTCGCAGACTCGGTCCAGTGAGGCTGAGACCCCAGCCGGCGACGTTGCGGCCCGGATTGATATCGACGACTTCGACGGTGACGCCGCGGCGCGCGAGCGCGATCGCGAGGGTAAGTCCGCCAACGCCGGCGCCGACCACCAAGACACGGCGAGGGGAAGACGACGAACTCACAGCAGCTCCAAACGTTGTTGATGGGAAAGGGGGCCGGGTTGAAAGTTGGCTCGCGCAGTGTCACCGGACCATCCACTGCCTTGGAAGCCACTACTGGCGGGGTGGCCCGCTGCCCCCGGATGCGGCAGCTGAGCGCGACCACGTAGCCACCCTGCTCGTACTGGAGAGAACACAACATGCGGCGCGAGGACCTGGTCACTCCGCCTTGCGCGCTTCCAGGATGCTGTCGGGTGTAGCGGTGGGGGTAATGCGGACCAACTCGAATCCCGCGGCGGCGAGGAGCTCGCGGAATTCTCGTTCGGTGCGTTCGCGACCACCGGCGCTGACCATCATCTCCAGATCGAGGAAATTACCCCGATGCGGCCGATTTCCTTCGGGGAGAACTATTTCCAGCAACAACAGTCGTGCCGACCCGGTCATGGCGCGGTGCACGGTGCGCAGGATCTTCTCCGCCTCATTATCGCCCCAGTCGTGCACGATGTGTTTGAGAACATAGGCGTCACCGCCCTCGGGAACTGTGTCGAAAAAGGAGCCGGCAACGACGGTGCACCGGTCTGGTGCCTGCACGTCGGCGACGATTTCGGGCAGATCGAACAGGACACCGCGGGTTTCGGGTGCTCGGGCGAGAATCTCGGCGAGCATCCTGCCCCGCCCACCGCCGACGTCGACGATCGTTCCGAATCGGTGGAAGTGACCCGCGGCCAGCATCGGTTCCAGCATCAACTCCGAAATACTGGTCATGGCGCCGTCGAAGACGGCACCGAATTCCCGGTCTTTACGGACGTAATCGAAGAACGGAAGACCGTCCATGCCCTCGGGAATGACCGCGGCGCCGGTGCGCACCGCATCACTCAGGTATGACCAGTACTGCCGATGCTGGGGAGACCCGATGAAGAGCGCGAAGTTGCGCATGGACACCGGCGCGTCCGCGCGTAGGGGTTCGGCGAGCGGTGTCAGACCGTAGGTTCCGTCGGGGTGCTGAGTGAAGATGTCCTGGCTGATCAGCCAGCGAAGCAGCCGCCGCAGGTAGTCGGGATCGGCGTCGATGTCGGCCGCCAGATCCGCGAGACCGCGCGGTCCGGCGGCCAACGCGTCGGCGATGCCGAGCTGTGCAGCGGCACAGACGGCCTGTGCGGTAGAGGCGGCGGCGATCATCTCGAACAGGGCGAGAGGCGGGGGTGCGAGCCTCCGGTTCAGTGCCGTGAACGCGGCGCGAATCCGTTCGACGATCCGGATCACGGGCAGCGGTGGAACCTTGTTCTTGCTTGCAGCCATCGGGGTATTGTGCGGTACTCAGCCGATTTCGGCAGGTTGAAGGCGCACCATGCCAGCAACACCCCACCCCGACGCCGTGCTCTGGCGGCGCGGGCACGGTACCGACCGAGCTGTCACGGACCGAGGTGAAAGAGGACGCGGGCTTTGCGCCGAGGACCGCGTGAGTGCGAGGAACTGCGGGAAAGGCTGCTCTGAGGTCGCTGACCAGGTCGTTTCGGGCGGCCGGGCGGGGGGCTCGACACCCCGCCCGGTCCGCATAGCAGTTCTACCAGCTTCCGGCTGGTGAATCGGGGATATCCGCGTCGTCTCACTAGAATGAGACGACCGCGTTCGTCCGATTCCGGGAGCCAGCCGTGACCATTCAGCCCGTTCGCCTGTTCGGCGATCCCATCCTGCGTGCCCGCGCCACGGAGGTCACCGCGTTCGACCGCGACCTGCGACAGCTGGTGACCGACTTGACCGAGACCATGCACGACGACGGCGGAGTCGGAATGGCGGCACCGCAGATCGGTGTTGGGCTGCGTGTGTTCGTCTACGACACCGGCGACGCCGCCGGACACCTGGTGAACCCGCAATGGGAGGTCATCGATGACGAGGAGCAGGTCGGTCCGGAGGGCTGCCTGTCGATCCCCGGTGTGCGTTACGACACGCGGCGCGCGCGGCGCGTGCGCGCGTCCGGTGTGGACCTGGACGGCGCGCCGGTCACATGGCAGGCGGAGGGGCTGCTCGCACGGTGCGTGCAGCACGAGAGCGATCACCTCGACGGTGTGCTGTTCATCGATCGCCTCGACCCGGCCCAGCGCAAGGAGGCGATGCGGACCATCCGCGAATCCGAGTGGTTCTCCGCGGGGTCGACGGTACGGCCGGCGCGGTCGATGAGTGGAACGGGCCAAGCCAACCCGTTCGGGCTGGGCCGTTGATGCGCATCGTCTTCGCGGGGACCCCCGAACCGGCGGTGCCGTCGCTGCGGCGCTTCCTGGAATCGGGGCGCCACGAGCTGGTCGCGGTGGTCACCCGGCCGGATGCGGTGGCAGGGCGGGGTCGCAAGGTGACCAGGTCGCCGGTCGGCAGGCTGGCCGACGAGTACGGCATTCCCGTGTTCACGCCGCGGCGGCCATCCGAACCCGAATTCATTGCGCAACTCACCGAACTGGCGCCGGACTGCTGCCCGGTTGTGGCTTACGGCGCGCTGCTGCCCCAGCAGGTGCTCGATGTCCCCCGGTTCGGCTGGATCAACCTGCACTTCTCGCTGCTGCCCGCCTGGCGTGGGGCCGCCCCGGTGCAGGCGGCGATCGATGCGGGCGACGAGATCACCGGCGCGTCGACCTTCCAAATCGAGGCCGGACTGGACACGGGCCCGGTGTTCGGCATGGTGACCGAGAAGATCTCCGTTACCGACACCGCGGGTACGCTGCTGGAGCGACTCGCCGACAGTGGCGCCCGGCTTCTCGAGGCGACCCTGGATGGTGTGGAAGACGGCTCGCTGCAAGCGGTTCCGCAGTCCAACGTCGGCGTCTCCTATGCGCCGAAGGTCGGCGTCGAGGCCGGGCACGTCCGGTGGGATCAGCCCGCGCTGGCCATCGGCAGACGTATCCGCGCCGTCACTCCCGCGCCGGGTGCGTGGACCGAGGTCGACGGCACCCGACTCAAACTGGGCCCGGTCGAGCTGGTCGAGGAGGTGTTGCCGGAGCGGGCGATCGAGGTCCGTAAGACCGGAGTTTTCCTCGGCACCGCGACTACCGCCGTGCGGCTGGATCAGGTTCAGCCGCAGGGCAAGCGCATGATGGCCGCCCTCGACTGGGCGCGTGGTGCGCGCCTGCGGCCTGGCGCGGTGGTCGAGTGAACCCGCGCGAAAACCGGCGTGGCGACGACAGCCAACGCAGTGGGCGGCGCGGCGGCGAACAGGATGCCGCGGCGGAGCCTACGAATCGGTCCGGCGGCACCGGTCGAGCCCGTGCCCAGGGTGCGCGGCCGAGCGGCGCACGGCAGCCGAATTCGGCCGATAGTGGCGAACCTCCGAAGCGCGTGACGCAGAACCGGAACGGTCCCGGGCAGTCACGGGCCGCCGAGCAGCGTTCTCGGGGCGGTGGCCAGGGCGAGGCGGGCGGGCACAACCGTAACGAACGGCGTGCCGCCACGGGGCAGCGTGCGACGGCGGGTCGAGCAGATCGTTCCGCCGAGCAGCGCCCGGCGCGCGCCACCGCGAAATCGAAAACCGCTGCGCGTCAAGGTGCGTCGGGCGTCGGCCGATCAGCCCGACACGAGAACGTCGATCCGCCGCGGTCGGTTGCCAGGGATGTGCTGCGCGCGGTGCGCGAACGCGACGCCTACGCCAATCTTGTCCTGCCCGCTCTGCTGCGCGACCGCGGGTTGTCCGGGCGGGACGCGGCCTTGGCGACCGAACTCGCTTATGGAGCGTGCCGGTCGCTGGGGCTGCTCGACGCGGTGATCGCCCAGGGCGCCGGCAGGCCGATCGAGGAGATCGACGGGCCGTTGCTGGACGTACTGCGGTTGGGTGCCTATCAGCTGCTGCGGACCAGGATCGGCGCGCACGCCGCGGTCGACACGTCCGTGGCCCTGGCTCGCGGCGAATTCGGTGCGGGCAAGGCCGGTTTCGTGAACGCCGTGCTGCGGCGGGCGGGCGAGCGGACCACCGAGCAATGGGTCGAGGCGCTCGCGCCCGCCGACCCCGTCGGCAGGTTGGCCTTCGAGTATGCGCATCCGGTGTGGATCGCGCAGGCATTCGCCGACGCGCTCGGCGCCCGGGCGGGGGAGCTGCGCGAGGCGCTCGCCGCGGACGACGCCCGACCGCTCGTGCATCTGGTGGCCAGACCCGGCGATATCACCGCGGAGGAACTCGCACTGGTGACCGGTGGCGAGGAAGGTCGGTGGTCGCCGTATGCGGTGTACCTGGAAGGCGGCGACCCCGGCAAGCTCGAGCCGGTGCGCGAGGGCATGGCAGCAGTGCAGGACGAAGGCAGCCAATTGGTCGCGCTCGCGCTGACGCGGGCCGCGCTCGATGGTGAAGACAACGGCCGCTGGCTCGACCTGTGCGCGGGACCAGGCGGCAAGGCCGCACTGCTCGGGGCGATCGCCGCGATCGACGGCTTCCGGGTCGACGCGGTCGAGCCCGCCGAGCACCGCGCCGAGCTGGTGCGCAAAACGGTGCGCGACCTTCCGGTCGACGTCCACGTAGCCGATGGCCGCGCCAGCGGACTGACCCGCGGCTACGACCGCATCCTGGTGGATGCCCCATGCACCGGCCTTGGCGCACTGCGCCGCAGGCCGGAGGCGCGTTGGCGGCGGACCCCTGGCGATGTCCGTGAACTGGTCGTGCTGCAGCGTGAATTACTCACCGCCGCATGGGATCTGCTGCGTCCGGGTGGGGTCGTCGTGTACTCGACCTGTTCCCCACACCTGGCCGAGACGGTGTCTATCGTCGCCGATGGCGTGCGTCGCCTGGGCGCAGAGCAGGTGGACACCCGCGACCTGCTGCCCGGCGTCACCGACGTCGGCGACGGGCCAGCGGCGCAACTGTGGCCGCATCGGCACGGCACCGACGCGATGTTCCTGGCCGCGCTCCGCAAGCCGCGCTGAGTTCCATTTGTCCAAGCGTGGACGCTCGGTCCTGCCGCACACTCGGATCATGACGATGACCTGGCCGGACGTAGTGGCTTTGGCGACCGATCTCCCGGGCGTCGAAGAAGCGACCTGGTAGCGCAGCCCGGCGTTGAAGGTTTGACGGCAAGGGGTTCGCCCGGCTGCGCCGCGAGGCCGAGGGCGGGCTCGTGCTGGCCTGCGAGATGGTCGAGAAACAGGCGCTGTTGGCCTCCGGCGATCCCGCCTACTACACCACGCCGCACTATGACGGCCACGCCTACATCCTCGTCGACCTGGATCGCGTTGCCCCCGATCAGCTGCGTGAGATGTTGGACGCCGCTTGGTGGCTCACCGCCCCGGCGAAGGCGCGCAGAGTGCGCGAACGCGGACAGGGTTGAGTATCGTCACTCTCGACTGGACTGATCGCGCAGGCGGGCAAGGGTTTTCGCGAGGATACGCGACACATGCATCTGCGAGATTCCCATCTGCTGCGCGATCTGGGTTTGCGTCATCGATTCGAAGAATCGCATGGTGAGGATTCGGCGTTCCCGCTCGGGCAGTCCGGCCAGCAGCGGCCGGATCGCGACGTATTCCTCGACGCGGTCGAACTGGGATTCTTCCTCGCCGAGGGTGTCCAGCAGCGAGGCTTCGGTATCGCGGCCGAGTGTGGCCGCGTCGATCGAGCTCGGCTGGTAGGCGTTGCCCGCGATGACGGCCTGGGTCACCTCGTCCGGATCGACGTCCAGTTCCGCCGCGATCTCCTTTGCGGTCGGCGCGCGGCCGAGGCTTTGCGAGAGCGAGTCGATCGCCGCGCCGATGCGCAGGTGAGTTTCCTTCACCCGCCGCGGCACTCGCATCGCCCACGTATTGTCGCGGAAGTAGCGGCGGACCTCGCCCATGATGGTCGGCACCGCGAAGGAGAGGAAGTTCGATCCCCGCTCGACATCGAAGCGGTCCACCGCGTGCACCAGACCCACTCTGGCCACCTGGGTGAGGTCGTCGAACGGTTCGCCGCGTCCGCTGAACTTGCGTGCGATGTGGTCAGCGAGCGGGATGCAGCGACCGATCAGTTCCGCGCGGAGCGCGGTATGCCGCGCTGTGCCCGGCTCACTGGCGGTGAGCTGCCCGAAGAGAAGTCCGACATCGTCATAAGCAGGGACGGCGCCAGCGGCTTCGAGGGTTTCGCTCTCCTCGGCGGCGTCCTCCGTGGTCAGCGTGTCGGCGTCATCGTCTCGTTGGGATTCGGACACGGTTTCCTCGTCGGTCACTACGCCTTCCCCCGGAGCCGACGGAACTCGACCCTGGTCGGATACCCGGAAACCGTCGAATCGAACGAATCCTGTGTCGCGTCCACCGTGTCGGTGAGCGTGCGCAGCACATGCCAGCCGAAGCTGCGCTGGTCGGGCAGCCCCGGCTTCTCCGCGATCCCGTCGACCCGGACGAGCAGCTCGGTGTCACCGACGGTGAACCGGCAGTTCAAGCTGGTTTCCTGTGCCGCGACCGCGATCAGCGTCGAGCAGACCTCGTCGACGGCAAGCCGGATGTCGGCCACCTCATCCAGCGTGAAATCGCTGAGTAGGACGAGGGTTTCGGCGAGCCCACGCACGATGGGCAGCTGTGTCACCGATGCGGCCACCCGAATCTCCACCGGGGTGCTGTAGAGCCCCTGTTCCGCCGAAATATTGATCACCCTATGCAGGCTACCCACTCCCGCGCTGGGCAACCCTACCGACCGTTAGACTGCCGCGTTGTGTCCAACCCGACTTTCCCGCGTCCGGCCGTCCCGATGATCGCCCCGTCCATCTTGTCCGCCGACTTCGCGCACCTCGCGGACGAGGTGCGGGCGGTCAAGGGTGCCGACTGGCTGCATGTCGACGTGATGGACGCGCACTTCGTGCCGAACCTCACGATCGGTCTTCCTGTGGTCGAAAGCTTGCTGAAGGCGACCGATATCCCACTGGACTGCCACCTCATGATCGAGGACCCGGGCCGCTGGGCGCCGCCGTACGCCGAGGCGGGCGCATACAACGTCACCTTTCACGCGGAGGCCACCGACGATCCGATCGCGGTCGCCCGCGACATTCGCGCGGCGGGCGCCAAGGCCGGGCTTTCCGTCAAGCCCAACACGCCCATCGAACCGTATCTGGAGATCCTGCGTGAGTTCGACACACTGCTCGTGATGAGCGTGGAGCCGGGCTTCGGCGGGCAGTCGTTCATTTCGCACGTGCTGGAGAAGGCACGTATCGTGCGCAATCTCGTCGACTCCGGCGAGCTGCGGTTGGTGGTCGAGATCGACGGCGGCATCAACGCCGACACCATCGAGGCCGCCGCGGAGGCGGGCGTCGATTGCTTCGTCGCCGGGTCCGCGGTCTACAACACCGCGGACCCCGGGGCCACCGTGCAGGCGCTGCGCAGTACGGCAGCCTCGGCGCGGACGCGCTGAAACTTCTTACCCCACGCGAACTTTCCGCGTGCCGACCTCCTGCGTCGCCTCGATCACGGCGCTGAGCGGCGGCCGGGGCGACGCAACCTCCGGTGGTCGGATCCAGGTGCGGTAGCCGGTGCGCTCGTCCTCCGGCGAGGGCAGCACGACCTGGCTGCCGGTACACGCGACTGTGGCATACAGCCGGAACAATTGGGCCAAGACGCCGGCGCTGAGCGTGTCGCGCTGGGCGTGCCCGGTGAGGAACGTCCAGAGCCGGGCGCGTGGATGTTCGACAACCGGACCGGCGAGCCCGGCCTGGACGAGTCGTTGCTGCACTCGTTCGCCGAGATCGGCGGGCATCGTGATGGCGCCGTAATCAGCGCCGATATGCAGCAGAATGCGGCGCGAGGTGGGATCGACCGCTGCGGGCAGATCGAATTCGCGGCGATACTGCGAGCAGCGGACTTCCAGCGCCGAATCGAGAATGGCGGTCACACCGTGCCCCCAACTGTGTCGCACTTGATTTGGCCCACTGTGTTTTCGGCTTTCTCGAGTTGTTGACATCCTGGGTTGAACTTCTCGGGTGTACTGCGGCCCCACGTCCAACCGCTCCACATCGAACTGCTCTGCGGGAAGCTGAACGGGAGGCATCAGTCATATGACGATATCGCCTGGTTTTCCATCTGTGTGCTAGTTCACGTTATAAGCGTGTTTCGGTGGGGTACCACGCGGGAATCGACCATTACGCGCGCGAGCGGAAATTAATTCGGGCGATAGCGAAAATAGGCTTGAACGGGAATCGCCTTCTTGTGATCGGCGCCGATTTCGGCATACGTGGGCAATTTTCGTTCAGCTTTCGATGGCAGATGTTTGTTCGAGCGCGACTTGCTCGCCCTGCGGTCTGCTTCCGGTCTCCCCGGCGGAGCCGGGTGTGGATCGGCCAGGCCGCTGTCCGCTACGACCTGGCGTCGTTAGGCTGAGGAGGTGGCGGGAATAGCGGCCGGGGCCCGCGCTGTTCCGCAACCGGAGGACAACGACGCGACAGGGAGTCAGGGCACATGTTCACAGGCATCGTCGAGGAACTCGGCGAGATCGTCGCCAGCGAGCAGTTGGCCGACGCCGCGCGGCTGACGATCAAGGGCAAGCTGGTGACCTCCGATGCCGGGCACGGTGATTCGATCGCCGTGAATGGGGTATGCCTGACGGTCGTCGAGGTGGTCGGCGGCGAGTCGTTCACTGTCGATGTGATGGCCGAGACGCTGAACCGCTCCAGCATCGGGAAGCTGGACGTCGGCTCGAAGGTGAACTTGGAGCGGGCCGCCGCGCTGAACAGCAGGCTCGGCGGCCATCTGGTGCAGGGCCACGTCGACGGCACCGGCACCGTGCTCTTCCGGACGTCGTCGGAGAACTGGGACGTGGTACGAATCTCCCTGCCCGAGCACGTCGCTCGCTACGTCGTGGACAAGGGATCGATCACCGTCGACGGCATCTCGCTCACCGTTTCCGGTCTAGGCGTCGCCGACGAGCCCACCGAGGACGGAAGCCGCGATTGGTTCGAAGTCTCCCTGATCCCGACCACTCTGTCGCTGACCAACCTAGGCTTCGCCACCGTCGGCACCACCGTGAACCTGGAAGTGGACGTAATCGCCAAGTACGTCGAACGCCTCCAGCAACGCGACTAGTCGTGTGGCGATCCGCTCGGCCCCGCCCGCGTCGTGAGAGGGCGCGACGGTCTCGAGCGCCGTTCGGGACGTGCGCATGTCCGAGCGGCGAGTGCATGCGGTGAAGTCGCGAGTTCCAGCCGTAGCTGGGTGCGAGTCTCGCCTGCTCGGAGCAAGCCGCGAACACGCCGCGCGAAGGCGCGGCAAATGAGACACAGTACTGTGGTGAGGCACCTATTTCGAGATGGAGCACAGCAGACGTGACCAGGTTCGACAGCATCGAGCGCGCAGTCGCCGACATCGCCGCCGGTAAGGCGGTCGTCGTCGTTGATGACGAGGACCGCGAGAACGAGGGCGACCTCATCTTCGCGGCGGAGAAGGCCACCCCGGAGCTGGTCGCCTTCATGATCCGCTACACCTCTGGGTACATCTGCGTGCCGCTCACCGGTGACGACTGTGATCGCCTGGGTCTCCCGCCTATGTACGCGATGAACCAGGACAAGCACGGCACCGCATACACCGTCTCGGTGGACGCGCGCGAGGGCGTCACCACCGGCATCTCGGGCGCCGACCGGGCCACCACCATGCGGCTGCTCGCCGATGCCGACGCGAAGGCCGACGACTTCACCAGGCCGGGCCACGTGGTGCCGTTGCGCGCCAAGGACGGTGGGGTACTGCGCCGTCCCGGCCACACCGAGGCGGCCGTCGACCTCGCCAGGATGGCAGGGCTGCGAGCCGCGGGTGTGATTTGCGAGATCGTCAGCCAGAAGGACGAGGGTCATATGGCCCGCACCGAGGAGTTACGCGTTTTCGCCGACGAGCACGAGCTCGCGCTGATCTCCATCGCGGACATGATCGCCTGGCGGCGCAAGCACGAGAAGCACGTGGTGCGGGTCGCGGAGGCGCGTATTCCCACGTCGCACGGCGAGTTCATGGCAGTCGGTTACCAGAGCATCTACGACGAGGTCGAGCACGTCGCGCTGGTGCGTGGCGACATCAGCGACGGCGAGGACGTGCTGGTGCGCGTGCACTCGGAGTGCCTCACCGGCGATGTGTTCGGGTCGCTGCGCTGTGACTGTGGTCCGCAACTGGACGCCGCGCTGGAGATGGTCGCGGCCGAGGGCCGCGGCATTGTGCTGTACATGCGCGGCCACGAAGGGCGCGGTATCGGCCTGATGCACAAGCTGCAGGCCTACCAGCTGCAGGATTCCGGCCACGACACGGTCGACGCGAACCTGGAACTGGGCCTGCCCGCCGATGCCCGCGACTACGGCACCGGCGCCCAGATCTTGGTGGATCTCGGTCTCCGCTCGATGCGTTTGCTCACCAACAACCCGGCCAAGCGTGTTGGTCTGGACGGCTATGGCCTGCGGATCACCGATCGAGTGCCGATGCCGTTGCGCGCCAACACGGAGAACCTCCGTTACCTGCGAACAAAGCGTGACCGGATGGGCCACGACCTGATCGGGCTCGACGAACTCGATCTCGGCGAGACCGCACACTGAACTCCGAGCAGACCCGGAAAGGCGGATATCGATGAGCGGTACCGGCGTACCGACTTTCGCGCTCGAAGATGCCAAGGACCTCACCTTGGGTATCGTCGCGTCGCGCTGGCACACCCAAATCTGCGACACCCTGCTCGCCAACGCGGAGCGGGTGGCCAAGGACGCCGGCGTCCACCGGATCACGGTAGTGCGTTGCGCGGGCGCGATGGAGCTGCCGGTGGTGGCTCAGGAACTCGCCAAGGCACATGACGCGGTGGTCGCGCTCGGTGTGGTGATACGAGGTGATACACCGCATTTCGAGTACGTCTGCGATGCGGTGACCACGGGGCTCACCCGGGTCTCGCTGGACGAGGGTACGCCCGTCGCGAACGGGGTGCTCACCACCAACAACGAGCGACAGGCGCTGGATCGGGCCGGGCTGCCGGATTCACACGAGAACAAGGGTGAGCAGGCGGCCGCCGCGGCGTTGGATGCCGCACTGACGCTGCGGGCCCTGCGGCAGTCCGCGTAGCCGATGCCGGTTGTCCGCATCTTCCGGAGGAACGCCGGCTCGCCCGCGGCGGGGAGCGATTCGCTGGACTGGGAGTTCGAGGTGCGTCCGAGGCGCGCGGTGCGGGCGGCCTGGATTGTGGCGGTCCTGATCGCGGCAGTGTTCACCGCGGGTGGTATCTGGTTGCGCAGCGGGTCGACCGGCGTGAATTTCCGCGTCGCCGACCAGGTCGCGATGATCGGGATCGGCCTGCTCGGTGCGGCGGCGGTGCTGCTGCTGACCAGACCGAGGGTGCGGGTGGGCGCGCGCGGCGTGTCTGTCCGAAACATCCTGGGCGACAATGATTTCGGGTGGGATGACATCCGCGGCGTGTCGTTCCTGGACCGGAAGTCCTGGGCGCGCCTGGAGCTGGTCGATGACGACTACGTCCCGATGCTGGCGATTCGATCCAATGACAGGGAGCATGCCGCGCAGGCGATGGCCCGGCTGCGCGAACTCGGCGCGCGATACTCCGGGAACAAGTGATCGGCACGCGCCGGGGAGGCAGACGTGCCACCTGATGTTCCGTCCGCCGCAGGGTAGTTTTGACGTTATTCAAACTTGTCGGGGATAGCGCCGGGTAGGTGCGTTTTCGCGGCGACTTTCGCCGACGACCCTTCTGACTGTGATCGGCGGCGAAAAGCCTTGCCGCTTTTGCGCAGGTTTCTTGCAGGAAGAATAAGCTTTACCCTGCCCGCAGGATGGAGGTCACCGCGCGGGCTATGGATCGGTGGCAGCTGTTCAGTGGGTGTCGCCCAGGACCGCGCCCTCGCGACGGGGGTCGGCGCCGCCGATCCAGCTGTCGGCGCCGTCGCGTTCGAGAGCGCTGAGACCGCTGATCTGTGGCGCGACCGAGACCTGATGGCCGAGCTCACGGAGCCGAAGTACGAGCGGGTCGTGATCGCCGTTGTCGGTCGCGTTGACCGCGGGGTGCTCGCCGCCGACGCCGGTGGTCGGGCTGTTCGCCGCGCCGAAGGCCACCGCGGAGACCGCCTGCTGCGGGTCCAAGCCCCAATCGAGCATGCTGACCAGGGATTTCACCACATACTGGATGATCACCGAACCGCCGGGTGAGCCTGCGACGTGGGTCAGCTCGCCGCGCGATCCGTCGCCGGCCTTGTCGAAGACCAGTGTCGGGCTCATCGAGCTGCGCGGCCGTTTGCCCGGCTGGACGCGGTTGGCCACTGGCACGCCGTCGGTGCCCAGTGGGTCGGCGTTGAAGTCGGTGAGTTGATTGTTCAGCACGAAGCCGTCGACCAGGTGGAACGAACCGAACGCCGACTCGACCGTGGTGGTCATCGCCGCGGCGTTGCCGTACTTGTCGACCACTGAAATGTGGCTGGTGCCGTGCTCGGGCGGCTGCGGGCTGATGCCGAGTGGAACCGGGCCGAAGTCGCCGGGCTGTGCGGTGCCCATACTGCGATTCGGGTTGATCAGCCCGGCGCGCTGCTTCAGGTAGTCCTTGTTCAGCAGGGTCTGAGCCGAATTACCAGGTAGCGGAATGAAGTCCGTGTCGGCCACGTACTTGTTGCGGTCGGCGTAGGCGAGTCGCTCGGCCTCCGAGATAAGGTGCACCGCCTGGGCGTCCGGCCTGCCACCGTTGCGGTCGATGTCATCCGGCCGCATGGCGGCCAGATCGAAGTTCTCCAGAATGCCGAGCGTGGCGGCGACGGTGATCCCGCCGGAGGAGGGGCTCGGCATGCCGCAGACCTCGCGCGTGCGGTAGCCGGTGCACAGCGCGGTGCGCTTCTTGGCCTGGTAGCCGGCCAAGTCTCCGGTCGTGATCAGGCTCGGGGTGCGCCCGCCGGAAGACCGTCCCGCGGCGTCGACGATGTCACGGGCGATGGCGCCGGTGTAGAAGGCCTGCGCGCCGTCGGCGGCGACAGCGCCGAGCGTTTTCGCCATGGCCGGGTTGGTGAGCACGGTGTCTGCGGGCTTGGGACTTCCGTCCGGGTTGAGGAAGTATGCCCGAGCGTCCTCGTCGACTGCGAGGTCCTTCGCCGACTCCGCGATCTGACCCGCAAGGCGGGGACTGATCGAAAATCCGCGATCGGCCAGCCCGATGGCCGGCTCGAAGAGGTCGCGCCACCCGGTCTTGCCGTGGTCGTGGTGCACCATTTCCAGCATGCGCAGCACGCCGGGCACTCCGATGGACCGACCGCTGGCACGTGCGTTCGGCTTGGGCTCGGCCCGATCGGTGTCGCCGACCCAGCGCAGGTAGTTCTCGGTCGCTGCGGCGGGGGCGATCTCACGGCCGTCGTAGGCGTCCACGGATTTCGTGTTCGCGTCGTAGTAGAGCAGGAACGCGCCGCCACCGATGCCGGAGGCCTGCGGTTCGACCAGTCCGAGCACCGTCTGCGCCGCGATCAGTGCGTCCGCCGCGGTGCCACCGTCGCGCAGCACCTCGCATGCGGCCTTCGTCGACACCGGGTTCGCGGTCGACACCGCGAAGCTGTGTGTGCGCACCGGCGTCATGCCGGAGCGGTACCCGCTCGCGATCTCCGGATTCGTGCTCAGATTCTGGGCGCCGCGGCCCGCTGGATCCGTCGAGGCCGCCGCCGCGACCGGTGTGCCGTTCGAGACGGTCGCGCACACGCCACCCGCGTTGTCCTCGTCGGACGAACAGGCCGTGGCCATCCCCACGGTGAGCGCCAACGCCGCGACAGCGCCGACCCAGCTTCCTCGCTTGCGCCTCATGCCCGGACTCTATCGTCCGGCACCGGCTCGCGCGACTTTCTCCGACCACTCACGAAATCGCTCTGGCCGCAGCCGGTGTCGTCACTCGGCGTCGTCGAATCGGTCCTGCGGTGTTCGCGACCATGCGGGCTCGAATAGTCCGTCGGTAGGCTGGCGCGGTGACGATCGACGCCGTGTTGTTCGACTTCTCCGGGACCCTGTTTCGGCTGGAGGAGGACGAAACCTGGTATGGAGATCTGACCTGGCCCGACGGCCGGGCGTTCGACGTGCACGAGAAGGCCGAGATCATGCGGCGGATGACGGCGTCCGTCGGACAGATCGTCCGGTTCGACGCGGAGAGGCAGTACGCGTGGGACAACCGTGACCTCGACCCGGCACTGCACCGCGTCGCCATGCTGGAGGTGCTGCGGAAGTCGGGCGTGCCCACCGACGAGCACGCCGAGCGGCTCTACGCCCGGCTCGTCGACCCGATGCAGTGGACGCCCTACCCCGACACGGCCACTGTGTTGGAACTTCTTGCCGCACAAGGTATCCCGGTCGCTGTTGTGAGCAATATCCCGTTCGACATCCGTCCCTCGTTCGCCGCGCGTGGCTGGGACCGGTCCGTCCAGGCCTTCACGCTGTCCTACGAGGTGGGCGCGATGAAGCCGGATCCGGCGATCTTCCAGTCCGCCCTCCACGCACTCGGCGTGCCCGCCGACGCGACGCTGATGATCGGCGACAGTGCCGAGGCCGACGGCGGCGCGGCGGCGCTCGGCTGCCGATTCGCTCAGGTCGACCCCGTCCCCACCACCGAGCGTCCGGAAGCCTTGCTGGCAGTCCTCCGCGGGCACGGCCTCGCGGAGTAGATGGCCGATCGGCGGCGCGCGCCTGCTACTCGCTCGGCACGACGGCGGCCGTCGTCCACCTGCTGCGGCGGCCGGACGCGAAGCCTGGTTCGGCGTCCGGGCGTCCTGACCGCGGCGGCTGCGGAGCCGTACCGGGCTGTCGGACCCGATGGATAGGCTTGACCCGTGGCAGATCCAGCGACGTACCGGCCCGCGCCGGGCACGATCCCCGTCGAACCCGGTGTCTACAAGTTCCGGGATGCCCATCGGCAGGTCATCTACGTCGGCAAGGCAAAGAGCCTGCGCAGCAGGCTGAACTCGTACTTCGCCGACGTCGCCGGTCTGCATCCGCGCACGCGGCAGATGGTCACCACGGCCGCGAGCGTCGAGTGGACGGTCGTCTCCACGGAGGTGGAGGCGCTGCAGCTGGAGTACAACTGGATCAAGGGTTTCGATCCGCGCTTCAACGTCCGCTACCGAGACGACAAGTCGTATCCGGTGCTCGCGGTCACCCTCGACGAGGAGTACCCGCGGCTGTTCGTCTACCGCGGAGCGCGACGCAAGGGCGTCCGGTACTTCGGCCCGTACGCGCACGCCTGGGCGATCCGCGAGACCCTCGATCTACTTCTGCGGGTGTTTCCCGCGCGCACCTGCTCCAACGGAGTCTTCAAGCGGCACAGCCAGATCGGGCGCCCGTGCCTGCTCGGGTACATCGACAAGTGCTCGGCGCCCTGCGTCGGCCGGGTGAGCGCCGACGAGCATCGCGGGATCGTCGAGGACTTCTGCGACTTCCTCGCCGGCCGCACCGACCGTATGGTCCGTGAGCTCGAGCGCCGCATGCACGACGCCGCCGAAGACCTGGACTTCGAGACCGCCGCCCGCCTGCGCGACGACATCCAAGCGCTGCGCCGCGCGTTGGAGAAGCAAGCAGTGGTGCTCGGTACCGGCACCGACGCCGACGTGATCGCCTTCGCTACCGACGAGCTGGAGGTGGCGGTGCAGGTCTTCCACGTCCGCGACGGTCGCGTGCGCGGCCAGCGCGGCTGGGTGGTCGACAAGTCGGGCGATGCCGTCGACACTCCCGAAGCCGGCGGCGAGCTGGCCGCCCTGGTCGAGCAGTTCCTCACCCAGTTCTACGGCGAGCAGGTCGCCGTGGCCGAACAGGCGACCGACGAGCGGCCCGCCACCGTGGTGCCGCGCGAGGTGCTTGTCCCCGAGTTGCCCGCCGACGTCGAGCAGGTCCAGCAGTGGCTGTCGGACCTGCGCGGCTCGGCGGTGCGACTGCGGGTACCGCAGCGCGGCGACAAGAAGGCCCTCGCCGAGACTGTGCAGCGGAACGCGATGGAAGCGCTTGCCCAGCACAAGCTCAAGCGCGCGGGCGATCTGACGTCGAGATCACAAGCTCTGCAGGACATTCAGGACGCGCTGGAACTCGACAGCGCCCCGCTGCGCATCGAGTGCGTGGACATCAGTCACGTGCAGGGCACCGACGTGGTGGCCTCGCTGGTGGTGTTCGAGGACGGTCTACCGCGCAAATCCGAGTACCGGCACTACGCGATCAAGGAGGCCGCAGGCGACGGCCGCTCCGACGACGTCGCCAGCATCGCCGAGGTGACCCGCCGCCGGTTCCTGAAGTTGCGGCGCGAACGCGATCTGAGGGAACAGGAAGACCTCGCCGCCATCAAAAGCGATGACGACACACCCGAACTCGTCTCCCGCCCGGGCATAGACCCACACACCGGGCGTCCACGCAAGTTCGCCTATCCGCCCAACCTGTATGTGGTCGACGGCGGCGCGCCCCAGGTCGCGGCCGCCGCCGAGGTGCTCGACGAACTCGGCATCACCGACGTCGCGGTGATCGGCCTGGCCAAACGCCTCGAGGAGGTGTGGGTGCCGGCGGAGAGCGAGCCGGTGATCATGCCGCGCAACAGCGAGGCACTGTACCTGCTGCAGCGAGTCCGCGACGAGGCGCATCGCTTCGCGATCACCTTCCACCGCAGCAAACGCTCGCGTCGGATGACGGCGTCGGCGTTGGACTCGGTGCCCGGCCTCGGCACGGCACGCCGGAGCGCACTGGTCACCCATTTCGGGTCGGTAGCCAAGCTGAAGCAGGCCACGGTCGAGCAGATCACCGAGGTGCCCGGCATCGGGCTGGCAACCGCGAAGGCGGTGCTCGCCGCACTACAGGCGGAATAGTCGCTGACAGTGCACCGGAAGTTTCGGTTTCGCGTACGTTATGTGTCTGTGCCCGATACCGAAACCGGTGCGGGATGATCGGAAGGCACCCGAGAGACGGATCCGGTAGGACATGACACGCGTCGAATCGAACAGCAGTGCGGGTGGCCCGCCGACGAGCGGAGGACGAGCGGGCTTGTCCGGCTCCTTCGCCGGAGCACACCCACAGGTCGAGGTAGTGATCGTGACCGGACTCTCCGGCGCGGGCCGTGGCACCGCCGCGCGCGTACTCGAGGACCTCGGCTGGTACGTCGCGGACAATCTGCCGCCTGAGCTGTTCGGTCGGATGGTGGAGTTGGGCGCCTCCGCGACCCCGCCGATCCGCCGCCTGGCCTTGGTCATGGATGTGCGCAGCCGGTTCTTCACCGGCGATCTCTCGGCGGTCACCGAACAGTTGCGGACGCTCGGCGTCGGCACCAGGGTCCTGTTCCTGGAGGCGTCCGACGACGTGCTCATCCGCCGTTTCGGATTTGCCCGGCGCCGTCATCCGCTACAGAGCGAGAGCAAAGACGGCACGCTGTCGGCCGGTATCGCCGCCGAGCGGGTGCGCCTGTCGGCCGTGAAGGCCGCGGCGGATCTGGTCATCGACACCACCGAGCTGTCCATCCATCAGCTGCACCGCAAGCTCGAGGAAGCATATGGGGGCGGCGCGCCCAGCGCGCTGCAACTCACCGTGCAGTCCTTCGGCTTCAAGTACGGGGTTCCGCTGGACGCTGACATCGTGTTGGATGTGCGTTTTCTACCTAATCCACATTGGATACCGGAATTGCGGGAACATACCGGTCAGGAGGCGGTGGTCAGCGAGTACGTGTTGTCACGCCCTGGCGCGGACGATTACCTGCGTACCTGTCACCACCTGGTCGATCTGACGACGAACGGTTACCGCCAAGAGGGGAAGCGATACATGACCGTGGCAGTGGGCTGCACCGGAGGCAAACACCGAAGCGTCGCGATAGCCGAGGCACTGGGCGAGCTGATCAGCCAGGTCCCCGGCGGGTCGGAGGGATCCGCCGACGTGGTGCGCGTCGTGCACCGGGATCTGGGGCGCGAATGACCGGTTGGGAATCCAATCCGAGTATCGTCGCGCTAGGCGGCGGGCATGGCCTGTACGCGACACTGACCGCGGTGCGACGGCTGACCAGGAAGATCTGCGCGGTGGTGACCGTCGCGGACGACGGCGGCTCGTCCGGGCGGCTACGCGCCGAATTGGGGGTGCTGCCGCCGGGGGATCTTCGCATGGCGTTGGCCGCCCTCGCCGCGGACGCCGATGGGGTGTGGACACGGACCGTTCAGCACCGTTTCGGCGGCACCGGCGCGCTGGCCGGGCACTCTGTCGGCAATCTCATCCTGGCCGGGTTGACCGAGGTGCTCGGCGATCCGGTGGCCGCGCTCGACGAGGTCGCCAAAATGTTGCGTATCACCGGACGGGTGCTTCCGATGGCGCCGATCACGCTCGACATCGAGGCGGATGTTTCTGGGCTGGAAGCAGATCCGCGGGTGAGCCGCTGCATTCGCGGCCAGGTTGCCATCGCCACCACGCCGGGTAAGGTGCGGCGGGTGCGGTTGATTCCGTCCGATCCGCCGGCCAGTCCCGAGGCGACCTCGGCGATCGAACACGCCGATGTCGTCGTGCTCGGTCCCGGTTCGTGGTTCACCAGCGTCATTCCGCACATCCTCGTGCCCGAGCTGCGGGAAGCCCTGGTGTACACCAGGGCGCGGAAGGTCTTGGTGCTCAATCTCGCTGCAGAGCCGGGGGAGACGGCGGGCTTCTCCGCGGAGCGGCATCTGCACGTATTGTCTCAGCACGCGCCGGAATTCGTGGTCGACGAGGTATTGGTCGATTCCGGGTCCGTGCCAGAGGGGCGCGAGCGAGAACATGTGGCCAGGGCTGCCGAACAGTTGCGGGCACGGGTAACCTTCTCCGATGTCGCCGAAGCGGGGACGGCCCGGCATCACCCCGGAAAGCTCGCCGCCGCACTGGATCAAGTGATCCGGCAACCTCGGCCGCAAATGGCAGGGCTTCGAGTCGAGGGACGGCACATGGGTCAGGATGTGCGTTCCGGGTTGGGTGGAAAGGAGCGCGTCTCGTGGCGATGACAGCCGATGTGAAAGACGAGCTGAGCAGGCTCGTGGTGTCGCAAGTGAGTTCCCGCAGGGCGGAGTTGTCCGCGCTGCTGCGCTTTGCCGGCGGCTTACACATCGTCGGCGGCAGGGTGATCGTCGAGGCCGAGGTGGACATGGGTTCCATCGCGCGCAGGCTGCGCCGGGAGATCTTCGAGCTCTACGGCTACGGCTCCGACGTGCACGTGCTCGGCGCGGGTGGTCTGCGCAAGACTTCACGCTATGTGGTGCGCGTGTCCAAGGAGGGCGAGGCGCTGGCCCGGCAGACCGGCCTGCTCGACGTGCGCGGTCGTCCGGTGCGTGGTCTGCCCGCACAGGTGGTCGGCGGCAGCATCGCCGACGCCGAAGCCGCTTGGCGCGGAGCGTTTCTCGCGCACGGCTCGCTCACCGAGCCAGGGCGTTCCTCGGCGCTGGAGGTCAGTTGTCCTGGGCCGGAGGCGGCGCTGGCGCTGGTCGGTGCGGCCCGGCGGCTCGGGATCGCGGCGAAGGCGCGCGAGGTGCGCGGCACCGACCGCGTCGTGGTGCGCGACGGCGAGGCGATCGGTGCGCTACTGACCAGGATGGGCGCGCATGGCACCCGGATGGTCTGGGAGGAGCGCAGGTTGCGCCGCGAAGTCCGCGCGACCGCGAACCGGCTGGCCAATTTCGACGACGCCAACTTGCGCCGCTCGGCGCGGGCCGCGGTAGCCGCGGCGGCGAGGGTGGAACGCGCGCTGGAGATCCTCAGCGAGGACGTGCCCGACCATCTCGCCGCCGCGGGCAAGCTGCGCGTGCAGCACCGCCAGGCGTCGCTGGAGGAACTGGGTCAGCTCGCCGACCCGCCGATGACGAAAGACGCCGTGGCGGGCCGTATTCGCCGCCTGCTGTCGATGGCCGACCGGCGCGCCAAGGAGCTCGGCGTGCCCGACACCGAATCGGCCGTCACGGCCGAGTTGCTCGACGACGCCTGAGCCCGCTGTCCCGGCGGACATCCGCCGGGACACGCGGTTCTGACCAGGTGCCGCACGAATGCCAGGTGCGTGTCGGTGAGGTACCGACAGGGCATTAGTGTGAGTGGGGCATCGGAATGATCCGCCTGAAAGCTGAGGAGCGATAACGTGACTGTCCGGGTAGGCATCAACGGCTTCGGCCGTATCGGACGAAACTTCTTCCGGGCGGTGGAGGCGCAGAAGGCGCTCGGCACCACCGACATCGAGATCGTCGCGGTCAACGACCTCACCGACAACGCGACCCTCGCGACCCTGCTCAAGTACGACTCGATCCTCGGCCGGTTGCCGCAGGATGTCTCGCTCGACGGCGACGACACCATTGTGGTGGGCGACCAGCGGATCAAGGCGCTGGCCATCAAGGAAGGGCCCGCGGCGCTGCCGTGGGGCGATCTGGGCGTCGACGTGGTCGTCGAGTCCACCGGCATCTTTACCGATGCCACCAAGGCCAAGGGCCATCTCGCCGCCGGCGCGAAGAAGGTCGTCATCTCCGCCCCCGCCAAGGGCGAGGACATCACCATCGTGATGGGCGTCAACGACGACAAGTACGACGGCAGCCAGAACATCATCTCGAACGCCTCGTGCACCACCAACTGCCTCGGCCCGCTGGCCAAGGTGCTCAACGACGCGTTCGGCATCGAGCGCGGCCTGATGACGACGATTCACGCCTACACCCAGGACCAGAACCTGCAGGACGGCCCGCACAGCGACCTGCGTCGCGCCCGCGCCGCCGCGCTGAACATCGTGCCCACCGGCACCGGCGCCGCCAAGGCCATCGGTCTGGTGCTGCCCGAACTGCAGGGCAAGCTGGACGGCTACGCACTGCGCGTGCCGGTTCCGACGGGTTCGGTCACCGACCTGACCGCCACCCTGCGCAAGTCCGCAACGATCGACGAGATCAACGCCGCCTACCGGGCCGCCGCCGAGGGCCCGCTGAAGGGCATCCTGAAGTACAACACCGACCCGATCGTCTCCAGCGATATCGTCACCGATCCGGCCTCGTCGATCTATGACGCGCCGCTCACCAAGGTGATCGACGATCAAGTGAAGGTCGTCTCCTGGTACGACAACGAGTGGGGCTACTCCAACCGTCTCGCCGATCTCATCGGCCTCGTCGGCAAGTCGCTCTGACGCGTATGGCTGTCAAGACACTCGCAGACCTGATCGAAGAGGGTGTCGAGGGTCGGGGCGTGCTCGTGCGCTCCGATCTCAACGTCCCCCTCGACGACAACGGAAAGATCACCGATCCCGGCCGGATCGTCGCCTCGGTGCCGACCATCAAGGCACTGGTAGAGGCGGGCGCCAAGGTCGTGGTGACTGCCCATCTCGGCCGCCCGAAGGGCGAGCCGGACATGAAGTTGTCGCTGGCGCCGGTGGCCGCCGAACTTGCCGACCAGCTGGGCCGCAACGTCCAGCTGGCCGGTGATGTCGTGGGCCAGGACGCGCTCGCGCGGTCGGAGGGCCTCACCGACGGCGACGTGTTGCTGCTGGAGAACATCCGCTTCGACCCGCGCGAGACCAGCAAGGACGACGCCGAGCGCGGCAAGCTCGCCGCGGCGCTGGTCGAGCTGGTGGGCGATGACGGCGCGTTCGTCTCCGACGGCTTCGGCGTCGTGCACCGCAAGCAGGCGTCGGTGTACGACGTGGCGAAGCTCCTGCCACATTTCGCGGGCACACTGGTCGCTGCCGAGGTCGACGTACTGGCCAGGCTGAGCGAGAAGCCGGACCGGCCGTACGCGGTCGTGCTCGGCGGGTCCAAGGTCTCCGACAAGCTGGCCGTCATCGAGGCGCTGGCGCCGAAGGTCGACACCCTGGTGATCGGCGGTGGCATGTGCTTCACCTTCCTTGCCGCACAGGGCCTTTCGGTAGGCTCCTCGCTGCTGCAGGAGGAGATGGTGGACACCTGCAAGAATCTGCTCGAGCAGTACGCCGACGTCATCCACCTGCCGAGGGACATCGTGGTGGCCGACACGTTCGCCGCGGACGCCGAGTCGAAGGTCGTGCCGGCGCATGAGATCCCGGACGGCTGGATCGGTCTGGACGTGGGCCCGGAGTCGGTGCGGCGATTCGCGGCGCTCCTGACCGAGGCGAGGACCGTCTTCTGGAATGGCCCGATGGGCGTGTTCGAGTTCGAGAAGTTCGCCGCGGGAACCCTCGGGGTCGCCGAGGCGATCGTGACCGCCACCGGCAAGGGCGCGTTCAGCGTCGTCGGCGGCGGCGACTCGGCCGCGGCCGTACGTGCGCTCGGGCTGCCGGAGGACGGCTTTTCGCATATCTCCACCGGCGGCGGCGCGTCGTTGGAATACCTGGAGGGCAAAGAGCTCCCTGGCATCGCGGTGTTGGAGGACTGAGCATGGCACGCAAACCGCTCATCGCGGGCAACTGGAAGATGAACCTCAACCACCTCGAGGGCATCGCTCTGGTGCAGAAGATCGCGTTCGCGCTGCCGGAGAAGTACTTCGACAAGGTAGACGTAGCGGTGATCCCGCCGTTCACCGACATCCGCAGCGTGCAAACGCTGGTCGAGGGGGACAAGCTCCTGCTCACCTACGGCGCGCAGGATGTCTCGGTCCACGAATCCGGCGCCTATACCGGAGAGATCAGCGCGGCCATGCTCGCCAAACTGGGCTGCGCCTTCGCCGTGGTCGGCCATTCGGAGCGACGGCAGTACCACAACGAGGACGACGCTCTCGTGCTCGGCAAGGCAAAGCAGGCGCTGAAGCACGGGATCACCCCGATCGTGTGCATCGGCGAGGGCCTGAACATCCGCGAGGCGCGGACGCACGTCGAGTACAACCTCGAGCAGCTGCGCGGTTCGCTGAAAGGCCTGACAGCGGAGCAGATCTCGAAGATCGTCATCGCCTACGAGCCGGTGTGGGCGATCGGCACCGGCAAGGTCGCCACCCCTGCCGACGCGCAGGAGGTCTGCGGCGCGATTCGCGGGGAGCTGGCGCGGCTGGCCTCGCCCGAGGTCGCCGCGGAGGTCCGCGTCCTCTACGGCGGCTCGGTGAACGCCAAGAACGTCGGAGAGTTGGTCGCTCAGACCGACATCGACGGCGCCTTGGTCGGCGGCGCGTCGCTCAAGGGCGACGAGTTCGCCACCCTGTCCGCGATCGCCGCGGGCGGCCCCCTGCCCTGACCTGGTCGAGGAACAACGCGCAACAGCCCGGTATCGCTCCCCGCGATACCGGGCTGTGCCGTATCCAGCGCCAGGAGTGGGTCTATCGGCCGGTGCGGCATGACCGGTGGTCGAGCGATGCATCCGCACTACCGGGCTGGGGCTGCTCAGGTTCTCGCCGACCGACAATCACTACGAGTGAGCGACGGTCGACAGCGTGACCCGATGACAATGACCTACAAGGGCACCAAGGGAAGTGGCGGCGATGCCGACATCGCCATGGCGGGGGAGTTCACCGATCCCGGTGTGCTGGCGAGCAGTTCGTCGCCAAGACCATTCCGATGCGCACGACGATCCGGCTGGAGTCAGCAGATCGGGTGGTCATGGAGGTCTTCGCCCCGCCGGGCGAGCAGGAACGGATCGCCGATCGGTGGTGCTCAGTCGGCAGAAGTAGGCGCTACCGGCACTTACTGCGCGTGCAGCATGAGACCGCTGCCGTTCTCGTTGCGGAGGGTCAACGTGTCGGCGTCGACCGTGGCGGTGGTCTTGCCGTCCAACGCTTTCAGGACCGCCTGTTCGACCTCCATCACCTCCGGGGTACACAGCATTTTGGTGGTGGCGATCCGGAAGGTGATCTCCGAGCCTGACACGTCCGCGCTGCCGGTCATGCGATTACACCCCGCGCCGCCGGAGACGCCGCCATCCTCGGCGATGGTGAGGGCCGGTTTCGTCTCGTCAATGGTTTGCGAGCGGATTTGGGCGTCAGGGGTGATGAGCGCGGTGACGAGCCACGGTGTCCCCCGCACGGGCTTATCGGGTCGAGCGACTTTCTTGTCGATCATGGTGACGGTGCGGTCGTCGCTGTGCAGGGTGAGCTTCGCGTCGTCGAGCCGCCAGCTGGGGTCGGAATTCAGCAGACCGCTGAGCCATTCGTCGGCGCCATGACGGCCGCCGCCGCAGGCCATCAAAGTGCTGGCAAGGCCGGAGACTCGCATGATGTGGTCGTCGAGTGTGACCGCGCCGGTGTACTTGTTGCAGCCCGCGTCGGCGGAGATGCGGCCGTCGGTGAAGCTGACTGTGAGCGGGCCGCCGCCAGGGATCGGCGTCCCCTCGATGCCGGTGGAGAGGAAGGTTCGGCCGATCGGGCTCGGCTCGTCGGAACTCTTGCCCGGGCTGCCGCTCGCGCATGCCGCGACCGCGCCGAGGGCGAGCAGGACAGCCGGACCGAGTCGCGCGAAGTGTGCCGCCATGGGGCGATGCTACCGACGACGCGCATCCCAGCACGGCTGCTCACCAGGTACCGGCGTGCCGAGTGCGCCAGCGAAGAGCTGGCGGGTATTAGTATCTGTTCCGTGCACCGATGCTTCCCGATCACTCCGCCGCCCGCCTCCTGAGCGAGGTGTAGGTTTCCAGCGCGCCACCGGCAGGTGAGCGCGCTGTTCTCGGCACCGCCGTGCACCTCGCTTCCGCGACCACCTTCCCTTTCTCGTCGCAGGAGCGCGATACTTCATGTCCACATCTGTGTCCACCGCAGGCCGTTCCGGGCTGGTCTACCTCGTCGGCGCCGGAATGCTTTGGGGCACCGGCGGTTTGCTCGGCACGCTGTTGCACCGGGCCACCGGCCTCTCGCCCGTTTCGGTTGCCACCTGCCGGCTCGCCGTCGGCGGGCTGCTGTTGGTGGCGCTGCTGGCCACCAGGAGGCGGCCCTGGCCGCGAAACCCCTTGGCGTGGCGCAGGGTCGGTGCGGTCGCCGTGCTCGCGGCAGTCTTCCAGGCGGCCTACTTCGGTGCTGTCGTGGCCTCCTCGGTCAGCTTGGCCACTCTGATCACCATCGGCATGTCGCCGGTGGTGGTCGCCGTGCTGGAACGCCTCACCGGAAGGTACGCGGTGGACCGGCGTCGCGCCGTCACGATCGGCATCGCCTTGTGCGGTCTTGCGCTGCTGGTCGGTGATCCCTCCGGTGGGGTCAGCGTGGGCGGGTTGGTCGCGGGCGCTGCGCTCGCCGCGGCGGCCGCGGCGGCGTTCGCGGCGGTCACCGTGATCAACGCGGTGCCGGTGCCGGGACTCGATGCGATGACCACGACGGGTCTCGGGTTCACCGGCGGCGCGCTGCTGCTTGCCCCACTTGCCGCGACTTCCGGGCTGGCGTTCGATCCGACAGCACGCAGCGTTGTGCTGGTCCTGGTGCTGGGTCTGGTGCCTACCGCGGTCGCCTACACGCTCTACTTCCGCGGGCTGTCGAACGCCGGGCCGGGGATCGCCGCGGTCCTCGCCCTGCTCGAACCGCTGACCGGCGCGGCGCTTGCCGCGGTGGTGCTCGGCGAACGACTGACGACGTCGGGGTTGGCAGGTGCCGCGCTGCTCGTCGTGGCGCTGTTGCTCGCCGCCATACCCTCGCGGTCGACGGCGCGGATCCCGGACACTGCGACGGGCCGGCGCCGGTCACGAGACTAAGCTTCGGCGAGTGACCGCTGCCGCAACGACTGTTCCAGGCTCCACCTGGGCGCCGATGCGATCGCCGGTCTACCGCGCGCTGTGGATCGCCCAGCTGGTGTCGAATCTCGGCACCTGGATGCAGACCGTCGGGGCGCAGTGGATCCTGGTCGACCAACCCAACGCCGCGGCGTTGGTGTCGTTCGTGCAGACCGCCATCACGCTGCCGGTGATGCTGCTGGCTATTCCGTCCGGGGTGGTCGCCGACCTGATGGACCGCCGCAGGCTCCTGCTCGGCGCGCAATCCACGATGGCGGCGCTCGCGACGATTCTCGCGGTCTCGACTGCGACTGGGCACACTACCCCAGGCGTGCTGTTGACTTTGTTGTTCTTGCTGGGCTGTGGGCAGGCGCTGACCGCGCCCGCGTGGCAGGCGATCCAGCCGGAACTGGTGTCGCGTGAGCAGATCCCGGCCGCCGCGGCGCTGGGCAGCATGAACATCAACATCGGAAGGGCGGTCGGCCCCGCGCTCGCCGGTGTGCTGATCTCGCTGTCCGGGCCGACGCTGGTGTTCGCACTGAACGCGGTGTCGTTCGGCGGGATCGTCGCGGTCCTCACCGTCTGGCGCAGGCCGGCGACGGATCGGCGACTGCCCACGGAACGTCCGCTCGCGGCGTTGCAGGCGGGCACCCGGTTCATCCGGGCCGCACCCGCGATCCGCCGGGTGCTGCTGCGCTCGATCCTGTTCATCGCGCCGGCCAGCGCGGTGTGGGCGCTGCTCCCGGTGATCGCACGGGATCGGCTCGGGCTCTCATCCTCCGGCTACGGCCTGATGCTCGGCGCACTCGGGCTGGGTGCGGTGCTCGGCGCCGCCACGTTGTCGCGACTGCGGAGCCTGATGACTCCGACGCAGCGGCTGACCACGGCCGCGATCCTGTTCGGCCTCGCGACCGCGGGCACCGCGCTGCTGCGCGTGCTGCCCGCGGTGTTGGTGCTGCTGATCTTCGCCGGGCTGGCATGGCTGCTGGCGATGTCCACGATGAACTCGACCATGCAGCTGCTTCTGCCCGCATGGGTGCGTGCGCGCGGGCTCTCGGTGTACTTGCTGGTGTTCATGGGCGGCCAGGCGATGGGCTCGCTGGTTTGGGGGCTGGTGGCCACTGCGCTCGGGCCGGTGTCGGCACTGCTGTTGGCCGCGGCTCTCCTCGCGATCTGTGCGCTGAGCACACCGTGGTTACCGATTCGGCACAACGCCGAGGAGCTGGATTTGACCCCGTCGGCGTTCTGGCCGGAACCGCAGCTGGTCGTCGAACCCGATCCCGACGACGGCCCGGTGCTGATTCTGCGCAGCTACGACGTGCCGCGGGAGAACGTCGAGGAATTCCTGGCCGCCATGGTTTTCGTCGGCCGGTCCCGGCAGCGCACGGGCGCCATGGAATGGCGTCTCTACCGTGACGTCGGGGTGCTCGACCGCTACGTGGAAGCGTTCGTCGTGCGGTCCTGGGCCGAGCACATGCACCAGCACCAGGTTCGGCTCACTGCGCAGGACCAGCTGCGCGAGCAGGCCGTCGCGAAGTTCACCACCAATGACGACGACCAGATCACCCACCTGGTCGCCGTCGACCCGCGCTAGCGGATCTTGCGGGCCGCGGCGGAGCGGTCTGGACGTATCCTGATTCGGCGGGATTCCGCCGACCGCATACACTGTCCCGCATGCGGATGTTCCTGGATATCCTCCTGATCATCACCAGCGTGCTGCTGGTGCTGCTGGTGCTGCTGCACCGCGCCAAGGGCGGAGGTCTGTCCAGCTTGTTCGGTGGCGGTGTGCAGTCCAGCCTGTCCGGCTCGACCGTCGTGGAGAAGAACCTCGACCGCATCACCATCTTCACCGGGGCGATCTGGCTCATCGCCATTCTCGGCATCGGCCTGGAGATCAAGTTCGCCTGACCCGGCCGGTCACACCCGTCGTCGCGGCGGATTCAGTCGACGCGAGGAACGCGTCCGTCGATATCGGTGAAGCCGTAGTACGCGGCTAGATCCGCCACCCGCCAGGGTAATCCGGTGCGCGCGTATCGCCCGCCGTCGGTGGCCAGGGCGACGACCGCGCGGCCCGGAAAGCGCGGCGTCTCCGCCTCGGCGAGGTCGAATGTCCCTTCGCCGGGCAGGGTGACCAGTCGTTGCCCGGTTGCGTCGGCCGGAACCATCTGCAGCAGTTCGGTATCCACGATCCCGGGCCAGATCGAGACGACCGTCACGCCGGTGCCAGCGAGATTGTGCGCCATGTCGGCGGTAAGCCGGTCGAGCGCGGTCTTCGCTACGCCGTATACGGCATTGTGCATGTACCCGCGTGCGCCTGGGGAGGAGATGTTGACGATCAACCCGCCCGACTCGATCAGCAGCGGCGCGGCGAAAAAGCTTGCCACATAATGTGATCGGACGCCTACGTCGAAGCTCTCGTCCCACGCCGCAGGCGGCACCTCCCAGAACGGCTTGCCGAGCCAGCGCGCCGCGGCAGGGGAGTTGTAGACGTTGTTCACCAGCACGTCCAGCCGGCCGTGCTCGGTGCGGATCCGCTCGAACAGCCGCTCGACCGCGTCATCGTCCCGATGGTCACAGACGAACGGAATCCCGACTCCACCCGCCGCGTCTATCTCGGTGGCGGTTTCGTGCACGGTGCCCGGCATTCGCCCCTTCGTGGCCGAGCGCCCGGTGACGAACACCGTCGCGCCCGCAGCGCCCAATTCCAGCGCGATGCCCTTGCCTATGCCGCGGCTGGCGCCGGTGACCACCGCGATCTTGCCTTCGAGCCCCTCGGGTATTCCGCTCACGGTCCCGGAACATTACCGTGAAACCAGAACGCGTTCTATGTTTTGGAAGCCGGATCTCGAGACCGGAGTGGAGTTGACCCATCGGTCGTGACGATCCACGGCATCAGGATGCACGTCGCCGAGCGGGGGAAGGGGCGAGCCGGTGATCTTTGCCACTGCTTCCCGCACACCTGGTACATCTGGTACCGCCAGCTGCCCGTGGTCGCCCGGCGGGCTATCGCGCAATGGGCTGATCGCCGCGCATCTGCGCCCCCTCTCCGCACACCCTCGACATACTGGTCTGAGCCGAAACGCCTTCGCACGGAGGGCCGTTCACTGTCGGTGGCCACCGCTAGTGTCTCCTGAATGAGCTATTGCCTGAGCATCTACGTCGTCGAACTGGACCGGATCAAGGGCGCCATCGGGTCCAGGGACGACAAGCTCCGGCGCATGATCGGGGGCCGGTTCAAGGCCCAGCTGACCCACGACGACGACTGGTTCGCCGAGGAGATCGAGAAGGGCGCACCCACCCGCTATGACGCGGTGCGCGCCGTCATCGCCGGCGGCCCATTCGACCCGTCATACGGGTTCCAATACGGCTATGCCTACCAAACGATCTGCCAGTTCTACGGCCGGTTCGTGGACAACCGGTACTTCTCCGCGTTCCGCGGCCGCTGGCTCGACCACATCGATGACGGGCTGGCCACGCTCGGCATCAAAGCGATCAGCGTCCGCGCCTTCATGTATCACTCGCTGCCACCTGCACTGCCCCAGCCCGACGACCTGCCCGGCTACGGCGAATGGACCCCTGAGCAATGTGCCGAAGCCCTGGTCCAGTGGGAATCGACCACGCCACGGCAGCGCGAAGAGATCGACCACGAGGTGCTGGCCGCCATCGAATCCTGTATCGCATGGATCAGGGAGGCGCAGGCTCGCCCTGGCTGGGGTATCGCCGGGTTCTTCTTTTGAGCAGCGATCTACTGATATTCCTCGGTCCGCTTCGGGTAGCTGGACCAGCAGGGCAGGGGTTGGTAGTCGAGGTAGGCCGTGAGGCGGTCGAGCAGATACTGCCAGCGGGGGCCGATGGCGCCGACGTCGGCGGGGCAGACGTGGCGGCGGGTCAGTTCGACGGTGGTGACCACGCCGACCTGGTTCATATGGATCTCGAGCAGGCATCCGTCGATGTGTACGACAAGTTCGTGCGGTGCCTGGCAGTGATCGACGCGCACCGCGATCGGACCGGAGACCGGACCGTCGAGCGGTTCGATCGTAAGGTTGCCGTTGCCGCCGGTGACGGCGCCGAGCCAGCGGGTGAGCTGGCCGCGCTCGGTAGCCGCTGACCACACCTCGAGCACCGGCTTGCGGAAGGACCGCAGATAGTGCAGGAGTACCAGATCGCCGTCCGTTGTGTGCTCGTGCTCCGGCCGTACCTCGCCGAGCATGGACATCGTGGTCATCTCCGTGCCCTTCCGCTACTGGTCACCGTCACTATCACTGTATTTCCACTATTCCCCCGTCGAATCGAATTCCAGGGAAACCCGCGCTCCGGCGCGCCGCAGGCCCGGGCGTGTTACCTCGCGAGGAGTTCCTCCGCCGCGGTCTCGATCTTGCTCTCGTCGAGCAGCACCGTATCGGCAGCCGGTCCCAGCGGGACGAAACTGTCCTCGCTGGTGACTCGTGCCATCCGCCCCTCGAAACCGGCGTCGATCAAGGCGGCGCACACCGCCTCGGACACGCCGCCACTGTGGCGGGTTTCGTCCGCGACCAGGACACAGCCGGTCGCGAGTGCGTGCTGGAGTAGATCGTCCACCGGCAGTGGCGCGAGCCAGCGCAGGTCGAGCACGCGCGCGCGGATACCGCGCTGGGCCAGACGGTGCGCGACGCGCAGGCTCATCGGCACGCCGTTGGCGAAGCTGACGAGGGTCAGGTCGGCGCCATCGCCGTAAACGCGGGCACGGCCGATCTCGACGTGCTCGGCGGGCGATGCGTCTGCGAGCCAGCCGTTGTCGCCGGGCCGGTGCAGGTCGCGGGTGTGATAAAGCGCGATGGGCTCCAGGTACAGGCATACTCTGCCGTCCACCCGGGCCGCGGAAACGCAAGTGCGGAGCGTGGCCGCGGCGTCGTCGGCGCGAGAGGGGGACGCGATGATCAAGCCGGGGATGTCGCGCAGCGCGGCGACCGAGTTGTCGTTGTGAAAGTGGCCGCCGAAGCCCTTCTGGTAGGCGTATCCTGCGATCCGGACCACCATCGGGTTCCGGTAGCGGCCATCGGAGAAGAACGACAGCGTGGCCGCTTCGCCACGCAGCTGGTCGGCGGCGTTGTGCACGTAGGCGAGGTACTGGATCTCCGGGATCGGCACGAATCCGGCCAATCCCGCGCCGAGCGCGGTGCCGAGGACGCTCTGCTCGTCCAGCAGGGTGTCGAACACGCGGCGTGCGCCGAACGTCTTCTGCAACCCCTTCGTCACGCCGTACACCCCGCCTTTGCGCCCGACGTCCTCCCCGAAGACGAGCAGGTCTCGATCGCGGGCCAGCAGATCCGCAAGCGTGTGATTGATCGCTTGGGCGAGGGTTGTCGAAGTGTCCGGAGGCGTCGCGCTGTTCGCACCGAGCTGTGCCGCGGCGCTACGCGCTGATTCCCGACTGGGGTCCACGCCGGTCGGGAGTGCGTCGATCCGGAGCACGTCGGCGCGCACCAGCGCGGTGCGGGACGCTCCGATCGGGGCGGCCACTGCCGCGGCGGAGGCGAGTTTCGGCTCACGCCAGACGAGTTCGGCCATCGCGGTCACCCGGTGGCCCAGGTCGTTGTAGCGCTCGAGGACCTCGGCGGGCGTTGCCACACCGGAGGAAATCAGCAGCCGCGCCGTCGCCAGCACCGGATCGCGCAGCTGGTCGGCGGCGATGTCCGCGGGGCGGCGGTAGGCCGCTTCGACATCCGAACCCGCGTGGCCCAGCAGGCGAACGGTCCGCAGCCGCAGGAATGCGGGTGTGCGGCGATCTCGAACCCACTGCGCAGCGGTGGCGCCGGTCGTCAAGGCGTCGCGCGCGTCGCATCCGTCCGCGCTGAAAAATGCCAGGCCGGGCCGATGGCCGTACGCTTGCTCGATCCAGTCCGGCGGCGTCGGCACGCTGATCCCGATGCCGTTGTCCTCGCAGACGAATAGTATCGGCATCGAAATCCCTTGATGGGCGGTGTGTATGGCGGCGTTGATCGCGCCCGCCGCCGTGGAGTGGTTCGCTGATGCGTCACCGAAACTGCAGAGCACCACCGAATCTGGCGGCCACTGCGCGGACACGCCGAGCCGAGCCGCACGGTCGATCGCGAACGCCAGCCCGACCGCGCGCGGAAGGTGCGAGGCGATCGTGGAGGTCTGCGGGATGACGTTCGCCGCCGCGCTGCCGAAGACTTTGTGTCGCCCACCGGAAATCGGATCCGCCGCCGCGGCGACCACGCCGAGCAACACGTCCCGGATCGGGTCGAGGCCGGGCACCTGGCGGGCCCGGTGTACGAAGAACGCCCCCGACCGGTAATGCAGCAGGGCCGGATCGGTGACCCGCAGGAGCGCGGCCAGCGCCGCGTTGCCTTCGTGGCCAGAGGACCCGATGCTGTAGTAGCCGCGCCGGGTACTGCCGAGCCTGCGTGCCGCGAGGTCGAGATGTCTGCTCGTCGCCTGCGACTCGAACAGCGCGAAGCACGCCTCACCGGTGATCGCGCTGCCCGGCTCGATCGCCTGACCGGCCGGGCGCTTCGGCTGCGGTGTGAGCGCCGAGATCGCGGTGCGAAAACGCTCGTCCAGATCCGCTACCTGATCGGTCATCGAAAGATCATCCCGTACAACTCCGCCGGTCGGCCGCGCCCGTCCGCAAAGGTCAGCGCAATGCGGCCGCGGCTTCCTGATCCAGCAGCCACGTGGTCGAGTCGATACCCATGGCACCCGCTGCGGGAATGTCCACCGGCTCCGCACCGGTCAAGGCCGCGGCGACTGCCTCGGCCTTGGCCGAGCCGCCTACCGCCAGCACCACGTGGCGGGCGCGGCGGACAGCGGGCAGGGTCAAGGTCACCCGGACCGGCGGCGGCTTCGGCGAATCCGTGACGGCGACAACGAGTTCGTGCTTCTCACGCACCGCGTCGGTGTGCGGGAACAGCGAGTTCACGTGACCTTCTCCGCCCATACCGAGCAAATGCAGGTCGAATGCGCTGTGCTCGGCGAGATAGGCATGCACGGCCGCGGAGTACTCGGCGGCGGCCTCGACCGGGTCGGGGTATTCGCCGTCGGAGGTTGCCACTGGATGCACCCGCGCCGGGTCCAGCGGCACGTGGTCGAGCAGTGCCTGCCTGGCCTGCAGATCGTTGCGCTCCGGATCGCCCGCGGGGACGAAACGCTCGTCTCCCCAGAACACGTCGAGCCGGGACCAGTCGATATCGCCGGGCGTCTTGTGCACTTGTTCGAGCAGTCCGATTCCGGTCCCGCCGCCGGTCAGCACCACCGACGCGGAGCCGCGCTCGGCCTGGGCCGCGACAACGATCGCGACGAAACGGGCCGCCGCGGCGGCGACCAGCGCGTCGGTGTCGAGATGGACCTCGACGGTGTCACTGGGGAATTCCGAATCGGTGTGGTCACTCATAGCTCACCTTCTCGATTCCGGCCAGTGCCTCCGCGTAGATCTCGTCGGCATCCAGCCTGCGTAGTTCTTCGGCGAGACAGTCGCGAGTCTCCCTGCGCGCCAGCGCGATCCGCTGATCAGGATCGCCGGTGCGGGTGACCGTCGCGGTGCGGCCGGTCTGCGGCCGCTCGATCGCGAAGTCGACCGACGGGCGGTGCACCTCCACGCGCAGCGCGCCCGAGCGGCGGCGAACCGGGCAGCCGAGCCGGGTGGCCAGCCAGCCCGCCAGCATGTCCAATGCGGGCTCGTTGCGCAGCCCGGACACGGTCACCGACTCCACCGGTTCGAACGGCGGCTCGTCCAGCGCGGCGGCCAGCAGCGCACGCCAGTAGGTGATTCGGCTCCAGGCGAGGTCGGTGTCGCCGCTCGCGTAGGAGTCGAGTCGCTTCTTGATCGTCGCTTGCGGGTCGGCCGCGAACGTGGCGTCGGTGATGCGCCGGGCCGCCAGACGACCCACCGAGTCCTTGGACGGGAACTCCGGTGCGCCGCGCGGCCACCAGGCGACCACCGGCGTGTCCGGCAGCAGGAACGGGATGACGACGCTGTTTTCGTGGTTGACCAGATCGCCTTGCAGGCGGAGCACTATCACCTCGGCCGCGCCCGCGTCGCCGCCCACACGGATCTGCGCGTCCAGTCGGGTCTCGGCCTCCCGGTCGCCGCGCGCGAGCACTACCACGCGACAGGGATGCTCGCGGCTTGCGTCGTTCGCGGCGTCGATCGCGTCTTCGGCCTCCGAGCTGTCCAGCGTGCACACCACCAGGGTGAGCACCCGGCCCATGGTGATCACGCCGTTGCTCTCGCGTAGCTGCACCAGGCGCTTCGTGACCTCGCCGGTCGTGGTCTCCGGCATATCGATGATCACGGTCGCCGCCATTCGCGCCCAGTGCGGGCGAGCATCTCGTCGGCGGAAGGCGGACCCCAGGCGCCCGCCTCGTATGGTTCCGGTTTGCCGTCGGCGGCCCAGCGCTCGAGTACCGGATCGAGAATGCGCCAGGACAATTCGACCTCCGCGTTCACCGGGAACAGTGACGGTACCCCGAGCAGCACGTCGAGGATCAGGCGCTCGTAGGCCTCGGGGGAGGACTCGGTGAACGCCTCGCCGTAGCTGAAGTCCATGTTGACGTCACGTACTTCCATGCCGGAGCCCGGCACCTTCGAGCCGAACCGCATGGTGATGCCCTCATCCGGCTGTACCCGGATGACCAGCGCGTTCTGCCCCAGTTCCTCGGTCATGGTCTGATCGAACGGCAAGTGCGGCGCTCGCTTGAAGACCACCGCGATCTCGGTCACTCTGCGTCCCAACCGTTTTCCGGTGCGCAGATAGAACGGGACGCATGCCCAGCGGCGGGTGTCGACCTCGAGGGTGATCGCGGCATAGGTCTCGGTGCGCGACTGGGGGTCGAACCCTTCCTCGTCCAGTAGGCCGACCACGTGCTCGCCGCCCTGCCAGCCCTCTGCGTACTGGCCGCGCGCGGTGGTTTCGTCCAGCGGCTCGACGAGCTTCGTCGCTGAAAGCACTTTGATCTTCTCGGCCTGCAGTTGCTTGGGCTCGAAGCTGATCGGCTCCTCCATGGCGGTGAGCGCGAGCAACTGCAGCAGGTGGTTCTGGATCACATCGCGCGCAGCGCCGATGCCGTCGTAATAGCCTGCGCGCCCGCCCAACCCGATGTCCTCGGCCATGGTGATCTGCACATGGTCGACGTAGTTGGCGTTCCAGATCGGGTCGAACAGCTGGTTGGCGAAGCGCAGTGCCAGGATGTTCTGCACCGTCTCCTTGCCGAGATAGTGGTCGATGCGGAACACCGTCTCTTCCGGGAACACCCGGTTGACCAGCGCGTTGAGTTCCTGGGCGCTTTCCAGGTCATGCCCGAACGGCTTCTCGATCACCACGCGTCGCCACGGTTTGCGGCCCGCCTCGTCGGTGCCTGTCGGCTGTGCAAGCCCATGTTCGGAGAGCTGATCGAGCACGACGGGGAACATGTTCGGCGGAATCGACAGGTAGAAGGCGTGATTGCCGCCGGTGCCGCGCTCCTTGTCCAGCGTGGCCAGGGTGTCGGCGAGGGTGGCGAATGCCGCGTCGTCATCGAAGCTGCCCTGCACGAACCGGATTCCCTCGGCGAGCTGGTCCCAGACCTCCTGACGGAAAGGGGTGCGCGCGTGCGCCCGCACCGCGTCGAGGACGACCGCGGCGAAGTCCTCGTCCGCGTAGTCGCGGCGGGCGAAGCCGACCAAGGCGAAGCCCGGTGGCAGCAGCCCCCGGTTCGCCAGGTCGTAGATGGCCGGCATCAGTTTCTTCCGGGACAGATCACCGGTGACGCCGAAGATCACCATGCTGCACGGGCCCGCGATGCGCGGGAGTCGTTTGTCCCGCTTGTCACGGAGCGGGTTCTTCCAGGCGATCGTTGCTGGTTTTCCCGTGGATGCTGTACCGGCCATCGGTCAGCTGTTCCCGGATACGTCAGTTCCGGAGGCGTTAGCCGAGTTCAACTCTTGGGCCGTGGCGGACAGCAACTCCTCCCAGGACTTCTCGAACTTGTCCACGCCTTCGCGCTCGAGCACCGCGAACACGTCGTCCAGGTCGATGCCGACCGCGCCTAACTTGTCGAAGACCTCCTGGGCCTCCGCGGCGGTGCCACTGACGGTGTCGCCCCGGATCTCGCCGTGGTCGGCGACGGCCGCCAAGGTCTTCTCCGGCAGCGTGTTCACCGTGTTCGGCGCCGCCAGCTCGGTGACGTACATGGTGTCGGAGTAGTCCGGGTTCTTCACGCCGGTCGAAGCCCACAGCGGCCGCTGGCGATTCGCGCCGGACGCGGCCAGGTTCGTATAGGTGGAGGTGCGCTTGCCGCCGTCGAACACGTCCTGGTACTCGGCGTAGGCCAGACGCGCGTTCGCGATACCGGCTCGACCGCGCAGCGCGAGCGCCTCGTCGGTGCCGATCGCCTCCAGCCGCTTGTCGATCTCGGTGTCCACCCGGGACACGAAGAACGAGGCGACCGAATGGATCTTGGCCGAATCGTGCCCGGCGATCTTGGCCTTCCGCAGGCCGTCCAGGTACGCGCCCATCACCGAGCGGTAGCGCTGGACCGAGAAGATCAGCGTGACGTTCACGCTGATTCCTTCCGCGATCACGGCCGTAATCGCGGGCAAGCCGGCCTCGGTGGCGGGGATCTTGATGAACAGGTTGGGCCGGTCGACGATCTTCCACAGCTCCACGGCCTGGGCGGTGGTCTTCTCCGCGTCGAACGCCAGACGGGGATCGACTTCGATGGAGACCCGGCCATCCACACCTCCGGTCGCCTCGTACACCGGGGCGAACACATCGCAGGCGGCGCGCACGTCGTCGGTGGTGATGGTCCGCACCGCGGCGTCGGCATCCGCACCTTGGGCGGCGAGCTCCTTCACCTGGCCGTCGTAGGCGTGCCCCTGGCTCAGCGCACCCTGGAAGATCGTCGGGTTGGTGGTGACCCCGACGACACTACGGGTGGCGATCAAGTCCGCCAGATTGCCGGACTGGATCCGGTCCCTGGACAGATCGTCGAGCCACACGGAGACGCCTGCCGCGGAGAGGGCGGCGAGATTTTCGTTCTGTGCCATGAGCGCTTATCCCTTCACGTTCTCGAGCGTGCGCTGCGCTGCGGCAACGACGGCTTCCGGAGTGAAACCGAATTCGCGGAACAGGGTCTTGTAGTCGGCGGAGGCGCCGAAGTGCTCGATCGATACGATCTCGCCCGCGTCACCGACGAACCGGTACCACGGCATCGCGATACCGGCCTCGACGACGACACGAGCGGCGACCGCGGGCGGGAGCACCTCGTCCCGGTAAGCCTTGTCCTGCGCGTCGAACCACTCCACACACGGCATCGACACCACGCGGGTTCCGATGCCCTGCTCCTCCAGCGTAGTGCGGGCGGCGACCGCGAGTTGGAGCTCCGAACCGGTAGCGATGAGGATCACCTGCGGTGTGCCGGTGGACGCCTCGGCCAGGATGTAGCCGCCCTTCGATACGCCCTCGTAGCTGGTGCCTTCCTGGATCGGCAGATCCTGGCGGGTCAGTGCCAGCCCTGACGGGCCGTCCTGATGCGGCAGCTCGGAGACCGAGAAGTGCGAGGTGTGCTCGTTGCTGTCACGCTCGAGGATGGTGCGCCAGGCGTATGTGGTCTCGTTGGCGTCGCCGGGGCGGACCACGTTCAGGCCGGGAATGGCGCGCAGCGCGGCCAGGTGCTCGATCGGCTGGTGTGTAGGCCCATCCTCGCCGAGGCCGATGGAGTCATGGGTCCACACGTAGATCGCGGGCACTCGCATCAGCGCGGCCAGGCGAACCGCAGGACGCATGTAGTCGCTGAACACCAGGAAGGTGCCGCCGTAGGGGCGGGTCGGGCCATGCAAGGCGATGCCGTTGAGGATCGAGCCCATCGCGTGCTCGCGGACACCGAAGTGCAGGGTGCGGCCGTACGGGTTGGCCTTCCACGTGCCGGTCGAGATCGACTCCGGCCCGAAGCTGGGCTGGTCGGGCATGGTGGTGTTGTTGGACTCGGCGAGGTCGGCCGAACCGCCCCACAGCTCAGGCAGCACCGGCGCGAGCGCGGCGAGTACCTTGCCGGACGCCTTGCGGGTGGCCATGCCCTTCGGATCCGCTTCGTAGGTCGGCAGGTTGGCGGCCCAACCTTCGGGCAGGCGCCGCTCGGCGAGGCGATCGAACAGCGCCTTGTTCGCCGGGTTCGCCGCGGCCCACGCGTCGAACGACCGCTGCCATTCCTGGTGGGCCTCCCGGCCGCGCTCGATAGCCTTGCGGGTGTGCGCGATGACCGCATCGTCCACCTGGAAGCTCTGCTCCGGGTCGAAGCCGAGGATTTTCTTGGTGGCGGCCACCTCGTCGGCGCCCAGCGCGGCGCCGTGCGCTGCCCCGGTGTTCATCTTGCCCGGCGCTGGGTAGCCGATGATGGTACGCAACACGATGATCGAGGGCTTGCCGGTCTCGGCCTTGGCCGTGGCCAGCGCGGCTTCGATCGCTACGACGTCCTCGCCGCCCTCGAGTACCTGCACGTGCCAGCCGTAGGCCTCGTAGCGCTTCGCGACGTCCTCGGTGAAGGCGATGGTGGTGTCGTCCTCGATGGAGATCCGGTTGTCGTCGTAGACCAGGACGAGATTGCCGAGCTGCTGGGTGCCCGCGAGCGACGACGCCTCGGAGGTGACGCCCTCCTCGAGGTCACCGTCGGAGGCAACCACATAGATGAAGTGGTCGAACGGGCTGGTGCCTGGCGCAGCGTCGGGGTCGAACAGGCCGCGTTCGCGCCGTGCCGCCATCGCCATACCGACCGCCGAGGCCAAGCCCTGGCCGAGTGGGCCGGTAGTGATCTCGACGCCGTCGGTGTGTCGGAACTCCGGGTGGCCCGGGGTGAGCGAGCCCCACTTGCGCAGGTTCTTCAGGTCGTCCAGTTCCAGACCGAATCCGGCCAGATAGAGCTGGATGTACTGAGTCAAGCTGGAGTGGCCGCAGGAGAGCACGAACCGGTCCCGGCCCACCCAGCTGGGATCGCTCGGGTCGAGACGCATCGTGCGCTGGTAGAGCGTGTACGCCAGCGGCGCCAGGCTCATCGCCGTGCCGGGATGACCGTTCCCGGTGTTCTGCACCGCGTCGGCGGCGAGGACCCGGATGGTGTCGACGGCCTTGGTGTCCAGATCCGTCCAGTCGTCCGGGTGGTTCGGCTGAGTGAGGGCGCGGATGTCGTCTGTGACTGACACGACCGAGGTTCTCCTGACATTGGTTTCGTCGACGGCGGCGGGTTTCTGACGGCGATGAACGCACGGCAGCGATGGCGTGCATACCGGTTTACCCAACCACCCTAGATGTGCCGCTTGACCGGCACAGCAGTAACCCGTGTTTAACGTGCGGTTGTGTCTGAGGGGCGGCGGGAGTTCGGATCGTGCAGGCGGTGCCCGGTGTCGCTCGGAAAGAGGCGAGTGGTCGATGGCGTGGGTGGTGCGGAGTGGACTCGAATGGGGCGGTGGGGACCGCGTGCGAGGACCGGTCTGATAGGTCAGGTTTCGGCGGGGTTGCGCGGGGGCGCGGGGAGAGGAGGAGTCGACGGGGGTCTACCATCCTTTGTAGTAGTCGCGCCGCGCCGGGTCTGGAGGGGCGTCGGGGTGGGCGGAGGTCCAACGGCGCATCGGGACCGCCGGGACGAGTGCGCTGCTGGTCCAGGCCGGAGGCGATGCACAGCGTGCGAGGAGAGACAGTGCGGATTGGGCAACAGCCGGGTGGCGATAGCGCACACGGCTCCTCCGCGACGGCGCTGGCCGATCGGTTCGCGGGTCCAGGTCTACCTTCTCGACTCATGCGGCGGATGTTGGCGTACATCGCGCTCACCAAACCGCGCGTTATCGAACTGCTGCTGGTCGCCACGATTCCCACCATGCTGCTCGCCGATCGTGGCACGGTCGACCTGCGGTTGATCGTGGTCACGCTGTTCGGCGGCTGGATGGGCGCCGCGAGCGCGAACACGCTGAACTGTGTCGCCGACGCCGACATCGACAAGGTGATGAAGCGGACCGCCAAACGTCCGCTGGCCAGGGATGCGGTGCCGACCAGGAATGCCTTCGTGTTCGGTGTGCTGCTGGGCGTCGGCTCGTTCGCCTGGTTGTGGTGGCAGGCGAACCTGCTCAGCGGCCTACTCGTGGTCGCGACGATCCTGTTCTACGTCTTCGTGTACACGCTCGGCCTCAAGCGCCGCACGGCGCAGAACGTGGTCTGGGGTGGCGCGGCGGGCTGCATGCCCGCGCTGGTCGGCTGGTCGGCAGTAACCGGCGGCATCGGCTGGCCTGCCCTCGCGCTGTTCGGTGTCATCTTCTTCTGGACACCGCCGCACACCTGGGCGCTGGCCATGCGTTACAAGGAGGACTACCGCGCGGCGGGCGTGCCGATGCTGCCGGTGGTGGCCACCGAGCGGGCCGTCACCAAGCAGATCGTCATCTACACCTGGCTGACTGTGCTCACCACCCTGGCCCTCGCGCCGGCGACCGGTGTGGTCTACACAGCCGTGGCCCTGGTGGCCGGAGCGTGGTTCCTGCTCATGGCCCACCAGCTGTACGCGGGTGTGCGGCGCGGCGAATCGGTGAAGCCGCTGCGGCTGTTCCTGCAGTCGAACAACTACTTGGCCGTGGTGTTCTGCGGCCTCGCGGTGGACTCGGTGCTCGGCTGGGACACCATCGGCAGCTTCTTCAACTGATCGCGCCCACGTAGCCGTCCGGCCGGATGAGTACGCAGGTGCCCTCGGCCGCGGCGTAGGCGGTGTGCGCGTGCCCGTCGACATCCACCACGTGCGGTCCCGCCACCGGCATCCCAGGGCGAACCACCGCATACGCGTCCAGGCCGGCCGGGGCGGTGCTGCCGAACGACAGCAGCGTCGTGTGCGGTCCGCGGAACAAATCGAACAGCCGGATCGGTCGTCCCGCTTCGTCTTTCAGCGGCGCGTCCGGTGCGCGATCGCCCGCCGCCAGCGGCTCGCACGCGGCCGGGTCGCGGTAGCTGATGTCCAGCTGCTGGGTCTCCGAACCGCGTCGCATGGCGTCCTCGTCGCCGTCGACCAGCTTGTCCAGCAGTTCCGAGCTCAGACCGAGTACCCGGGCGGCCACCGTCCTCCGCTCGGATTCGTAGCTGTCCAGCGGTGCGTCGTCACCGGCGAGGGCGGCGGCCAGCTTCCAGCCGAGGTTGTAGCCGTCCTGGATGCCGGTGTTCATCCCTTGTCCTCCGGTGGGCGGATGCGCGTGCGCGGCGTCACCGGCCAGAAAGACGCGGCCGTCGCGGAATTTTTGGGCCAAGCGGACATTCGGCCGCCACACCGTGACCCAGCTGAGCTCGGTCAGGGTGATGTCATCGCGTCCGCAGTAGCGGTCCACGTACTTCTGAAGCAGCGCGAGACTCGGCTGCGCGTCGCCGGCAAACGGGGCGGCGAACTGGAACTGGCGCCCACCGGGCAACGGCGACAGGGCGACGCCCTCCATCGGCCGGTCGGCGGCTGCGAACCAATAACCGAACTCGTGGTCGAGCGCGTCGGCGCGCACGTCGCCGAGCAGCATCCGGATCGACTCGTCGGTGTTGCCCTCGAACGGAATGCCCAACGTCTTGCGCACGGTGCTCTTCCCGCCGTCGGCACCGACCAGGTAGGCGGCGCGCACGGTCTCGCGTGCGCCGTCGCGCTCCAGCGTCGCCGTGACGGCATCCTCGTTCTGGTCGAAGGCGACCAGCGTGGTGCCGCGTTCGACGTGCACGCCGAACTCGGCGAGCCGATCGCGCAGGATGCCCTCGGTCCCGGACTGGCCGAGCACCCAAGGATTCGGGTAGGGGACGGTGGGGGTCGGCTCGATCGGCTCCCACATCCTGCGCTCGGTGACGAACGCGCCGTCGAGGTGGACGCGCATCGCGGGCATCGGCATCCCGGCCGCGCGCACCGCGTCGAGCACACCAAGGTCGTCGAACACCTCCAGCGTGCGCGGCTGGATGCCGTCGCCGCGGGAACCGGCGAAGAACTTCGCGGCCTTGTCGATGATGCGGACCGGGATGTTCCGGCGAGCGAGGTCGAGAGCGAGGGTAAGGCCGGTGGGGCCGGCACCCGCGACAAGGACGAGCTGAGCCATGGATACTCCTGATGAAATCAGATTCAGTGAATGAATGTTCAGTATGCGAGTTGGTACGTTTCCGTGTCAAGGAGGTGATGCGGGTGTCCCTGAGCCGCAAGGAGAAGTCGGCCGAGACCGAGCAGGCGCTGAAGGCCGCCGCACTGCGGCTGTTCGCCGAGCGCGGCTATCTGAATACCAAGATCACCGACATCACGACGACCGCGGGCCGGGCCGCGGGGTCGTTCTACAACCACTTCGCAAGCAAGGAAGAACTGCTTCAAGCACTACTGAGCGACCTGTCCGCGGCGGGTGACGAGCGCGCGGAGAAGCCCGACCACAACCCGGACTTCAGCGACCCGGAGGCGGTGCGTTACCACGTCGAGGGGTACTGGGCTTTCGCGCGGGAACACGCGGCGGTGCTACGCGCGGTGAATCAGGCGGCCTTGGTCAACGACGACTTCGCTCGCATGGTCGCGCGGTTCGGCCGCGAGCAGCGCGCGGACATCATCGACCACGTGGAAGGCTTCGCCGACAAGGGATTGCGGCTGCCGAGCACGGCCGACGCCAGTTTGGCGATGATGTTCCTGCTCACCCAAAGCCTGGTGGTCGCGGTCGAGGACGGCACCGTCGAGCTGACCGACGAACAGGCGGTGAACGGCTTGACTCGCTTCGTCTACCGCGGACTCACCGGGCGAGATTGCTGATGGGCGGTGGGCAATCGGCGACTGACCACGGCCAATGCTTTCCGGCCTGAGCCTAGGGGAGTAGAACGATGGAACCCGTGGTCTTGCGGCCCTCCAGGTCGCGATGGGCCCGCTCGGCGTCGGCGAGCGGGTAGGTGCCGCCGATTCGGATGTTCAGTGAGCCGTCGGCAATGGCGCCGAGTACATCGCCTGCGCGCCAGGTCAATTCGGCGCGGTCGCGGATGTAGTGCGCGAGGGTCGGGCGAGTGACCGAGAGCGAACCGGCTGGGCCGAGCCGTTGTATGTCGAACGGCGGCACTGGGCCGCTCGCGGCGCCGAACAGGGCGAGCGTGCCGCGGACGCGCAGCGAGGCCAGACTCGACTCGAAGGTCGACGCGCCGACGCCGTCGTAGACCGCGGCCACGCCGACGCCGTCGGTGAGTTTGCGCACCTGGTTGGCGAGATCATCGCCGTAGCGCAGCACCTCGGCGGCGCCCGCCGCGCGGGAAAGGGTTTCTTTGTCGTCGGAGGACACCGTCGTGATCACCCGGATTCCGCGCGCCGTGGCCAGCTGGGTCAGGATCAGCCCGACACCGCCCGCACCCGCGTGCACCAGCACGGTTTCCCCTGGCTCCGGTTTGTAGATCGACTCGATCAAGTAGTGCGCCGTCATCCCCTGCAGCAGCGCCGAGGCAGCCACCGCAGCCTCGACTCCGTCCGGCACCGCTATGGCGACGGCGGCGTTCACCGCCACCTTCTGCGCGTAACTGCCCGGCGCGGCCGCCCACGCGACCCGGTCGCCGACCGCGAACTCGCTCACGTTCGCGCCGATCTCGGTGACGACGCCGGTGCCCTCGGCGCCGGGGATGTACGGGACGTCCTGCGGGTAGCGGCCGGTGCGGATGTAGGTGTCGATGAAATTGATGCCGATCGCCTGCGTGTCGACCAGCAGCTGGTCCGGCCCGATGCGTGGATCGGGCACGTCCACGTACTTCAGGACCTCGGGACCGCCGTGTTCGGAAACCTGAATGGCGTGCATGAACTCCAGTTGTACACCCGAGCGGCTGGGCTGCTTTCTACCGGTCGGTAAACTCCGTTGTCATGAGTACTCGAGCCGCCACGGCCCCGGCGAAGTTGTCGGGCGCCCTTGTGGAGTCCGTCAAGGGATTCGTCGCCGATCACGGCGGTTCCGCCACGGCCGTGCTCCAGCCCCTCGGGCGCATCGGCGTCCGCGTCACCCTGGTAGGCGCCGACGGCGTTCTCGGTGACCGGGTCGTCGCCGACCTGGACACCGCCGAGGAGCTCGTCGGCTTCGTCGACGGCCTGACCGAATCCGGCGAATGGGATCGCGAACTCACCTCGGTCGTCACGCCGCGCCGAGGCCACTGGGCCAAGATGGCGGGCTGGGTCGCCCGACAGACCCGTTTCCCCAAGGCGCGCAACGAGGACTGAGCGGTGCGCTATCGAGTTATGCGGCTGTCCGGCCGCATCGGCGCAGTCTTCGTCGCCGGCTGGACAGCCCTTGCCGCGTCGGTGATTCCGGCCGCCGCGCAGGAGCTGTCGAATGCTCTGCGCGCCTGCACAACCGGGGACTATCCGCCATACTCCGTCGGCGACGGTGCGGATGGTTACCGTGGCGTCGACATCGATCTCGCGGAGGAATTCGCGGCTGTGCTCGGCCGTCCGGTCGAGTTCGTGCCGGTGACGTGGGCGACGTTGAGGACGGATTTCGCCGAGCGGCACTGCGATATCGCCGTCGGCGGCATCTCCGATCAGCCGTCCCGTCGCGTCTTCGCCGACTTCTCGATCATTTACGGCACCGACGGCAAGACGCCGATCACGCGCCGTTCGAGCGGCACCGACTTCTCGACGATCGAGCAGATCAACCGGCCCGGCGTCCGAGTGATCGCGAATCGGGGTGGCACGAATGAGGAATTCGCGCGCAAGAATTTCCCGGACGCGCAGCTCACCCTGTGGCCCGACAACCTGACCATCTTCGGCGAGATCGAACACGGCCGTGCCGACGTATTCGTTACCGACTCGGTCGAGGGCCGCTACCGCGTGCGTCAGCACCCGGACCTGCAAGTGCTGCACCCGGAGACGCCGTTCGACTCGTTCGGCAAGGTGCTCTTGGTTCGCAAGGACGACCAGCTCTTGGCCGCCGCGCTCAACGCCTGGTTGGCGACGCAACTCGCGACCGGTTCGGTCGACCGGCTATTCGACCAGTGGATCGGGCCGAACGCTTCCATCGGCTGAAGGACCCGCCGCGGCGGGTCAGGGACTCCTGGGCCGTCACATTCGCTGCTGCAACCAACACGCCGAATCGCCTCGGCCGTCGTCTTCGACGCCGCGATAGCGGCAGGCGTACTCCACAAGTTCGCTGACAAAGTGCCAGCACTGGACGCCCGGAGGCGGGTGCGGCTGTGCCGCTGAAGGGGCTTGCGCAAACCGTTCGAGACCTTACACTCGTTTATTGTGCCGTCAGTCAGCGGTTCAATGAGCGAGTGTACGTACTTGCGCCGGTCGGTTCGGACAACCCGCTCCCGTCGAACGGATTTCACATGGCAGTGAAAGCAGCGAGGGCTTCGGACTGGTCCTTCGAGCGCAAAGGCACCGAGTGGGTCACCGACGAGGAACGGCGGGGAAAGCCGCGTGCTCTGTTCTGGCCGTGGGCTGCCACGAGCTGCAACGTGGTCCTGATGTCATTCGGTCCGTATGTGACAGCGCTCGGCCTCGACTGGCACCTTGCGGCGCTGGCCGCGGCGGTTGGCGCGGTCTTTTCCTTCGGCCTGCTCGGCCTGGTTTCTCTGGCCGGGCAGCAGGGTGGGGCGGTGACGATGGTGGCAGGCCGCGCGGCATTCGGATTCCACGGCAACAAGATCCCGACCTTGCTCAGCTACCTTGCGTTGGTGGGGTGGGAGACGTTCTCGGCGGTCTTGGCGGCCCTCGCGGCTCGCACCGTGGCGCATCGCCTCGACCCGGACATGAATACCGATCCGGTCATGGTCGTCGCGCTGGTCACGGTCATCCTGATGACCACCGTGGTCGGAATCTACGGCTGCCATGTGATCTTGCGAATCCAGAAGTGGTTTGCCCTCGTATTCGCCGGGCTGTCGGTCGGCTACTTCGTGCTGACGCTACCCAACATCTCGTTTGCGGCACATGGCCAGGCGAGCGTGGGTGCGTTCGCGGGCGGTGTCATGCTGGTCGCCAATACACTTGGCCTGAGCTGGATCAACTGCGCGGCCGACTACACTCGATATCTTCCTCGTGAGTCCAGTAAACGCGCGCTGGTCGGCTGGACCACGTTCGGTGGTACCGCACCTGCCATCGTCCTGATGGGGTTCGGGACATTGTTGGCCGCAGGAAACCCCGACGTCGCGGAGCAGGCCGCGACCGATCCGGTGAGTGCCCTGTCAGCCCACTTGCCCACCTGGTTCCTGGTGCCGTATCTGGCGCTGGCGTTGCTAGGATTCGTGTCGGGTTCCATTATCGGCCTGTACTCCTCAGGGCTTGCCCTGCAAACGCTGGGCGTCCGGATCCCTCGGCATTTCACCGTGTTGGTCGATGCGGTGCTGATCGCCGCCGCAGGCGGGTACGTGGCCTTCGCCGCGCCGGGCTTCTTTGCGCCATTTCAGGCGTTCCTCACCACTACCGGGGTGGTGATGGCCGCCTGGGCGGGCGTGTACGTGGTCGACATATGGCAACGGCGTCGTCTGGGGTATGACCGCGTGGCTCTTTACAGCCTGGCCGGCGGCTATGGCCGAGTGAACATTGCCGGGGTCGGCTGCCTGGTTGTTGCGACGATTGTCGGCCTCGGCCTGGTCACCTCCCCTGATCCGCATATCGGCCCGCTGCTGGGTTACCTGTTCACGCCGGCGGCTCGCGCAGGAAGCCTGGGTAGCAGCAATCTCGGCGTGTTCGTCGCCCTCGTCCTCGCGACCGTGGGGTACGCGGCCTTACACCGGGTGCGACCGCTCTCGCAGGTGCCGAACATGCCCGAGCAGCCGGGGATTGTTTCCCAGGACGATGACGCCTGCGCCCGATTGCTTCGACTACGGGGCGAGGGGGTTGTTTCGGCTGACGATCAGGGGGTCGGTGGGGGTGAAGGGAAGGTCAGGGAGTTCGTCGAGGGTGGTGCCGAATGTCGCGGCGAGGACTTTGCGGGAGTAGGCGCTCATCGAGGCGCGGTAGCCGATGTCGGCGGGTGTCGGTTGGTCGAAGAAGATCAGCAGGTGAATTCGGGGTGAGTCGACGACCTCGATATGGTGGGGGTAAGCGCGGGGGATGAAGTACACCTCACCTTCCTTCACGGTGTAGGTGTCCAAGGTCCCGTCCGGATCCATGACCGTCATACGTGCGGAACCGTGGTGGACGTAGCCCATTTCGGCGGTGACAGGATGCCAATGTGGTTCGCGCATGCCGTCTTCCCGGACCCGCAGCGAGTACATCGAGATGTCGTGCAGTGCCGGCCAGAACTGTTCGCGGGCGGTGCGCGCGGAGCCGACCGGTGAGTCCACCGTCGCCGGTATCGCTTCGATGGCGAAGTGATGTGGATCGCCGAAATGGGCGGCGGCCGGGATATCGGGTTCGCCGTCGCGTTGCGCGATGAGCCTGGCGGTGGTGCTGCGCCGGATCTCGGCGAACTCCGCGGCAGGCAGGTCGTAGGTGTTGCCGAGCACGGAGTCGGTCATCGCGCCCAGGGCAGCGCTGAATCCGAAGTCCTCAGGTCGCTCATGGCGGAACGCCAGGATGAATTCCGCGTCGGTGTCGCCGACGTTCTCGACGTGGTGCAGGGCGCCGGAATCGATGTGGAACATTTCTCCGGCACTCACCAGGAACGAGGCGAAGTTACTGCCGTTGTCCAGTACCGATACCAGCGCCTGCCCGGCGGTGCAGTAGGTGAGTTCGGTGGCATTCGCGTGCCAGTGCGGTTCGCGAACCGCGCCGGGCGCCAGCGTGAGGTGTTTGATCGAGAGCCCGCTGAGGATCGGAAAACTGTCGGCGGTGAGTCTGGTCAGCGAACCGAGTTCGCTGCGGTAGACCTCTTCGCCCTTCCGCAGCGAGGCGACATGGATCGACGGATTGCACACGGTCCCTCCTTGCTCGCAGCTTCGAGATCGTTCTGTTCGACTTTGCGCGCCCGGGCGCATCGTATTTCGCGGCCTGCACGACCGCGGCCGCATGTTCAGTGCGCAGGAGTGGCGCGCCGCCCGATATGGTCACCATGCTGCCTGGCGAACCACAGGCCCGTCCCGGCTGCTCAACGAGCCGCTTCTTCAGCGAACCGTGTGGGCGTGCGAGATCAGGCTTGGTCCGAGCGATTCCGGAGCTGGTCGATGCCCCAGTACATCAGCGAGCCGGCCCCAACGAGGTAGAGGACGCCCGCGGCGACCACCATGATGCCGTAATCCGATGTCAAGCGGGGGATTTCGACTACTACGGCCAGCGCGGTGACCACCATCACCACGCCGAGGACCAGCGCGACCGGTGCGAGTGGCACGAGGTCCGGATCGCGCTGTCCAGGGTGTAGATCGTGGCTCATAACAATGGCCTCCTGTGGGAAGTTCTACTGTTCGCGGCAGATGACCACTGGCCGCGTCGAGTGGTGCAGCAGGTTCTGACTGGTCGAGCCGACCAGGAGCCCGGTCAGGCGGTTGTGCCCGCGGCTGCCGATCAGCACCATTTGCGCGTCCTCGGCGTGCTCGAGCAGTGCCTGCGCGGGCAAGCTCTTCTGAACCACCTTGGTGACCGCGACGTCCGGATACTTTTCGCTCCATCCGGCCAAGCGCTCGGACAGCAGTGCCTTCTCCCGCTGGGCGAGGGTGGTCCAGGCATCGGGTACCGGAGTCCATTGCAGCAGGTCCGGGTCGTTCCAGGCGTGCAACGCCAGCACCCCGACGTCGAGCGCCGACGCCAACTCGAATGCCTCGCCGATCGCGGCGGCGCTGCCCGGGCTGCCGTCGACACCGACCAGTACAGGCCGCCGATCCGGCAGCGGATGGTCGGTCTTTCCGCGCCATACGGCCACCGGACAGGTCGCCTTGTTCGCGACCACGAGCGCCGTGGACCCGAGCAGCAGCGTGCTGAACCGGTCGCTGAGCTTCGCGGCCAGCACGACTACGCGCGCTGTCGCGCTGCGTTCGATCAGTTTGCGTGCGGCAACGCCGGCTTCGACGATCCGCTGAATCTCCGCCTGTGGTTGGTCGCCGCGCACGGCCGCGAATGCCTCTTCGACCTTGCGCTGCGCCGCGGCGCGGAGTTCAGGAAGCAGATCGGTCTCCGCCAACGCCACCGCGGTCAGCGGATGCTCGAGCGCGGGAGCGACGCCTAGCAGCACCAGCGGGACACGCTCGCGGGCCGCCAAGTCGCCCGCCCAGCGGGCTGCGGCCAGTGCCGTAGCGGTGCCGTCGACCCCGACGACGATCGACCGATGGTCGGCTGGCGTGCTCATCTGGTCTCCGGTTGCTCGCGTCGACTGGATGCCTTTCACACTTGCAGCCGGAAACTGCCGACAACGGGGTCGCCGGACACCGATGACGGGGACCAAAGTCCCAATTCGGACTTAACTCGCGAATCGGGCGATGGCTCGCAAGGTTGCGGTGCGCATGGCTGGGCTGCCGGTATGTCCCGAATTCTCGATGACCTGGAGTTCCGCGTCGGGCCACGCTTCGGCCAACTGCCAGGCGGTGTACAGCGGGCCGCTCAGATCGAGTCTGCCGTGGATCAAAACGCCGGGGATGCCCGTCAGTCGGTATGCCTCGCGAAGCGGTTGACCGTCCTCGAGCCAGGCGGCGTTGGCGAAGTAATGCGTGCAGATCCGCACGAAGGCCAGCCGCGCCGCCTCCGTTTTGGCGCTGTACTGGCCTGGGCTGCCGAGGTTTTCGTGCGCGATCACGGCGTCCTCCCAGTCGCACCACCGCCGCGCCGCCAAGTCGCGAGTCGCCGGGTCGGGGCTTTCGATCAGACGGCGATAGGCTTCGACGAGATCGCGGCCGCGGTCGGAGGCGGGCACGCCGTTGCGGAAGGTCTCCCACTCCTCGGGTAGCAGTCGCGCGACCCCGCGATAGAGCCAGTCGATCTCTTCTGGTCTGGTCATCGTGACGCCGACGAGCACAATGCCGCTGACCTGCTCCGGGTGACGCTCGGCGTAGGCGAGGATCAGCGTCGAACCCCAGGAGCCGCCATGGAGCAGCCACCGGTCGATCCCGAGGTGTTCGCGCAGCCGTTCCATGTCGGCGATCAGATAGTCGGTGGTGTTGTGCGCCATGTCGACCGCTGGGTCGGAGGCGTGCGGCAGGCTTTCCCCGCAGCCGCGCTGGTCGAACAAGACGATCCGGTAGACCTCCGGGTCGAACGACTTGCGTGCGCCCCGCCGTCCTCCACCGCCGGGACCGCCGTGCACGACCAGCGCCGGTCTGCCGTTCGGGTTGCCGCTCGTCTCCCCAGTAGATCCGGTGTCCGTCACCGACGTCGAGCAGTCCGTGGTCGTAGGGCTCGATGTCCGGGAATGTCTCGGCGGCTTCGGTTTTCGGCTCAGGCGTCGGCACGTACGACAACGGTACCCGCAACGGGCGGTCAGGCCGCCTGCGTTGCGGTGTCCGGTACCGGCGCTCCGACCCGTTCCCTGCTGCGCAGTGAGGCCCACAGTGCGGCAGTCGCGGCAGTACAGGCCGCTGCTCCGCCGACGTGCACGACGATCAGGGCCGCGGGAACATCGGTGAAGTACTGCACCACGCCGACCAGCGCCTGCGAGCAGACCAGCGCGAGCAGCGTGAACAGGCGGGTGCGGACCGCGGGTGTGATGCCGACGGCGAACAGACCGAATGCCAGGCCGACCAGCAGCGCGAGATACCCGACCAGCAACTGCGAGTGCAAGTGCACCAGCGTGACGATCTCGATCTGCAGACGCTCGACGGGGCGCTCGATGCTCTTGTCGCCCGCGTGCGGCCCCGCCGCGGTCACCATGGTGCCCGCGATGAGCACAGCGCTCAGCGCCACACCGCTGAGCCCGGTGAGCCAGCGCAGCGCCGCGGGCGCCCGTACGGTGTCGATGCCGTCGTCGGGTTCGCCGATCTTCGCGTACAGCACCACCGCGAGCCACACCATCACCATGGATGCGAGCAGGTGCAACGAGACCGTCCACCACAGCAGGCCCGTGCGTACCGTGATACCGCCGATGATCGCCTGCACCACCGTGCCGCCGGGCATCAGCCACGCGTATACGAGCACTTCGCGGCGGCGGCGCGCACGAGTCACCGCGAGCACCACCAGCGCGGCACACAGCGTCACGGCGAAGGTGAGTAGCCGGTTGGAGAATTCGACGGCCTGGTGGATGGCCGGAACCTCCGAGACCGCGACCGGGGTGAAGCTGCCGGGGAAGCACTGCGGCCACGTCGGGCAGCCGAGGCCGGACGCGGTGACCCGGACGACGGCGCCGGTGACCGAGATGCCCGCCTGGGAGAGGATGACCGCGACCGCGATCAGGCGCTGCACCGACGGCGAGGGCAGCGGCAGCTTGTCGACGAGTCGCAAAAACGCGCGATACAGCACGTCCAGAATGGTAGCCGGGGCCGATTGGGTGCCAGCACCCGGTCTACTACATTCCGTCGTTGGATGAGTCAGTGGAAGCGGAACAAGCGGGTCGCGAGAACGCCGGACGCGCCGCCCCAGACCGCGAGCACGGCCAGCCCGAACCAGTCGACGCTGCTGCGCATCGCATCCTCCAGGGTGACCGCCAGCGCGCCCGAGGGGACCAGCCTGGCCAGCACGTTCACGGCGGTCGGCAGGTCGTCGGAGGCGAACACGATGCTGGCGATGCCGAGCATGACGAACCAGAGGATGTTCGCCAGCGCGAGCACGACCTCCGCCTTCAGCGTTCCGCCGAGCAGCAGCCCCATCGTCGCGAAGGTGGCGGTGCCGAGCGCGATCACGCCGGCACCGAGCAGCAGACCAACCGGCTCGGGACGCCAGCCGAGCGCGAAGCCGATCACGCCGAGCAGGATCGCCTGCAGCACGACGACGATGAGCACCGCCGCACTCTTGCCTCCGATGACGCCCCAACGCGGCAGCGCCGTCGCCCCGAGCCGTTTGAGCGCGCCGTAGCGACGGTCGAAGCCGACCGCGATGGCTTGGCCGGTGAACGCGGTCGACATGACGGCAACCATCATCACCGCGGGCACGATCTTGTCGACCCGATCCGTGCCGAGATCGCCGAACGGCAGCAGGCTCAGGCCGACCAGCAGGGTGATCGGAATGAACATGGTCAGCAGCAGCTGTTCTCCATTGCGCAGCAACAGGATCAGCTCCAGCCGGGTCTGCGCGTTCATCATCGCGGCGCGTGAGCTGGGACGTGGGGTGGGGGTGAAGGTGCCCGGCGCGAAGCGATTGGCGGTCATGTCGTGCTGGCTCATCCGCGCAGGTCCCGTCCGGTCAGTTCCAGAAAGACGTCTTCGAGGCGGCGCTGATCGATCCGGATATCGGTGGCCAGCACGTTCATCCGTGCGCACCAGGCGGTAACCGTCGCCAGCACCTGCGGGTTGATCTCGCCCTCCACCAGATACGTGCCGGGCGAGGTCTCCCTGGGCGCGAATCCTTCCGGTAGAGCCGATGTCAGCAATTCGAGGTTCAGTTTCGGCGGAGCGCAGAATCGCAGCTGTCCAGCCGCACCGTGCGCGGTGACCTCGGCGGGGGTGCCGGAGGCGACGACGCAGCCGTGATCGATGATCACCAGCTGGTCGGCGAGCTGCTCCGCCTCGTCCATCATGTGCGTGGTGAGCACGACGGTCACCCCGTCCCTGCGCAGGGCATCGATCAACTCCCAGACCATCAGCCGGGCCTGCGCGTCCAAGCCCGCGGTGGGTTCGTCCAGGAACACGATCTCCGGCTTGCCCACCAGTGCGCAGGCCAGTGCGAGCCGCTGCTGCTGGCCGCCGGAGAGGCGACGGTAGGGCGTGCGGCGGTTGTCCTGCAGCCCGAGCGTGCGCAGCAGCCACTCCGGGTCGAGCGGATCGGCGGAATATGCGGCGACCAAGTCGAGCATTTCGCCCGCCCGCGCACCCGGGTACGCGCCGCCGCCCTGGAGCATTACGCCGATGCGTGGGCGCAGCCGTTCGGAATCGGCGACCGGGTCCAGGCCGAGCACGCGCACAGAACCTGCATCCGGCGAGGCGAACCCCTCGCACATCTCCACCGTGGTGGTCTTGCCCGCGCCGTTCGGGCCGAGCAGTGCGAGCACCTGCGCCCGTTCGACCGCGAAGGACAGGCTGTCCACCGCCGTGGTCTCGCCGTAACGCTTGACGACCGCGTCGACGCTGACGGCGGGTCCAGTGACTGCGGTCACGACGCCGCCTCGCTGGCGCTCGGCTGCGTCGTGACCGGTGGTGCTGTGTTGATGGCTCCCTCGCTGCGCTCGGTCACGACTCCGCCTCGCTGGCGCTCGGCTGCGTCGTGCCCGGTGGTGCTGTGTTGATGGCTCCCTCGCTGCGCTCGGTCACGATGTCACACCGTAAGAGGCGGGCAGTTGTGACGGAGCCGACACCCCGGTCTGCCCCCGCCAGGGCAGCGCGTTGCGGGTGATGACGACGAAAAGTACTCCGACGATCGCGGTGGCGATTGCGGCGCCGACGATCTGGAACACCTCGAGGTCGGCGCCGCGCGGCATCAGGATGACGCTCACGACCGCCGAAAACGCGACGGCAGGGAGGCGGAACACCGGCCGGGTCGCCCACGCGGCCAGCGGCACGATCGCCCACAGCAGATACCAGGGCTGCACCACCGGAAACAGCAGCACGATGGCCCCGAGTGCCACGCCGAGCGCGCCGACCGGTTGTAGCCGACCGGTCCCGGTGGCGACCAGCATGCGAACGGTGAAGAAGCCTGCGACCAGGGCCGCGATCGGCCTGGTGATACTCAGCAGCGCGGTGGTGTGGTCGCCGAGTCCGAGCAGCACGCCGCCGAACCCGGTGATGATGCCGAGCGCCGTCGGCAGCGACATCCAGCTGCGCACCGCGTTCGCGGTGTTCAGAGTGTAGATCCACCCGAACCCGAGCCCGCTCACCGAACTGATGAGAAGCGTTGTGCCGACCGCGATCACGCCGAGCATGGCCGCCGCGATCGCGACCGTGCGCAGCGACGCGCCCCACCTTCTGGCCAGCGCCATGCCGACGAAGCCGAGCACGATGATCGAGGTGAACTTGATCGAGGAGGAGAGCGTGATGATGACCGCCCCGGTGATCAGCCACGCGTAGGCGCTTCCATCGAATGGGTGGGTGTCCTCGATGGCGCGCAGACAGAACTCCAACCCGGCCAGCATCAGACCGAGCATCAGCGCGTCGTTGTGCACGCCGCCGACCAGGTGAAACAGCACCAGCGGGTTGGCGGCGCCGAGCCACAGGGCGCTCACCGGCGCGACGCCGCAGCGCACCGACAGTCGCGGCAGTGCCCAGACGATCAACGCGACGCCGCCCAACGCCAGAATCCGGTGCACCCAAACGCCCGCGATGATGTTGTCGCCGGTGAGTTCGGCAATGCCGCGGCCGATCCAGAGGAACAACGGGCCATAGGGGGCCGGGGTGTCGCGCCAGATGGTCGGGACGTTGTTGGTGAGGACATTGTCGATCCCGAGTCCCGCGACCGGGCCTTCCTGATAGGGATCGATGCCGCGCGCGGCGATCTCGCTCTGCGCAAGATAGGAATACACGTCGTTGCTGAACAGCGGCGGGGCCACGCTGAGCGGGATGAGCCACAGCAGCAGCGTGCGATCCAGCTGCGAGCGGGTCAGCCGGTGGATGGGGGAGCCGCCGATGCCGCCGACCGCGAACCGGCCGAGTAACAGCCAGGCCAGTACGACGACGACAGTGCCGGTCATGCACATGGCTAGCGAGCCGGTGTGTGCGCGGGCGAAGATACCGAGCACGCGGACGCCGGAGGTGGGATTCTGGTGCACCGGCTGCGCGCCGATACCGAGTGCGCTGATCGCCATCAGCACCGTGCCGGTCGCGCCCATCCGGCGAATCCGGTCGAGCTGGACCAGCTCCTTGCGGTCGAGGCCGGGCACCTCCGACTCGTCGCGATGCAGGACCGCGATCGTGTGATCGGCCGCAGGCACGTCGAGTCCGAGTGCCCGGCGCGCGAACGCCAGTGTGCTGCGCCGTGCGCCCTCCAGTACCGCCACGAGACGAAGCCTAGTGCTCCCTCCCATTGCCTTGGCTCGTGAACCTGCCTCTCCCCGGGAGTTCATGAAGCCAGGGCCCGATAGTCCGAGGTGTACGCCAACAGCTCGCAAGGAGTTCGAAGCCCGCGGTGAACCTCGGTGAACGTCGCCTTCGGCTACGCGAGGTTCCTGCGGCACGGCTTTCCGCATCGTGTGGGCAGCGCCCGTCGACCGGCCGACCCGAGCATGTTCACCGATCTGTGCTGAAGCGCTTGTAGTTTTCGGCGAGGGATACCTCGGCTAACGCTGTGTGATACGTCACTCCGATCCTGCTCAGGTTCACCTCGACCGCACGGTGTTCGCACTTCGGCCGGTCCGGCGGCGTCTCGGGCCAGCTCGACCGCAGGTCGAGCGGCAAATAACTCAGGTCACCCTTATTAGATTTCGGGAACGAATTCCGCCACACTGATGTTGTGAAAACCGTGGGTTTGCGGAACAGCGAAGGGGCCGGTCGCAAGACTGGTGTCGGGTCGTCTGCTGCTCATGTGACGGTCGGTGCCGAGGGACACACTCGTGCGGCCATCGTCCAGCTGCTGCTGGAGGAGGGGCCGATCACCGCGACCGCCATCGGCAGCAAGCTGGGCCTGGCTGCGGCGGGCGTGCGCAGGCACCTGGATGCACTGATCGATTCCGGTCAGGCGCGGGCGAGCCGATCGGCGCCCTGGCAGCAGAAGGGCCGCGGCCGCCCGGCCAAGCAGTACCAGCTCACCGCCGCGGGGCGCGGCCAGCTCGGCCACGCTTACGACGACTTGGCCGGTGCGGCCATCCGGCAGCTCGGGGAGATCGGCGGCGAAAAAGCCATCACCGAGTTCGCGCGCAAACGGGCACGCGCTATCGTGGCCGGGATCGAGCCGGTCGGACAGCACACCCCCGGGGAGCAGAACGCCGCAGACACCGAGGCCAAGGCCGAGGAGATCGCCGAGGCATTCACCGAAGCCGGGTTCGCCGCCACCACCCGCAAGGTCGGCGCGGGCGTGCAGATCTGCCAGCACCACTGCCCGGTCTCGCACGTCGCCGAGGAATTCCCGCAGCTGTGCGCGGCCGAACTCGAGGCGTTCCGCGAGCTGCTCGGCACCCACGTGCAGCGGTTGGCAACGATCGCCAACGGCGACTGCGCGTGCACCACGCACGTGCCGCTGCTGGTGTTGCCGATTGCCGAGAAGAAGACGTCAGCACAAACCGCTGCACAGCCCGCAGCGGTACGAACGAACGACTCCGGAAGGAGTGCCGAATGACGACGACCACCGACCAGGTGCAACCGCTCACCCAGGAAGAGGCGATCGCTTCGCTGGGCAACTACGGTTACGGCTGGGCCGATTCGGATGTGGCCGGTGCCAGTGCGCAACGAGGTCTGTCCGAGGCGGTTGTCCGCGATATCTCGGCGAAGAAGAACGAGCCGGTATGGATGCTCGAGCAGCGGCTCAAGGCGTTGCGTATCTTCGATCGCAAGCCCATGCCGAACTGGGGGTCCAACCTCGACGGCATCGACTTCGACAACATCAAGTATTTCGTGCGCTCGACCGAGAAGCAGGCCGCGTCCTGGGACGAGCTGCCCGAGGACATCAAGAACACCTACGACAGGCTGGGCATCCCGGAGGCAGAGAAGCAGCGTCTGGTCGCCGGTGTCGCCGCCCAGTACGAGTCCGAGGTCGTCTACCACCAGATCCGCGAGGACCTGGAGGCCCAGGGCGTGATCTTCCTGGACACCGACACCGGCCTCAAGGAGCACCCGGAGATCTTCCAGCAGTACTTCGGCTCGGTGATTCCCGCGGGTGACAACAAGTTCTCCGCGCTGAACACCGCCGTGTGGTCGGGCGGCTCATTCATCTACGTGCCGCCTGGCGTACACGTCGACATCCCGCTGCAGGCCTACTTCCGGATCAACACCGAGAACATGGGCCAGTTCGAGCGGACCTTGATCATCGTCGACGAGGGCGCCTACGTGCACTACGTCGAGGGCTGCACCGCACCGATCTACAAGTCGGACTCGCTGCACTCCGCGGTGGTCGAGATCATTGTGAAGAAGGGCGGCCGCTGCCGCTACACCACCATCCAGAACTGGTCGAACAACGTCTACAACCTGGTCACCAAGCGGGCCAAGGCGGAGGCAGGCGCGACCATGGAGTGGATCGACGGCAACATCGGCTCCAAGGTCACCATGAAGTACCCGGCGGTCTGGATGACCGGAGAGTACGCCAAGGGTGAGGTGCTCTCGGTGGCGTTCGCCGGCGAGGGCCAGCACCAGGACACCGGCGCGAAGATGCTGCACCTGGCACCGCACACCTCGTCGACCATCGTGTCGAAGTCGGTGGCGCGCGGCGGCGGCCGTGCCTCCTACCGCGGCCTGGTCCAGGTGAACAAGGGTGCGCATGGCTCCAAATCGACCGTGAAGTGCGACGCGCTGTTGGTCGACACGATCAGCCGCTCGGACACCTACCCTTACGTCGACATTCGCGAGGACGACGTGACCATGGGCCACGAGGCGACCGTCTCGAAGGTCTCCGAGGATCAGCTGTTCTACCTGATGAGCCGCGGCCTCACCGAGGACGAGGCGATGGCGATGGTGGTGCGCGGCTTCGTCGAGCCGATCGCCAAGGAACTGCCGATGGAGTACGCATTGGAACTGAACCGGCTCATCGAGCTGCAGATGGAAGGGGCCGTTGGCTGATGGCGACTGGTGTGATTGGAGCGGTCGAGGGCGAGAACCCCACGGCCAAGCCGATTCAGAATCCGGGCGCAGGGGCCGCGACCAACAAGGGCGAGGTCTTCTCCTCGTACGACGTGAACGCCTTCGAGGTGCCTTCCTCGCACGACGAGGCGTGGCGGTTCACCCCGCTGCGCCGCCTGCGCGGGCTGCACGACGGCACCGCGGTCCGGGACGGCCAGGCTACGGTCGAGGTCACCCCGGTCGTCGGTGTGAAGGTCGAGACCGTGCAGCGCACCGACTCTCGCCTCGGCGAGGCGGGTGTGCCGTCTGACCGGGTTGCCGCGCAGGCCTATTCGGGCTTCGAGTCGGCCACCATCGTGTCGGTCGGCGCGGAGACCGAGGTCGCCGAACCGGTCGTCGTCACGGTCACCGGCCCCGGCGAGGGCAAGACCGCCTACGGCCACCTGCAGATCAGGCTGGAGAACTTCGCGGTCGCGACCGTGGTGATCGACCAGCGCGGCAGCGGCACCTACGCCGAGAACGTGGAATTCGTCCTCGGTGACAGTGCGAAGCTCACCGTCGTCGCGGTTCAGGACTGGGCCGACGATGCCGTGAACGCCACCGCGCACCACGGCAAGCTGGGCCGTGATGCCACGCTGCGGCACATCGCGGTCACCCTCGGTGGCGATCTGGTGCGCCTCACCGCCACCGTGCGCTACGACGGCCCCGGCGGTGACGCCGAGTTGCTCGGCCTCTACTTCGCCGACGCCGGCCAGCACTTCGAGCAGCGCCTACTCGTCGACCATGCGGTCCCGTACTGCAAGTCGAATGTGTTGTACAAGGGTGCGCTGCAAGGCGATCCGCATTCCCCCAAGGGTGACGCCCGCACCGTGTGGGTGGGTGACGTGCTGATCCGCGCCGCCGCCGAAGGCACCGATACCTTCGAGGTGAACCGCAATCTGGTGCTCACCGACGGCGCCCGCGCCGACTCGGTGCCGAACCTGGAGATCGAGACCGGTGAAATCGCCGGTGCCGGACACGCGAGTGCCACTGGTCGTTTCGACGACGAGCAGCTGTTCTACCTGCGCGCCCGCGGCATCCCGGAGGACGCTGCCCGCCGCTTGGTGGTGCGCGGATTCTTCCACGAACTCATCCAGAAGATCGCGGTGCCCGAGATCCGGGAGCGGCTGGAGTCGGCCATCGAAGCCGAACTCGCCGCGATCGGCGTCTGAAAACCGAACTACCCACCCCGAAAAGGAATTCGAATTCGATGACCACCCTGGAAATCAAGGACTTGCACGCCGAGGTCGCCAACCCGGACGAGTCAGGTGAGCCCATCAAGATCCTGAATGGTGTGAACCTCACGGTGAAATCCGGTGAGACGCATGCCATCATGGGCCCCAACGGTTCCGGCAAGTCGACCCTGTCGTACGCGATCGCCGGGCACCCGAAGTACACGGTGACCCGGGGCTCGATCACCCTCGACGGCGAGAATGTCCTGGAGATGTCCATCGACGAGCGCGCACGAGCCGGGCTTTTCCTGGCCATGCAATACCCGGTCGAGGTCCCCGGTGTCTCGATGTCGAACTTTCTGCGCACCGCCGCCACCGCCGTGCGCGGCGAGGCCCCGAAGCTGCGGCACTGGGTCAAGGAGGTGAAGGAGTCGATGAGCGAGTTGGAGATCGACGCCGCCTTCGCCGATCGCAGCGTGAACGAGGGCTTCTCCGGTGGTGAGAAGAAGCGCCACGAGATCCTGCAGCTGGGTCTGCTCAAGCCGAAGATCGCCATCCTGGACGAGACCGACTCCGGCTTGGACGTCGACGCGCTGCGCGTCGTCTCCGAGGGGGTGAACCGTTATAAAGAGCGGGAAAATGGAGGCGTCCTTCTGATCACGCACTACACCCGCATTCTGCGGTACATCCAGCCGCAGTTCGTGCATGTGTTCGTCGGTGGACGCATCGTCGCCGAGGGCGGCGCCGAACTCGCCGAAGAACTCGACGCCAACGGCTACGTCCGCTTCACGCAAAACTCACCCACCTCGTCGGCTTCGCCGACTGCCGTCCCCCAGTCCGCTACCGCTGGAGCTTGACATGACCGCTACGGTCCGCACCCTCGACGTCGCCCGTATCCGGGCCGACTTCCCGATCCTGAGCCGTACGGTTCGGGACGGGAAACCGTTGGTGTACTTGGACTCCGGCGCGACTTCGCAGCGGCCGTTGGACGTGCTCGAGGCGGAACGGGCCTTCCTTGTCACCAGCAATTCGGCGGTGCACCGCGGTGCGCACCAGCTCGCCGAGGAGGCGACCGACGCCTACGAGGGCGCGCGGGCCGATATCGCGCGGTTCGTCGGTGTCGACGCGGGCGAGATCGTGTTCACCAAGAACGCCACCGAATCGCTGAACCTGGTGACCTACTCGTTCGCCGACAACCGGTTCCCGTACCACGTCGGCCCGGGTGACGAGATCGTCATCACCGAGCTGGAGCATCACGCGAATCTCGTTCCCTGGCAGGAACTCGGGCGTCGCACGGGTGCGACGCTGAAATGGTTCGGGATCACCGACGACGGCCGGATCGACCTGGATTCCCTCGAATTGTCGCCCGCCACCAAAGTTGTCGCCTTCACCCACCAGTCCAATGTCACCGGCGCGATCACCGATGTCGCCGAGTTGGTCCGTCGGGCACAGTCCGTCGGCGCGCTGACAGTGCTGGACGCCTGCCAGTCGGTGCCGCATATGCCGGTCGACTTCCGCGAACTCGGCATCGACTTAGCCGCGTTCTCCGGGCACAAGATGTTCGGACCTTCCGGTGTCGGCGTGCTGTACGGCCGACGGGCGCTGCTGGAGGAGACTCCACCGTTCATCTCCGGTGGTTCGATGATCGAGACAGTCACCATGGAGCGCAGCACCTACGCGCCGCCGCCGCAGCGGTTCGAGGCCGGTGTGCCGATGACCTCACAGGTAGTCGGATTGGGCGCCGCCGTACGGTATCTGGAAGACATCGGCATGGAAGCAGTAGCCGCGCATGAGCACACGCTCGTCGGTGCGGCGCTCGAGGGTCTCGGCGCGATCGACGGCGTCCGCATCGTCGGCCCGACCGAGAACGTGGATCGCGGCGGTGCCGTGTCCTTCGTGGTCGACGGCATCCACGCGCACGATGTCGGGCAGATTCTCGACGACGAAGGCGTCGCGGTTCGCGTCGGTCACCATTGCGCGTGGCCGCTCATGCGCCGACTGAGGATTCCGGCTACCGCGCGCGCGTCGTTCGCGGCCTACAACACCCTCGACGAAGTGGACGCGCTGGTCACCGCAGTGCGGAAGGCCCAGACGTTCTTCGGAGTTGCATAGAACATGCGCATGGAGCAGATGTACCAGGAAGTGATCCTGGACCACTACAAGCACCCGCACCACCGCGGGCTGCGGGAGCCGTACGGTGCCGAGGTGCACCACGTGAACCCCACCTGCGGTGACGAGGTGACCCTGCGTGTGCGGCTCGATGACAACGGAGACGTCGCCGACGTCTCCTATGACGGACAGGGCTGCTCGATCAGCCAGGCCGCCACCTCGATCCTCACCGAACAGGTGATCGGCCTTCCGGTGCAGCAGGCGCTGAAGGTCGTCGACTCCTACAGCGAGATGATCTCCAGCCGTGGCACTGTCGAAGGCGATGAGGAGGTGATCGGCGACGGGATCGCCCTCGCGGGAGTTTCCAAGTATCCGGCTCGGGTGAAGTGCGCGCTGCTGGGGTGGATGGCGTTCAAGGACGCCGTGATCCGGATCGGCCCCGAGAACGCCGTGGATGGCATCAGGGAAGAAGCGAAGGGTTCGATGGAAACGGGGAAGCGTCATGAGTGACACACCGGCCACCCACACGGCCGAGCAGGTCGACACCGCCGAGCAGGTTGAGACGGCCGAGCAGGTCGAGCTGTCCGCTGAAGACATCAAGCAGCTCGAGGACCTCGAAGAGGCGATGCGCGACGTCGTCGATCCGGAACTCGGCATCAACGTCGTCGATCTGGGCCTGGTCTACGGTCTGCGCGTCGAGGAGGACAACACTGCTGTCCTCGACATGACCCTCACCTCCGCGGCGTGCCCGCTCACCGACGTCATCGAGGACCAGTCGCGCAACGCGCTGGTCCGCAGCGGATTGGTGGAGGACCTGAAGATCAATTGGGTCTGGATACCCCCGTGGGGGCCGGACAAGATCACCGAGGACGGTCGCGAACAGCTGCGCGCCCTCGGGTTCACGGTGTAATCGCCGAGCTGATAGCCGCCGCCGGGATAGGCGCCCACGGGTGCTGGTACAGGAGAAACGCGGGATGGTCCGGTGATAGCAGTGTCGGGAACTCGAGTTCCCCTCGGTCTTCTGCCCCGGGGATGATTGCCCTTCCGGTTTGTGTGCGTACTTTCCCTGTGCGGCAGTGGTTTGGTGGGTGCGATCGATGTGGTCGGATCGAGGGGTGAAGGTGTTCGTGTGCACTCCTGTATCTTCGGAGGTTGGGGTTGAGCGAAGCCGTCCGGTTGTCTACGACGTGAGGGTTGGGACTCATTGCCGAACTGACCTGCGAGTTCGGCGATCATGTCGTGAAATGCGGTCTGTGGGAACCGAATGTAGGTCGGCACTGCAACGGTGCTCGATCAAGTAGACGGCGTTGTTGCAGGTAGTGGGAGAAGCGGGCTGGTGTCTGCGGCGGCGTCGACAGGTCGACACCACTAGATGTCTTGCCGCACAACAAGTTCGGCAACCGCGTGTTGAGCTTCCTGGTAAGCTTCGTTCGCGAGCCGGTTGATTGTGGCGTAAGCGTCACGGGGACAGTCGAGATGACTTTCCGATGGTCATCAGGTGACTGATTCGAATCGCTTCGCCACCGTGATCACGCAGCGAGTTCACGGTGTGATTGCCTCCGGCACCGCGGCGAGCCCGAAGCCGGAAAACCGTCCTGCACGAACATCGTTTCCGGTTGTCGGTCCAGACGTGACGGGCACCTTGATCTGTACTGACTTCACCTATGAGGTGGCATATGAAAATCTTCAGTAGCCGCTGTCGGACATTTGAATACACCGTGACCACCGCAAGTCCGTCTGCCATCTGGCTCGAGCCCGCGAAGGTAGGGGTGGCACAGTCTTTTTCCGATTGCCTCGCGCTGATGATCGGCGTGGAGCGCGGGGACCTCTCGTCGTTGTCGGTGGCGACGAAGATGATTCGGCGCGTCGTGACCAAGACCGACGCTACGTCGATCGTCATCAACGGCTTTTCGCACCTGGCCACTCCTGGCAACCGATCCGACGTGGCGATCTCCAAGGAGGTTTTGTCGAGTCTCTCCGCGCGGCTGGAGGCACGTGGTGAGCGCGTGCATCTCATGCCGTTCGGCTGGAACAAGCGATGGAATGCGGACGTGCTCGACGGTGAATGGGAACAGCGCGTCATCCACTTGCCCGCGCCCGGCATGGATCCGCCCTCGGCAACTGTGTCGCAAACCGTACAGGAAATGTCGGTTCCGACACTTGGCTTGGCGTGACCAGCGCTACTGAAACGGACGTTGTCGCGACGCGGCGAGCCGATAAGGCGAAGGCCTAGAACGTGCCCAGCCAGCGGCCTTCTCTCTGTTGCGCCATCATACGACGGTGTCAATCGAGGCTGACAGCAACTCGGTGAGCAGGTCCTGCATCGGGACTCGATCTCGTCGCGTAGAGGGCCGGACCCGTTCGTTTCTCCCGCTGGCTATCGCGACATCGGCGTCTGGTCGACCAGCGACTTCGACGCGATCAGCTCGTCAAGCCAATGCCCTGGGCGGACAACCCGCTGACCATGGCATCATGGGGCGCCACTCACTATGTCGAGGTAGGTCCAGGAAAAGTGCTAAGTGGGCGGCGCCGGCGCACGCTCCGCGAGGCCGACGTCTTCCGCGCAGAGAGCGGGGACCCATGATCGCTGCCTCGACAGATACGCGACCCAGGGAGCGCCCATGACCGAGCAGCCGATCACCTTGCTGCTACCAGGGCAAGGCAGCCAGCACACCGGCATGGCGCTGGACGCCTACCGTCACCAGCCGGAATTCGCGGCGACGATCGATGAGTTCCTCGCGCTGATGTCCGAGGAAGGGGTCGAGCCCAAGCAGCGCTGGCTTTCCGATGACCCACAGGCCGATCTCGATGACGGTCGGGTCGCGCAGCCCCTGATTTTCGCGGTCGAGTACGCCTTTGCCACCATGCTGATCCGGGCCGGAGCGAATGTCGAGGCGCTGCTCGGCCACAGTGTCGGTGAACTGGCCGCCGCTACAGTCGCGGGGGTTTTCGATGCGCATTCGGCCGCACGGATTATGGCTGCCCGATCGCGCGCGCTGGACCTCGTGCCGCCGGGCGGCATGTTCGCGGTCGCGGCAGATCCGGCCGTCGTCTCGGCGCAACTGCGTGCGGAATGGGCGCGGGCCGGGGTCGTAGTCGCCGCGGTGAATGGACCGCGCCGCGCCATCGTCGCGGGCCCGGACCCGGAGGTGCAGACGGCGGAATCGATGCTGTGCGAGCGCGGGTTCGTCACGATGTCGGTGCCAGCCCGACAACCGTGGCACAGTCCGTGCATGGCCCACGCCGCCACCGTGTTCGAGCGGTCCATCGCGGCCGAGCGACTGCACGAGCCGAAAATACCGATCTGGTCGGGCAGAACCGGACAGCGACTGCGCGCCGACGAGGCGAAGGATCCGGGATTCTGGGCGGCCCAGATCGCACATCCTGTGCTGTTCTGGGATGCGCTGTCGGATCTACTCGCCCACCGTAGCTCGCTTCTGATCGAGACCGGCCCGGGTACGGGGTTGTCGGTCCAAGCCATGTCTCATCCCGAAGTCCGCGAAGGTCGAAGCAAAATTGTCCCGATAACCCAGGGGCCAGGTCAGCGGGAGCAGTCGTCGGCTCCAATCGGGTAGAACCGGAACCCGTCGCCCGGTTGATAGTCCGACAAAGGCTCGGTGGTGGCGTCGCCGATGGTAAGCGGGATTCGGTCGATCACCGGCCACCCTCCCGGTCGCCGGCCATGCGTAAACCGCCTGATGCCGGCCACCGCCACGGCTTCCGCTGGCAGGTGGGTGCGGGAGAGTACGCCGAGGCACGGGCCGCGGAAAAGCGGGGCCGCCTGTTGCCGTATCGGCTCATCTGTTCTTCGTGCCGGGCAGCAGTGGTGGTGCCGATCGGTAGACGGCCGGGGTCGACGAGAGGTTGATGGGATTACGGCACAACGAGACGGCACCGCCGTCCTCGCGGGGGAGTTCGACGAGGGGGTCCAGGCCGAGTCCGGTCGCGAGATCGAAGGCTCCGGCGATGTCGTTGACGGTGCCTGCCGGGACACGTACCCGCGCCAGCGCAGCAGCCCAGCCGGCGGCCGTGCCCGAGACGAGGCGGCGTTCCAGCTCGGCACGCAGTCGGTCCCGGTGCTGGACGCGGGCGGAGTTGGTAGCGAACCTCGGGTCGTCCGCGAGGTGTGGTGCGCCGAGCACATCGCACAGCGCAGTGAACTGGCGGTTGTTGCCGACCGCGAGGACGAGGTCGCCGTCGGCGCAGGAAAGCAGCTCGTACGGGGCGATGCTTGGATGCCGGTTACCCATCCGGGTCGGCACCTCGCCGGCCGAGGTGTAGGCGCTGGCCTGGTTGACCAAGCCTGCGAGCAGACAGGACAGCAGGTCGATGTCGACCCGCTGGCCCTCGCCGGTGGCGTTCCGGTGGTGGAGTGCGGTCAGGATGCCGGTGGCGGCGAACAGGCCGGCTAGGACGTCGACGACGGCGACCCCGACCTTCTGGGGCTCGCCGTCGGTGACCCCGGTGACGCTCATCAGCCCACCGAGGGCCTGAATCAGCAGGTCATAGCCGGGGAGCTCGGCTCCGGGGCCGCGGCCGAAGCCGGTGATCGAGCAGTAGACGAGCCCGGGGTTGGCCGGCCGGAGCTGGTCGTAGTCGAGTCCGAACTCCGCCATCAGGCCAGGGCGGAAGTTCTCGACGACGACGTCGGCGCCGGTGGCGAGCTTCCGGGCCTCGGCGAGATCGTGCTTGTCGGTCAAGTCGAGGACGATGCTGTCCTTGTTGCGGTTGACCGCCTGAAAGTAAGTTGCCTGCCCGCGCGCATCGTAGGGCGGACCCCAGGAACGGGTGTCATCGCCGGTGCCGGGGCGTTCGACCTTGGTCACCGTGGCACCGAAATCGGCGAGCTGCATCGTCGCGAATGGCCCGGCCAGGATCCGCGAGAAGTCGAGAACCCGCAGGTTGCGAAGAGCTTCGGACATCAACTACCTCGAATCTTCGATTTTCGAAAATCTAAGATTCATACGGTAGGCTGCGGATCAGCCCGACGTCAAGGAGGCCCTAATGCTCGCCGCAGCAGCCCTGCAAGATTTTCTTTCCATCGACACGATGCTCTCCGACGAGGAACGAGACATCCGTGACACGGTCCGGGCGTTTGTTCGGAGCCGCGTGGTGCCCATGGTCGGGGACTGGTTCGAGGAGGGCCGAGTGCCTCGGGAACTGATCAGCGAGTTGGGCAAACTCGGTGTGCTGGGGATGCACCTGGAGGGCTATGGCTGCGCCGGGACGAGCGCGACGGCCTACGGGCTGGCCTGTCTCGAGCTCGAGGCAGGCGACAGCGGGATCCGCAGCATGGTGTCGGTGCAGGGCTCGCTGGCGATGTTCGCGATCCACCGGTGGGGATCGGAACAGCAGAAACAGGAGTGGCTGCCACGAATGGCTGCCGGGGAGGCGGTCGGCTGTTTCGGGCTGACCGAACCGGACTCCGGGTCGGATCCCGGATCGATGCGCACCCACGCTCGCCGCGAAGGCGAAGACTGGATCCTGCGCGGCCAGAAGATGTGGATCACCAACGGCTCGCTCGCCGATGTCGCCGTGGTCTGGGCGCGCACGGACGAGGGAATCCGGGGATTTCTGGTGCCCAAGGGCACGAAGGGCTTCACCACCCTGGACATCCACAAGAAGCTGTCTCTGCGCGCGTCGGTCACCTCGGAGCTGATCCTCGATGACGTACGGCTGCCCGCGTCGGCGATGTTGCCCGAGGCGACCTCGTTGCGCGGTCCGCTGTCATCACTGAACGAGGCCCGCTACGGCATCGTGTGGGGGGCGGCCGGTGCGGCGCGGGCCTGCCTAGAGGCCGCCGTGGACTACAGCACTACTCGGGTCCAGTTCGGGAAGCCGATCGCCTCCTTCCAGATCCAGCAGCAGAAGCTGGCTGCGATGGCCCTGGAGGTCAACCGGGCCACCTTGCTGGCGCTGCAGCTCGGCCGGCTCAAAGATGCCGGACGGCTGCAACCAGAGCAGGTCAGCATGGGCAAGCTGGGCAACGTCAACGCCGCACTGGAGGTCGCCCGCACCGCGCGGCAGATGCTCGGCGCGAACGGAATCACGTTGGAGTACCCGGTCATCCGGCACATGGCCAATCTCGAGTCTGTGGTTACCTACGAGGGCACCGCCGATGTGCACGCCTTGGTGATCGGGGGCGCCCTGACCGGGATCCAGGCTTTCCGGTAGCGGCGGCTACGGCTAGAGTCGCGGCGATGATATTGCGCCAGGACGGTCCGGGAACGACGGCCCAGCACGCACTCGACGGGCTGCGCCGGGCGATCGTGGCAGGGGAGTTCCGCCCGGGACAGCGAGTCCTGCAGGAGGAGATCGCCGAAAGCCTGGGTGTCAGCGTGGCTCCGGTGCGCGAAGCATTGCGCGCGCTCGAGCAGGAGGGTCAAGTGGTATACCGGCCTCGGCGCGGCTACTTCATCACAGAGTTGCGCGCCGGGGACCTCGCGGAGATCTACGCGTTGCGGCAGCTGCTGGAAGAGCGGGCGGTGCGCTGGGCACTGCCCACTTTGGACGACGATGCCGTGGATCGGATCGAGCTGGCCGCGCGCGAGTGTGCCGAGGCGGCTGGGCGCGGTGACGTCGCGGCCGAGTTGGCGGCGAACCGCCGGTTCCATTTCGGCATCTTGGAGTCGCCGGATCATCCGCACACGATGCGTCTGATCCGGCTCCTCTGGGACTCCACCGAGGCGTACCGGGCGATGTACTACAACTCGCCCGAAGAGCGGGCCACCACTGTGGATGCGCACGAAAAGATCCTCGATGCCGTCCGCCGCCGTGCCGTCGCCGAGGTGGTCGCCGAACTCGACGACCACCGGAACCGCGCGTTGCGGGTGCTGACGGCGATCCTGGAAGCCGGTGACTGAATCGCCCTGCCGCGATGGCCGTAGAACCCCCCGCCCGCTCTTCTGTCGCTCGACTGTATCGAGGCTGTCGACTACCCGCCGACCGTCACCGTGTCATCGATTTCTCAGAGTATCCGGAGAATCCTCGACGATCTCCACGTGCAGCGACCCCAGCCCGGAGATTTCGCCGACGAGGTGATCGCCGACCTCGGTCCACCCGCCGGTCGACAGCCCCACGCCGGCCGGAGTGCCGGTGAGAACGACATCTCCCGGTTCGAGCGTGACATGCTCGCTGATCCGGGCGACGAGTTCCGGTACCGGCCAAATCATGTCTTTGGTGTTGGCGTTCTGCCGGAGTTCGCCGTTGAGGTGAAACCGAAGCTGCAAGTTTCCCTCATCGACGAACCGCGCCGGCACGATACCTGGGCCCAGGGGGCAGCTGTCGTCGAACGCCTTGCCCCCGAACAGGTCGAACTTGGCCAGATGTTTCGGATGGCGTTGCCAATCGCGCGCCGACAGATCGAGGCCGATGGTGTATCCGGCGACGTAGTCGCGTGCCTCCTCGACCGCGATGCGCCTGCCGCGCTTGCCGATCACGAACGCCAGCTCTAGTTCGTAGTCGAATGTGCTCGACTGAACCGGATAACGCACCGACCTGCCCTGGCCGACGAGGGTTGTGGTGGGCGGTTTGAGGAAGAAGACCGGGATGTTGTCTTCCTTGGTGAAGTCGGTGTGGCCGCCGTCCTGCGTCATGTGGTCGTAGTAGTTCGCGCCGGTGCAGATGACCTTGTTCGGGTAGCGCAACGGTGTCAGCCAGTCCTCGAGTCGGCCCGGCGCGTTGACTTCGGCGCATGTCAGCACACCATCGGTGAGGTCGCGGGCAGCACGCAGCAAAACCGGTTCGGTGTCTGTCCAGTGCGCGAACACCGTCATCAGCCCGGCCGAGGGATTCGGTGCGAGAACCTCCGGGGCGAGCTCGGCGATCCGGTAATGCCTGCCGTCCATGCTGAGTACTGGGGTCGGCGAGTCGTCGACACAGATCGTCGCGAGGGAAAATGTCATGGTGCGTTGTCTCTTCACTAGGTGCCGCTAGGGAGTGAGCCGGCCATTGCCCACCGGTCGAGCAGTTGGTCGACGGCCGGTGCGGGATCGGCGAGCAGCGCCCGGCCGACTTTCCGGACTTCGCGGCGTTGAGCCGTATCGAGATACTCCACCGGGGACATGCCATCGATGCGGGCCAGCGCGAGCGCCGGCAGCAGTGCCGTCACTCGCTTGCCGAACGCGGTCGGTGATTCCCAGTCGATATGGCGTGCGTGCGCTTCGGCCAGTGTTTGCGCCGCAGCGCGCAGGTCCGCGGCGTGCCGCGGCAGCTTGACCGATTTGATGAGCAGGTGGTTGAGGCAGAAGGCGACGTCGAAGGCCGGGTCGCCGAACCACGCGCACTCCGCGTCCAACAGCACTGGGCCATCGGGACCGAGCAGAATGTTCTTCGGACTGACATCACCGTGCACGACGGCGAGATGCGTGCTTGTCGTCGTCCTGGCCAGTTCGGTGAACCGTTCCCGCAGATCTGAGTGCGTTTCTCCGGTGAACCGAAGGAACGGCTCGATGCGCAAGGCGTCGAAGTTGTCATCGGTGTCGAATCGGAGCGCACTCCGCGAATCAGCGGCGCTGGCCGAGTGTAGTCGGCCGACGAGGTCTCCGACCGCTCGCGCGGCCGTAACGTCCACATTCCCGCCGAGCAGCTCTGCCTTCCACACCGGGTAGCGTTCCGGCGGTAGGAATTCCATCGCGAACAAGCCCACCTCGGCGTCATGGGCGATTACCCGCGGTACGTGACCCGGGCACACTTGGGCGGCGAACCGTAGCCAGTCGTACTCGACCTGGTTTCGCGAGACGGGTGCGAGCCACTCGTGCGCGACCTCGAGCTGTGCCAGAGCTCGTTTGACACATACTGTCCTGGTGGGCAGGTCCGCTTTCCACAAATCCGAGGAGACCCCGCCGGTCAGCGGAGTCAGCTCCGCGTACTCCCCGGCGCGCAATAATCCTTGCCTGCGCAGGAACTCGTGCACTCCCGTGCGAGAGTCTGATGAGTTCATGGGGTCAACTCGGGAGCGGAAAACGAACCGGGCAGCGGGAGCGGGCTGAATCCCAAGCCGCTGTCCTCCGCGATACGAATCAGCTGGTTGTACTTGGCCAGTCGTTCCGACGAACGTACCGACCCGATCTTGATCTGCCCCGCGGCGGTGCCGACCGCGAGATCAGCGAGGAAGTCGTCCTCGGTCTCGCCGGAGCGCGCCGACACCACCGACACGTAGTCGGCGGCGTCGGCCGCGGAAACCACCTCGAGCGTGCCGGTGAGCGTCCCATTCTGGTTGACTTTCACGAGGACACCTGTAGCGCACCCCTTCGCGATGCCCTGAGACAGACGATACGGGTTGGTTGTGAACAGGTCGTCTCCTATGAGCCGCACCCGATCTCGGAGCCGCGCCGTCAGCGTGTGCCATCCGTCCCAGTCTTCCTCGTCCAGCGCGTCCTCGATGGACACGATCGGGAAGTCGTCGACCCAGGATGAGATGATCTCGATCATTTCCGCAGCACCGACCCGGCGCCCTTCCCTGCGCAAGTGGTAGTCCCCGGTCGTGCCGTCGTATAGGGACGTGGCCGCGACATCGATCGCGATCGCGACATCCACACCCGGCTCGAGTTCGGCGCGCTCGATCGAGGCCATGAGCAATTCGAGCGCATCCCGTCCGGTGCGGCAGCCGGGGCTCACGCCGCCTTCGTCGGCGAGCAGCGTCGGCAGGCCGCGTTCGGCACACACGACCGTCGCAGCGTCGCGGACCTGCGCGGTGAGCCGGATCGCCTCCAGCATCGAGGTCGCCGCGATCGGCACGGCAAGAAAGTCCTGGATGTCCATCCCGCGTCCGGCATGCAAACCGCCGGACAGGATGTTCACCATCGGCATGGGCAGTACTGGCTCGGCCACACCGGCGAGTTCGGCGATCCGCCGGTAGAGCGGCTGCCTGGACACCTTCGCCGATGCTCGGCAGATCGCCAGTGAGGTGCCTAGTACGGCGTTGGCGCCGAGCCGGGAGAGCCCGGGCGTGCCGTCGAGTTCGCGCAGCAAGGAGTCGCAACCCCGCTGATCCATCACGTCGTGCCCACGCAGTGCGGCGGCAATCTCCCCGTTGACATGCGCTACCGCAGAAAGCACGCCCAGGCCGTTGAAGAACGCTTCGTCACCATCGCGAAGCTCATGCGCTTCGTGCGTGCCGGTGGACGCACCGGACGGCACCGAGGCGCGGGCGACAACGCCGTCGTTCAGGACCAGCTCGACCTCGACCGTGGGTCGTCCACGGGAGTCGAGCACCTGTCGGCCGCGCACACTGCTGATCACGCTCATAAAGACACTCCATACGGGATTGTTGAAGATTGGTTACAGGGATAGCGCGGTGTTTCGCCACGCAACACCCGGACGACTTCCTCCGCTGCGCTGCGACGGAGTTCGACGACCGAGGCGTCCGAGGAGAATGCGATGTGCGGGGTGATCACCACGCCGGGGTGCTCCAGCAGTTCAGCGGGCACCGAAGGTTCCTCTTCGAGCACGTCGAGGCCGGCGCCGCCGAGGTGGCCGGCCCGCAGCGATGCGACGAGGGCTTCGGTGTCGACCAGGCCGCCGCGGCTGACGTTGACCAGCAGCGCCCCGGGCCGCATGCGTGCCAGTTCGCGGGCACCGATGAGGTGGCGCGTCGCGCCCGTCAACGGCGCATGCAACACGACGACGTCGCTGCCGGCAAGTAGTTCATCGAATTCGACGACCGGCACGTTGCCCGTATCCGTGGCAGAAGGATCGCTGACCAGGACACGGGCGCCCAGCGCTCGAAGCTTCGCCGCGCTTGCTCTGCCGATCCGCCCGAACCCGACCACACCGCAGGTCAGAGTGGACAGCCGCCGCAGCCGGGCACCGGCCGGGTCCCAGCGCCCGGCCCGCACCGCACGGTCGGCGCCGACCAGTCCTCGCGTCCAGGCCAGGACCAGCCCGACCGCGTGATCGGACACCTCTTCGACGCAATAGTCGGGAACGTTGGTCACCAGCACGCCGTGGTCGGTCGCGGCGGCTACCGCGATGTTGTCGAGACCGACGCCCATGCGGGCGACGACCCGAAGTGCCGTGGCGTCGGCGATGGCGGCTGCCGACACCGGTGCCCAACAGGTGAGTATCGCCGCCGGCTGATGCTGTGCCACCAGCGCTTCGATCGCGGCGGCGGGCGCCGGTTCCGGCGGTCCGCTGACCAGCCGGAAACCGGCGGTTTCGATGACCGCGCGTTCCACGCTGTCGTCGGGCCACGCTCGATCGGTCAGAAGCACCGTGTTGCTCCGGTCCTCGGTCATCGCATGTGTTCTTTCTCGGTTGCTTGTTGTGGGTCGACACGCGCCTGGGGGAGTTCTTCCGCAAGGCAGAACAGGCGTTGCTCGCCGAGTCCGGACACCTGCGCGGTCACTACATCGCCGGCCCGGAGGAACCGTCCATGGTGGACGCCGAACCCAGCCGGTGAACCGGTGCACAGGACGTCGCCCGGCCGCAGGCTCGTGTGCCGGGCGAGGTACGCGACTTGGTGCTCGATACCGAACAGCATGTCCTCAGCGGTGTCGTTCTGCATCACGATGCCGTTGACGGACAACTGGAGGCGCAGCCGCGGTGGGTCGGGAACCTGCCATGCGGGCACGAACCACGGCCCGAGCGGCAGCGAACCCGGCATGCCCTTGCTCTGGATCCAGTCGCTGCCGAGGCTCGGTAGATCTTCGCGCACCACCCGGGAACGGACGGTCAGATCGTTCGCAACGCAGTATCCGGCGATGACGCTCGCCGCGGTCTCCGGGGAGATCCGGCGGGCAGGCGCGCCGAAAACGACCGCGATCTCGACCTCCCAGTCGAGGGTCTCGACGCCGGGCGCGATCGACAGGTTGCCGATGGGACTGCCGACCCGCTCGGAACTGGTCAGGCAGACGTAGGGCTCGCCGGTCTTGCTCCGGCGGTGCAGTGCTTCCAGTGCGGACGCCCGCCGTGCGGGAGCTCCCGGCCCGTCGGCGCCGTCACCGGCGTCCGCGGCGGCTTCCACGACCTGGCGGACATAGTTGCCGATCGCGCAGAACGTGTGCCGGGGCCGAATCGGTGGCCGCACGAGCAACGAGCTGATGTCGTCGCCACGGGCGAGGATGAGGTCCCTGGTCTGCGTGCGAGTAGTCAGGTCGCGCAGGCCGGATTCGTGATCCGGCCAGTGCTCGAGAAGTTCGGTGAGTGATCCGGTTCGCCCGAATGGCCACTCGTCGGCCCACTCGCGCAGCGGCAATGCGCGTCCGTTCGCGACCAGCCACGGCATCGACTCGCTGTCGCCTCGGCTTGCCTGAGCCAGCACGATGCCCGCCGGGGCCGCATCGCCATCCGAGTCGAATCCGCCGCGGCTTGCCAACTCCGCGGTGTCCGCCTTCCAATGCGCTGCCATGTGCTAACGATAGCACTCTCGATCTCTGAAACTCTAGCTGTAACTCTCTCATTTTTAAGAATGTGCGCGAAATTGGCAGCGAAATCGACATGTGTGCACTAACCTGTAGTGCTATCGATGGCATTATGTGAGGAGTGAAGCAGTGAAAGTGCGGCGGGTAGTGGCTGGGAATGATGCGCGAGGGCAGTCAGTTCTTTTGTCCGACGGCGTCGTTCCGAACAGCCACGACTTCGAGTCCATGCCCGGTCAGGCGCAAGCCCGCGTCTGGTTCACCGCCGGGTCTCCGGCGACGACACCTCCCGGGAGCGAGCCGACAAGCAACACAGGTCCGGTCGTTCCCGGCCCTGGGGGAGCGAGCTTCGTGATCGTGCAGTATGCGCCCGATTCGGTGGTCGCCGACCCGCGCTTCGACGCCGCGCGTGCCGGCGCCGAGTTCGCCACCTACGCACCGGACATCGCCGAGGCCTCGGATCCCGCCGTGCCGGGCATGCACCGCACGCCGAGCCTCGACTACGGTGTGGTGCTCGACGGCGAGATCTGGCTCGAACTGGACGACGGCACGCGGACCCGGCTCACCCGCGGCGACACGATCGTCCAGATTGCCGGTAGGCACGCGTGGCGGAACAAGACGGACCGGCCGGCGACAGTCGCTTTCGTCCTCACCGGGATCGGCGACTGACCCCCGGCGAAGAGCGCTCTCTACCAACGGAGAGAGCGCTTTCCGGAAGCCCGGAAGTGGCCTCCCGGCCCTGTGATCAGGCAACGAGAAGTTTCCGAACCGGCCACTATGCGACCGGCGGGCGCAGGCGCGCGAGCGCGACGGTGGTGCGGGAGAGCTCGTCGAGGAGCGCCGTGCACGCCGCGGCGGCCGGCTTCCCCGGGTCGAACACGCCGTCCACGAGGTACTGCGCGAAGTTCGACAGTGCGACCTGATCGGTCAGCGGCAGCATCCGAAGGGCGGTCAGGACGGGTTTGAGCAACTGGACGGCTCGCATCCCGCCGGAGAGTCCCCCGTAGCTGACGAATCCGGCCGGCTTGAACGCCCACTCGTCATGCAGGTAGTCGAGCGCGTTCTTCAGCGGAGCGGGAAAGCCATGGTTGTACTCAGGCATCACGAACACCACGGCGTCGCACGCGTCGACGGTGCTGCTCCACGAGCGCGTGTGTTCGTGGACGTAGTTCCGCGCTCGGGGATTATGCGGTTCGTCCATCATGGGCAGGGCAAGTTCGGCGAGGTCGGTGACCTCGATCGTGAAGCGCCCGTCCAGGCGGCATTGCTGGGCGAACCAGTCCCCGATCGGTTTGCCGGCGCGTCCCGGCCGCGTGCTCGCGATGACGACTTGCAGTGTTGCTGGCATGGCTAGACCTTCGTTTGACATTGCGGCGAAATCCCGCGGCGAGAGGCCATGTCCGAGTTCGGCCCGGCCTCCTGACCACGGCTTGTTCAGGGAATGACGACGTAATTGCTGAAACCGCCGCGGCGGTCCTTCAGCCCGGAGATCGCGTGGTTGACCTCGGTCAGGGGAAACCGCTCGTGTTCGAGATAGGAGAGGTCGAGCGTGCCGGTCTCGACCATGTGCGCCAGTTCTTGGCCCTGCGCGGTGCTGAACCAGTTCGAGCCGATGAGCTGCACCTGCTCGTCCATCAGCCACTTCATGTCCACCGGTACCCGGTCGGCCACCCCGCCGACGTTGACGACTTTCCCGCCACGGCGGACACCCTGAATCGAATCCAGCATCGTTTCCGCCGACGCCCGGGCGCCGAGCGCGCTGATCACGAAGTCGGCGCCTTCGCCGTCGGTCAGTGCTTTCGCCCACTCGCCTGAGGGTTTGTCGCCGAGTTCGAGAATCTCGATCCGGTCCGGCGCCAACGACTTGACCCGGTGCAGCAGTTCCTTGTCTCGCCCGGTGCCGAGCACTTTCGCTACCCCTAGGACCAGTGAAAGCACTGTCGCCGCAACGCCCAGCGTTCCGGTGACTCCATCGATAAGGCCCACCATGCCGGGTCCCGCATCGGCCATGCGAAGGGCGCCGTAGGACGTTCCGATGTAGCCGAGCCGACCCGCCTGCTCGAAGGAGATGTTGTCCGGCAGCTTCACCAGCGATTGCTGAGGCGCGGTCATGTATTCGGCGAAACCCCCGTAAGGGTAGAGGTCGAAGATTTTCTGCCCATCGGGTGACGTGCTGAAGTAGCCGTTCAGGGTGAAGTAGCGGCACCGGCTGAGCTGACCGCCTCGGCAGGAGTAGCAGCTCCCGCATGAGCGCAGGGGGTTGACGTACACCCGGTCGCCTGGCCTGGTCCTGATCACCGCCTCGCCGACTTCCTCGACGATTCCTGCGGCGTCCAGTCCGAAGATCGCGGGGAATGCGGCTAGCGGCTGCTGGGGAAACCAAGTGGGCCAGTTGCTGATCACGTTGGCCATATTCGGAACGATCCCGCAGGCCTCCACCCGCACGAGAACGTCTGTTGGTCGGGGTTTCGGCACTTCGATCTCATCGATCGACATCGGCTCGCCGATCGCATGCAGCCGGGCCGCGCGCATCAACGCCATTGGTGGTGCTCCTTCTTTTCTGACTCTGGGAAGGTGGGCCGGTCGGCCCGGTAAAGATCGTGGCGAAGTGGACGGTTGTCCTACCCCTGGTAGCTGTCCTCGAGGTCGATGTCGAGCATTCCCATGATGCGGACGCCGGAGTTGTACCAGGCGATGGTCAGCGCGAGCTCGATCATCTGCTTGTCGCTGAGGTGCGCCGAGGCTTCGGCCCAACGCTTGTCGGTGACGTCCACTGCCGCGGTGGACTCTTCGGCGAGCCGCATCACGGCCCGTTCGGCCTCGTCGAAGAGGTCGGAGTTCTCGAAGTCGGCGACGGCGGCCAACTGCGCCGGCGTGACACCGGCCTTGTTGGCATGGGACTGGTGGTGCGCGATCTCGTACCGCGATCGGGTGGCATGGCCGACTGTCAGGATTGCGAGCTCGCGGAGTTTCGGGCTCAGTTCCGAGCCGTCCCTGAGCGCGTTGGCGTAGGACAGGAACGCGTCGAGCAGTGCGGGTGCGTTCGCCAGGGCAGCAAAGATGTTGGCGGTCGGCACCTTTCGTTCCGCCTCGAGGCGATCCCACAGTGCTTCGGTGTCTGCGGTGGCGTCCGTGCGGGAGAGGTAGGGGACTCTTGCCATGGTGGTTCTCCTGGATCTGCGCTAGGTCAGTTCGCGCGTTGCTCGAGCAGGAATCGTTCGAGTGTCATCGGGTTCTGCTGGGTTTCGGGCGCCTTCTGTACGACGTCGTCGAATGCCGACGCCTCGAAGTACCACCGCTCGAGTGCGGGAAGACCCCACCGGGCGTTGGTGCTGAGTGCGGCCGCGTCCCACCGCACCGGCACGGTCTCGATATCGATGGTCTGGTAGTGGCTGTTGAACACCTCGACCCGATGTCCGTCGGGGTCGCGGAGGTAGACGAAGAGCATGCCGCCCGGCCCATGCCGGCCAGGGCCGCGTTCCACCGAGTCGCCGTAGCCGAGGTTGCCGGCGAAGTCGCACGCGGTGAAGATGTCGCGGCTTTCGGAGACGGTGTAGGCGAAGTGATGCATCCGGGGGCCCTCGCCGGTGACGATGGCAAGATCGAGGCAGGTGCCCTTCCGGTACATGAACGCACCGAGGAGGGTTGCGCCGTGGGTGAGGTATTCCGAGTTCCGGAACCCGAGTGCGCTGTAGAAGGCGCACAGCTGGTAGGTATCCGGAGCGAGGATCTGGTAGTGATCGAGCCGCTGGGCGTGTGCGCCCTTGAATGCCTCGAACTGGATGTGCATCCGCGGTCGCGTCTCCATGGTCGCGCATAGCTCCAGCGGCGTCCCGACGGGATCGCTGACGTGCAGAGTCCGGCCCTGATGTGGCGCGGCGACCCATTCGGCCGGAAGTTCCCGCTCGCGGAAGTAGTCGTAGGCGACGTCGAGATCTTCATCGAAGAACACCCGGAATCCGATCCTGCGGCAAGTGCCGCCATCCGGCGCCTGCTCGAGTACCAGACTGTGGTGACACGCCTCCTGCAAACCGCGCAAGTAACAGACGGAACTATTTTCTTCGGTGACGACGAGGCCGAGCACGTTCACATAGAAGTTCCGGCTCTCGGCGAGATCGGTGACGGTCAATCGGATATGGCTCGACCGGCTGATGTTGAACGGCGGCCGGAGGTTCACGGGGGGCAACATCGGGCGTGGTACTCCAATCGGTATTTCGGGCGGTTTCCGCTTGACGTCGGACAGTTCGCAGGGAGAACCCGAATGATTATAATTCTATAATTATAGACACATAACCTAAAAGCAAGAGCGGTTCCGTACGCGTTCGAGTCCTTGCCCGGCCGGGTTATGAGGCTGCCAGGCGCCGGAACCGGCTGCCGTGGAATACCAGCGGCGCTCGGTCGGGTTCGACTTTCAGGCCATGGATCCGTAGCAGGACGATCGTGTGGTCGCCTCCCGGGAGTTCGGTGTGTATCGAGCAGTCGAGCCAAAGGCTGGCACCGTGGATGTACACGCTGCCGCGGCCATCGGCTACCCAGTCGACGTTGGTGAAGCGGTCCTCCTGCTTACCGGCCAGTGACCGGCAGGCCGCGTCCTGCCCCTCGGCGAGCACGCTCACGCCCAGGCGCGGCAATGTGCGCATGGTCGGCCATGTCCTCGAAGTGTCCTGCACGCATATCGATACCAAGGAGGGCGCCATGGAGACCGGGGTGAACGTGCTCGCGGCCATGCCCAGCGGCGCACCGCAATCGAGCCCACAAACAGCTGTCACCCCGGACGGGAAGCAGGCGAAAGCCCGGCGGAGGAGAACAGAATCCATCGGTGTCTTGTCAAGTAGGTTCATCGCGGCCCCTCTCCCCGGCCCCGGCGTGTCGGTTGATGCCGCCCTTTGCCGCGAATTCCGGTTGAGCAGGTCAATGTGCGGCGAAGCGTGTGCATTGCTGCCTCTTATTTCAGGTGTAGGAGATGGGTCAGCTTTGCCCCGACAGGAACGCGCCGAACGCCCGTATGGCGCCGTTATTACCGACTACGTGCTGGGAGACGCAGCGAATGTCGCGCCAGCGACGCTGGAGCGCACTCGCGCCGTAGAGACCCGAACTGCCCGACAGCGTCATGATCTCGTTGAGGATCCGAATGCCTTCGTGGTGAATGTGCTGGGTGCTGCCCGTATAGCTCAACCACTCGAACCGGGTGGGCGTCTCTCCCGCGAGTGCCCGTTTCATGACGCCCTCAGTGGTCCGCTGCGACAGGGCAGCCAGTGCCGCCGCGCGCAGCTGTAGCTCAGCGAAGTTCTCCTGGAAGACAGGGTTCTCGCCGAGCAGCACCCTCGGGTTGAACGCGGGCCGTTTGCTTGCGGCAAGCTCCGCGAGGTCGTCGAGCGCGCCGTCCAGCGCGCCGATGATGACCGCGTCGTGCGACGCGCCGGTGGGGGAGTACGGCAGGCCGTAGAGAGGGGCGGGGATGTTGTTCTCGCCGAACAGCGGGCCCGTGTCTTGCTCGGGCACGAAAACATCGTCCATTGTGAAGTCATTGCTCTGCGTAGCGCGCAGGCCCACCGCATCCCACGTGTCGAGGAACGTGACCTGGTCGGGACGGATCAGTGCAACCCGGATATCCGGGCGGCCGTCCGGCAATGGGGCCGAACCCTCGGTCAGGAAACCGGCTAGCATCCAGTCCGGCGTAAACGGTCCGCTGGCCAGCGGCCAGCGTCCACTGATGCGATAACCTCCCGCTACCGGCGTCGCTCGACCCTTCGGAGCTACCGCGCCACGGAGCATCAAGTCGGCGCCGTTGGCGAACACCTTGTTTTCGAGCGTTTCCCGGGGCAGCCCCCGGATGAAAGCCCAGGCCATCGAAGCCACCTGAACGGTCCAGCCAGTCGAGCCGTCCGCCCGGGCTACCTCGCGCACCACCTCCGCGCTTTCCGTCAGGCCGAACTGCTCGCCGCCCCACGCCTTGGGCAAGGCCATCCGGAACACACCGGCCGCACGCAGAGCGCTGACGATTTCCTGGGGCACTGCCCGGGCGGCCTCACCTTCGGCAGCGCGCGCCATGATCTCGGGAACGAGTGCGCGGACGCGGCCGAGCACGTTGTCGTCAGTTCCGCGCGGTGGGATGTGGTCCAACACTGTGGTCATTACTAGCTCCTTTGCTAGGTCTACCGGCCATCGACTCGATGGCGACCGGCCTTCTTTGCCGTGCTATCGATAGCACTCAGACGACGCTTCGGCCTTCGGCTGCTTCGTGTCTGGGGTGGAGTATTTCTAGTGATCGCGGCGTACCTGGCAACAGGAGGCTTGCGGACGTTTATTGCATCGGTCTGGGGCGTAGATCCCCTCAATAGTGATGCTGACCATATAACTATGCCGCTATAGCGTCAAGAGGTAAAGCTGCTGCAGGACGCTCGGAATCGTTGTCCGTGCCCCTGGGGGATTGTCGTTCAACGCTAGGGCTCGGGGCACGCTCAGCGGTGATAGGGCCGCCGCCCAACCGCGGTGTGGCGGGGCTATCAGCTGCCCTTCCGACGCACCGGTCGGCGCACATTTGCGGGAGGCGCGGTACTGCCCCGCACGATCAGTGCCCCGGGCGACACCGAGGTGTACGGAGTGTCATCGTCCGGCTTGGTGCTCAATCGGCGCATGAGCCACAGCCCGCAGCCCGCGGCCACCGCCTGGATAGGCAGGCCTATCGTCGTGAGACCCGGTCCCCACCAGGAAAAACCCGGCTCGTCGCCGAAGCCGACGACGGACAGATCTCCAGGCACGCGTACGCCCATTCGGTGGAGTTCTTCCAAGGTGCCGAGCGTGAGCTGGATCGATCCGAGCGCGATCGCGGTCGGCGCCGACCGCCCCGTCAGTAGTCGGCGCACCGCTTGTCGCCCGTGCTCGACGGAGGACGGCGGACCCAGTTCTATACGACTGGCTCGGCTCGGCAGGTTGCCTTCGGAGAGCGCGCTGCGAAAGCCTTTCAGGCGCTCCGCGCCGGTGGGCAGTTCAGCTGAGCCGCCGACATAGCCGATCCGGGTGTGTCCTTGTTCGACGAGATGAGTGGTGGCCTGCCGCAGGGCCTCGAAGTCGTCCACGCCGAACCACTGTGACCCGAGCGACGAATGCTTACGCAGCAGCTGCACATGGGGAATGGCCTGGAGCAGCTTGCCTGATTCACCGTGCGGGCGTGCGGTCGGCACGATGATGATGCCGGCCACTCGACTCGCGGAAAGCTCACGCAGGTGACGCAACTCCACCATTCGGTCGTCATCTGTTTCCGACAGTATGAGCTGGAAGCCCTGCGTCTCCATGTCTTTGGACAGCTCATGGGCGATGGTTGAGTAGAAACTGTTCCGGATATCGGGAATCACCAGGCCGACCACGTTGCTGGCGGCGCCGCGCATCATTCGCGCGGCCCGGTTCGCCACATATCCCATCTCGGCGGCGGCCTGTCGGACCCGGAATTTGGTTTGCTCGCTGATGCGATGGTCGTCGGCCAGTGCTCGCCCCACCGTCGACACGGAGAGCTGCAAGTGTTCGGCGATATCTCTGGTGGTGATCACTGGCTGCCCGATCCTCCGAAGTTTGTGCGGAAGATCTTATGCTAGCGATCGCACAATATCTGGCGCGGGAGGCGCGGGAAGTGCACTGCCCGCCCGAACCCGTTCTTTATGGTGCAATCGCGAAATTTTCGACCGGGAACACCGCATCGAAGTGCGGGTTGTCAAGGGGGACAAGGGAACTCTCGGTGGCCAGTGCGCCGATTTTCACGGCCGTGCGACTTGGTGCGTCGGCCGGGACGCGCTGGAACCCCACGCGGCTTCTGTGCGTCCTGATTCGCACCTCCCGGTCTCGACGAGGATGACTATGCAGCGAGTGCTAACGATAGCACGAACATTTGTCGAATCAAGTGATCCCTGACGGGCGAATCGCTGGCCACGTGTGTCCGGGAGGTGTTTCTGCAGGCCGCCGAAATAATTCGCCGTCAGCTCTTGACGTGACGCGCGCAACAGTTGATGCTGGCTGCCATCCACGACTGTGTGGCGGACCGTTGGCAGCGACGCGGCCCGTCATTCTTCCCAGCGAACCACCGCCTATCCGGTTGCAACCGGGTTGCCGTGCGCAGTTCGTCGGTCGTTCTCGCAATCCATCAGGGTCTACCGCGGCGCTACCGCGGCCTTTCTGCAGGAGTCTCAATGATCAACGCAGCGCCCGCTGACGCAGGCAACATTCCCGTTCGTGCAATGGCGGGACTCCGCCATGCCTCGGTGCCCAAACGTGTCGTCGTGACGGGGTTCCTTGTGATGGCGGTGTCGTACATGATCAACGCCATGGACCGGCAGGTGTTCGCCCCGCTGTTGCCGACCATTCGCTCGGAGTACGGGTTCGGGCTGCAGGAAAGCGGGTTGCTCGCCACCGGTTTCACATTGGGCATGGCATTGGCCGGACTGCCGGCCGGATATCTGGTCGACCGCTTTTCCCGCAAGACCGTTTTGGTGGTCAGCATCGTGATCTACTCGCTCGGCACGTTGGCCACGACACTGGCGTCCGACTGGGTCGATATGTCGGCATACCGAATCTTCTCGGGCTTCGGCGAGGGCATGCAGTCAGCGGCGCTATTCGCGGCGGTAGGTGCGTTCTTCAACCACAGGCGCGGTCTCGCTTTCGGTGCACTCGGCGTCGCATTCGGGGTCGGGAATTTCCTCGGCCCGCTCGTCGGTGTCCATCTGGCGACAACTTATGACACCTGGCGGGCGCCCTTCGTCGTATTCGGTTCGTTCGGTCTGGTCGCAGCACTGATCGCTGTGTTCGCCGTCAGCCGCCGGATGACCGAGCGAGTCGTCGAAGCGACGGTCAGCACCGCGACCTTCGATTACATGCCCGCGTCTCCGTACAACCGCAACTCCATCGCGTTGGCGATCAGCACGGCGATCGGTGGCGTGGTGATCTATGGAGTTCTCGGTCTCTACCCGACGTTCCTGATCAACCAGCTGCACTACACAAGGGCCGATTCCGCGCTGGCCCTGAGCTTCGTCGGCTTCGGTGGGGTCGCGGGTTTGCTGGGTGGTTGGCTCGGCGACCGGGTCGATCAGCGCAACCTCCTGATCGGCAGCTACCTCGGGATCTCGGTGGTCGGCATTCTCATCTATCAGGTGCAGGGCGCGCTCGGCTGGCAGTGCGTGTTCGCATTCCTGATGGGCGTCGGTACCGGTTTCGTGTTCCCCAATAGCAGCAGTGCGATGCAGCGGGCGGTACGGCCGAATCAGGTCGGCCTCGGTGCCGGACTGTTCGTCACCAGCTACTACCTGCTCGCCGCGTTCTCCGGTCTGCTCTTCACCGCTCTCGTAGCTGCCTTCGGCTGGCGCCAGGCGGGTATGTGGCAGGTCACGGTGCTGCCGCTGATCGCTGTCCTCGCGTTGGCGTTCGTCCGGACCGCTCAGTTCAACAACGCGGTCCGGCAACGTTCGCACTGAATGTCTGAGGCGGGAGCGCCCTCGCCGATCATGTCGGCGAGAGCGCTCCTATCAGTCGGTCGGTGTCGGACCCGCTGGGAGGTGCTCGCCGGCGCCTTCTTTGTCGGTAGGCCGTTCCGGCTCGACGTTCCAGGGCGGATCAGGGAGCGTCGCCTTTCCGGTGCCCGACGAGCCCGGCCTCGACCCTGCGCAGCAGCGCCACGGCCGAGCCGAGGTCCGCGGCATCCCCGGCCGCCGCGGAGACAAGTCCGGCCCACTCGGCGCGGACCAATGCATAGTTGCTCGTTCCGCGGGCAGTCGGATAGATCTTCACCTCGCGACCGTCCTCCGCACTGCTGCGGCGCTCGATGACCCCTTTGTCCTCCAAGCCGCGGAGTACCGTGCTGAGGTTGCTGCGCTGCAACCCGGACGCGTGCGCGATCCGGCTCGGTATCGCGCCCGGGTGGCGATGCAAATAGCGCATCACGATCCCTTCGGACGGCGAGAGTGACACGGCCTCCTTGCTGGAGTAGCCACGGAACTGGATCTCCCGGGAGATGATGAGCACCAGGTCGGCGAAGTCGGCCCACAGGTCGTCGGAGGCGTTCGAGGCGCGCCGCCGACCATGCCCAGCTTGATCATCTCCCACGGCTCTCATCGTACTACTTAACAATTCATAGTTATTTCTCAATAGCTAGCCGGTCGTGAAGCGGGGAAGTGTGCGGCTGCTGACCGCGAGTAGCACCACGATCGCCGTGCTTTTCGCTCACCATTCGCACCGTGGTCGAAGGCTCCCTACGGCGGCTGGGCACCGACCATATCGACCTGTACTACCAGCACCGGGTTGACCCCGAAACCCCCATCGAAGACACCGTGGGCACTCTGGCTGACCTGGTCAGCGAGGGCAAGATCCGCCACATCGGTCTTTCCGAGGCGGTGTGACGACGATCCGCCGCGCACACGCCGTGCCCCCGATCACTGCCCTGCAGTCGGAATATTCCTTGTGGACCCGGGATCCTGAGCCCGAGGTGTTGCCGCTGTTGCGCGAGCTGCGCATCGGCTCCGTGCCCTACTCCCCGTTGGGCCACGGCTTTCTCACCGGGACGATCCGCTCGACCGAACAGTTCGACCCCACCGACTTCCGCGCCACCAACCCACGTTTCACCGGCGAGAACTTTCAGCAGAACTTGCGCATCGCCGACCAAGTCGCAGCCGTCTCCGCCGAAGTGGGCGCCACAACCGCGCAGGTCGCGCTGGCCTGGCTGCTGGCACAAGGCGACGAGATCGCCCCGATCCCCGGCACCAAACGAGTCGCCCGCGTCGAGGAGAACACCGCCGCCGACAGCATCGAGCTGACCGGCGAACAGATCGACAAGCTCAACAACCTCACACCACCTGCGGGCGACCACCACAACGAGCAACAGATGCGGATGATCGAGCGCGGATAGCCGAGGTTGTCCGTCTGCGCGACAACGCGGGTGGGGCCCCACCGACGTGGATCTGCACGTGCGAGCTCGGGGACCGGACCTTCGAGTCCCCTTCGCACCCAGAGGTAGTGGCAGGAATCCGCAGTAGAGCGCTCTCAGGGCGTACGGTAGGCAGCATGTGCCGCCTGTTCGGCTTGCACGCGGGACGTGCCGTGGTGACGGCGACGTTCTGGCTGCTGGACGCGCCCGACAATCTGTCCGTCCAAAGCACGCGGAATCCCGACGGCACAGGCCTGGGTGTGTTCAACGGTGACGGCAAGCCGGTGGTGAGCAAGCAGCCGATCGCGGCGTGGGAGGACACCGCATTCGCCTGCGAAGCCCACGAAATGACGGGGACGACGTTCATCGCCCACGTTCGGTACGCGTCCACCGGTGCGCTCGATGTTCGCAACACACACCCGTTTTTGCAGGACCACCGGATCTTCGCGCACAACGGCGTAGTCGGCGGGCTGGACGTGCTCGACGCACGGCTCGCGGAGCTGCGCGTCGCCGATCTAGTGCTGGGGCAGACCGACAGTGAGCGGGTATTCGCGTTGGTCACTTCCTCGATCAGGGCAACTGGGGGCGATGTCGAGGCGGGTCTGCTGGACGCAATGAACTGGCTGGCGGTGAACGTGCCGATCTATGCCGTCAATCTGTTGCTGAGCACTGCGACGGATCTTTGGGCGCTGCGATATCCAGAGCCCCATGAGCTGTACTTGCTCGATCGGCGCAAGCCGGTCGAGTCAGCGGACTTCGATCTCCAGACCTGGCGCATTCACGCGCGGTCGGAGCATCTCGATAGACAACCATCCATCGTGTTTGCGAGTGAGCCGATAGACGATGATCCGCAGTGGCGACTCCTCGTTCCGGGCACACTGGTGCACGTTGATGCCGACCTGATGCTCACTGAGCGCGTGGTGTTGCCCGAGCCGCCACGACACCAGCTCACGCGTGCCGACCTCAGCCCGACCGCTGCGGCGTCACAGCACCCGGCGTCGGCTCGGTAATCGCGGGCTCGAGGCAGGTACACACGCTCGGAGGGGGATCCGGCGGCCGGTGCCGTCCCCGGATGTTCATGGCAACCGTCACCAGATCGTCGCGGCAGCCTTGGTTCTATTCCGGGACAAAGGCCTCGATGTATCGATGAAGGAGGCCGCCGACCGCGCCGGTGTGGGCGCCGGCACGCTGATTCGGCGGGCAGGGTTGCACTGGTCGGCGATGCCGCGTACTGCGCAGCCCCGGCCTCGGGCGCCGGTGCCGAACTGGCGTTGATCGGTGCCTACCGCCTCGCCGGCGAGCACGCGGCCTCCGGCGGCGACCACCACATCGGATTCCGCCGCTACGAGCAGATCAGCCGTACCCTCGTCGACCGCAAACAAAAGCTCGGCCCCGATCTACGGTTGATGGTACCGAAGTCGAGAATCGGCATGGCGGTGCGCAACACGATCACCCGCCTACCGCTGCTGGAATCCATGGCGGGTAGGGAACGCATCATGGCATCCGAGGCCGCGGAGAAAGTGCCCGACTATCGGTGATGCGCTGCGTGGTCGTCCCGTACGGGCCCCGTACTACCGGAGGCATTTCTACCTGCATTGCGTGAACTGATCGAGGTCGATGAACACCACGACGTGGTGGTGGTGGGGCGCAAGCGTCCGAGTCCATATACGTTGCGGCGCATCGGGATCGGTTCACGGCCGCTGGGAGAGTTCCGGTGATCGTGTTGTCCCGCGAGGTTGGGCACGATCCCGACGACACCGCCGACGAGAGGCGGAAGTCGCCGGTTCAGGATGCCGAATATTGACTGGACAATTCGAACCGTGTGAAGGAACCCAGGGCGGTGGAAGGGGTGAATGTCCAAATGATGGAACGAGTGCTGGTCAGCCCACCCAGCATCGGCGGGTCGGATGTCCTACGATCGCGGTATCTGCTAGTAGCTCGGGAAGAACTATGCTGTGCACATCCATCGAAACGCGCCGGGTCGAAGCCGTAGACGCGATCAGCGCGATCGAATGGGATGGCCTTGTTCCGCCGGGCGATCTGTTCTGTAGCCACGCCTGGCTGCGCCATCTCGATGAGGCGGCAGGCCGGCGTCCGGTCCTCACGGTCAGCATCGGTAGCCGGGTCACTGGTGCGACGGCCCTCTGGGAGGGCGAGCCGATGCCCGGGCTGTTTTATTTACCGGAATTCTTCCCGGAGCTTTCGGGCCCGTGGCAGCACCCGTTCGTCTGGCTCGGCGCCCGTCGGTCGGTGCGTAATGGCCTGATCTGCACGGCTGGGCCGCAACGGTCGGCGACGTTGTCTCACCTGCTCGCCGGTTCACTCCATTACGCCCGCGAGAACGGACGGGCCGGGGTGGTGATGCCGTACCTCCCGGTGAGTGCCGCAAGAGAACTCGGGCGCGCGCATCCCGCCGCGCACGTGCTACTGCATTCCGCCGAGGCTACGGTCGCGGTGCCCCCACACGGAACCGCGGACCTTGTCGCGCATGCGGGCGGACACAACCGCAAGCGACGACGCCGAGAACTCCGGGACTTCACCGCCGCCGGCTTCACCCTGGAATGGGTCGATCTCACACCCGAGATCGAGGCCGCGATCGCACCGCTGATCGCAGCTACGCGCCGCAGATACGGCAATGGCCAAGGTGTTGTGTGGATGTTGCGTGTCTTTGCCGCCCAGCGCCGAGTAGGCCTACTCGACCACGCAAAAGTCTTGCTGTGTCATCGAAATGGCAGGCTGGCCACCGTTGCCGTATGTTACCGGCATGGCGACAGCCTGCACGGCCGGTATTTCGGCGCGGACGATGCGGTGAGCAGAGACGGGTACCCGTATTTTGTCACCACCTGTTATGCCCCTATCGACTACGCCGCACATAACGGGCTACCTCGGCTTTTCCTGTCGACGTCGTCACTGGAAGCGAAGATCCGCCGTGGTGCGACGGTGGAACCGCTCGCGGCTGTGGTGCTGCTCGACAATGATGAACTTCACGTCGAACGCGTCCGTGTGCACAACAGGGACCTAGCGCGCGGTTACCGTGACCGATTTCCCAAGTACTTGTCCTCGCTGAGCCGCGACTGGCTCGATTTTCTGTCCTGATCCGAACGAAAGGCCCGCTGAATGCTGCACCTGGTCTACCGGTTTCGACCGACCGTAAAGGCCCGCGCAGATCTGGCAGCGTTCTGGCAGTGGATCGCAGACCGCCAGCTCTGGTTCTATGCCGACCTGGACATGGTGCTCGGCACCCGGTGGTACACGGTGACCGTCGGTGACGATGTGCATTGCCTCGAGCATCACGTCACTTTCGCCGACGAAGCCGAATGGGGCCGCTACCGTCGCGAAATCAGCGCTCGGTCCAGGGATCCGGAATGGGAGAAACGGCGGACCGATCAGGACGAGTGGTACGAAATCCTCGACGCCCGGATCCTCACCGACCCGATCATTCCCATCCCGCTACCCACACCCGAGCAACCCGGACGAGGATCGGACGTGGCGGCTCTCGCGCTGCGCAGCCGTGTCCTGCTCGATCGAGCTCGATTCGTCACCCTCGCCACCAGTGGACCTGTCGGTCCTTGGTCGTCCACCGTCAACTACGTCGTGCTGAACCAGCCGCTGCGGCTGCTGTGGTATTCGCTGCGTGACGCCCGGCATTCGATGAATATCGCCAATTGGCCGCTGGTCGCGGGCTCGATTTTCCGGACCGGGCTGACCGGCTCCGATGCCCCGTCGGGCATACCGATCGACGGTGCCCAGTTCACCGGCGAGTGCCACGAAGTCACCGCCGAGGAACTGCCCGCCTACTACGACCACTACTACGAATCGAACTTCCCCGATCCCGGGATCCGTGCCGAGTGGATGCTGCCGCTCGACGAATTCCGCGCCGATGGTCCCCGCCGGTTTTATCGCCTCGATATCGACCGGTGGTGGCTTTACGACGCACAACGCTGGACCGAGGACAAGCACGACACCAGAATCGAAGTCTCCGTCGCCGCCATCGACCGATGAGGGCCTCGACAACACGACCGATCGGCCGGACGGGGCACGATGATGCGCATTCCATCCGGGCAGGGGCCGATCATCGAATGTGAGCAATCGAAGCAGTCGCGGGGACCGGAAATCGCAAAGTCGAGCTGCGTCGGAAGGATCGGTTCCGCCGGCTTATCCGACAGTCATCTCACCCATGTCGGACCAGTTGGTGTCGTCGATGGTCTGGCTGATGATCTTCGGCGTCGACCGAAGTGCCTGCGGTAGTTGGTCCATCGCGGCTTTTGACCGTTCGACCGAGCCGGTTCACTTGTCGGCCTGAAGGGGGAGCGATGAACGTACGCTTCGGTCGGTGGTCCCGTGGATCGGTGGCGCCCGGACCGTCTCCGCGATAGTTTCGCAGCGCTAACTCATAAGTTAGGCTATACGAAATCGTCCGTTGATGAAGGTTGGACTCCAACGCATGTTTTCTCGTCGGGTACGCCTGTTCTCCGCAGCAGTTACCGCGTGTGCTTTGAGCTTTGCCTTGACCTCTTGTAGCGGTGGCAGCGCAGGCGGGGATGGTCGGCCGGTGGTGTTGACCACGTTCACAGTGTTGGCCGATATCGCGCAGAACGTGGCCGGCGAGCACTTGGCGGTCGAGTCGATCACCAAGGCGGGCGCGGAGATCCACGGCTACGAGCCGACTCCTGGCGACATCAAGAAGGCATCGAAGGCCGACCTGATTCTGGACAACGGCATGAACCTGGAGGCGTGGTTCGCTCAGTTCGTATCTGACGTGAAGGTGCCGCACGTTGTGGTCAGCGAGGGGGTCGCGCCGATCGCCATCGGCGAGGACGCCTACCGGGGGAAGCCGAATCCGCATGCGTGGATGTCGCCGCTGAACGTGCTGATCTATGTCGACAACATGGTGCGTGCGTTCGGCGAACTCGATCCAGCTCACGCCGCCGACTTCCGGGCCAACGGCGAAACCTACAAGACCGAGCTGCGCAAAGAGCACGACGAGTTGGTCGGGACGCTCAATGCGCTGCCGCCGGATCAGCGCGCTTTGGTGTCCTGCGAGGGCGCATTCTCCTACCTGGCACGCGACGCCGGTCTGAGCGAGAAGTACATCTGGGCGGTCAATGCCGAGCAGCAGGCCACGCCGCAGCAGATCGCCTCGGCGATCGACTTCGTCCGCCAGCACAGGGTGCCCGCTGTATTCTGTGAATCCACCGTGTCCGATGCCCCGATGCAGCGAGTGGTCGAAGCCACCGGCACCACATTCGGCGGTGTGCTGTATGTCGATTCGCTCTCTGAGGCCGACGGTCCGGTACCCACGTACCTGGCACTGATCCGGCACGACGCCGGCACCATCGGTTCAGCGCTGACAGGCACACGCCGGTGAACACGCCCGCCCTCGAGGTTCGCGATGTCACCGTCCACTACGGTGACGTCCTCGCGCTGGATCGGGTCGACCTGACCTTGGCACAAGGGCGGGTCTGCGGCTTGATCGGGATGAACGGATCCGGCAAATCAACCTTGTTCAAGACCGTCATGGGCCTGGTCAAGCCCGACCGGGGGAGCGTGCTGATCAACGGTAGGGCGCCGCTCGAGGCCCGTCGCGCGGGCGCCCTCGGCTACGTGCCGCAAGCCGAGGATGTCGACTGGAGTTTCCCACTCTCGGTCTATGACGTCGTGATGACCGGCCGCTACGGGCAGATGGGCTTCACCCGCCGCCCCCGTCGCGGCGACCGCGCGGCGGTTGCCGCGGCTTTGGAGCGAGTGGAGCTCGCAGACCTCGCCGACCGGCAGATCGGGCAACTGTCCGGCGGCCAGAGGAAGCGAGCCTTCGTGGCTCGTGGCCTCGCGCAAGGTGCGACGATCCTGCTCCTCGACGAGCCGTTCGCCGGCGTCGACAAGCGCTCGGAGGCCACTATCACCACACTGCTGCGCGAACTCGCAGACGGCGGGGCCACGATCCTGGTGTCCACTCATGATTTGCACGCGCTGCCGGGTCTGGCCGACGAGGCGGTGCTGCTCATGCACAGTGTCCTCGAACACGGCGACCCCGACTTCGTGCTCCAGCCGGAGAACATGGCCAGGGCCTTCGGTCTCGACGTCATGAACCGGATGTGAGACAGATGAACCTGACCGAATTCTTCATAACTCCATTGAGTTACGAGTTCATGGTGCGGGCGCTGATCACCACCGTGACGGCCGCCACCGTATGCGCGGTCCTGTCCTGCTGGCTGGTGCTGATCGGCTGGTCACTGATGGGCGACGCCGTCTCCCACGCGGTCCTGCCGGGGGTCGTGCTCGCGTACATCCTCGGGGTGCCGTTCGCGGTGGGCGCGATAGTTTTCGGTTTCCTGGCGGTTGCGCTGATCGGGGTGGTCCGCGATACCAGCCGGGTCAAGGAGGACGCGGCAATCGGCATCGTGTTCACCACGTTGTTCGCGTTCGGGTTGGTGCTGGTGTCCGTGACGCCGAGTCAGACAGACCTCAACCACATCGTCTTCGGCAACCTGCTCGGCGTCAGTCGTGCCGACGTGATCCAGATCGTCGTTCTGGCTGTGGTCACCCTCGCCGCGCTGGCGCTCAAACGCCGCGACTTCACCCTCTATGCCTTCGACCCCACCCACGCTCACGCGATCGGGCTCAACCCTCGATTGCTCGGCACCGCATTGCTCGGCCTACTCGCGCTGACCTCCGTGGTGGCGTTGCAGGCCGTCGGTGTCGTCCTCGTGGTCGCCATGCTGATCATCCCTGGCGCGACCGCATACCTGCTCACCGACCGATTCAGCCGCATGCTGGTGATCGCCCCCACCGTATCGGTGTGCTGTGCGGTGGTGGGCCTGTACCTGAGCTATCACCTCGACACCGCCTCGGGCGCCATGGTTGTGGTCGCGCAAGGGGTTGCGTTCACTGTCGTCTACTTGTTCGCACCACATCACGGTGTGATCGGTCGCCGCGTCGCCGCCGCCCGCCGGCGCCGAGCCCGTGCAGCGGCCGTTACTCGCGGATGAATGTGAACCCGGGCTCGCGCGGCCTTGGTCGAACCGCCGATAGTTGGACAAATCGGGTGAGCTGGACGATCATCTGAGCCCGGAGTCGGTTCGACACGGGGAGAACGCATGTCATTGCCGCGCAAGGCTGCCCTCGGCGTCGTGGTGGCGTCCGCTGCCACCTGCGCCTTGGCCGGGAGCGTCGCGGGGGAAGCGCATGCGGCCGGGAATTACTATGGCGCGCTTGCTCTGTCGTCGAGTACCGGAGCCGTCGCGTCGGCGGTGAACTATCCGGACGCCGCGGCGGCGGAAAACGCGGCGCGCGCCCAGTGCGGTATCCGCGACTGTCGGGCGGTCGTGCAATTCTGGAACGCCTGCGGGTCGGTGGTCAGGGGCGCCGACGGCCGCTTCGGCTGGGCCTGGGCCGCTACCCGCGCGGAAGCTGAACGCCGCGCCATCGAGGTCCTCGGCCCCAGTGCCCCACCCTTCCCGGACCTGGGCAGCGCGGTGCCCCGCGCCGCGAGTGTCCGCCTGACGGCCTGCACGGCGACAGCCGGGTAACGGTCCGGAAACCGGTGTCCGGGACCACCGCTGGGCCACGCGTTCCCTGATCGCTCAGCGGCGCAAAACTTTTCGGGCCCGCCAGGTGCGTCGCAGTTCCGCATCGGTGCGATAGTGCCGGACTCCTTCGATGGGGCCTTCTGGCCGTCGCAGTTGACTCGGCGTGACCTGTCGCGCAGGCTGTCGTAAAACCGGACATTATTGTCCGGTTAGGAGTGGTCCGCACGTTTGTGTCAGATGACCCGAATCGAAAGGCTCGCCATGAGCAGCACGGACAGCGGCAGTCGAGTCGCATTGATTACCGGGGCCGGGTCCGGCATCGGGCGCGCGATGGCCCAGGACTTCGCCGCCACCGGAGCGCGCGTGGTGGTCGCCGACATCGACCTGGGCAATGCCGAGAAGGCCGCCGCCGAGATCGGCGACGCGGCCATCGCCGTTCGCGTCGACATCTCGGAACAGGCATCCGTCAACGACCTGGTACGGCGTACGCTCGACATCTTCGGCCGCATCGACGTGCTGTGCAACAACGCCGGTGTGCTCGACACTATGGCGCTGCCAGCCGACACTCCGATCGAGGTGTGGGACCGGGTGTTGCGTATCAATCTGACCGGAACCTTCCTGGTCACCCATGCGGTCGTGCCGCATATGCTCGCCAAAGGTAGCGGCGTGATCGTCAACACCGCCTCCGAGGCCGGTATCCGCGGCGGTGCCGCGGGGATCGCCTACACCGCTTCCAAACATGGCATCGTCGGCATCACCAAGAATGTGGCGTGGGCCTACGCCAACGAAGGCATCCGCTGCAACGCGATCCTGCCGGGCCCCACCCTCACCGGCGTGGCCGCCGAAGCGGCGAACTTCGACCCGGCGGGCGTAGCCCGGCTGCAGCCGATCATCTCGCTCAACCAGAGCATCGCCCAGCCCGACCAGATGGCCGCCGTCGCCGTCTTCCTGGCCTCCGACGCCGCGTCCAATGTGAATGGCGCGATCGTCCCGGTCGACGGCGGCTGGTCGGCGGGCTGAGTCGAGGCCGCGGCCCCGGCGGTGGTGATGACCCATCCGGTGCACCACTCGGTGCCGACGCCACCTTCTCGCCGCCGATAGGCCCTGGGGGCATCGGGTCGCCGGTATCGGCCACGGGCCCGACATCTCGGGTGAGATCGACCGGTACTCCGTGGCTGATGCCGGAATCAGCTGTAGCCGTCTTGGAGCTCCGCTTGACGCAACCGAACGGTTGCAATAATGTGAGTAGCAACTTTATGGTTGCTACTTGTTGGAGGCTGTCATGGGATTTCCCGACCAGATTGTGCGGACGGTCGAGCTCGCACACCCACCGGCCGCAGTGTGGACCGCGTTGACAACGGCCGAAGGCCTCGGCACGTGGTTCGGTCACGCGGCGGCGATCGACTTGCGTCCCGGCGGCGCCGCGCAGATGACATGGAAGAACGGCCACAAGGCCGATATGCGCATCGAGCGGGTCGAGAAGCCGTCGGTATTCGGCTTCACCTGGCCTATCCATGGTCTGCCGGACGACGACCCGCGCCGCACCTATGTGGAATTCACCCTGGAACCGGTAGACGCGGGGACGCGGCTCACCATGGTGGAATCCGGCTTTGCCCAGTTGCCGGCGGACGACTACCGCGAGGCATTCGACGGCAATACCGACGGTTGGGCGAACGAGCTGGGTGAACTGGTCGAATACCTCAATGCCGCCTGACATCGAGGCGATCGCCGAACAGGTGTTCATCGCCCTGGCCGATCCGAGCAGGCGTGGCATCCTCGCCGCGCTGGCCGCGGGCGGCCCGGCCACGGCAACGGATCTGGCCGATCGCTTGCCGATTACTCGGCAGGCGATCGCCAAACACCTCGCCCTGCTGGCGGATGCTGGCCTCGTCATGGCCGAACCGGGTGAGCGTCGCCGGGTCCGATACCGGCTTCGCTCAGCTCCGATGCAAGTGGCACAACAGTTTCTGGCCGCGCTGGCCCGCGACTGGGACGGCCGGTTCGACGCCTTGCGTAAGCACCTCGACGATTGAGGTCGGTGGCCTCCTGTGCACGTCCACCGACCGGCTCACGCAAGCTGGCGAGGTCGTCCGGTGGTGGTGGCGCGTATCACTCGCAGGCGGTAGCGGCACAGTTGCCATGCGGGCCACTTCTTGATGCGATCTGCCCAAACGGCTGGCGCTGCCGATCTTCGCCAGTGACCCCCTGTCATCGGTGGCTTATGCGGCTCGCTGCGGTTGAAGGCGCGCCTGCTGTTCGAACCCAGGGTGATGGTGACCAGCGTGCCGTGGCAGCTTCGGTCGTCGAAGAGGCGCGACCTGTCGCGAGTCGAGCACAGTCCCGGCGAAGTACGCAGAGGAATCACCGGTTCGTCCCCCGCACCGAAGTCGCGGACGGTCGTCACTACTACCGCGCCTCGCCGGTGCGCGACATGGCCATCGGTTGACGAGGCGGAGCTACCGATTGGTCCGTCGGGTTCCTTCGCTCAGCGGGCGGCTTGGTTACGGATGGTCGTCGTCTGCTGCGGCGGGCTGGTGCCGGTTGCGCGCGGTGGCTGGACCAGCAGTCGGGCGAAACGCATGCGGCCCGGTGTCCGCAGCAGCGATGATGCGGGAGTGGACGAGAAGACGTACCTGCGGTCCCGGCAGGCGCTGCACGCGACCGCGGAATTGTTGATCGCGGGCCCGCAGTATCGAGAGTTCGGCACCACCCGGCTGCGGATCGTGCAGGGGGGATTCGGCGGCGTGCGGTGGCCGTTCTCGGTCATCGGCACCGAACTGGCGTGGCCGGAAGGGCGAGCGCGACTACAGGGGACTTTCCGAGAGGTCGCACAGGCGGCGGGCTTCGAACCGGGAGCGCCGGAGGGGGCGTACGCGGAAATGACCGGCGCCGACCCCGATGCGCCGCTCGAGGTGGACATCTCGGCGGCAGGACTGATCGAAGAGTGGTTTGTGCTGGGGGACAGAGCTTTACGCTGTCTGGCGCCGGATGTGTCGCCGGTACTGTGGCCGGAGCACTTCGATCTGGCGAGCACCGTCACCGACGTCAACTATGGGGTGTCGCCCGGCGATGAGGCTCACCCAGGTCCGTACGCCTACGTCGGGCCATCGACACCGTGCGCCGGCGACTTCTGGAATGCCCCGTTCGGCGCGCTGCGTCCCCGCGACGAGGTGAATACCGTGGCCGCACTGCTGGAGTTCTTCGAGGAAGGCCAGGCCCGCGCGGCGCCGAGCTGAGGTGCCGACTGCGCCGATGGACGGCTACCCGGGCGCGGTCGCGGACGTGTCGCGCGCCAAAGCATGCAGATAGTCGGATGTCGATCGGTCCGCGGGAAAATAGGCTTCGACGGCGATCTCATCGAGTGTCACGTCGAACGCCGCACCGAATGTTGTGATGGTGTTGAAGAAGCACAGTTGCGCGTCCCCGTGCCGAATGCGGATCGTCAGTGCGATGTCGGCTCGGTCGAGGCGGACGGGCTCGGTGGGCGCGTACGCGCTCAGTTCGTCGTGCAGCGCGCCGAGCTCGGGGTCTCCGGTCTGCGCCGCCTGGCGGGCCAGCCGAGGGAGCAGAAAGGCGCGCACCTGGTCGAGATTGTCGAGGCGTGCCGCGAAACCTTCGGGGTGCAGGCCGATCCGCATAAGGTTCACACGGGGCTCACGCAGTGCGGGATCGACGCCGTCCAGGAAGACTCGGGCGGCCGCGTTGGCAAACAAGAGGTTCCAGCGGCGGTCGACCGCCAGCGCCGGATACGGCTCATGGCCGGAGAGCACCCGGCGCACGGCTGCGCGCGCGTCGGCGAGATTCGGGTCGTCCAGCGGCGTGTGCCGGTAGGCAGGCGCATGCCCGGCCGCCACCAGTAGCTGATTACGTTCGCGCAGCGGAATGTTCAGCTGTTCGGCCAGCCGCTCCAGCATCGGCGGACTCGGGACGGTGCGGCCGGTTTCGACGAAGCTGACATGCCGCGCCGACGTGCCCGCGCGCAACGACAGCTCGAGCTGGCTGAGCCCGCGCCGCCTTCGCCATTCACGCAACTGTTCGCCGACCGGGCGATTGTGGTTCACTGCGCCAGTATCGCCGCATGGGCGACCGAGCCACCATTACATGCCTGGTAATCGACAGTGCGCGGCCCCGGCTGCGACGGTGGCGGCATGACCAACGACACCCCCGCCATCCGAAACAAGAATCTCGTCTTGCACGCTCTCGCGCAGTTCGCTGAGGGCAACCTCGAGGTCCTGCGGGCGGCGCTGCACGAGGACTTCCGCGAGCACAGTCCCGGAAACCCCTCGGGCCGAGACCCGTTCATCGAGTTCGTGGCCGGCTCTCCGGTCGCGAAGGCTCGGATCGACGTGAAACGCGTCATCACCGATGATGAGTACGCCGTCGTGCACTACCACATGATTCCGGAGGACGATCCGCGCGGCGTCGCCGTCGTCGACGTCTGGCGACTGGTCGACGGAAAGATTACCGAGCACTGGGATGTGCTGCAGCCGGTGCCGGATCCGGACCTGATCCCGCACGGCATGTTCTGACGTGGTGCGCCGTGGCCGTCTCCGGTGGATCAGCGTGCGCTTCGCCGCCCGACAGAGCTCCGCGGCGGCTCCGGTGTCCAACAGGATTCGGCCCGCAAGGTCACGCGCCCTTGCGGGCCGCGGACTTCTTGGCGGTCTTCTTCGCGGGCGCCTTCTTCGTCGCGCTCTTCGATGCGGCGCTCTTGGACGCGGTCTTCTTCGCCGCTTTCTTCGGCTCGACCTTTTCGGGGGTCTCGGCGCCCGCGGAACGGCGTCCACTCGCCTCTAGGCTGCGCTGTAACGCGGCGACGAGGTCGACCACCTCGGCGTCCATCGCGCTGGGCACGGCCTCGGGCTGCTCGGGCACCTTTCCGGTGCCGCTGGCGATCGCCTCGTCGAGCAGGCGCTTCAGCTCGATCTGGTACTCGTCGGTGAACTGGTCCGGGTCGAAGTCGTCGGACATGGCCTCGACCAGCGTCTCGGCCATCTTGATCTCTTGCGGCCGCGGTTCGGCGACGCCGTCCAAGGATTCGAAGTCGACGGCGCGGACTTCGTCCGGCCACAGCAGCGTCTGCAGCACCAAGATGCCCTCGCGGACGCGTAATGCCCCGAGCCTGGTCTTTTGGCGAAGCGTGAAGTGCACCAGCGCCGTGCGGTCGACCTGCTCCAGCGTCCTGGCCAGCAGTACGTATGCCTTCGGCGTGCTGGAATCCGGTTCCAGGTAGTAGCTCTTGTCGAAGAGGATCGGCTCGATCTGATCGGATGGCACGAACTGCAGCACCGGGATCTCGTGCTTCTCCGCCGCGGGAAGTTTCGCGAAGTCCTCGTCGGTCAGGATGACCTTGTCGCCGTCGGGCGACTCGTAGGCCTTGTCGATATCGGCGTACTGGATGGGCTGACCGCACACAGTGCAGACACGGTCGTACTTGATCCGGCCTCCATCCTTGGCGTGCACCTGATGGAATCGGATGTCGTGGTCCTCGGTGGCCGTGTACACCTTCACCGGGACGTTCACCAGCCCGAATGCGATCGAGCCCTTCCAGATCGATCTCATGCCCTCCATCATCGCCGAACCCCTACGAACCGCGCGAGTGAACCGGAATCCCGAGTGTCGCGGCGGCGACGCGCCGTCGCAGCGGCCAGGGCAGGGCCGTGAACAGCGAGCGCATCGCCGCGAGGGTGCCGTGTAGGTCGGTGCGACCTGAGAGATACGCGCGTTGCGCGGCCGGAGACAGGGTGAAGAACGTGTCGAAGAACAGTGGGATATCCGTAGGCGGCAGGGCCAGCAGCGCCCGCAATCCGGCGGCGCGCAGATGGTAGACCGCTCGCGCTGAGGTTGGCCACACGTCCTGACCCGCCGCCACCGTATCGGCCGCGGCCAGCGCGGCGGCGACACTGTAGCCGGTGGCGGGATGCAGGAAACCGCCGGCCGCCCCGAACGTGTGGTGGTTCGGCCGTCCGCCCTGCACCGGGAAGCGAACCCGCTCGACCGGCTCCGTGCCGGTGAGCCGGATGCCGCGGGAGCGTAGGCGATGACGCAGGCGCTCACGCAGCTCGACGCCCGCGAGCGCCGGCCGCCCGGCCAGACAGGTCTCCTCCAGCAGCATCCGACCGCCGCCCAGCGGTACCGCGTAGAGAAACGAGCGTGGCGCGTCGGGCGGTGCGCCGTGGTCGGGGCGCCAATCCATGAACAGCGGCTCCAGGCCCACGCAACGCTCAGCGTCCAGGATCAACCCGTAGGCGGTCTGCTCGGCACGCGTGGGGGAGCGGGCGACACCACGCGCATCGATCACCCGTCCGGCCGTGAGCGGCGTGCCCGACGCGAGGGTCACACTGTCGCCTGTGATGTCCACCGCTCGGTCCGCGATCACCTGTGCACCGGCCAGGCGCAGGGAGTCGCGCAGCCGCGCGGTGTCCAGCACGACATATGCGCGGTCGAGGTGGTGCGCGCGAACTCCCCAAGCCATCGGCCGACGCACCGTCGCGGCGACGACCTCCGGGGCAAGCCAGTCCGGCAGCTCGTCGGCCCACGCCGCGTAGGTGGCCGTCCACGGGCGGTCCGGCAGGGGATCGACGACGGTGACCGTGAGTCCGCGCTCCAGGCCGCGGTGTGCGAGGGCGCGACCGGCCGGGCCGAGCCCGCAGACAACGAGGTCCGGCGTCACGCCGTGCCGTGGCCCGCTCGCGCCGTGCGGGTTGCGCCTCGGTGCATGTCTGGTCCGCCCCTTTCGCTCGCTCGGTGGTCGGAGCTTAGCCGCCACGTTCGCTCCGACGGGCGCTCCCGCAGGTGTTCGGCTCCGTGCTGTGCGAGCGGAGCTCATAGCCCTACCGGCGCGGGAATCAGCCGCGGGCGAGGTCGGTCCGGCCTCCCGCCGAGCCGACGGGGGCGCCGCCCCGTCGGAAACGGTGAACGAGCGAGCCTTCGGACGGGTCTCTGGCGTGCGAAATCGCCGTTCGGCTCTCGTCCGCTATGACTCGGGGAACCCCGACCCGTCCGTTCACCAGCGGTGGACAACGGATCGCGCTACTCGAAGGGATACCTTCCGCCCGTCGGCATCGCGCGGAAGGTGTTCTCGCCCACCGAAATTTCGACCCGCGTTGCTAGGATTCCTGGGCGCTGGCGCACGCACCCGGCCCCGGTGTCGAGGAGCAGGAGGTGTTCGGCGTACCGGTGTGCTGTCGTGGTCCGCCGGGCAGGTTAGGCGAACCGGCGACACCGCGCGAGTACGAGGACGGTGCGGCGGAACGAGTTAGGGGGACGCAGTGGTCGAGCTGACCAGGCGGCGCAGCCGGTGGATCCTGGGCGGGTTCGCGATACTCGCGCTGGTGATGGGCACGCTCAGCGTGACATTGTTCGACAAGATGCAGGGCGGGGGCTACATCGACCCTGGCAGCGAATCAAGCCAGGCGGCAACGGTCCTCCGCGAAACGTTCGGCCAGGCCACCCCGAATCTCGTGCTGCTGGTGCAGACGCGCGACTCGGTGGACGACGACGCCTCTGTCACCGCCGCGACGAAGCTGGTCACCGAGCTGACGTCCGCGGCAGGCGTCGTAGGCGTCACCTCGTACTGGACCGACAAGTCACCCGGGTTACGCAGCGCCGACGGCACCAAGGGCCTGATCATGGCCGGCGTCCTCGGGGAGGAAGCGGAAGTCCAGAAGCGTGTCGGTGATCTCGCCAACCGGTTCGGCGGCACGCACGGCCCGCTCGAGGTACGGGTCGGCGGCTACGCGATGTTGCTGCACGAGACGGTGGAACAGAGCCAGAAGGACGTCGTCCTCGGCGAGTCCATTGCCTTCCCGCTCACGCTGGTCGCGTTGCTGCTTGTCTTCGGCGGTCTGGTGGCGGCCAGCCTGCCGCTGGCCGTCGCCATGGTCACAGTGCTGATCACCGTGGGCGCGTTGTCGCTGATCGCGAGCGTCACCGATCTCGCGGCGAGCGCGACCGACGTCGCCACCCTGCTCGGGCTCGGCCTCGCGATCGACTACAGCCTCCTGATCATCAGCCGATACCGCGACGAACTGGTCGCCGGGCAGCAGCCCGCGGCCGCGGTGGTCGAGACGATGCGCTCGGCGGGCCGCACCGTCGTGTTCTCGGCAGTCACCGTCGCGGTGGCGCTGTCGGGTCTGCTGTTCTTCCCACTGCCTGCCGTGCGGTCCATGGGGTACGCGGGGCTCGCGGTCGCGGTGATCGCGGCGACCGTCGCGCTGACGGTGCTGCCCGCGATCCTGTTCCTGCTCGGCACCAGGATCGACAGCGGCCGGCTGTGGTGGTTCCTGCGCGCCGCGCGGCCCGCCGCGGGCGAGGGCGCCTGGCATCGCCTCGCCCGGTTCGTGATGATGCGGCCGGTGCCCATCGGCGTCGCGATCATCGGGCTGCTGCTCGTGCTCGGCGCGCCGTTCCTCGGTGTGAATCTCGGTTTCCCCGACGAACGTTCGCTGCCGGAGTCGATGAACAACCGCCAGATCACCGAGACGATCCAGCGTGATTTCGCCGCCACCGAGCAGAACGGGCTGTTCGCCGTACTGCCCGAGAGCGCTTACAGCGCAGCGGGGTTGGACGCCTACGCCAGAAAGCTGTCGAAGATCGAGAACGTTCACCGGGTCGATACCGCCACCGGCAGCTACAGCCACGGCGGCCTGCTCGCCGCACCCACCCCGGCCAATGATCGCTATCGCGCGGTGAACGCTGCCTACCTCGCGGTGGTTCCGGACACGACTGACCCCGTTGTGCTGAACCGCATCTCGGGCGACGTTCGTGCCACACCCGCCGCCACACCGGTCTTGGTCGGCGGCGTGGCGGCGGCAAACGCGGACGCGATCGACTCGGTGATATCGGTGCTGCCGTACGCGCTCGCCTTCGTCGTGCCGATCTTGCTGGTCGTGCTGGTCGTGCTCACCGGCAGTGCGGTGCTGCCGCTGCTCGCGGTAGTGCTCAGCGTGCTGAGCTTGACCGCGACCTTCGGCGCGCTGGTCTGGATCTTCCAGGACGGGCACCTGTCCGGGCTCCTCGGCTTCACCGTCACCGATGACCTGCCGCCGACGGTGCCGGTCATGTTGTTCGGCGTGGCGTTCGGCCTCGCCATGGACTATCAGGTGTTCCTGCTGGCCCGCATCCGCGAGGAGTATCGGCGCACCAGATCCAATGCGTTGGCGATCACCTCGGGACTGGAACGGATCGGCCGGATCGTCACGGCAGCGGCGGTACTGATCTCGCTGGTGTTCCTCGGTTTCCTCGCCTCCGACATCACTTTCATGAAGGCGTTCGGCATCGGCTTGCCGCTCGCGGTGCTGGTGGACGCGACCCTGGTGCGGGGATTCCTGCTGCCCGCGGCCATGGAGTTGCTGGGCGATTGGAACTGGTACGCGCCGGAACCGTTGCGCAAGCTGTACCGGCGATTCGGCATCGAGGGGGCATCCACACTCGTGACACCCGATCGAGCGGACTGGCGCCGGCCCGTCCGGCTCTGACCCGCGGCCGGTAAGGCCGGGCGGGGAGCCTGAGGAGGCCGTACGGGGTGGGATGGCCGCTCGGGAGTGACAACGAGGAAGGATGTCGTGGTGGCACGGTGACCGCCGCCGGCGCGGTCGGCGCCAAGGCAGTCGAGAAATTTCTGCCCTGCAGGCACGCCGACGCGCTGGGCGTGCCGGCAGGGCAGTTGCTTGTGTGTAGGCGGATCGTTACAGTCCGCCGGTGGACAGCAGCCCGCCGTCGACCCGCACCGTCTCGCCGGTGATCCACGCGGCCTCATCCGAAACCAGGAACCCGATCAGACGCGCCACATCCTCCGGCGATCCGAGCCGCTTCATCGGGTACCCGCTCGCGGCCTGATTCTCGTCGGCCGAGTACAGCGCGTCGGCGAACTTGGTCTTGATCACGCCTGGAGCGACCGCGTTCACCCGGATATTCGGTCCGAGCTGCCAGGCGAGTTCGTCGGTAAGGCGGATCAGTGCGGCCTTGGACGCGCCGTAGGCGGCGATGACGCCGGTGGAACGGATGCCTGCCACGCTGGCCACGTTGACCACGGCGCCGCCGTGGTCGCGCATCCACGCCTTGAATGCCTCCTGGACATAACCGAGTGCCGCGACCACGTTGACGTCGAAGATCTTTCGCACCGCGTCCAAGTCGGCCTCCATCAACGAGCCGAACACGGGGTTGATGCCGGTGTTGTTGATCAGGACGTCCAGCGAACCGAACTCCGCGACCGCGCGCTCGACCGCCGCCGCCCGATCCTCCGCGACGCCGGAGTTGCCTGCGAGCGCGACAACTTGGCCCTGGTGGCCCGAACCGCGCAGCTCGGTGGCCGCCTCCTCCAGCGGCTCCTTCTTGCGCGCGGTGATCAACACATTCGCGCCGCGGCTCAGCAGCTCCGCTGCCACCGCCTTGCCGATGCCGCGGCTGGCCCCCGTGACCAGAGCGCTCTTGCCTAAAAGATCAGTACTCATGCCATGGCACGCTAGCGCAGCTGTCGGTCCATTTCGTTACTGCCGTCACATGCGCGAGGCTGGATGGCGGGGCGGCCGTTCGTCCCGGGTAAAATCGGTGGTTCCTGTGCGCGTCGGGTCGCACAATCGTGCAGCAACCGTCCAGCACCACCAATCCTCGAGGAGAAGTTTGTGATCACCGCGACCGACCTGGAGGTCCGGGCCGGCGTCCGCACCCTGCTGTCGGCCCCAGGACCGGCGCTGCGGGTGCAGGCAGGCGACCGGGTCGGGCTGGTTGGGCGCAATGGTGCCGGCAAGACCACTACGCTGCGTATCTTGGCTGGTGAGGGCGAGCCATACGCGGGAAAGATTCTGCGTTCCAGCGATGTCGGGTATCTGCCGCAGGACCCGCGTGAGGGCAACCTCGACGTGCTGGCCCGCGACCGGGTGCTGTCTGCGCGCGGCCTGGACACGCTGATCCGCGACATGGAGAAGCAGCAGGCGCTGATGGCCGAGGTCGCCGACGAGAAAGAGCGCGAGAAGGCAGTCCGCAAGTACGGCAGGCTCGAGGAGCGCTTCTCCGCACTCGGCGGCTACGTCGCCGAGAGTGAGGCGGCGCGCATCTGCCACAGCCTCGGCCTACCCGACCGGGTGCTCGGCCAGGCATTGCGCACCCTGTCCGGCGGTCAGCGCCGCCGAATCGAATTGGCCCGCATCCTGTTCGCGGCCTCCGACGGCAGTGGCGGCCGCTCGGACACGATCCTGCTGCTGGACGAACCGACCAACCATCTCGACGCCGACTCGATCACCTGGCTGCGCGGCTTCCTGCAGAGCCATGACGGCGGGCTGATTGTGATCAGCCACGACGTCGAGCTGCTCGCCGACGTGGTCAACAAGGTGTGGTTCTTGGACGCGGTGCGCGGCGAGGCCGATGTCTACAACATGGGTTGGAAAAAGTACCTGGACGCCCGTGCCACTGATGAACAGCGCCGTCGGCGCGAGCGCGCGAACGCCGAGAAGAAGGCGAGCGCGCTGCGCGCGCAAGCGGCCAAGCTCGGCGCGAAGGCCACTAAAGCCACCGCGGCACAGAACATGGCCAAGCGCGCAGACCGCCTGATGGCCGAACTCGACGACGTGCGCGTCGCGGACAAGGTTGCCAGGATCAAGTTCCCAGAGCCCGCGCCCTGCGGCAAGACGCCGCTGATTGCCGAGAACCTGACCAAGGTCTACGGCTCGCTGGAGATCTTCACCGGCGTCGACCTGGCGATCGACCGGGGGAGCCGGGTCGTGGTGCTCGGGCTCAACGGCGCGGGCAAGACCACACTGCTGCGCCTGCTGGCCGGGGCGGAACAGCCGACCGCGGGCGCATTGGTGCCCGGGCACGGCCTGAAGGTGGGGTACTTCGCCCAGGAACACGACACCTTGGACGACAACGCCACCGTGTGGGAGAACATCCGCCACGCCGCCCCGGACGCCGGCGAGCAGGATCTGCGGGGGCTGCTCGGTGCGTTCATGTTCTCCGGTCCGCAGCTGGAGCAGCCCGCGGGCACCTTGTCGGGCGGTGAGAAGACCCGCCTTGCGCTGGCCGGTCTGGTCTCCTCGGCGGCGAACGTGCTGCTGCTGGACGAGCCGACGAACAACCTCGATCCGGTGTCGCGGGCGCAGGTGCTGGACGCTTTACGCACCTACGCGGGCGCGGTCGTGCTGGTGACGCACGACCCCGGCGCGGCGGAGGCGCTGTCTCCGGAACGGGTGATTCTGCTTCCGGACGGGACGGAAGACCATTGGTCGGCCGAATACCTGGAACTTATTCAGCTCGCGTGAGTTTCATCACACGAACCCGTTGATCATGGCCTGCTGAGTGCTTAGCCTGGAAAGACGCTGCTCGGCGACTCGGAGGAAGCCATGAGCGACAGACCCACACAAGGCAAGGCCACATTGGGTAAGGGCACACGTGTCACCGGGAAGTCACGCGACCGCCTACAGACCCAGCTGAAGAAGCAATACGAGGCGGGTGCGAGCATCCGGTCACTGGCGCGGTCCACCGGCCGTTCCTATGGCTTCGTCCATAACGTGCTGGTGGAGTCGCATGTGCAGCTCCGCAGTCGTGGCGGGGCGAATCGCCGCAAGAGGCAGTAGGGTCTCGGAAGACGCCAAATCGGCGTCGGTGGTGAGATTTTCGCCGGCACCGCGATGAATTCGCGTCCCGGGAGCCGTCTGCATTGTCGAAGCACGTTGCCGACGGAAGGAACCTCGCGGTGCGGACCCTGCTGCTGCAGATCATGGTGACACTGGACGGCTACGCGGCCGGCCCGGACGGCGCACTGGACTGGATCGAGGTCGACGACCCCGGGCTGGACGCCTATCTGGCCGAGCTGCTCGGCGGCGTCGACGCCCAGATCTTCGGGCGCACGTCCTACGAGCTGCTCGCCGGGTATTGGCCGGACGCGCAACGGAATCCGGCGACACCCGGCGACGCGTTGCTCGCGCCGCTGGTCAACGAGCTGCCCAAACTGGTGCTGTCGCACCGGCCCGACCTGGAGCTGCCATGGGAACCCGCCCGCCGGATCGGCGCCGATCTGCCCGGCGAGGTCACGGCCCTGAAAAACACCCCGGGCAAACCGGTGGTCGTGTTTGCCGGTGTGCGCACTGCACAGGAGTTCCTCCGCCTCGAAGCAGTGGATGAGCTTCGGCTGCTGGTCTTTCCGGTGCTGCTTGGCGCGGGCCGTCGGCTGTTCGACGAGGTCGCGCCGCGACAGCTGCGGCTGGTGGATGCCGTTCCCTTCCCGAAGTCGGGTGTGGTGCTGCAGATCTATCGCCGGAATCAGTAGCCCGCCACCATGCCGTCGCCGTGCACCAGGAGATTGGCCAGGCTGCGGAAGATCGGCAGGCCGGTTTTGATCTCCAGATAGGCGAACTGGCCCTGCGGGTTGACCTCGAGGAAGTAGTACTCGCCGTCGCGGCCGAGCCGAATGTCGAGGACGCCGAAGGACAGACCGAGTGCCCCCATCAGCGTCGCGAGCGACTTGCTCACCGCTGCGGGCAGGTGGTCGGGAACGAAATCGACCGACGTGTCCAGGCGGGAGTCGACCTTGCCGACGCCGGCCTGCGAGTCGATGCGAACAGTCCATTCGACACCATCCACCCAAACCACACGCAGGTCGCAGGTGGCGTCGACGTAGTCCTGGAAGGTGGTCGGCGCCGAGCGGATCGCGGCGAGCCTGCCGAAATCGTCTCGGGTGATGATCCTCGTCTCGGCGAACTCGGCCCGGCTGGTGCCGGTACGTTTGTAAACCACCGGGCCCGGTCGGGATTCGACGAAGGTGCGCGCCTCCTCCGGGTCGTTGGTGATCAGCGTCTCCGGCACGGTGAACCCGGCCCGCAGCGCCGTCTCCAGCTGCACGATCTTGCGGCTCGCGGTACGGCCGGCGCCGGGATCGTTGACCCAGTAGGCCGGGATCGACCAGAGCAGACCCTGGATGAACCCGTCGCATTCGGACTGCCGGAAGTCGTTGTCCGAGGCACGCACCCCGGCGGGCACCCGGGCCGGATGCGGGCGACGCCACCAGACCGATTGGACGTCGTCGAGTCCCATCAGGTGTGAAAGCGAGCGCGCGGTACCGAGACGGTCGAGCCGGAAGCTGCCGGCCTCGCGCGGAAAATCGCGTAGGTCGAGTTGAACAGGGCTGAGCCCGTGATGTTCTCGTAACGTCGCCGCCATCGCGGAGCCGTGCAGATCATCGGATTCGGACACGATCAGGATCGAACCCTTCCGGCGTGCCGCCATGTGCCGGCCGTTCAGTCGAGACTGTCGCAGTTGATGCCGTCGTCGCTGCCGTCGGACGATTTGGTCTGGCAGTAGGTGAACGTCGCGCCGTTCGATCCAGGGCAGTCGACGAGTTGCATACGGTCGGCCCAGATTTCGGTGAGCTGGCGGAGTTGGTCGTCGCCCAGCGCCTCGGACGGCGTCTCGGGGATGGTCATCGGCCGATCGACCAGATCGATGCGCAGTCGGCGGGTGAAGTCGGCGGTGGCGCCCGCGCGGATGTCCACGAGCACCGGACGGCCGCCTTGATCGGGGTGCGCCGCCGCGGAATCCACCACCCGCAGTACGTCGGACCGACAGAACGTCCACGTTCCCTCGGCGACGCGCACGGTGATCTCGCGGTCCGATTCCGCTACCAGCAGACCCTGCAGCGGAGGAACACGATCACCCTTCGGCGCGGTCCCGGGAAGGCGGATTCCGTCGGTCATAGCCGTTTCTCCGATCTGCTCACGATTTGCCACGACCCCCTGGCGTGTGAGTGATCATATCGCGGGAAGGGCGACTATCGGCTCGGATCGAGAGATTTCACGGCCTGTGGCAAACCGAATTCCGGTGTGAGAGGGACTAGCACCGAAATTTTTCGGCAGACCAGGAATTGCCGTGGCGCAATCTTCTAGCTATCTCGCCGGGGTGTGAGATCAGCGCTCGTAGCTCGGTATTGGCGGTCGTGCGTCCGTGTGTACCCTCGACGGGCGGCGAGTGGGGCGGTGCGGTCGGCGAGTTCGGTGCGGCGTTCGGCCGGTGGCGCGACAAGTTTGCGGGCGGCGTGCTCGAACGGTCCGAGGAGCATGGCATCCGCGCTGCGAACATCCGCCGCGGCGCCACTGTTTCGAGTGGCGCCGGCAGATTTCTCAGACCGGCGCGCGGCCGCTCAGCATCGGTTCGCGTTTCGTTCCGCCCACCAGGCTGGGGCGTCGACGAAGTGGTTGTCGAACTCTTCCTGGGATGCCGCGAGATCGGCGAGCGTGGAATTGCCCTTGGCAATTCGGTCCAACAGTCGGAAATACTCGAAGCGCTGTACGCCCGGCATGAGCGTGATCATGATCCGCGCCGAGCTGTCCGGTGTGGCGCCGAAAGCGTGCGGCATGAGCTTCGGCACGACGATCGAGCCCCCCGCGCCGACCGTCACAATTCGATTGCCTGCCAGTAGCTGCAGTTCCCCGTCGGCGATGTAGAACAGCTCATCCGACTGGGTGTGGTAGTGCGGCGCCGCACCGTCGGCACCGGGGGTCATGGTGACCTCGAGGTTGCTCAGCGCGCCGCCTGCCTCCTCGGCATCGATCAGCAGGCGCATGGTGACCGACTCGGAGCCCAACGTCTCGGCGTCTTCCGCCTGACGGATCGCGATGTCCTTACGTGGGGTGATGATCATTTCCGACTCCAGCTAGTTCGGTGATTGATAATTCGCTATCAAACTATATCCCAGTGAATAAAATCTTGCCCATGACGGAGCAGATATCTGATCCGATCGACGCGATCGAGGCTCAGTGGCGACGCGAACGACCGGATCTGAACCTGGAGGCCATGGCCGTGCTGGGCCGTCTCGGGAGGCTGATGGTGGTGGCGCAGCGCGAGATCGAGGCGGTGTTCGGCAAGCACGGCCTGCAACGTGGCGAGTTCGATGTGCTTGCGGCCCTGCGTCGTTCGGGCGAGCCGTTCGAGCTGAACCCATCGGTGCTCGCCGCCACGCTCATGCTCTCGCGCGCGGGCATGACCGGACGGTTGGACCGGCTGGAGGCGGCCGGGATGGTGCGTCGCATCGCGGACGTCGGAGATCGCCGCGCGATCCGGGTTGCCCTGACCGACGCCGGGCGGGACTTGATCGACATTGTCGTCACCGAGCACACCGCGAACGAAACCAGGTTGCTGTCCGTGCTCGCCCCGAGCGACCGGCGCGAACTGGACCGGATCGTGCGGGTGCTGCTCAGCAGCATGGAGCCGGGCGAGTAGCCACCGGGGCGTTCTCCCGTCGGATCACGCTTCCGCGTGGCGAAACGCGTGTCGCGACGAGGTAGCCCGTTACTCGAGACGTGCTGTGCCGCAGGGATCTACCGTGAGATTCCGTACCGAAGGTCGGTGCGGTGCGCGAGGAGGTCACGATGATCGACATCATCACGTTCCGTGGCACCGGTGAGCCGCGGAACCCTGACGGCGCGCCTGCGGGCATGGTGCACTACGTCACTACCTTGCTCGACACCAGCCGGTTCAGCTCTTTCGAACCGGACTGGCCCGCCTCTGTAGGTCCTGCGCCGAACGTAGGGGGGCCCTCGCTGGACACATCGGTGCGGCTGGGCATCGCCGCGGGGGTGCGGGCGATCCAGGAGTCACCGAATGTCTGTGGTCTGCTGAGCTATTCGCTCGGTGGGATCTGCGCGAGCCGGATCCTGGAGGGCGTCCGATCGGGAAAGTACAAGAACACCGATGGCACGCCGCTGGAAATCGCGTTCGCCGTGAACATCGCCAACCCACTGCGGCGAGCGGGCGAGTCGGTGGGAAACCTCTGCGCGCCCTCGACTTTCGGCCTGCATGGTCAGCGCGGCTCCTGGCCCGCTTCCGTAGCGGTCCGCGAGTACGCGAACCCTGGTGACATCATCACGGCGTCCCCGGCGGACTCGCCCCTGCGCATCATCGACGCCGGCGTCTCGCCGTTCTCCTTCGTCGAGGGCGCCCGAATCGGCGACGTCGCGCCGTTGATCTTCGCCGAACTACTCGAAGTGCTGATGCGGGATCCGATCGCCAACCTCGACCGCTACGCCACCGCGGTTCGTGGCGTCGTCGGCTATCTGACCCCGCCACCCGACGGCCAGCATGTGCTCTACGCGAGCCGGAGCATGCCAGGCACAAACGTGTCGTGGACGACGCACGCGGCGAACTACCTGAACGCGGCGTTCTGATTCGGGCGGCTCAGTGCTTGCGGCGGACCGAGGCCTCGACGAGATCCAGTACGGCGGTGAGGTTCTCATTGGTGTGGCCGGAGGCGATCCGGGCGATCAGACCGTCCAGGACGAGATCGAGGTAGCCGAGCAGGACGTCGGTGGGGACGTCGTCGCGCAGTGCCCCTGCGGCTTTGCGGCGCTCCAGGCGGGCCAGCGTGGCGGCGGTGAGTTCGGCGGAGCGCTGGGTCCAGCCCGCGCGGAACTCCGCGTCGGTGCGCAGTCGCCGCGCGATCTCCAAGCGTGTTCCGAGCCAGTTGAACTGCTCGGGGTGGGCGAGCATATCGCGCATCACCTGCACGATGCCCTGGTTGGCGGCGACCTCGGCCATGCGTTCGGCGTCCTCTTGGGCGAGGGCGAGGAACAGCGCGTCCTTGTCGCGGAAATGGTGGAAGATGGCGCCCCGCGATAGCCCGATCTCCTCCTCCAGACGGCGCACGGTGGCGCCGTCGTAGCCGTATTCGGCGAAGCAGCGGCGTGCTCCGTCCAGAATCTGGCTGCGCCGGGCGGCGAGGTGATCGTCACTGACCTTTGGCATGGGGGCTCCTCCGAACGAAGCGGGCGGCGCGAAGCGGAATGCGGAGAGGTCCGCGCACCACGGAAGCGGTGCGCGGATCCTCTACGGCGGTTCTGCCGTCCGCCCTCGGCGCGAACCGGCGGACGGCGGACGGTCAGCGAAACAGCTCAGCCGCGAATCATATTGCGCAGCACGTACTGCAGGATGCCGCCGTTGCGGTAGTAATCGGCCTCACCGGGTGTGTCGATCCGGACCACCGCGTCGAAGGTGATCTTGTCACCGTTCTCCTTGGTAGCGGTGACCTTCATCGTCTTCGGGGTGACGCCCTCGTTCAGCCGGGTGATGCCCTCGATGTCGAAGGTCTCGGTACCGTCCAGCTTCAGCGACGCGGCCGACTCGCCCGCGGGGAATTGCAGCGGGACGACGCCCATGCCGATGAGGTTGGAGCGGTGGATGCGCTCGAAGGACTCCGTGATGACGGCCTTCACGCCGAGCAGGCGGGTGCCTTTGGCGGCCCAGTCACGCGAGGAACCCGAGCCGTACTCCTTGCCGCCTAGCACGACCAGCGGTATGCCCGCGGCCTGGTAGTTCTGCGCGGCGTCGTAGATGAACGCCTGCGGCCCGCCCTCCTGGGTGAAGTCACGGGTGTAGCCACCCGAGACGTCGTCGAGCAGTTGGTTACGCAGCCGAATGTTGGCGAAGGTCCCGCGGATCATCACCTCGTGGTTACCGCGCCGGGAACCGTAGGAGTTGTAGTCCTTGCGCTCGACGCCGTTGGCCTCCAGGTACTGCGCGGCCGGGGTGCCGGGCTTGATGTTGCCCGCGGGGGAGATGTGGTCGGTGGTGACCGAGTCTCCCAGCAGCGCGAGCACGCGGGCGCTCTTGATATCGGTAACCGGCTCCGGGCTCGGCGGCATACCCTCGAAGTACGGGGGTTTGCGCACGTAGGTGGACTGCTCTACCCACTCGAAGGTCTTACCCTCCGGAGTGGGCAGACTGCGCCAGCGCTCGTCGCCCTTGAAGACGTCCTTGTAGTCCTCGAGGAACATGTCGCGGCTGATGACCCGGTCGATGGTGTCCTGGATCTCCTGCGGCGACGGCCAGATGTCCTTCAGGAAGATGTCGTTGCCGTCGTTGTCCTGGCCGAGGGCGTCGTGCTCGAAGTCGAAGTCCATGGTTCCCGCGAGCGCGTAGGCGATCACCAGCGGCGGGGAGGCCAGGTAGTTCATCTTCACATCGGGGGAGATGCGGCCTTCGAAATTGCGGTTGCCGGACAGCACCGCGGTGACCGTGAGGTCGTTGTCGTTGACCGCCTTGGAGATCTCCTCCGGCAGCGGGCCGGTGTTGCCGATGCAGGTGGCGCAGCCGAAGGCGACCAGGTTGAAGCCGAGCTTGTCCAGGTAGGGCCAGAGGCCCGCCTTCTCGTAGTAGCCGTTGACGACCTGCGAGCCCGGCGCCATGGAGGTCTTCACCCACGGCTTACGGGTCAGGCCTTTGTCCACCGCGTTACGGGCGAGCAGGGCGGCGCCGAGCATGACCGACGGGTTGGAGGTGTTGGTGCAGGAGGTGATCGAGGCGACCACCACCGCGCCGTGGTCGAGCACGAAGTCGCCGTACTCCTCGGTCTGCACCTTGACGGGCTTCGACGGACGGCCCTGGGCGCCGTTCGCGGCCGACGCCAACACGGCGTCGTCGTCGGCGAAGGACAGCACCGCCGGATCGCTGGCCGGGAAAGACTCTTCGATGGCCTCGTCCAGGTGCGTGTGCGGTGTGGTGGCGGCCGGGCCGGTGACCGCGTCATCGGTGTAGTTGTGGATGTCCTTGCGGAAGGCGGTCTTGGACTCCGACAACAGGATTCGGTCCTGCGGACGCTTCGGACCCGCGATGGACGGCACCACGGTGCTCAGGTCGAGTTCCAGGTACTCCGAGTAGGCGGGCTCCTTGTCGGCGTCGTGCCAGAGGCCCTGCTCCTTGGCGTAGGCCTCGACCAGCGCGACCTGCTCGTCGGAACGACCGGTCAGGCGCAGGTACTCGACGGTCACCTCATCGATCGGGAAAATCGCCGCCGTGGAACCGAACTCGGGGCTCATATTGCCCAGAGTGGCGCGGTTGGCCAGCGGCACCTCGGCGACGCCCTTGCCGTAGAACTCGACGAACTTGCCCACCACGCCGTGCTTGCGCAGCATGTCCGTGACGGTGAGCACGACGTCGGTCGCGGTCACACCCGGGTTGATCTCGCCGCTCAGTTTGAAGCCGACCACGCGCGGGATCAGCATCGAGACGGGCTGGCCGAGCATGGCCGCCTCGGCCTCGATGCCGCCGACGCCCCAACCCAGGACGCCGAGGCCGTTGACCATCGTGGTGTGCGAGTCGGTGCCGACGCAGGTGTCGGGGTAGGCCTGACGAATGACGTTGCCGCCCGAGCGGGGGCCCTGCGTGGTTACGCCCGCGGCTGCGTCCTCCGGGCCTGACCCGCTCGGGCGGTCGCGGACCATGACGACACGGGCCAAGTGCTCGATGTTGACCTGGTGCACGATGCCGGTGCTCGGTGGAACGACCTTGAAGTCGTCGAACGCGGTCTGGCCCCAGCGCAGGAACTGGTAGCGCTCACCGTTGCGTTGGTATTCGATGTCGACGTTGCGCTCGAAGGCGTCGGCGCGGCCGAATACGTCGATGATGACCGAGTGGTCGATGACCATCTCGGCGGGTGCGAGGGGGTTCACCTTGTCCGGGTCGCCGCCGAGGGTGGCGACGGCCTCGCGCATGGTGGCGAGGTCGACGATGCACGGCACGCCGGTGAAGTCCTGCATGATGACGCGTGCGGGGGTGAACTGGATCTCGGTATTCGGCTCGGCCGACGGATCCCACTTCGCGATGGCGCGAATGTGATCGGCGGTGATGTTAACGCCGTCCTCGGTGCGGAGGAGGTTTTCCGCGAGGACCTTCAGTGCGTAGGGGAGTTTCTCGGTGCCGGGCACGGCGGAGAGGCGGAAGATCTCGTAGGAGTCGCTTCCGACCTCGAGGGTGCCCTTGGCGCCGAAAGTATCGATACTTGTCGTCACGTCAGCTCCACTCGTCTGTGCGGGTGGCCGCCGGCAGGGCTGTGCCGGCGACCGAGTCTTCGGAGGTGCTCCCGCGCCGGAAGGCGCCGGTTCCTCGCGCTACGACCTTAACAGTACGCTTGTCCTGTGAAACACCTGGGGGCCGCTGGGTGTGCCGCACGTGCGTGCTGCGACACTCCGTCGCGTACTGTGCTTTCGAGCCAGCAAGGGGGACCTCGCTCAACCCTGCAGTGTTGGATGCCCGTCGCTTCGGATGCCGATGCGGCTCGACAGACCGGATGGAAGATGACCGCCCCGCACACCTCGGTTTTCACCCCTATGGCCGCCGAACTGCCGCCGAATATCAGCGCCGACACCGTGAGCTCGCTCAATGCCGATCTGGCTGACGACCACGTCGCGACCCTCACTGGCAAGGACAAGGCGGAGTTGGCGACCATCGCCGCGGATGCGCGATCTCACGGAATCCCGTTGAGCATTGTGGTAGTTCCCGGCAACCCAGGCCACGACTCGAGCCTACGTGACCTGGCCACCGAGGTGGGCAAGACACAGCACGGCACCGTCGTCGTCTTGAGCGACGACTGGGTCGGCACGTACAGCGACTCGGTGAGTCGCGTTCGGCTGGAATGGGCGGAGGACGCCGCGAAGGAGACGCACGGTAAGAGCTCGGAGGCGGCCACGATTTTCGTCGGTCGTCTGGAGGCCCCGGAATCCGTGTCATGGACCGCCATCACCTCCGTACTGCTGCTGGGGACACTGGCCGCCATCGGTGGGCTGTACGGGGTCAAGGCCAGGCGGGCGCGGCGGAGCGAGGGCGCGCTCGTGCGGAGTTCCGGCGATCTGCGGCTTCGAGAGGACGCGGCACCCGACATTCGGGCGATCTAGCGCGGAGTCATTCGTGGGTCGGTGTTAGGCCGACTGATTTTCGTCGCTGTACGACGACCGTCGACGGGGTCGGTTCTGTGGGCCGCTCCGATCCTTGTCGTGCGGTAGGGCGCCCGCCGATCGGTGGCGGTTCCGCGCGTCCGGCGGCATGGCCGACCGCGAGTGCCGGTCCTTCGCGGCCGCGCCACTTTCGGCAGGCCGGTCCTCCGGTGCTGGATCGTGCGATGGCAGCCGGGTGCCCCCTATCGATTGTGCTGGTGCGACTCGGCGCTCACCGAGGCTTTGGTTTCTCGGCAGTTAATTTTATGAACGTCTGGTTTGTCTTACTTCACGAAGCCGAAGTGTCATCTGGCAAATTCTGGGCAAAATAAGAATTACGCGCGTGTAGTTCTGTTGCGGGAGTTTCCTCGGTGACTTAAGTGTCGTACGGTTCGAATGGTTGCTGCTGGGGAATAAGTGTTTCCAGAGGCCATCTGTCGGCCACCGTGCGTCATGGTTCTGCTGATGTCTATGGGGCATTGCCGGAATCCGGTCCTTGGGAGGTGCGATGTGCAGTAACGGTGAGTTCGCCCACCGGCGTCCTTCGTGGATCGCTATGGGATTGCTGGCTATGGTTTCCGTGCTAGTCGCCACGGGGCCTGCCGACGCGTTGCCGCCACCGCCACCGAATCCCAGTGACAGCCAGATCGCCGAGGCCGGAGCGCAGGTCGATGCGGGGATCACCGAGGTGAGCACTCTGATCAACCAGGTCGCCGCAGTCGACCAGCAGCTGCGGGAACTCGACGACGCGGTCGCGCGAAAGCGCGAAGACGTCAACAAGGCCCTGGTCGACCTGCAGACCGCGCGTGCCGCCGCCGACGCCGCCGCCGCGGTGGTCGCCGACACCCAGTGCGAATTGGCTGCTGCCGGAACGCGAGTCGGCCAGGCACGGCGTAACTTCGACCAGTTCGCCGCCCAGGCTTACACCCGGCCGGCCTCCGAATCAATGGTCACTTACCTCGCGGCCGCCACTCCGGCAACCGCGCTCGATCAGGCCGAGCTGCTGAACTTGGTCTCCAAAAACCAGCGGCAGGTGCTCGACAGCCTGCGCCGCGCGCAGATCGATCAGGGCAACAAGAACTCCAGCGCGCGCCAGGCGAAGTCCGCCGCCGCCGCGGCCGCGGCCGCCGCCGAGGCGAGGAAGGTCGGCGCCCAGAACGCGGTCGCCGCCGCCAAGGCCGAGTTCGACCAGCAGGCCGTGCAGCGCGCCGACCTGCTCCGCAAGCGCCAGGACGCGCAGGGCAGGCTCGGTCTGGCGCGCCAGAACGTGGCGGGTCTGCGGGATCAGCGCGATGCGTACCTGGCCTGGGACGCGCAGCGCACGGCGGAGGAATCCGCGGTGCGTGCGGCCGCCGCCGCTGCCGCCGCTCGTGCCGCTGCCGACCAAGCCGCCCGCGACCGCGCCGCCGAGCTCGGTGCGGGCAGGCGTCCGCACGCCCAGATCGAGGACGCGCCGCCGCGGCGAGGATCCCCCCGGGCGACCACGCCCTCGGTCGGCGGTTCCGCGGCGATCGAGATCGTGGTCGATCGGGCAATGTCACAGCTGGGCGTCACCTATGCCTGGGGCGGAGGCGATGAGGACGGACCGACGCTGGGCATCCGCGACGGCGGCGTCGCCGACAATCACGGCGACTACGACAAGGTGGGCTTCGACTGCTCGGGGCTGATGGTCTACGCCTTCGCGGGCGTCGGAGTATCGCTGCCGCACTACAGCGGCTATCAGTACAACGCGGGCACGCGGGTGCCGGTGGGGCAGCGCGAACGTGGCGACATGCTGTTCTGGGGGCCCAACGGCAGTCAGCACGTGGCGCTCTATCTCGGTAACGGGACAATGGTCGAGGCGCCGCAGTCCGGCGAGGTGGTCAAGGTGTCCGCGGTCCGTGAGGGCGGCATCATGCCGTACGCGGTCCGTATCCTCCCCTGACATATCGGACATTCCGGGTGTGAAGCGGGCTGGGAAACCGTCGAATTCCGTTCTTGTCGGGTCCGGGTGCGGCACAGGCGGCCATTACCTGGAATAGTTGTGGCAGCACGCACAGGACTAAGGCGAAAGCGGGGATGTTGGTGACTTCGACGGACGGTGTGAGCGGGGCGAATTTGGCGAAAGATGCGCCTGCCTCCGCGCCCAGCACCATCGAGCGTGACGTCCAGACCCTGGAGAAGGCGATCTACGAGGTCAAGCGCGTGATCGTGGGCCAGGATCGTCTGGTCGAGCGGCTGCTCGTCGGTGTGCTCGCGCGTGGCCACGTCCTGCTCGAGGGTGTGCCGGGTATCGCGAAGACGCTTGCGGTGGAAACGTTCGCGAAAGTGGTCGGCGGTTCGTTCGCCCGCGTGCAGTTCACGCCTGACCTGGTGCCCACCGACCTCATCGGTACCCGTATCTACCGGCAGGGCCGCGAGGAATTCGATACCGAGCTAGGTCCGGTCGTCGCGAACTTCGTACTCGCCGACGAGATCAACCGCGCACCGGCCAAGGTGCAGTCGGCGTTGCTCGAGGTGATGGCCGAGCGGCACGTGTCGATCGGCGGCAAGACCTACCCGATGCCTGATCCGTTCCTGGTGATGGCGACCCAGAACCCGATCGAGAGTGAAGGCGTGTACCCGCTGCCGGAGGCGCAGCGTGACCGCTTCCTGTTCAAGGTCGTCGTCGACTACCCCTCCGTGGAGGAGGAGCGCGAGATCATCTACCGGATGGGCGTGACTCCACCGGAGGCCGGCCGCATCCTGCAGCCGGAGGAGCTGATCCGCCTGCAGAAGGTCGCGGCCAACACCTTCGTCCATCACGCGCTGGTCGACTACGTGGTCCGGGTGATCGCGGCGACCCGCAAGCCCGCCGACTTCGGCATGCAGGACGTGGCCAGCTGGATCTCCTACGGCGCTTCACCGCGCGCCAGCCTCGGCATCATCGCCGCGGCCCGCGCCGTCGCGTTGATCCGCGGGCGCGACTACGTCGTGCCGCAAGATGTCGTCGAAGTGATCCCGGACGTGCTGCGCCACCGGCTCGTGCTGTCCTACGACGCGCTCGCCGACGAGATCAGCCCGGAGGACGTCATCAAGCGCGTGCTGCAGACCATCGGCCTGCCGCAGGTCGCGCCGCATGCCGTCGCGCCGGGCGCTCCGGCCGCGCCGCCCGCTCCCTCTCAGCAGGCTCCGCAGCAGCAGATCCCGCAGCCGCCCTCACCGCAGCAGCAGGCCGTGCCGCAGCCGCCGAACGGGCAGCAGTCCCAGCCCGCCGGCAACTTCCCGTCGAAGTGACCTCGGCATCGGATCCGGTTGCCGCAGTGTCGATGTCGTCTCACGGACCGCCATCGTTCCGATCGGGGGAGCTGACCGACCCGCGGCTGTCGGTCGCGCTGAAGACTCTCGAGCTCACCGTGCGCCGCAGACTCGACGGCGTGCTGCACGGCGACCACCTCGGTCTGATTCCCGGGCCCGGCTCCGAGCCGGGGGAGGCGCGTACCTACCAGCCGGGTGACGATGTGCGCCAGATGGATTGGTCGGTCACCGCCCGCACCACCCATCCGCACGTGCGGCAGATGATCGCCGACCGGGAGCTGGAAACCTGGATGGTGGTCGACCTGTCAGCCAGCCTCGACTTCGGTACCGCCGCCTGCCAGAAGCGCGATCTCGCGATCGCCGCCGCGGCTGCCATCACCTATCTGACCAGCGGCGGCGGCAACCGGATCGGCGCGGTCGTCGCGACGGGCGAGCAGTTGGTCCGCATTCCCGCGCGCAGCGGGCGCGTCCACGCCCAGTCGATGCTGCGCAGCATCGCGACCACGCGGCACGCGCGTGACGGCGTGCGCGGTGACCTGCGCGGCGGCATCGAGTCGCTGCGCCGCCCGCAACGCAAACGGGGGCTCGCGGTGATCGTCAGCGACTTCCTCGGCGATATCGACTGGCAGCGCTCGCTGCGCGCCATCGCCGCCAGGCATGATCTGCTCGCGGTCGAGGTGCTCGACCCACGCGACCTGTCGCTGCCTGATATGGGCGATGTCGTGCTGCACGATCCGGAGACCGGGCGCACCCGCGAATTCAGCGTGACCCCCACATTGCGCGCCGATTTCGCGGCCGCTGCCCAGCGCCATCGTCAGCAGGTCGAACAGGCCCTGCGCAGCTGTGGCGCCCCGGTCCTCACCCTGCAAACCGATCGGGACTGGATCGCCGACGTGGTCCGGTTCGTGTCCACCCGGCGCCACAGCTTCGGCGCCCCGACCGGGCGGGTGCCACGCCAGTGAGTATTTCGCATTTCACCGCGCAGCTCTGGCTCGGATTCCTCGCGGTCGTCGCACTGATCGCGCTCGGCTACATCCTGGTGCAGCGCGGCAGGCACAAGCACATGTTGAAGTTCACCAACATGGAGCTGCTGGAGAAGGTCGCGCCCGCGCGGCCGAGCCCGTTCCGGCACGTGGCTGTCGCGCTCATGCTGGTCGGCTTGGTGTTCCTCACCGTCGCCGCGGCCGGGCCGACGGCGGTCAAGAAGGTGCCGCGCAACCGCGCGACCGTCATGCTGGTGATGGACGTCTCGCTGTCCATGGAGGCCACCGACGTGCCGCCGAGCAGGTTGCAGGTGGCGCAGAAGGCAGGTAAGGAGTTCGTCGACGGGCTGACTCCCGGCATCAACCTCGGCTTCGTCACTTTCGCGGGCACCGCGTCGGTGATGGTGCCGCCGACCGTGAACCGGGAATCGGTCAAGGCGGCCATCGACAACATCAAGCTCGCCGAGCGCACCGCCACCGGTGAGGGCATTCTCACCGCGCTGCAGTCGATCGAGACGCTGGCCACCGTGCTCGGCGGCGCGGAGACGCCGCCGCCCGCGCGGATCGTGCTGATGTCCGACGGCAAGCAGACCGTGCCCGACGACAAGGATGTCGACAACCCCCGCCACGGTTTCACCGCCGCGCGGCTGGCCAAGAGCAAGGGCGTTCCGGTGTCGACGATTTCGTTCGGCACCGAGTGGGGATCGGTGGAGATCCCCGACCAGGACGGCAAGGGGACGCAGCGGGTGAAGGTGCCCGTCGACAACGATGCGCTGCGCGAGATCGCCAAGCTCTCCGGCGGCGACTTCTACACCGCCTCCAGCCTCGCGGAGCTGACCGCCGTGTACGACACACTCGAACAGCAGATCGGCTATGAGATGACCAGGGGCGACGCCAGCAGGCCGTGGCTGCTGCTCGGCATGTTGCTCGTGTCCGCCGGCGTCGTGACCGGCTTGCTCTATCGTCAACGCCTGCCGTAGCGCGGACGCGACTATGGCCTCACGCGAAGGTGTGGAGCCCGGGCGCGGCGCACGAACCCGAACAGATAGGTTGGTCTTCATGTCGAACATCACGTCTCGGTCGGTCCTGGTGACCGGCGGTAATCGCGGCATCGGTCTCGCGGTCGCGCAGCGTCTGCTTGCTGACGGTCACAAGGTGGCCGTCACGCATCGTGGTTCGGGGGTGCCGGACGGGCTGTTCGGTGTGAAATGCGATGTGACCGATAGTGAGTCGGTGGATCGGGCGTTCACGGAGGTGGAGCAGCACCAGGGTCCGGTCGAGGTGCTGGTGGCCAACGCGGGCATCACTGACGACACCCTGCTCATGCGGATGACCGAGGAGCAGTTCACCCGGGTTATCGACGCCAACCTGACCGGTGCGTTCCGGGTGGCCAAGCGGGCCAACCGGGCGATGTTGCGGGCGCGCTGGGGCCGCCTGGTCTTCCTCGGCTCGGTGGTCGGTATGGGTGGCGGGCCCGGCCAGATCAATTACGCCGCCTCCAAGGCGGGCGTGATCGGCATGGCGCGATCGATCACCCGGGAACTCGGCTCGCGATCGATCACCGCCAATGTCGTCGCGCCAGGGTTCATCGAAACGGATATGACCGCGGAACTGGACGAAAAGTACCGCGACATGGCGAAGCAGTTCATTCCTCTGCAGCGGCTCGGCCAGCCGGAAGATGTTGCGGCCGTTGTCAGCTTCCTGGCCTCCGAGGACTCAGCCTATGTGTCCGGTGCCGTGATACCGGTCGACGGTGGCATGGGCATGGGCCACTGAGCTAGCCCAAAGCCGCGCGGTGCCGAGACCTTCGGGCCGCATGCAACTCAGACATTCGACTTCAGGAGAACCGAGGACTCATGGGCGGACTGCTCGAAGGCAAGACCATTCTGGTCACCGGCATCATCACCGATTCGTCGATCGCGTTCCACGCGGCGGCGGTCGCGCAGGAGCAGGGCGCGAAGGTGATCATCACCGGTATCCCGGAGCGGCTGCGGCTGATCGACCGGATCGCCAAGCGACTGCCGCAGGAGGTTCCGCCTGCCATCGGGCTCGACGTGACCAGCGAGGATGACCTCGCCGCGCTCGCCGAGAAGGTGCGTCAGCTGGCGCCGGAAGGGCTTGACGGGCTCCTGCACTCGATCGCGTTCGCGCCGCGCACCCTGATGGGGCCGGAGGCGCGTCCATTCCTCGATGGTCCCGGCCCGGACGCAGCCAAGGCGTTCGAGATCTCGGCATGGAGCTACGCGTCGCTGTCGCGCGCGGTGCTTCCCGTGATGAACGAGGGCGGCTCGATCGTCGGCATGGACTTCGATCCGCGCACCGCTATGCCGTTCTACAACTGGATGGGCGTGGCGAAGGCGGCGCTGGAGTCGGTGAACCGGTACGTGGCACGGGAAGTGGGTACCGCCAAGAAGATCCGCTCGAACCTGATCGCCGCCGGTCCGATCAAGACACTGGCCGCCAAGGCGATCGCGGGCACCGCGACCGACGACGCCGCGAAGCTGAACCAGCTCAACACCTACTGGGACGGCGCGTCGCCGATCGGCTGGGACGTCGACGACCCGACGGTAGTGGCGAAGTCGATCGTCGCGCTGCTGTCGGACTGGCTGCCCGGCACCACGGGCTCGATAATCTACGTCGACGGCGGCGCCAGCCACAACACCTGGTTCCCGGAGAACATGTCGATCAACTGAGCCTGATTCGGGAGGAGGCACTGTGGTTCGTGCTGTCGACGCGCTGCTGTTGCTGTCCTTCGGCGGCCCGGAGCGTCCCGAGGACGTGATGCCGTTCCTGGAGAATGTCACCCGGGGGAGGGGAGTGCCGCGCGAACGTCTCGAAGAGGTCGCCGAACACTACCGGCATTTCGGCGGCGTCTCGCCGATCAACGCGCTCAACCGCGACATCATCGCCGCGGTCGAGACCGAATTGACCACGGCGGGTATCGATCTGCCGGTCTACTTCGGTAACCGGAACTGGGATCCCATGGTGGAGGACACCGTCGCGCGGATGGCTGCCGACGGTGTCGGTTCCGCGCTGGTGTTCTCGACCTCGGCGTGGGGCGGCTACTCGGGCTGCCTGCAGTACCACGAGGACATCGCAAGGGCGCGTACCGCTTTCGGTTCCGGTGCGCCGGAATTGGTGAAACTGCGCCACTATTTCGACCACCCCCTGCTGATCGACGCGTTCGCCGACGCGATTCGCGCGGCGCGCGAGCGCCTTCCGGCCGACCGCCGTGCGGGCGCGCGACTGGTGTTCACCGCGCACTCGATTCCGGTGTCGGCCGACGCCGCTGCGGGCCCGCCTGCCGATGGTGGCCGCCTGTACAGCCGTCAGGTCGCCGAGGCCGCGCGATTGTGCGCCGCCGCAACCGGTTTCACCGGCTACGATCTGGTGTGGCAGTCCAGGTCCGGCCCACCGCAGGTGCCGTGGCTGGAGCCGGACATCGTCGACCACCTCGACGACCTCGCGGCCAAGGAGGTCGAGGCGGTCGTCGTTTGCCCGGTTGGCTTCGTGTCCGACCACCTCGAGGTCATCTGGGATCTCGACAACGAGGCCGCGCAGAAGGCCGCCGAACTGGGCATGGCTTTTGCTCGCGCCGCCACGCCGGGCACCGATCCCCGTTTCGCGAAGCTGGTCGTCGAACTGATCTCCGAGCAACTGGACGAGAACGAACCCCGAAGGCTCGGCGAGGTCCCGGGTTACGGCTGTACACCTAACGGCACCCCGTGCGCCGGCGGTTGCTGCGCCGCACCGCGCCGTCCCACAGTTGGGAAGTGACTTGGATCGGGCGAGTTAGCATCGACTGCGCCTGAGACCGAGCGCTGAATCCATTCCTTAGGGGGTAATTCTCGATGACCTATGCCGACGTGCTGACCAACGCCGCGGTGCTCGATCCACATGCCTGGTCCGATACGAGTGTGTGGACCGTGGCGCTGGACTCGACCGAGGCCAGGCGGCGCGGTCGCAGTAGCGGCAGCGGCGGTTCGATCTGGGTCGGCATTCTCTGTATCGGGCTCGTAGTCGTCGGCATCGGGCTCGCGATCTGGCTGGGCAAGAGAAAGAACTCGAATCAGCCGCAGCAGCCGTATGCGTCACAGTAGTACCAGCAATCGCAGCCGCCGCAGTATCAACAGCCGTATCCACCTCATCAGGATCAGCAGCCGTATCCGCACCAGCAGGGATTCGGGGCGCCGCCGCAGTATCAGCAGTCCTACCCACCACAGCCGCAGCAGTACCAACCGCCGCAGCAGCAATACCAACCGCCCTACCCGCCGCAGCAGTAGCCCGTTCGGGTCGCGGCGCCGTTCGGGTGGACACGAAGATCTTTGTCCGCACGGTGGTTCCGTCGTTTCCGCGGAGGTCGTAGGTGTTGCCGAGCACGGAGTCGGTTGTGGCGCCGAGGGGTCGTCGCGGCCGAAGGTGAGGTGAGCGCCTCGGGCAGCAGTCTGGCCGGGTCGACACAGTGCGCCGCGGTGATCCCTGGTCCGGCATGATGAGCGCGCCGCCGCAGAACTGGCCGGTGGGGCGGGTGATGAACAGTGGTGTGTCGACGGCGGCCAGCCACGGGTAGCCCACCGTCGCCCGGGGCCGCCCACGATCGCGGAGGCTGGGCAGGCGAAGCGAGACCGATCAGCGCGGTGGCGAGGGCCGCGGCGCCACGACGGTAAATGCGCGTGCCACACCGCCTGCTGGGAAGATCGCTGATCGCCTGTTCAACCAGATCGGCGCGGGTTCAGTGGTTGCTGCGCGCCGAGGCGTGCACCGCGACCAACCGCGCCGCGCGGATCGCGTCCCAGAGTGGGCGCAGCAGCGATTCTTGCGCGCCGATCGCGCTGGCGGAGGTGGGTGAGGCGGCGGGCTCTCGCTGCGCCACCGTGAGGATGGCCGCGACATGGTCGGCGGTATTCAGAATCCGCCTGGCGCGCAAGGGGATCGAGCCGGGGTAGTCGTGCCGGGAGTAGTCGGCGAGTTCGGCCTCGATGAGCTCGCGCGGATCGGACTCGGCCGCGCCGACGGAGGTGGTGTGGAGTTTCATCAGGGCGTCGGCGGCGTCGCGGACCGCTTCTCGCATGGCGTATTCGGCCTCGCCGAGCGACATGTCGGAGCCTGGCGCCGAGGGGATGGGGGTGCTGTAGACAGTCCACTGCAGGGTGTCGTCGTCGGCCCACTGCGGGATGAGGCCGGTGCCGTCGGAGCCGGGGACACCGATCAGGATTCCCTCCTCGGCTTCGATGGCGTCGGCGGCGAATGCCGTCCCCCCGGGCAGGCCACGCACGTCGCCGGGGACCGGGAGTACAAGCCGTAGCTGTGCGCCGGGCTGCGCCATCGTCTCGCGAATCACCTTGAGCAGCGCCATGACCCCGCTGCCCGGCAGATTCCCGTGCGACGACCAAGGCAGGTCCGTGCGGCCGCCGGTGACCGGGTCACCTGCCGCGATCGTGTGCCTCGGCGCCCATGCATGCAAGGCAGCCAAGATGTCGTCGGGCGCGCTGCAGCCGGCCAGCCATGAGCCGGCCCACACCGTCAGCGTCGCACTTGGAGAGCACATAATTATCGAGCATAAAGGTTCGCGCTACTCTCGGGCATCCGTGCGGCGAGCATTCTCGAGCTGCGTGCGGTGATGGGCGGGCCGTTCGCGTCCGCCGCTCCGCCCGCGCCGGCATCTCCTGGCATGTGCCTCCCGCACCCACCTTCTGGGATTCGGCCTAATCCGGCTCGGTGACGAAGTCGATCAGGCGTTCCACCGCGCCGAGCAGGGGGGCTTCCAGATCGCGGAAGGAGGTCACGGCGTCGTATACCCGCCGCCAGCCATCCTGCGGGGTACCCCAGCCCAGGCGCGTGCAGATGCCGGTCTTCCAGTCCTCGCCTCGGGGCACCTCCGGCCATCGCGCGATTCCGACGGCCGCGGGCCGCACCGCCTGCCACACGTCAATGAACGGATGTCCGGTCACGAGCACGTGCGGCCCGAGTCCGGTGGTCAGCTGCGTCTCCTTGGACCCGATGACCAGGTGGTCGACCAGCACACCGACCCGGTGTCCCGGCCCCGGGTCGAACTCCACCAGCCGCTCGGCCAGGTTGTCCAGGCCCTCCAGATGTTCGACCACCACGCCCTCGACCCGAAGGTCGTGTCCCCACACCCGCTCCACCAGCGCGGCGTCGTGCACGCCTTCCACCCAGATCCGGCTACCGCGGGCCACCCTGGCACGCAGGCCCTCCACCCTGGTCGAACCGGAGGCGGAGCGGGTCTGCTTCTTCGGCGGCGCGGCGGAGGGCCGGACCAGCGTCACAGGCTTGCCATCGATGAGGAATGCGGCCGGACGCAGCGCGAACAGGCGCACCACGCCGCGGGCGTCCTCGAGCTTCACGAACTCGCCGTCGTAGCTGCGATCGAAACCGACCACGGCGCCGCAGAATCCGGTGGCGGCGTCCTCGACGACCAAGTCGCGTTCCGCGGTTACCGTCGGCACCGCCCGCTGCTTCGATCGAGGATGTCCGGAGAAGATGTCACCATACCTGTCACGCGCGCTCACCCGCCTGAAGCTAGCACCGCCGCTGTGAGTTTCGGTGTCACCGCCCGCGCGTCACCGCGGCGAATTCGTGCCGCGCGCTCGTGTCCTTCCGCGCCCGGAATCATGATCGGCGCACTACAGTGGGTGGCGTGGCCGCAATCTTTTGGCTGGTCGCGGGCATCCTGCTCGCGGCGGCGGAAATGCTCACCGGTGACTTCACGCTGCTGATGCTCGGCGTCGCCGCGCTCGGCACCGCGGGCGTCGGCGCCGCGGCGGATACCTCGCTGGTGGTGGATGCCATTGTGTTCGCTGTGATCTCGGCGGTGCTGTTCCTCGGTGTCCGCCCGTATATCCGTCGGCGCTTCGGTACTCCGCCGCCGATTCCGACGAATGTGGACGCCTTGCCTGGTAAGACGGCGCTGGTACTGGAACAGGTCGCGGCCCATTCCGGGCAGGTGAAGCTGGGCGGCGAGGTCTGGACCGCCCGACCGATGGACACGACCGAGGTCTACGAGCCGGGTACGACCGTCTATGTCATGAAGATCGACGGCGCGACCGCCGTCGTCTGGAAGGGGCCGTAATGGCTGTACTGATCGTCGCCGCTGTTCTCGTCCTTTTGGTCGTGGTGGTGGTCTTCAAGTCGATCGCGCTGGTGCCGCAGGCCGAGGCCGCGGTCATCGAGCGCCTCGGCCGTTATTCGCGCACCGTATCCGGCCAGCTCACGTTCCTCGTTCCGTTCGCCGATCGGATCCGGGCCAAGGTGGACTTGCGCGAGCGGGTGGTCTCCTTCCCGCCGCAGCCGGTGATCACCGAGGACAACCTGACTCTGCACATCGACACCGTGGTCTATTTCCAGGTGACCAGCCCGCAGGCGGCGGTGTACGAGATCAGCAACTACATCGCCGCGGTCGAGCAGCTGACCGTCACCACGTTGCGCAACGTGGTCGGCGGCATGACGCTCGAGCAGACGCTGACCTCCCGCGACTCGATCAACGGCCAGCTGCGCGGCGTGCTCGACGAGGCGACCGGCCGCTGGGGCCTGCGCGTCGCGCGGGTCGAGCTCAAGAGCATAGATCCGCCACCGTCGATCCAGGAGTCGATGGAGAAGCAGATGAAGGCCGACCGCGAGAAGCGCGCCATGATCCTCACGGCGGAGGGCACGCGCGAATCGCAGATCAAGACGGCCGAAGGTTCCAAGCAAGCGCAGATCCTGTCCGCGGAAGGCGCCAAGCAGTCGGCGATCTTGGCGGCCGAAGGTGAACGGCAGAGCCGGATCCTGCGCGCGCAGGGTGAGCGAGCCGCCTCCTACCTGCAGGCACAGGGCCAAGCCAAGGCCATCGAAAAGGTTTTCGCCGCTATCAAATCCGGCAAGCCCACACCGGAACTGCTTGCCTACCAATACCTGCAGACGCTGCCGATGGTCGCCCGCGGTGACGCCAACAAGGTATGGCTGGTGCCCAGCGACTTCGGTAAGGCGCTCGAAGGGTTCGCCAAGAGTTTCGGCACCCAGGGTGAGGACGGCGTCTTCCGCTACGAACCGCCCGCGACCGACGGCTCCGAAGTCAAGCCGGAGGACGACTCCGACGTCGCGGACTGGTTCGACACCGCGCCCGACCCGACCATCGAGCGGGCCGTCCGCGCCGCTGAGGCGACGGCACGCACTCCGGTCGAGGGCATGACGCCCACACCGCCGCCGGGTTACCAACCCTCCCCACATCAGCCGGTCCTCCCCCCGCAGGAAGCCTTCCCGCCCCAACAGCCATCACAACAGCAGCCGCCGCAGCCGCCGGCTTATCGCCCCGACGATCCGCACGGCCGCCCCTGGCAGCCCCCGGAGAACTTGTCGAAGTAGTGCGATGTCGTCGGCTGTCGCGGAATTCGCTAGCCGAATTGTGCGACAGGCGCGGATCGCCGCAACGATCACGTCGACGACGTCGCACACGCCGTGCGGGGTGAGGTGGTACGGGATGGTGATCGGCAGGTTACTCGGGAAGCTGATTCCCGGCGGGCGGAATCGAGTGGCAGACTTCCAGGTATGACGACACCCGGATGGGCCGACGTGGACCGCTACATCGTGGACACACTGGTGGTGGATGAGGACTCCGAAGCGGCGTTGGGGGCGAACAAGGCGGCGGGGCTGCCTTCGATCGACGTGTCACCGGCGCAGGGGAAATTCCTGCATCTGCTCGCCAGGACGGTCCGGGCGCGGCGGGTGCTGGAGATCGGCACGCTCGGTGGATACAGCACGATCTGGCTCGCCCGTGCGGTCGGCCCGAAAGGGCAGGTGGTCACCCTCGAGTTCGCGGCTCAACACGCCGAGGTCGCCCGCGCGAACCTCGACCGGGCCGGTGTCGGCGACCGGGTGGAGATCCGTGTCGGCGCAGCGCTCGACAATCTGCCCGTACTCGCGGAGGAGGACCCGGAGCCGTTCGACCTGGTGTTCATCGACGCGGACAAGGTGAACAACTCGAACTATGTGTTGTGGGCGCTGCGCCTGACCCGGCCTGGTTCGGTGATCGTCGTCGACAACGTGGTGCGCGGCGGCGCACTCGCCGATGAACACTCCGATGATCCGAACGCCCAGGCCTGCCGTGACCTGCTCGACCTGCTTGCCGCCGAACCGAGCCTGGACGCGACCGTGGTTCAGACCGTTGGCAGCAAGGGCTGGGACGGCTTCGCCTACGCCGTTGTGAACGGCGACATCGGCGACTGAGCAGATTCTGTCGCGGAGGTCAGTCCACTGCGCGGCCCCGTCCGGGCCGGTTACCGGTGTAGTGCGTCGGCCAGCTCGGCAAGCCGACGCGGGGCGCATTCGGCTAAGGGATGAGGACCACCTTCCCGGTTGTCGCGCGCGTCTCCAGCGCGTGGTGGGCGGCGGCGGCCTCGGCGAGCGGGAAGCGGTGTACCGCGGGGCGCAGGCGACCGGCCGCCGCCTCTGCCATCGCGCGCTCCTCCAGTACGCGCAGATCGCCGCCGGCGCGCGCGAGCATCGGCGGGCCGATCACCACGTGGGAGGTGACACCGCGCGCGGCCAGTTCGTCGACCGAGAGCGACTGCCGCACTTGCTCATCCGACGTCTGGCCGGACCAGCCGTAGATCAGGTGCTGCCCGCCCTTGCCGAGCAGACCGAGGGCGGCACGGGCGATCTCGCCGCCTACCGAGTCGAACAGCACACTGGCGCCGCGGTCGCCGATACGTTCCCGAACCTGCTCGGGCCAGTCCGGTCGCAGGTAGTCCACCGCGAGATCGGCGCCGTTACGCCGCACCTGATCGACTTTCGCGGGCCCACCGGCAAGCCCGATCACCGTCGCCCCGGCATTCTTGGCGGACTGCACCAGCAGCGTGCCGATGCCGCCGGCGGCGGCCGTCACCATGGCGACGCTGGCGGGGCCGAGTTCGGTGAACTGGAGGATGCCCGAGGTGGTACGGCCGGTGCCGATCATCGCCACCGCCTCGGCTGGATCGAGGTTCACCGGAATCTCATGCAGCCGAGCGACTTCTGTCACGGCGAGTGCCGCGTAACCACCGGGCACCGCGCCGAGGTGGGCCACCACCCGTGCACCGAGGTGACTCGGGTCGACATCGGCGCCGATCCGGTCGACGGTGCCCGCGACTTCGCGGCCGGGGATGGTCGGCAGTTCCGGCAGGGGGAACGGTCCGGTCTGGCCCTTCCTCAGCGTGGTGTCGACAAGGTGGACTCCAGCGGCCGCCACCGCTATCCGTACCTGCCCGGGGCCGGGCGCTGGGTCAGGCAGGGTTTCGTACTGGAGGTTCTCGGCTGGGCCGAAGGCATGGAGGCGAATGGCGTACATGGTGGCTCCTGTTGGTGAGGCAGTTGCCGACCACCCTTCAACATCAAGTTAGGTTGGGGTCAAGGGCCTTCGGCGCGCCGCTCGTGCGGCGAACCCGTCGCAGAGTGCGTCGAGCCCGACGTAGAGCAGTTCCTCCTGGGTCAGATCGCTGACGCCGCTGCCCTCGAGATCTACCAGCGCGGGTGGGACCGGCGTCTGTGCCGCCCCTTTCAGTAGCGTCCGCAGCCCGTTGTCGCCCTCGGGGTTCATACCCTTGCGCGCCATCAGTGCGGCGCTGATCTCCGGCAGGGTGGCGCCGGAGATGTAGTTCCACACGGTGAAGGCCATGGTTGTCGCCTCGCGGGTCGAGACGTCGAGCTCCAGAAAGCCTTCGACCAGCCAGGCAAGACATGCCAGACTCTGCGGCCCGAAGCTGTAGCGCGGCGTGGCGAAGGTGAGCAGCACCCACGGATGTTGTCGATAGAGGGCCCAGTCGATCTCTGCGGCGATACGCACCCGGTCACGCCAGGTCCACTGCCGACCCTCCGGCGAAGGGTATGGATTGCGCCGGGCTACCTCGTCGGTCATCGACGCCAGCAGCTCGTCCTTGTTCGCCACGTGGCGGTAGAGCGACATGGCGCCCACGCCCATCCGCTCGGCTATGCGCCGCATGGACAGCGCGTCCAGGCCCTCGGTGTCGGCGAGCGCGATCGCGGTGTCGACGATGGCGGCGCGATGCAGCTTGGGTTCGGTCATCCCACGACTCGCTTTCCGTTCCGTGGCGGGTTGCGTACACTGTACCCGGACTCATGCGTACGGCGTACGCGGCGCGGGAGAGGAAGTTCGGAATGACGGACCTGGAGGCGGTGCGGACCGCACCGGGCACGGTGGCCTCGCGCCGCGCCTGGCTGGGCCTCGCGGTATTGCTGCTGCCGGTGCTGCTGGTGTCGATGGACATCTCGGTACTGTTCCTCGCGCTGCCGACCCTCACCGTCGACCTGGACCCTTCGGCGGACCAGCAACTATGGATTCTCGACATCTATGGGTTCCTGATCGCGGGTCTGTTGATCACCATGGGCAACCTCGGTGACCGGATCGGCCGGCGCAACATCCTCCTCGCGGGAGCCACCGTCTTCGGGATAGCGTCGGTGATCGCGGCGTTCGCGCCGAGCGCGGGTGTTCTCATCGCGGCGCGGGCGCTGATGGGCATCGGCGGCGCGACCCTTCTGCCGTCCAGCCTGGCGCTGATCTCCAGCCTGTTTTCCGATGCCCGCGAGCGGGCCGCCGCGATCGGCGTCTGGACGGCGTTCTTCGCGGGGGGCTCGGCCGTCGGGCCGATTATCGGTGGTGTGCTACTGCATCAGTTCTGGTGGGGTTCGGTGTTTCTCATCAACATTCCGGTGCTGCTGATCCTGCTCGCGTTCGGTCCGTTCGTACTGCCGGAGCATCGGGGAGGCGTGCTCGGTCCGCTGGATCTGCCGAGCGTCATACTGTCCATCGGCGGCATTCTCCCGATGGTGTACGGCATCAAGCACGCCGCGACCGAGGGGATCGATGCGCAGGCGACCATCATCGCGCTGATCGGCGCGGTGATCCTGGCCGTGTTCGTCCGCAGGCAGCGCCGGCTCGACGAACCGCTGCTGGATCTGCGGCTGTTCGGCCGGGCCCAGTTCTCGGTGGCCATCGGTTCCAGCCTGGCCGGCATGATGTCGCTGGCAGGCATGAGCTACCTCACCAGTATCTATCTGCAATCGGTGACCGGGCGCGAGCCGCTGGCCGCGGCGTTGCTGGGCATTCCGATGGCGGCCGCGGTGTTCGTCTGTTCGATGAGCGGTGCGCGGGTCGGCCACCGGCTCGGCGCGCGCACCACATTCGTGTTCGCGCTGCTCGCCTCGGCGGTCGGCAACCTGATGCTGCTCGGCGTCGGTGTGCAGGGCGGTCTCTGGTGGTATCTGACCGGGTCCACGGTCGCGGGCATCGGTTACGGCCTCGCCTTCACGCTGGTGTCGGACGTCGCGGTGTCATCGGTGCCGCCCGCGCGGGCCGGGTCGGCCGTCGGTATTTCCGAGACGAGCTTCGAGCTGGGCAACGCGCTGGGGCTCGCGCTGCTCGGTTCGCTTGCGGCGCTGATCTTCCGTTCCGGCGGCGACTACGCAGCCACGCTCGGCGAAACCATCCAGCATGCCAACGGCAATGCGGCGTTGATCGAGTCCGCGCGTGCATCATTTGTCAGCGGAATGCATATCGCGGTGGCGGTCGGCGCGACGGTGCTCGTGGCTATGGCGCTGATCGCACGGTTCGCCTCGCCCGCGAAGCGGTGAGCGGCTGCAGGCCTGGACCGACCCGACGCGCGAGGCCGCGCAGTCATCTACTGTAGCTTCCGTCGCTGACCCGCCGGAACGTCCGCGAAACTCCCGCGACACCTGTGCGACACGCCGGGACATAGGATCGACGAGTGCGGGAATCCGGAACGACAAGTCTGGCGACATTGCTCGCGCTCGCCGACTCGAGACTGCCGATCGGCGGGCACGTGCACTCCGGCGGCGTCGAGGAGGCCGTCGCATCCGGTCTGGTCCGCGACGTCGCGTCCGTCGAGCTGTATCTGCGCCGCAGGATCCGGAGCTCCGGGTTGGTCGCGGCGTCGATGGCCGCGGCGGTGTGCGCGGGCGAACTCGATCCGGTGCGCGCCGAGGCCGAGACCGACGCGCGGACACCCGCGCCCGGTGCGCGGACCGCATCCCGCGCACAGGGCCGCGGCCTGCTGCGCCTCGCTAAACAGCTGTGGTCCCGACCGGATTGGTCGGTGCTGGGCGCCACACCGCACCTGTCCACCGTCTTCGGCGTAGTCGGCGCGACCTGTGCGGTGTCGCCGAGGGAGACGGCGGGTGTCGTCGTCTACACCACGCTCACCGGTGCGGCGACCGCCGCTCAGCGCTTGCTTGCCCTGGACCCCGCCGCGGTCGCCGCATGCACGATTCGTCTCGCCGACCTGTGTGACCGTACCGCTGAGCAGGCGGCGAGTGGTCTCGCCGCGGTGTCCGATCCGCTGCAGGACGCGCTCGCCCAGCGCCACCTGCAACGCGAAATGCCGCTGTTCGCCAGCTGAAGCCTCGGGAAGAAGGAGATCGCGCAATGCCCCCGCACCTGATCGACGGTGAGCCGCACGACCATATCCACGATCGGCCCAAGCGGGCACGCACACCCGGCGAGGCGCTGCGCATCGGCATCGGTGGCCCGGTCGGGTCGGGCAAGACCGCGCTGGTGGCCGCGCTGTGCAGGCAGCTGCGCGACGAGCTGTCGCTGGCGGTACTGACCAACGACATCTACACCACCGAGGACGCCGACTTCCTGCGCCGCCACGCGGTGCTGCCGGACGAACGCATCACCGCTGTGCAGACCGGCGGCTGCCCCCACACCGCTATTCGCGACGACATCACCGCGAACCTGGACGCCATCGACGACCTGGTCGCGGCTAACCCCCCGCTGGACCTGATCCTGGTCGAATCCGGCGGCGACAACCTCACCGCGACCTTCTCATCCGGACTGATCGACGTGCAGATTTTCGTCGTCGACGTGGCGGGCGGTGACAAGGTCCCGCGCAAAGGCGGCCCCGGGGTGACATTTTCGGATCTGCTGGTGATCAACAAGACCGACCTGGCCCCGCTGGTCGGCGCCGATCTCGGCGTGATGGAGCGGGACGCAGCGCGGGTGCGCGATGGCCGCCCGACCGCGCTCATCTCGCTCACCGAAGACCCAGCCGCCATCCCGGTACTTTCCTGGGTGCGCCAGCAGTTGCGCACGGCAGCCGAGCAGGACCGCGCGGCGGGCACTGAATCCTCAGTTGCGCACTGAGCTACGGATAGTCGCGACCAACGCGACCCTCCCGGAGATCCATGCGAGCGGCGGACTGTCGGCTCGCCGTACCGGCCCGCACATGGTGCATCTGATCGGCACCGCCGCCACGCCGCTGGGTGGTGATCAGCTCGATATCACCATTGCGGTCGGACCGGGCGCCGAGCTTGTGGTGCGTTCGGTCGCGGCGACCATCGCACTACCGAGCGTGGCGACTCCGTTGTCGATCGGTCGCTGGCACTTCGAGATCGGCAGCGGGGGCACACTGGATATCGATCCCGAGCCGATGATCGTCGCGGGCGGTGCGCGGCACCACACCGTCACCACGATCCGGCTGGCCTCCGATGCCCGGTTGCGGATGCGCGAACGAATTCAGATCGGCCGCGCCGGCGAGGACGACGGTTGGTGGCAGGGAGAGCTGATCGCCGACCTCGACGCCACGCCGTTGCTGCGCCATCGCCTGGAACTGGGTGCGGGCACGCCGGCAGACGATGCGCTGGCGGCCCCGCGCGCACTGGAGAGCGAACTCGTCTACCCCGACAAGCGCCCGGTGGCGACAACAGGATTGACGCAGACTCGGCTGCCGCTCGCGGCCGGCGGCAGCTTGTTCACTCGCACCGGGTCGCTGCTCACTGTCACCGGATGACGCGGAGGGGATCGGTGTCGACCCGCCGTTGGCGCCGCGCTCTGATGGCGCCCCGACATTCCGAAGTCGGCCTCGCGAGTCGTAATGAGCGGCTGGTGTGCCGAATTCGTCCAGCTACGGTGTAATCCGGACGGGGGAGAAAAGTGGTGGGAACCCGACAATGTCGTCGGGTTCCCACCCTTCTCGGTCATTCCTCGAGCGCACCGTCTGATGACTCGCTGATGGCACGCGGTGGCGCGCTGAGAGAGTGCACCGCACCGACGGCCGCACCGACGCCCGCCCCGATGGCCGCGATGGGGACGGCGATGACAGCCGCGCCGTAAGCGATGCTTATGGGAATGGCGGCGAGGCCGATCGGCGCGAACGGCAGGCCGATGGCTGTGCCGATCACGCCCCCGACGGCTGCCGAAAACAGCGCGAAAGGGCTCGCTATCGCCGCGCCTGTCGCCGCGCCTGTCGCCGCGGCGCCGACGGTCTCGCTTGCGATCCTGTCAGACCTGCTGCGTTCCATTCCGATCGAGTCGAGGAATGTCGCCATATTGGCCTCGGCTACCGCTGCGCCGTCGTTGATCTGGATGGCTTGTTCGCGATAGAGCTGCGATTCCGGCGCGTCGACCACCACGTCACCGAAGCGGAACTTGCCGGGCGGCGGCGCGATCGGCGGAACCGGGGCGACCGGAACGGGCCCGTGTAGGGGGCCGAGGGGCGCCAGGTACTTTCTGTCCGGTATCGGCCGCGCCCACTGCAGTGAACTCAGCGTGCCCTCCGGGATCTGCCGTCCCAAGTACGGATGCACATTCGGCTCTTCGGCGGCAGGCCACTGCGCCGACTCGTCGGTCTGGCCGGTCTGGGGGTCGGTCTGGCCGGTCTGGGGGGCGGTGGGGTCGGTCTGGGGGTCGGCTTGCGGGTCGGTGGGGTTGGTCTGGGGGTCGGCTTGCGGGTCGGTCTGGTCGGGCTGGGTCACCGGCGGGGTGGGCCGAGCGGGCTCGGCGTTCGCAGTGCCGGTTCCCACCAGCAGCGCCAGTGGAACTGCTACCGCCACGACCATCGAGCTCATTCTCTGTCGCTGTGGGTCGTGAACTCTGTGCTTGCCTGTGCCCATCGATCACCTTTCATACGGAAAGAGACTTTCGACGCCGACATTCGTACCTGCTGGCCACGCGGATTGGTTGTCTCTCGGTGACACAACAGCGCGAGCATAGCTGAAGAGTTGCTATTAGGTGGCTTCTTGGGCAAGCTTCCGTCTCGACGCCGAAGCCGCCCGGATCGGGCCGCTCGACGGGCCGGGACGGCAACCTGTGACGTGGAGCCCGGAAAGGGCCGACCGGAAAGGGCCCACGAGGAGACCACGAAGGTTCGCCGGATGGGTGCAAACGGGCGTCAGCCCGCCTTCGCGTCCCTGGTGGCTTTGTCCACTGCGACCCGGCTGTTGCTGGCGGCACCGAGCGTGGCGGCGAGTTCTTCGGCGTCCTCGTCGTCGCCGGTGCTGATGGCTTCCAAGGCGAGCCGCGCGAATACCCACTGCTCGGTGGCGGCCATCTGTCCGCGAGTGCGCCCGAGGAAGGTGACGAACCACTGGATGACGGTGATGATCCGGCTGCGGTAGCCGACCAGGTAGTACAGGTGCAGCCCGAGCCAGGCCAGCCATGCGAGGAAACCGCCGAACTCCAGCTTGCCCACCTGGCATACAGCGCTGAACCGCGAGACGGTGGCCATGCTGCCCTTGTTGAAGTACTTGAACGGCTTACGTTCCGCCTGGCCGTTCAGCCCCGCTTTGATCTGCTTGGCGGCGTAGGTCGCGCCCTGAATGGCGCCCTGCGCCTGGCCCGGCACATTCGGTACCGACATCAGGTCGCCGACGACGAAGACGTTCGGGTGGCCCTTGACGGTCAGATCCGGCTCGACCACGACCCGGCCCGCCCGGTCGACATCGGTGCCGTCGGACTGTTCCGCGATCATCCTGCCCAGCGGGCTGGCCTGCACGCCGGCCGACCACACTTTGCACGCCGACTCGATGCGGCGCACCGTGCCGTCGGAGTCCTTGACTGTGACCCCGAATGCGTCGACATCGATCACCATGGCGTTGAGCTGGATCTCCACGCCCATCTTCGCCAGCCGCCGTTCGGCCTTGCCGCCGAGCTTCGGCCCCATCGGTCCGAGTACGGCGCCCGCGCCCTCGAGCAGCACGACACGCGCATCGCGCGGATCGATGTTGTGGAAAGTGCCCTCCAGCGTGCGGTCGGCGAGTTCGGCGATCTGCCCGGCCAGCTCGACGCCGGTGGGGCCCGCGCCGACGATGACGAAGGTCAGCAGCCGGTCGCGCTGCTCCTGGGTGGTGGCCAGCTCGGCCTGTTCGAACGCGCCGAGAATACGCCCGCGTAGCTCGAGTGCGTCATCGATGGTCTTCATGCCGGGGGCGTACGTGGCGAACCGGTCGTTGCCGAAGTAGGACTGCTGCGCGCCGGTCGCCACGATCAGGCTGTCGAACGGGGTGACGGTGTCCTGGTCCAGCAGCCGCGAGGTGACGATCTTCTTCTGCAGGTCGATGCCGGTGACCTCGCCGAGCAGCACCTGCGCGTTCTTCTGCTTGCGCAGGACGAGCCGGGTGGCGGGCGCGATCTCGCCGGTCGACAGGATTCCGGTGGCGACCTGATAGAGCAGCGGCTGGAACAGGTGGGTGGAGGTTTTGGAGATCAGGGTGACATCGACGTCGGCGCGCTTGAGGTGCTTGGTGCCGAACAGGCCGCCGAAGCCCGAACCGATCACCACCACCCGGTGACGGTTCTCGACAGTCTGAGTGCTCATCGTCCTGCTCCTCGATGGACCGGGGGTTCGTCCCCGGCAACGGTTTCTGACACGCCCAACCGTAGTCGGCGCGCCCTCCACCGTCACGACGAGATCCCGGTCCTGGCATGTCGCAGTGCGACATCTCACCGCTGCCGGGCGATTGCGGCGAGGCATGTCGCGCGAACCGACCGAGCGAATGCGCGAAGAAGAATACGATGGAAATCGTCGCTGAGGAGGTTTGCCATGGTCGCCGGGGACCGTGTGGTCGGCCGAAAGCCCAGCGTGCAGTCCGAATCCGAGAATCAAGCGCTGATCGAGGTCCCGCATAGGCACTTGATCGACCGCGCCCTCGGGTTGCTGCCGGAACGGCACCAGGTGCTGGCCACTCCACCGCAGGGCAGCGCGATCGCCCCGGTCCAGGGCGACGCGGGGTTGCCATATCTGGGCCGGGCGTTGCACTACATGCGCTGGGGTCCAGCCGAGATGATGGAGCGCTATCGCCGATACGGTCCGGTCTCGTTGAACACCTCGCTCGGCGTCGATCGGGTGTTGGTCGCCGGTCCGGACGCGATCGACGAGGTGCTGGGCCGCAGGCGCCGCGATTTCGGGCAGGGCTGGGACTACTTCATCGGCCCGTTCTTCCGCCGCGGATTGCTGTTGCTGGAATTCGACGAACACAAATTCCACCGCAGGATCATGCAACAGGCCTTCACCAGAGACCGGCTGGAGGCGCATCTCGCCGCGCTGACCCCGGTGGTGCGCGCGAGTATCGGACGGTGGGTTCCTCAGGGGCGCAACGCGGAACGCACCGTGGGCCTGTATCCCATGATCAAGGAGCTCACCCTCGATATCGCGGGAGAGAGCTTCATGGGCGTCGACGTCGGTGCACGGCGCAAACAGCTCATCGATGCTTTCGTCGACTGCACCCACGCCGGGCTTGCCATCATCCGGCACTCGGTGCCGGGCGGCAACTGGCGGGCCGGGCTGCGCGGCCGCAAGGTACTCGAGGAGTACTTCACCGCGATGCTGCCGGAGAAGCGCCGCACTGTGTCGCCGGACTTCTTCTCCGGGCTGTGTCATGCGCGTAGCGAGGACGGCGGTGTCTTCGGCGACGCCGACGTGGTGAACCACATGATCTTCCTGATCATGGCCGCGCACGACACCACGACCACGACTGCCACCGCGGTCGCCTACTACCTGGGCAAACATCCCGAGTGGCAGGAACGGGTGCGCGCCGAGGTCCGTGCGATGGACGACCGGGTCCGCAACGCGCCGCCGACCATCGCGGACCTGGAGGGTCTGCGCGATCTGGATCTGGTGGTCAAGGAGAGCCTGCGGCTGATGCCGCCGGTTCCCGGGTTCTCGCGCCGCGCTGTGCGTGACACCGAGATCGCGGGCCACTACATTCCGGCGGGCGCCCCGGTCGATGTGGCCTACCAGGTCAATCACCTGTTGCCTCAGCTGTGGACGCGGCCGGAGGTATTCGATCCCGAGCGGTTCGGCGAGCAGCGGCGCGAGGACAAGTCGCACCGTCTGGCCTGGCTACCGTTCGGCGCGGGCGCGCACAAGTGCATCGGGATGCACTTCGGCACATTCGAGGTGAAGACGGTGACCGCCGCACTGGTGCGCGAGTACGAGTGGTCCATCCGGGAGAAATATCGAATGCCCTGGGGATTCACCACGATCCCCTTCCCGAGGGACGGTGCGCCGATGACGCTGCGCAGGCGCTCGGCCGACTGACGGGAGAGCGCACCACCCCGGCGGACGCTGCGCGTCAGCGTCCGGAGAAGAGCAGCTGGGCGACCTTGGTGTCGGTGTCGGCGCCCTCTGCGTAGCCGCCCGTGTCACCCAGCGAGTTCATCACGGCCAGGGTGTAGCGCTCCCCCGGCCCTGCGAAGCCGACCGAGTTCACGACCCAGCCACCCTGCTCGGCGGACCAGCCGTTCTTCAGGCCAGGACGCATCTGCTCACCCGCGCCCCACACGCCCCAGTGCTGATTGGAGTCCACCGCACGCATCCGGTCGACCAGGTAGTTGCGGTCGTCGGGGTGCATCTGGTTGAGGATGTGGTCCATCAGCCGATCCAGGTCGGCGGCGGTGCACTTCTGGAACGACCAGTCCGGGAACAGGGCGGTGTTGGTCGGCTGCGGCTCCAGCGTGGACATCCCGTTGGCGCGGAACGCGTTGTTGAACGCCATACGGTCGATGCCCGCGTACTTGACCCACAACCGGTCCGCGGCGCCGTCGTTGGAGGTGGCCAGCATTGATTCCAGCAGCCCGCGGTCGTCCGGCGACAGGGTGATCGCCCCGAGGCGTGCGCGGTTCAGCAGATCCGCGGCGATCGCGAGTTTGATCGTGGACGCGGTCCAGACCGCGTTCTCCGCATTGCCGTTGGCGTAGACCCCGCCGGAGACCCGGTCGCGCACGACGTAGCCGGTGATGCCGGGACGGCTGCTCAGGTAGGCGTCGACGCTGGCGATGCGGCTGCTCATATCGCAGTCGAAACCGGGCAGGCACGCCTGCGTATGCGCGAGCGGCGCCGCGCCCGCGGTCGGGAGCATGGCGGGCACGCTCGGAACGAGAATCGCCGCGGCGGCGAGGACACAGGCTGAGGCGGCGACGCGGGGAATGGCCCGGGTGGCGGGGATCGGGTAACGCACGAGGGACCACGATCGCACATCCCGGCTCCGGACGCACGTCTTGAGCTCGGTCACAGGTTGTGCTAGCGCTGGTTGCACACTTGTGCCGCAGTGGGTTTCGGCCATGGGTATGGTCAGCGGAAAGCGGCGCGCAGCTCTTCGACGGTGCGTCCGTTGAGGCGGTAGCAGTGCTCGAACGCCTCGGTGTGCCGGTCGCGGGGCCAGGAATGAAGGATGACGGTGCGACCGTAGTGGCGGGAGTTGACGAGCTCCCAGCAGTCACCGATCCGGCGGACCGTGAACCCACCTCTCGGAACCAGGGGAATCACCATCGCATCCATGAACGCGAACCAGCCTTTCGGTGCAGCTCTCTCGTTCCTCCCCGGTTCAGCACTGTTGCACATCAGGCCCGCGGATCCTGCGTGACACGGCGGACGAATCCGTTCTCGTGTGGTCTATTTCACTTCGGTCCGCCAGGGGTGATGCAGTTGCGCGTCGGTCGCTGGGCGTATAAACGTGCACGAAGCCCGAGGGGCCGCGCCATCCCCGAGTAATTAGGGAGCCGCGAACTTCCAGCGCAGTCCGACACATCGACCGAGAGGGCGCAGATGCCGCTGCACATCCACCGTGCCGAGCGCGCCGACGTCCTTGCCGAGGCGCTCGCCGGTGCGCTGACGACGCCGCAGGCGGACCCGTTCGCGGCCGAGGTGGTGGCGGTGCCCGCGAAAGGTGTGGAGCGATGGCTGACGCAGACGCTGTCGGCGGTGCTCGGGGCCGCCCACGCGGCGGACGGTATCTGTGCGAATATTGCCTTCCCGTCCCCGGCCGCGCTGGTCTCGGAAGTACTCGCCGCGGCGAGTGGGGTACGCCCCGCTGATGATCCGTGGGCGCACGAGCGGGTGGTGTGGAGCCTGATGCGGGTGATCGACGCTTCGCTGTCCGAACCGTGGTGCGCCGTACTGGCCAGGCATCTCGGCGCGCAGGACGCCTCGGCTCGCGATCACCGCCTCGGCAGGCGGTACGCCACCGCGGCTCACCTGGGCGCGCTGTTCGACAGCTACGGCTCGCAGCGTCCGGAGCTGCTCACCGCATGGGCGGCGGGCCTGGATGCCGATGGCGCGGGCGGAGAGGTGCCCGACGACCTGCGCTGGCAGCCGATGCTGTGGCGCAAGCTGCGCGCCGAGATCGGGGCGCCGAGTCCGGCCGAGCGACTGGATGCCGCTTGCGCGCGGCTGCGCGCGGAACCGGGTCTGGTGACGCTGCCGCCCCGACTGTCACTGTTCGGCGTGACCCGGCTACCCAGCGACCAGCTCGCGGTGCTGTCAGCGCTGGCGGGGGGCCGCGAGATCCATCTCTGGTTGGCGCATCCGAGCCCGGCCATGTGGTCGCGCCTGGACCGGACGTCCGCGGTGCGGAAGCGCGCCGACGATCGCACCGCGACAGCGGTGGCGCATCCGCTGCTTGCGGGACTGGCCCGCGACGTCCGGGAACTCCAGCAGCGGTTGGCCGAACTCGCCGCAACGGGCACCGATACATACCATCCCTCGAAGGAAGGCACTCCTCGTTCGGCGGAAGTTGGTGCGCTGGACGAGGATTCGCTGCCCACGACATTGCTGCGCGCGTTACAGGTCGGGATCCGGGATGATTGCCGGCCGTCGACGGCCGGCAAGGTCGGCGCCGACGGCACCGTGCAGGTGCACGCGTGTCACGGTCCCGCGCGGCAGGTCGAGGTGTTGCGGGACTGCCTGCTCGGACTGTTCGCCGCCGACGAGACTCTGGAGCCGCGAGATGTGCTCGTCATGTGTCCCGAGGTGGAGGCATACGCGCCGCTGGTGCGGGCCGCGTTCGGGCAGCGCATGCCGGGACCGTCCGAGTGGCAAGACGATTCAGAGCACCCGGCGCATCGGCTGCGGGTGCGCCTGGCCGATCGCGGACGCGGCGTGACCAACCCGCTGCTCGCGGTGATCGGCGTCCTGCTCGAGCTGGCCGACGGCCGAGTGACCGTCACCCAGGTGCTCGACCTCGCAGCCGCCGAAACAGTCCGGCGCCGTTGCGGATTCGATGACGAGGACATCGAGCGGCTGCGCGAGTGGGCGGCCGAATCGGGCGCGCGGTGGGGGATCGGGCAGCGCCAGCGGCAGGCGTTCGGGTTGGCCGACTTCGCTCAGAACACACTCAACAGCGCGGTGGATCGGATCTTGCTCGGCGTCACGGCGGGCGAAACCTCCGACGACTGGCTGGATCTCGTGCTTCCGCTGGACGACGTGGACAGCAACGACGTCGACCTGGCCGGACGCTTCGCCGAGTTCATCGATCGGCTGGCTGTGTGCCTGCGCGACCTGCGTGGTCCCCGCCCGGCGCACGAGTGGGCCGCGGTGCTCGGCCGCGCGCTCGACCTGCTGACGGATGTGGCGGACGCCCAGGCCTGGGTGCGTACGGAGGCCAGGCAGGAGATCGCCGCCGCCACCGACCACGCGGGCGAGGTGCCGTTGCGGCTGGCCGATGTCGCGGTGCTGCTGCGCTCGCGGCTGGCGGCGCGGCCGGCCCGGGCCAACTTCCGTACCGGCGAGCTGACCGTGTGCACGATGGTACCGATGCGGTCGGTGCCGCACCGGGTGGTGGTGCTGCTCGGACTGGACGACGACGTGTTCCCGCGCGCGGGCGGTGTCGTCGGCGACGACGTGCTCGCCCGGGAACCGCTGCTCGGGGAGCGGGATCCGCGCAGCGAGGACCGGCAACTGCTGCTGGATGCGGTCCTCGCGGCGCGCGACACGCTGCTGGTGCTCCACACCGGCGCGGACCCGGTCAGCGGTGCACACCGCCCGCCCGCGATCCCGGTCGCCGAGCTGCTGGACGCGCTGCGGGCCCATGTGGGCGCCGCGGCGATGAGCGCGGTCGTCACCCGGCATCCGTTGCAGCCGTTCGACCTTCGCAATTTCCGTGCCGAGCGGCCGTTCAGCTTCGACACCGTGGCGCTGGCCGCTGCGCACGCGGCCGACCGGCCCGCGCAAGCGCGCCCCCCATTCCTCGCGACACCGCTGCCCGCGCCGGAGGCGGCGGATGTCGCACTGGCCGATCTGATCGCTTTCGTCGAGCATCCGGTGCGCGCGTTCCTCTGGCAGCGGCTCGGCCTGCGGGTCCCTGAGCACGAGGAGGACATCGCCGACCGGCTGCCCATCGAACTCGACGGCTTGGCGAAGTGGGAGCTGGGCGAGCGCCTCCTAGCGGCCCGTCTGACCGGCGCCGATCCGGCCGGGTTGCGCGCGGCGGAGTGGCGGCGCGGTACGCTGCCGCCCTTCGGCTTCGGCGCCGCCGTTCTCGACGAGGTCGAGCACACCGTAGACCGGCTGGTCCGCGCCTCGCAGGCCGACTACGCGGGTACTCCGCGAGCCGTGGACGTGGTGGTGGATCTGGGCAACGGCCGCAGGCTCACCGGCACTGTGCCCGAGGTGCGCGGTGACACCCTGGTCCGTACAACCTTCTCCCGCCTGGCCCCGAAACATCGCATCGGTGCGTGGGTTTCGCTTCTCGCCCTCACCGTCACCGAGGATCGGTCCTGGCGTGCGGTGAGCACCGGCCGCGGCCGATTCGGCCGCCCGACATGGCGTTGCGAGCTCACCGCACCCGATGCGCCCGTAGCCAGGGAGATCCTGCGGGAGCTTGTCACCATGCGTGAACTGGGACTGACCGAGCCGCTGCCCATCGCGCCCGCCGCCACCGCGGTCTATGCCGAACGCCGCTTCCGTGGCGCGAGCATCCACGACGCCGTTGCCGCGGCCGTACGCGAATTCGACGGCGGCCCCAACGGTCCCGGCCCGTTCGGCGATCACACCGACCGCCACCTGCGCTACGTGTGGGGTCCGGATCCGCGCCTCGACGACCTGATGGCCGCGCCCGCTCCCGTGGGGGAGCCCGGCGAGGCCACCCGCTTCGGCGCGCTGGCACGACGGATGTGGGCTCCGCTGCTCGGCGCGGAAAGCCAGGGGCAGCCGTGAACGGCCACGGCGCGGTCCGTGACCATCCGTTCGGCACGGCCCGGCCTGCCGAACTCGCCGCGCCCGGATTCGACTCCACCGATCCGTTCCAGCTGTATGGTCCGCTGCCGACGGGAACGACCGTGCTGGAGGCCAGCGCGGGCACCGGCAAGACGCACGCCATCGTGGGTCTGGCCGTACGGTACGTCGCCGAAGCCGGCATCGACGTGTCGCAGCTGCTGCTTGTGACGTTCAGCCGGGCGGCGACACAGGAGCTGCGGGAACGCACGCGTGACCGGTTCGTCGCCGTCGCGGCGGGGCTGACGGATCCGGACTCGGCGCGAGCACACGCCGACGACTTGGTTCGATATCTGGCGCGAGCCGACGACGACGAGGTGCGGCTGCGGCGGCGCCGGTTGCTGACAGCGCTTTCGGATTTCGACGCGGGCACCATCGCCACCACCCACAGCTTCTGCCAGCGCATGCTCGACGAACTAGGTCTCGCGGGAGAACACGATCCCGGCTCTCGGCTGGTGGAGACCGTGGACGATCTCGTCGGCACTGTCGCCGACGATCTGTACCTCAACCGCTACGCCCGCGCCGAACCGCGGTTCTCTCTGAAAGAGGCGCGCACCCTGGCTTTGGCGGCGGTGCGGGACCGGCACGCGGTGCTCGTTCCGGACGACGAGTCCGCGGCGGGTGAGCGGGTGGCATTCGCGCGCGCGGTGCGCGCGGAGACCGAGCGTCGCAAACGACTGGCCGGCCTGCGCGACTTCGACGACCTGCTGGTCTTGCTGCACGACGTGCTCGCCGATCCCGAGCACGGCCCGCGCGCTTGCCGCCGCATCCGCGCGCGGTACCGAGTCGCCCTCGTCGACGAGTTCCAGGACACCGACCCGCTGCAGTGGGACATCCTGCGCAGGTCCTTCCATGGGCACGCCACTCTGGTGCTGGTCGGCGACCCGAAGCAGGCGATCTACGCTTTCCGCGGCGCCGAGGTACTCAGCTACCTGGACGCGGTCGCGCACGCCGACACTCGTATGGAACTCACCACCAACTGGCGCAGTGACGCAGGGCTGCTTGCCGCGCTGGACCACCTGCACGGCGGCGCGGCTTTGGGACACCCGGAGATCACTGTGCACCCGGTCGCCGCGACCAGGCCGTGGTCGCGTCTGTCCGGCCCCGGGGAGCTGACCACCCCGATGCGGGTGCGGTGCCTGCCGCGGACCGGCGCGGGTCCGCTGAACAAGTCCGGCTTCCCGACAGTGGGCAGGATGCGGGCCGAGGTTGCCGCCGATCTGGCCGCCGACATCGTCCGCCTACTCGAATCCGGTGTCCTGCTCGACGCGAAAGCTGAACCTGTTGTCGCCGCCGATGCCAGCGGGCTCCGGACGCCCGGCCCCGCGGTGCGCACGCCGGTAGGGCCCGGCGATATCGCGGTCCTGGTGCGGACCCGGTCACAGGTCGATGTGGTGCGCGCCGCGCTGGACCGGGTCGGTGTCGCTTCCGTGCTCGCCGGCGGCACCAGCGTCTTCGCGACCAGCGGCGCGACCGACTGGCTATGGCTGCTGCGGGCGCTGGAACAGCCGCACCGCGGCGACCGGGTGCGGCTTGCCGCGTGCACGCCGCTGCTCGGTGTCACGGCGGCCGAGATCGACAGTGGTGGCGCCGACCTGGTCGGTCGGATCAGCGCACAACTGCGAGACGCGGCGCGGTTGTTCGCCCGTGCGGGTTTCGCCGCCGTCTTCGAGAAGCTCTCCGCCGAAGCGCGTCTCGCGCAGCGGCTGCTCGCCATCGAGAACGGGGAACGCCAGCTCACCGACCTGCGCCACCTCGCGCAGCTGCTCGATCAGGTCGCGGTCACCGAGGGACTCGGGCTGACCGCGCTGACCAGGTGGCTGGCCGACCGGGTGCGTGATCCCGCCTCCGGCGCCGTGGCCGATCGCAGTCGCAGGCTCGACCGCGACGCCGCTGCCGTGCAGATCGCGACCGTGCACGCCAGTAAAGGGCTCGAGTTCCCCGTCGTCTATGTGCCTTTCGCATGGGACAGCGCGAAGAACCCGTATCCGGCGACGCTGCTGTTCCACGCCGACGATGGTGCGCGCGTACTCGACGTGGGTGGTCCGGACGCCCCGGGATACGCCGAACGCAAAGGGCGCTGCGAATCCGAGGAGGCGGGGGAGGAGCTTCGGCTGCTGTACGTCGCGCTGACCAGGGCCATGTGCCAGATCGTCGCCTGGTGGGCGCCCGCGATCAGCACAGCGGCCTCTCCGCTGCACCGGATGGTGTTCGGGCGGCCAGAGGGCGGCGCCGCGGTGCCTGCCCGCGCCGCGGTCCCGGCGGATACCGTTGCGGCGTCAACCCTTTCGGCATGGGCGGCGAGCGCGCCGGAGGCGATCGCGGTCACGGCGGTGGCCGGTGCCGACGATGTCGCGATCCGGCGAGTTCGCACCGAGCCCGCAACCGGCGAGCTGGCGGTCGCCCGGTTCGACCGAGCCTTGGACCAGCAGTGGCGGCGCACCTCGTATTCGGCACTGACCGCCTCCGCGCACGGACCCGCCGCGCCGGAGGTCGACAGCGAACCCGAGGAAGCCATAGGCGTCGCCGATGAGCCCACCGGCACCCCGCTGGTCGCCGAATCCAAGCCTGAGCAGGCGGGCATCGCCTCGTTGATGAACGCGCTGCCGTATGGCGCGGAGTTCGGCACCCTCGTGCACGGCGTGCTGGAGCGCATCGACACCGACACCGCGGACCTCGACACCGAGGTGCGCGACCGGTGCCGCGAGGCCGTGACCGAACTGATGGCCGAGGCGGACCCGGAGCTGCTCGCCACTGCGCTGCTCGCCGTGCTGCGCACTCCGCTCGATCGCGGCTGTCTCGCTGACATTCCCTGCCGCGACCGGCTCAACGAGCTGGAGTTCGAACTGCCGCTGGCGGGCGGCGACCGGCCCGGCGGCGCCGCGGCGACGCTGCGGCGGATCGCCGACCTGGTGCGCGCCCACTTGCCGCCGGACGACGACCTGTTCGAATACGCGGACCATCTGGCGGCGCTGGAGGACATTCCGCTGCGCGGGTATCTGACCGGCAGCATCGACGCCGTCCTGCGCGTCACGGACGGCACGGACCCGCGCTTCGTCATCGTCGACTACAAGACCAATCGGCTCGGCACCGGAGACCTCACCGTCGCGCACTACACCCGCGATCGCATGGCCGGCGAGATGCTGCGGTCCCACTATCCGCTGCAGGCGCTGTTGTATTCCGTTGCCCTGCATCGGTATCTGCGCTGGCGACTGCCAGGCTACGACCCGGCCCGCCACCTCGGCGGCGCGCGATACCTGTTCGTGCGCGGCATGATCGGCCCGCGAACGCCCGCGGGTTGTGGTGTCTTCGACTGGAACCCGCCCGTCGATTTGATCGTCGCGCTGTCGGCGTTGCTGGCAGGAGAGGACGGGCGATGACCTCGATTCAGCTGGCGCAGCGGGGAACCGGGCTGTTGCGCACGTTCAACGAGGCTGGCGTGTTGTCGGCCGCCGACGTGCATGTCGCGCTCAGGTTGGGCAGGTTGGGCGGGGAGCCGTCCGAGCAGGTGCTGTTCGTCGCGGCGCTGGCCGTGCGCGCGGTGCGGTCCGGGTCGGTGTGCCTCGAGCTGCATCGGATGCGGGAGATCGGCGTCGACGCCGACGAAACCTGGGACGCTGGAATCGATCCGGCGACGCTGCCGTGGCCGGACATCGCCGCGGTGGTGGCCGCGCTGCGGGTCAGCCCGCTGGTGCGCGGCGGACCGGCGGGGCCGCTGCGGCCGTTGCGACTGGTCGAATCGCAAAGCGCGGACGATTCCGGGCCACTGCTCTACCTGGATCGTTATTACCAACAGGAGCAGACCATCCGTCGGGTGCTCACCGAACGGTCCGGCAATCATCCGGTGGTCGATCAGGAGATCGTGCGCCGCGAACTGGACCGTTTGTTCGAGACGCCGACCGGTGCGACGCTCGACCGCCAGCGTCTGGCGGCCGCGCTGGCCGCGACGCATTGGACCACCGTGGTCGCGGGGGGTCCCGGCACCGGCAAGACCCACACCATCGCGCGGATCATCGCGTTGCTGGACGCACATCGCAAGGCCACCCCGAAGTTGCCTGCCCTGCGCATCGCGCTGGCCGCCCCGACCGGCAAGGCGGCGGCTCGACTGCAGGAATCCGTGCGTGAGCAGGCCGAATCGCTCGGGCTGCCCGAGCTCACCGCCGCCACCCTGCACCGGCTGCTCGGTTGGCAGCGCGGTCGCACCACCCGGTTCAAGCACCACGAGTTCAACCGGCTGCCGTACGACGTGATCGTCGTGGACGAGACATCGATGGTTTCGCTGACCATGATGAGCAGGCTGCTGGCCGCGCTGCGCCCCGACACCCGACTGGTCCTGGTCGGCGACCCGGACCAGCTCGCCTCGGTCGACGCGGGCGCGGTGCTCGCCGACCTGGTCGCCGGACCTGTCGCGGGCGCCCGGAACCCGGTGCTCGACGAGGTCATCGGCCTGGAATCGGCTACGCCCGAAGCTCATCCGGAAGGATTGACCGCGCTGGAGCGGATCCGTCTGCGTGGCGGCATCGTCCGGTTGACCCGCGGACGAAGGTTCGGCGGCCGGATCGCGGATCTCGCCGTCGCCGTACGGGCCGGCGACGCCGACACCGCGCTCGGACTGTTGCGTGCGGGCGGTACCGAACTGTCGCTGAGCGCGTCCGACGACATGGCCGCGGTCCGTGCCGACGTCGCGCGGGCCGCTCACGCGGTCACGGCCGCGGCGCTCGACGGGGACGCAGCCGGCGCGCTCACCGCCCTCGAATCGCACCGGTTGCTGTGTGCCCACCGGCAGGGCCCCTTCGGCGTCGAACGCTGGGACGGAATGGCCGCCGAGTGGGCCGCCGCCGCGGGAGCGGGGCCCGACTCGCATCAGGCGCCGTGGTATCCCGGCCAGCCGTTGCTGGTCACCGCGAACGATCACGAGGCCCGCATCTACAACGGCGACACCGGCGTCGTCGTTCGGATGCCTGACGGTTCGCTCCGTGCGGCACTGCAACGCGGCAGTGAACCATACCTGGTCCACCCCACGCAGTTTCCCGCGGTGGTGACAGTGTTCGCGATGACCATCCACCGCAGCCAGGGCAGCCAGTACGACACCGTCTCGGTCGTGCTGCCAGAGCCTGAATCGACCTTGCTCACCAGGGAACTGCTCTACACCGCGATCACCCGTGCCCGCCGCCATGTGCGGATCATCGGGACCGACGATTCGGTCCGTGCGGGCATCGCGCGTCGAGTGCTGCGCGCCAGTGGACTGTCGCGCCGGGATGGGGGACCGGGCGCTCGATGACGGAAGCACCTTCGCGATGCTGTTGCTCGCCACGATGCCCGCGCGCCCGCCCGGGTCCCCAATCCCATCGAAGCCGCGACGCCGTGCTCGTCACCCGGATCAGCCCGGGATGCTCGCCGTCCCCGCGCAGCTGGACGCTGCCGCGTGACAGATCGACGAGTACTTGCAGGCGCCGGAACGCATTTCGATTTTCGCTGAATCCGCGGCTGTCGGCAGAACACGTCGCTGATTCCGAGGCGTCGGCCTGGTTTATTGCCCGGCCGAGGCGAAGAGCAGATGGCTGCACCGATTCGGCAATTCTCTATGCTCAGAGGTACATTCGTCTTGTCAACCATTGAGCGATCGGTTGGTAGGCGCGAATACCCCCGAACGAGCCCCGAACCGACACGAATCGGTCCGGGGCTCGATTGGTATGTGCGACCCTGCATTCCACGACCGATCGCCAACGCACGCCTCGCAGTGGTGTTGTTCCTGAAATGCGTGACCCGCCCGGCATTGTTACGTCGTCCGGGCGGGTCACCTCCCCGCTACCGAGCGGACGCCGCCACGTCCGAGCGCGCAGCGATCGTACGCAATTGCGAGAACGTGTGCGACGGCGGGAGAATGAGATCAGCGAGCCCTGCAACCGGAGATATGCGCGGATCACGGAGATACATCGGGGAAAGGTGAGGTGATCCCGTGGTTTCGTCGGGCAGCGCACCACCTCGGCAACAATGGCCGCACGATATCGACATTGCCGAGGTGAGCTGGGTGAACTCGTATACTGCTGCCAGGGCGGGAATTCGGGTCAGCTCGCCTCGTCGAGCCGCACTTTCACCATGACACGGCCGCGTTCGTCGCGTCGTGCCACGGCATGTCCGCGCCGATCGGCACCATTCAAATGCAGCGTGATCGGACCGCCCTCATCGAGGAAGTTTCGCCACCAGCTCTTTGTGTCCGGCAGGGCGACTCCGATGAGGAGCTCGTTGCCCTTTCGCCGGTAGTTCACGGGCGTGCTGAATGTCCGCCCGGACCGCCGCCCCACATACGTGATTACCACGAACCCCTTGCCCATCAAAGGCCCGAGCACCGGAACCTCGAGGAGGGCGACCACCCCGGTATTGAATCCTCGCGCGACGCGCCCCAGCCCCGTTTTCAGCCCCACGATATTCTCCTGGTCAGCAAGCGGAAGTATCCGAACACGACCACCCTAGCCCGCCGCAGCGGTAGCCCGCCTCGGTCTCGGTGTCAGCCTCGGTCGACTGCGCAGTGACTGACGCTCGGCTCGCGCGCCATCCTGCTCGGCGTGAGCGCGCATAGTTCGAGGGTGAGTACGGCGTGACATCAATTTCGCGGCGCGGCATCAGTCGGGAGTCGAAAGGCGATGCCAGTGGAAGCGGCCGCGCCCCGTTGCGCGCCGTGCCACGCAATGGTCGGGTTCGGCCTGCACCGGACGAGACCTCAGCTGAATCGGACAATCGAGAGCAGCCCGGCGACCAGGCAGTAAACCGCGAACGGCAGCAGCGTGCGGGTGTGGAAGTATCGCTCCAGGAACCGCACTGCCAGCCACGACGACACCCCGGAGACGATGGCGCCGACCAGCACCGGTCCTCGGATGCCGTCGGTCTTCGGCCCGACCAGTTCCGGTATTTCCAGTACCCCCGCGCCCAGGATCGCCGGAGTGGCAAGCAGGAAGGCGAATTTGGCGGCGTGCTCGCGTTCGAGACCACGCCACAAACCGCCGACCATGGTCAGACCCGCCCGGCTGAAGCCGGTCAGCAGCGCGCCGACTTGGGCGAACCCGATGCCGATGGCATCCACGGCCCCGAGGGCGGCCAGTGGCCGGTCGGATTGGCGGCCCGTTTCGGCTTCGGCGCGGAGAACGCATTCGCGTGCCTCCCGTCGGGCGAACCGTCGCCCGTATTCCGCCAGTGACGGCTCGTTGCGTCGGCGCAGTCCCTCACCGACGATCAGCACGACACCGTTCAGGGTCAGGAAAATGCTGGCGTATGTCGGCGCCGCGAACAGCGCGTGCAGCGGATGTTCCAGCAACGGCCCGAGCACACCGACCGGGACGGTGGCGATCACGATCAGCCACGCGAGCCGCTGGGGAACAGTGTCGAGGCGCCTGGTCCGCAGCGTGGTGATGAAACCGGCGCCGATGGCACACCAGTCGCGCCAGTAGTAGCCGAGCAGCGCCATTGCCGTCGCCACATGCAACGCGACCACGAACGCCAGATACGGTGTGCCCGTGATGGACTCGCTCTGGACGGCCAACTTCCTCCAATCGTCGCCGAGCCATGCGGCAACCAACACGGAGTGCCCGAGGCTCGAGATCGGGAAAAGTTCGGTGACACCCTGCACCGCGCCGATGACAGCCGCTTGAAAGTAGGTGAGCATCGTGACGAGTCTCGCATGCGCGCAACGGAAACACCGAAGGGCCCTTTCGCGACCAGGTCTGCCCGAACGCCTTTTCCCTCATTGACTTTCGTCGAATTCACCCGGTGCGTGGTGCCTCGGTTCGAACTGATGACTTGCCATGCCGCATCAGTTCACGCCAGAGTGGCGGACTGCCCTACGAGCTTGTTGCTCGTAGTCCACAGGTCGGTTGCCTTCTTTCGGTCGTAGGAGTCCGCAGAGGACGCGATTCGGCGTCGACCGGAGAAGTAGCCGCCGGTGATTCCTTCGAGCTCAGGGTCCAGGATGAGTCGTGCCAGCGCTGTTGCGGAGCGGCGTGGTGTGTGTATGTTCAGGCCGGGGACCACGGTGAGGCTGGGGAGCAGGTTTCGCCAAGCCCATCCTTGGATGCCGTGATAGTCCCGACCCAGGCCGGTGCCGGGCATCAAGCCGGGATCGAAGGCGTTGCTCGTGATCGCTGGATACGGTCCGGTATCGAGTTGCCGGGCGAGTTCGTAGGCGGTGAGGACGTTGCAAAGTTTGGACGTGGTATATCGGCGTCGCCCCGACGGGCCGGTGCCCTCGGGGTCAGTCGCAGTCGGATGGGCAAGGTCGGCCGCTGTGGTGTACGCGGGTGCGGGCATGCCGGTAGGTTTGGTGGGATCATGGGTATCACTCGCGACAAACACCACCCGACCGGGCGTGGCCATTCGCGGTAATAGCCTGCGCACGAGCAGCAGGTGTGCGAGGTGGTTGACAGCGAATGTCTCTTCGAAACCGTCGACAGTCGATCTTGTGCCGGACACGATTTGAATTCCGGCATTACAGACAATCGCATGCAGTGGTGGCAGCCCGTTCGTCGAGAATTTGTCGGCGAATTCGCGAACGGTCTCGAGCGAGGCGAGGTCGAGTTGCAGACCGATGGCGTCGGATCCGAGTCGGCGAGCAGTGTCTTCGACCGTCGCGGCATTACGGCCGGTAATGACCACGCACCAGCCTCGATCAGCCCGAAGGATTGCTTCGGCGGCGCGGTAGCCCAAACTGCCGGTGCCGCCGGTGATCAGTACGGTGCGTGCGGTCATCGGCTCTCCTGTGCTGATACGGTTTTCGCTTTCCGTGCGCGGTCGAGTGCGGCGGGCGCCAGGGCGAGCAGTGCCGTCAGGAGGTCGCTGTACATCTGGTGTAGGTCGACCTCGTCGGGTTCGAGTTGGCTGGCGAAAAAACAACCGTCGGAAAAGGCGACCGCGAACCGCGCCAACTCGACTGCCGCATCGCATGCGATCTCTGGTGCGGCAAGATCGCCGAGCAAACCAGCGATGCCCTCGGAGAAGTAATTCTTGGCGCGCTCACGCACCCGCCGAACGAAATCACCCGCAACCTCGTCCGCGCCGGCCTCCAGCGCCAGGAGGTAGAACAGGCGCAGGAAAAGCGGATGCTCGCCGACGGCCGCGGCGCCAAGTCGCTGGACTGTCGCCGCACGCTGCTGATGATCGCCGGTCAGCTCACTCCAGCGCGGCAAGGCGGCGAACCAGCGGGCAGCGCCACGTTCCATTACCGACGCCAGTAACCCTTCTTTGCTGCCAAAGTGCCAGTACAACGAAGTCGGCGCCACACCGGCTGCCTTGCAGATGGCCGACACAGGCGTGCCCGCATAGCCTTTCTCGCTCATCAGCTGTTCCGCTACATCGAGTAGCTGGTCTCTGGACTGCACACCACTCCGGCCTGACGGTGCGGCGGAACTTCTAGACATACCGCCAATGTAGTGATCGTTACATACAGAGTCAACGCCGCACTTGGTCCAACGGCATGAACTATCGGGAAGACGACCTCAGGCAGTATTCGCTGCAAGTCGAGATCGCGGCCCGATGCACATTCTGCTGCACCGAGTTCGTGGCGCTGCCGTCGTATCCATCACGCTGATGTTCCTGGCGATGTTCGGCTTCTACCTGTTCATGAGCTACTACATGCAGACCGTCCTGGCGCCCACCCGAGTTGACCGCGATCGCCCGGCGACCTTGCCGGTCTCGGCCCTGGGTGGGCATCTTCCGCGGAGGTCGACGCCGAAAGCGCTGGCCGGAACCGCATACCGCCGGCATCGCGTCTTCCTCGCTGCCGAATCCGACGTCGGCGGCGCGCGCCGACACCGGCGAAATCGTCACGCTCACCGCGGGATTCCTGGTCTCGTGCTCCGGCTGCTATCGCTAGGGAGAGGGCTGGCCAACCGAGTTCGCCGTATCGAGCGGTTCGCCGGGCCGATCGTGCATCCCCAGTTCTCGCCGGAGGATCTCGACTGTGCAGGCAAGGTCGAGCGCGTGGCGATCCGAGCTGGTCCGAACGAGGGACTAGGCCTCGGTGTCCAACGTGGAGCGCGCCGTGGCGATCCGTTCGATGACATTCGCGGCGTGCTCGTCGAAACGTTTTCGCGGGACGGCTATCTCGCCGTCCAACCACGGTGGGTAGAGGTAGGCCAGGGCGCCGAAGATGGCACTGGCGTTGAGCGCGTTGTCGAACTCGTCGGGCACCGAGTCGCTCGCACCGATGATCAGTGCGATCGGCGCGGTGAACAGTCCGATGAGCTCGTGGGCGTGCGGCATCAGCACCGGCGTGGCCTGAGATTCCACGAACATGATCCGGCCGCGGCGGCGGTCCTCGACCAGGTAGTCGGTGAAGACGCCGACCATGTGGCGGAACATCGCGTCGCGTTCGACCGGCGCATGGGATAGCTCCTCGAGCAGCCGGTCGCGTGCGCCGAGGACCACGGTGTCGAGCACGGTGGTCAGCAGCGCGTCCAGGTTCGGAAAGCTCTCGTAGAAATAGCGCTCTGTCAGCCCGGCCTGCCTGCACACGCCGCGCATCGAGGTCTCCGCGGCGCCGACCGTGGCCATCAACTCCATGCACGCTTCGATCAACTGTTCCCGCCGGGCAGCGACCCGATCGGCGGGCGAGCGTCCGCGCCAGTGACGCATACCCGGAACCGATCCGTCCGCTTCGACCATGGCGTCATCCTCTCATAGCTACTGAATTGACATCATGTGATGTTGACAGCATGTGATGTCACCAATAGATTGCGAGAACGACGACCATTGACGAGGGGTGTGATATGGGGCCTGACGCCTACGTCGACCAGGCACACGCGATCAACGCGCGCGCCGTCGACTTCGATTTCACCACGGTGCCGATGCATTACATCCCCGGCGAGGCGATGGCCACGCACATCATCAACGTGATGCACTTGGTGCTACCGGAAGGCGAACGCGCGATGGCGCAGGCGCTCGCCGAAGCGCTACCGCTGATCGACGACGAGCGACTACGCGAGGAAGTCCGCGGTTTCATCGGCCAGGAGTCCATGCACGCGAACTCGCATGAGAAGGCGCGGCGGCAGCTGGAACGGCTCGGTCTCGAGGTCGGCCCGATGGTCGAGCGGGTCGCGTGGCTGATCGACCGGGTGCTCGGCGACCACGGGCTGACCGGTCGGGCCAAGCACGAGTGGCTGTGCGAGCGGCTGGCGCTGTTCGCCGGCATGGAGCACTACACCGCCGTGATCGGCGAATGGTTGCTGACCAACGACAAACTGGATGCCAAGGGCATGCACCCGGCGATGCTGGACCTCATCCGCTGGCACGGCGCCGAGGAGGTCGAGCACCGCAACGTGGTCTACGACGCGTACATGTACGTCGACGGCGGCTACGCGCGCAAGGCGCGGCAGGCGCTCATCGCCAGTTCGGGATTGCTCGTTCTATTCGTCATCTCGGGCGGCTACTTGTTCTCCAAGGATCCGTCCAGGAACAAGGGGCGCTTCTGGCCGCTACAGCTGGCCAGCGCGTCGGTCCGGGGTGTGGTGCCCAGCCTCACTACCTTCTTCACCGAAATCCCGCGTTACCTGCGGCCGGGCTTCCACCCGTCGCAGCTGGGCCCGATGGACAACGCACTGCGCTACCTCGCACAATCGCCCGCGGCACGGGCGTCGGACGCATGACGGCCGTCAGCGAGCGGTTCCGCCCCGGCGCCGCGCTGCGGCTGATCGGTTCGGCGGCCGACGTGTACAAGCGAATCTTTGTCGAAGGCGACGCCGCGCAGCTGCTGTCGCGACCGCACCCCGTGCGGCACATCGGCTACGACTTCGAAGTGGTCGTCGAACGGATCGAGCAGGAGGCCGACGAGGTGGTCAGCCTGACGCTGCGCGACCCGGACGGGACGCCGCTGCCCGCTTGGACGCCCGGCGCGCATCTCGACGTCTTCCTGCCGTCGGGTCGCCAGCGGCAGTACTCGCTCACCGGCGACCCGGACGACCGCCGCTCATACCGGATCGCGGTGCGTCTCATCGCCGGCGGGGAGGGCGGCTCCGTGGAGATCCACCGGCGGCTGCGAGCGGGTGACCGACTCCGTGTGCGGGGGCCGCGCAACGCCTTCGCCTTCGTCGAAGCGCCCTGCTATCTGTTCGTCGCGGGCGGTATCGGGATCACGCCGATCCTGCCGATGGTCGCCGCAGCCGAACGCGCCGGGGTGCCCTGGCGGCTGATGTATCTGGGCCGCGCCAGGTCGCGGATGCCGTTTCTGTACGAGCTCGCCGAGTGCACCGGCGGTGACGTGGTGGTACGGCCGGACGACGAGTTCGGCGCCCCGGACGCCAGGATGATCTTCGAGCAGGCACCGACCGGTGCCGCGGTGTATGTCTGCGGGCCGCCTCCGCTGGCAGCGGCCGCGCGAGCGGTGCTCGCCCTGCACGACCCGACGGTCTCGCTGCACACCGAGCGGTTCTCGCCGCTGCCCGTACGGGACGGCGAGCCGTTCCGTATCCGTCTGCACCGCAGTGGATTCGATGTGGAGGTGGCCGCCGACGAGTCCGCGCTCGCGGCGATCCGCCGGGTGCTGCCGGGTGTCGCGTACTCCTGCCAGCAGGGTTTCTGCGGCACCTGCAAGACCAGGGTGCGCGCGGGCGTGGTGGAGCACCGGGACCGCCTGCTGCCCGACGCCGAACGCGAGCACGCGATGCTGACTTGCGTATCCCGGTCGCGCGGCAGCCAACTCGAACTGGACCTGTGAGTTCGGCGGGTAACGGTGCCCGCGTGGGAGAGGAAGACATGACTGTGCTTGCGGATGCGCGACACGTCCCGATCGCGGTGATCGGTGCGGGCATCGCCGGAGTGGGGCTGGCGGTGTCGCTGCGCGCCGCGGGAATCGACGACTTCGTGGTGCTCGAACGCGCCGACGACCTCGGTGGGACCTGGCGGGCGAACACCTATCCCGGCTGCGCCTGCGACGTACCGTCGCAGCTGTACTCGTACTCCTTCGCCCCCAACCCGGACTGGTCGCGCACCTACGGCACCCAGCAGGAGATCTTGGCCTACATCCGGTCGGTCGCCGTTCGACACGAGGTGGTGCGGCATATGCGGTTCGGCACCGAACTGCTGGAGGCGCGCTGGGACGACGCGGCGAGTAGGTGGCGGGTGCGCACCACCCGGGGCGAACTGACGGCCGACGTGCTGGTGTCGGCGGTGGGACCGTTCAGCGAGGCGCAGGTTCCTCGGCTGCCGGGCGCGGAGACTTTCGAAGGAACACAGTTCCACTCACTGCACTGGGATCACGAGCACGATCTCACCGGCGAGCGGGTCGCGGTGATCGGCACCGGCGCATCGGCGGTGCAGTTCATCCCGGAGATCCAGCCGAGAGTCGGCAGGCTGACCGTATTCCAGCGTTCGGCGCCGTGGATCGTCTCGCGGCTGGATCGGCGTACGCTGTCCGCCGAACGGGCGCTGCTACGCCGTGTCCCTGCGCTCGGCAAGGCGCTGCGCGGCCTCTACTACACCGGCATAGAGGGGTTCGGCCTGGTCGGCTTCGTGGACAAGCGATTTCGGCACCCGTATGAGGCGGTGGCGAAGCTGCAGCTGCTGCGCCAGGTCCGCGACCCCGCTCTGCGTCGCAAACTCACCCCCGACTACGTGATCGGGTGCAAGCGCGCGATCTTTTCCGACGCCTACTATCCGGCCCTGACCAAACCGAATGTCGAGGTGGTGACCGAGGGTATCGAGGAGATCCGTGCCAACTCGATCCTCAGCGCCGACGGTGTCGAGCACGAGGTGGACACCATCATCTGGGGCACTGGCTTCGGCGTGCCGCCCGCGGTTTTCGACCGCGTGCACGGCACCGACGGCCGCTCGATCGGCGACCGATACCGAGAACGTCCGAGCAGCTACCTCGGCGCGACGCTCGCGGGATTCCCGAACTTCTTCTGTACGCTCGGGCCGTTCGGTGCGGCGGGCAATCAGTCCGCGATTTATATGATCGAGGCGCAGGTTCGCTATATCGTCGATGCGGTGACCACCATGCGCGCGCAGAACATTCACCGGATCGATGTGCGTGAGGAGGTCCAGCGGGCCTTCCTCGACGAAGTGAGCGAACGCAGCCGCGACACCGCCTGGCTCACCGGCGGCTGCCGCAGCTACTACCAGACGGCCGACGGTGGCAACGCCGGGCTATATCCGAACTGGAGCTTCGAATATCGGCGGCGCACAAGCCGGTTCGATCCGGAGTCCTACGAGGTGCGGGCCCGGTGAGCGTCATGAGCCTGCTGCGTCAGGTGCTGCCGCTTCCCGTCCCGTTCGCCGCGGAAACACTGGACGTGCGGGGCCGGGTGGTCGTGATCACCGGTGCGGGCACCGGCATCGGCCGCGCCCTCGCCGAAAAGCTCTACGCCACGGGCGCTTCGCTGGCACTGATCGACATCGACCAAGCCGCCGCCGCGGCGGTCGGACGCTCGATGGGGGAGCGTGCGGTGGTCGTGCGTGCGGACGTGTCCGATCGAATCGGCATGCGCGAGGCGATGTCCAGGGTGCGTGCCCGATTCGGCCGGATCGATGTGGTGGTGGCCAACGCGGGGGTGGTGCCCCAGCCTGCGACGATCCGGACGATGAACCCCGGTGATTTCGATCGCGTCATCGGCATCAACGTGACCGGCGTGTTCAACACGGTGCACCCGGCGCTGGACGACATCATCGCCGCCAAGGGGCACGTCGTGGTGGTCTCGTCCGCCGCGGCGTTCGCGCCGGGCATGGGCGGCTCGCCCTACATGGTGAGCAAGGCCGCGGTCGAGCAGTTCGGCCGGGCATTGCGGGTCGAGCTGGCCGCGGTCGGGGCCACCGCCGGCGTCGCGTATTTCGGTATCGTCGACACCGCGATGACGCATGGCACCCTCGACGAGGACGAACTGGGCGCCGATCTCGGCGCGCTGCTGCCCTGGCCGCTGAACCGGCGGATCACGGTGCGGGACGCGGCGGAATCCCTTGCGAACGGCATCGAACACCGTGCGCCGCGCACCATCGCGCCGCCGCAGTGGGAGCCGTACGCCCTGTTCCGCGGCGTGATCAACGTGGTCCTCGATAACCAGCTCGCGCGCGACCCGCGTGTACACGCTCTGATCCACCGCGTGGAACAGCGGATCGCCGAGAGCCGTCCGATCAGCCCTGTGCCGCGCTGAGCCGTGGGCTCGTCGATCACGGGGCGGTGGGAAAGATTCCCGGCAGCGCCGGAGCATACTCGAGGGCCCACCGTGCTGGCCGGCGGGCGCGCCCGCTGTCCGGTGCCATCGACTGGTGATTCGCAGCCATCGCTGACTGTCGTGGCCGACGTCGGTCAGGCGGGGCGGGTGCCGATCACAACGGTCGCGTAGTGCTCGTCGGACTCCGCGATTCGGCCCGCGAGTCCATGTCTTGCCAGCACGGCGAGCGCGACCGGCGCCTGATGCTCGCTGGACTCGACGAGCAGGTGCCCGCCCGGGGCGAGCCAGGAGGGTGCCTCGGCGACGACGCGGCGGAAGATGTCGAGTCCGTCGAGGCCGCCGTCGAGGGCGATACGCGGTTCATGGTCGCGGGCCTCCGGGGGCATCCGTGCGATCATCTCCGAGGGCACATACGGGGTATTGCAGAGCAGGATGTCGATGCAGCCGCGCAGCTCGCCGGGCAGCGGTTCGAAGAGGTCTCCTTGGTAGACCGGGGCGCCGAGCGGGGCGAGATTTCGGCGGGCGCACTCGACCGCGACCGGATCGATGTCGGCCGCCGTCAGCGTCACCGGGCGTGCCTCGGCGGTGATGATGGTGGCGACCGCGGTGCCCAAAGCGCCCGAGCCGCAACACAGGTCGACGATCACCGGATGGCCGGGCCCGGCGCGGATCAGGTCGACCGCCTCGTCGACGAGGAATGCGGTCCGTTGCCGTGGCACGAAGACGCCCGGGGCCACGGCGATCCGGAGCCCGTGGAACTCGGCCCAACCGAGTAGATGCTCCAGTGGGGTACCGGAAACACGTTGCGCGACGAGCACCTCGAGTACGGCACCGGTCTCCGCGGCGGCCGCGGTGAGCAGCCGCGCCTCGTCCTCCGCGAACACGCAGCCCGCTGCGCGCAGTTGAGCGACCACATCGCTACGTCCGGCTGACATCACCGATCCATCCTGCCGTGCAACCGCGTGATTCCGCCAACAGATTCGGCGCATCCGGTCGGGGAGGACCCGCACCTGCACAGACCCTCGAGCGGGTGCGGATCCCCGTGAGATCAGTGGGCGGCGTTCAGCTCGAAAGTGCGTATGGCGTCGAGATAGATGCCGCGCTGAGACGGCTTGGCGGGCGGCGGTAGGTGCGAGACCAGCTGCTCGAGCGAGGTCATCGCCCCCACGACCCGGGTGCCCGCGACGATGAAATCAGCGACGGCGCGGCGGACGTGGTTGGGCGAGGTGACCACGATCGCGCTTGTCGCGCCCGCATCCCGCAACATCCTGGTGCTGAACAGGGCGTTCTGCACGGTCGAGCTCGCACGGGTCTCCACGTTGATGCGCGCTTGCGGCACGCCGTGGCCGACCAGCCAGTTGCGCATTGCCTCGGCCTCGGTGATGCCGTTCTGGGGGTTGCCGCCGGTGACCACAATGGGCGAACCGGGAGCCACGAGCGACTGCAACCAGGCGGCGGTCAGCCGGTTCTCCAGCTCGGGGCGCAGCGAGCCGTCCGGGAGCAGCCCGTAACCGAGGACGACGATGCCGGTCTGCGGCCCGGCCAGCGCCGGCAGCGGATTGGGCAGAGTGCCGACCGCGGCGCGGACGGCGCCGAGGACGTTGTCGGTGCCTTGCGCCATCGCCGGGTCGACGATGTGCAGCCGCCCTAAGGCACCGGCGAGCGCGGGCAGGTCGCCCGCGTAGTCGGACCAGATCGCTTGCAGGGCCAGCGCTTCGGCGTGATTGGGATCGGCCCCGATGAGGGTACGTAGGTCGGCGCGGCCCGCGGCGTCGTTGCCGTCGGTGAAGTTGCGCTGGGCGGAGTTGTAGAGGGCATCGGTGTCCGGCGCTGCGTGTGCGGGGACACCGGCCAGGCCGGTGATGGTGCAGGCCGCGAACGCTGTCGCGACAAGAAATTTCCAATGCCTCGAGGTCTTCACTACAGTCGACACCTTTCCGCGGATGAAACCGATTGGTATGTGCTGACGGTTAGCGGAGCAAAGCAGAGATCACAATACGGACGCCTGACTTCGATTTAGTGCAATTGCCAGGAGGATTCTTCAGCCTAATTCTCGGTGCGGGTGCGCACCGGGTGCGCCGGTGGACTGCGTGCAACCAGGTAGGGCGACCGGGATAGGGTGTGTCAACGTGGATACCGTTTCGCTGTCCGGCAAGGAACTCGCCGCCGCCATCAACGCCGACACCAAGGACCGCGCCGCCGCGCTCACCGGCCGCGGAGCGGCGCCGCGCCTTGCTCTGATCGTGGCGAACGACGACCCCGCCAGCGCCTGGTATGTGAACTCGCTGCGCAAATCGGCCGAGCGTCTCGGAATCGACTGCGCCACCGTCGATCTCGGCGCTGACGCGAGCGCCGACGCGATCCGTCAGGAGCTTGCCGCGCGCGGCACGGACGGCGCCACCGACGCGATCATGCTGCAGACCCCCCTCCCCAGTGGGGTCACCCTGGACGACGTGAGCTCCGCGATCGTCGCGACCAAGGATGTCGACGGCGTGAGCCCGCTGTCACTCGGCCTGCTTGCGGCGGGACTCGCCGGTTTCGTCCCCGCCACCTCCGAGGCGGTGGTCGAACTGCTGAAGTATCACGACATCCCGCTCGCCGGCCGGCATGTCGTGGTCGTCGGCCGCTCCAATATCGTCGGGAAGCCGCTCGCCCAACTGTTGCTCGCCGAGGACGCCACCGTCACGGTGTGCCATTCCCGCACCGCCGACCTGGCGGCGGTCACCGTCACCGCCGATGTCGTGGTCGCCGCGGCGGGTCGCATCGGCCTGGTCTCCGGCAAGCACGTCCGCGGCGGCGCGGTGGTAGTCGACGTCGGCACCAACGAGGCGCCCGACGGCAAGATTGTCGGCGATGTGGACGCGGAGTCGGTGCGCGGCAGGGCCGCGGGACTCAGCCCGGTGCCGGGCGGTGTCGGCCCGGTCACCACCGCCCTGCTGATGCGCCACGTGGTGGTTGCCGCGGAAAACGCACGTAGGAGTTGAGGCTGCTGCCAAGCGTCGATCCTTCCGGGTCGACATACTGGTCGGGCCGGGTGACCGGGGCGGAATTCAACCCCGGCTGATCGCGTTGATCAGGTGGCGGTTGCCTTCTTTGGCGGTGGAAACTATCTGCGGGTTGTAGGCCATCGGGCCGTGGCCGGGACGATGTTCCGTGATCACGACGACGTACTGACCCGCGAACGCGCCGGGGGTGATTGCCAGGCAGTAGGTGGTGCCCGCCGGGATGGAGTCGATGCCCTCCTGGATGGCGTGGGCGGTGGGGACCGCGGCGTGGGCGGTGGCGGTGGCGCGGGCCTGCTCGCCGGAGCGCGACACGTAGTAGGCGTGCTGGAAGGCGAAGATCGCGGCCGGTCCGGAGTCGAAACCCCCGATGCCGTTGCCCTGGATCCGGTTGCCGACTCGCTCTGCCGGACACTGGTTGCCGGGTCGTGCCGCGGGCGGGTTCGCCTGTGTCGGCGCGGACGGCCCCGCCTGCTGGTCGGAGCCGCCGCCCCAGAACTGCGTGAAGGCCGCGAAGGTCAGAGCGGCGATGGCGAGGGTGCCGAGAAGCGGTGGTGCCCACCAGCGCTTCGTGCGCCGCGGGCGGGAGCGATCGATCAGCCCGGAGAATTCGCCTTCGTAGTGCTCGGGTTCGGGCGGCGGTGCGGTGGGTAGCCTGTCGACCCATGCGGACCAGTCGCCCCGGTACTCCTCGTCGCGCGTGGAGGACTTGTCCGGCCCACCATGTCCGGTGAGCTGAGGATTCCCGCGGTTGTAGCCCGGTCGTGCGCTCATCTCCGGTCGATCCATCGCCCCACCTTCATCAAGGTCACAGTCAGGTTGTCCGCACCGGCCCGGGCGCGCTCCGCCGCGTTCGTCCAGCCGAATGGGAGAATACTGCCCGATACCTGGTTCGAGTACTCGCTTGTGCACTCAGCGTCCGGGAGTGTCGAGTGTGACGAGCAGGTCGCACATGGTTTCGCGCTGCGTAGTCGAGAGCGTCGCGAGCAGTTCCTCGGCGGACGCACGACGCGTCTCGGTTACGCGGGTCGTGCGGCGCGGCCCGCGTCGGCGTGACCAGGGTCGCGCGTCGGTCGGCGGGGTCGGGTGAGCGCGTGACTAGTGCCACCGCTGAGACATTGCCGCAGGGCGCTGGAGGTTACCAGTGTGTGACCACCGGGTCGCCGACGCCGATCGCGTGGTAGACCCATTCGGCGTCAGCTGGCGCCAAGTTGATGCAGCCGTGGCTGACGTTCGAATTGCCCTGCTGCTCTACCGACCACGGGGCGGAATGAATGAAAACCCCGCTCCATGTGAGGCGTTCGGCGAATTCACCCTTGATGACGTAGCCCTCGGGTGAGCTCAGCGGAATGCCGATGGTGCGCGAGTCGAACACCACCGAACGGAACTTCTCCAGCACCGGCCACGTCCCCGACGGTGTCTCCCAGCCCGGCTTACCCATGGAGGCGGGCATCGTCCGCACGACATTGCCGCCGACGCGGAGCGTGAACGTGTGCGCTGACATGTCCGCGTCGCCGACGACTCCCGCGTTTGTTCGGAAGTCCGTGCGCGCGTTACCGACTGCGACAGAGATACGGGCGTTGGCGGGCAGGAACCCGGTCGGCGTCCACATCGCCTCACGGTCGTCGGTCCACGCGAATGTGCCCGCGACTGGCTGGGTAGTTCTGATATCTATGGATTCTTCCGCGCGTGCGCGATCCGCGACGGGAGCGGCGAAACGAATGGTCACGGGATGAGCGACGCCCACCATCTGGCCGTTCGAAGGTTCGATCGCTGCCACCGCCTGCGCGGAGGGCGTTTCGATCAGCATCGCTGTCGCCGCACCCGACCCGAACGCGGCGAGTGCCACGATCACGGTCGCGAGGAACAAATACCGAATTGCGCTCCTCATGGCTTCCACCCCTTCGAAATGGTGTGGTAGGCAAGCAACATTCTAGGCCCGCGTGATCAACTCGACCGACGATAGCCTGGTCCACGGTCCAGTTGTGACCCGGTGGACCTGCCTACATTGATCGGCTACCCGGTCGGACGCGAAGGAAACCCAGCGCTGCCGCAGGCACGGTTTCAGCGGAACGGGGGAGCGAGGTGGCCGGTCAGCGAGAGGGGTCGGACGTGAGCGGCTGCGGCGCGGTTATCGCCCGCGCGTCGAATTCCGCTCGCGCGGCGAGGATTCGGTCCTGGTGCTGCACCGCCCAGACACCCATGGCGTGGCTGAGTTCACCTATGCTCGCGCCGAGCTCGGTGAGGGAGTACTCCACCCGCGGCGGCACCGTGGGATAGACCGCACGGCGGACCAAGCCCTCACGCTCGAGGTTACGCAGGGTGCGGGTGAGCATCTTCTGGGTGATGCCGTCCAGGCGGCGGCGCAGATCGTTGAAGCGGACCGGTCCGTCGCTGCCGCGCAGCACGCTCAGCACCAGAATGACCCACTTGTCGGCGAGGACGGCTAGCACCTCGCGCGCTGGACAGTGGTGCAAATAGCTCTCGACCAGGGTCGGAGAATCGGACCGACCAAATGCAGTATCCATTGGGAACCTCGGTATCGAGAAGGTGCCTTCTTTCCAGAAGGTACCAGGCCCCCGCAGAATCGCCATATGCTCGCAATAACGCAGAAAGTCTTCGGTGGTCCGGAAGTACTCGATATCGAGGAGGTCGATCGACCGCGTCCCGGCGCAGGCGAGGTGCTGATTCGGGTAGCCGCGACCAGCGTCAACCCGGCCGACTGGAAGGTGCGTGCCGGGCTCCTCGACAGGATCGGTGAACCACTGCTCACGCTCGGCTTCGACGTCTCCGGCATCATCGAGGAGCTCGGCCCCGGGGTGGACCGCTTCGGTGTGGGAGATGCGGTATACGGCATGGTGTTCGGCGGCGCGAACGCCGAATATGTTGTCGTCCAGGTCCATACGTTGGCGCCGAAGCCGCACCACATCGACCACGTGCACGCGGCGGCTTTGCCGACGGCTGCGCTGACGGCGTGGCAGGCGCTGGCCGCGATCGGCGTGGAACAGCGCATCCTTGTGCACGCGGCCGCCGGCGGGGTGGGGCATCTCGCGGTGCAGATGGCGAAGCATCGCGGCGCGTACGTGATCGGCACCGCGCGCGCCGTCAACCACGAGTACCTGCGCGGGCTGGGCGCCGACGAGCTGATCGATTACACCGCGACCGATTTCGGCACCGCAGTGCGCGACCTGGATATCGTGCTGGACCTTGTCGGCGGCGAATACGGTTCCCGTTCGGCGCGGGTGCTGCGGGCCGACGGCAGGTTGATAGATACGCAAGGCTCGGACGCGGAGGACGACCCGCGCTACGAGCGCTTCTATGTCGAACCGTCCGGGGTCTCGCTGCGTGAGATCGCCACCATGGTCGAGCACGGGTATCTGGGCGTCACGATCGACCAGGTGCTGCCGCTCGCGGAGATCGCGAAAGCTCACCAGATCAGCGAATCCGGCCGGGTGCGCGGCAAGATCGTGCTGGTCCCCTGGAATCCGCCGGCCTGACAGCGCCGGAACGCAAGGGCGCCGGTGGCGAATCGGCCACCGGCGCCACGCCGAAGCTGACGCTAGCTGCGCACCGCGTGCACGACGTCGGCGTGCAGGGCGTCCGCGCGGGCGGTCAATTCGTCGATGCGAATCAGGACGGTGGCGAAACGATCGCCCTCGCCCGCGGGCAGCGACGCCACGTTGATCTCGATGTTGAGCTGCGAACTCGCCGCGGCGGCGCGGCAGGCGTCGGCTGCGGCGCCGATGTCGGTAACCACGTTCGGGTTCCCGATCGGGAACAACTCCGCCGCCAGCGTCAGCACCTCGTCGGCCTCGTCGACGACCGCGGCGGGCACCTGCGCGGCTTCGATGAGCGCGGCATTGATCGCGGCGGTGCGGGCGGCGAGGTTCTCCGGGGTGTCTTTCGGCAGTTTGTAGGCGGCGCCGACGGCCGTGAACGCGGCGGCGTCGGCATCGGCCAGCGCGAGAGCCCGGTCGCGGGCGGAATCGGCGGCCTCGATGATGCGATCGACCACCGGGCGGTTGTCGGCGTCCTTGGCGCGGGTGGTGTAACGCGCGACCATCGCCACCAGCGCCGCCGCCTGCGCGGCGTGCAGTGCGGCCACCGCGCCTCCGCCCGGCGCGGGAATCTTGGCGGCCAGATCGCTCAGGTACTGCGCGAGGTTTGCCCTGCCGAAGGACGACGCAGTTTCCGTGGACGAGGTGCTGGGCTGCGACACGAGAGTGTTGCCTTTCGTTCTACGGCGAGGGGATGGTCAGGAATAAACGCTACTCGGTTGCGCTGCCGGCCCCGGCCGATACCACCACCTGTCGCACGTTCCCCTGTGGCCGGTGCGTGGGCGCCGGTCAGCCGCCGTTATGTTGAGTGCTATGCGGATCGGATTGGGCATCAACTACTCGGGCGGTTTCAAGGAGGCCGCGGCGGAAGTCGCGGATCTCGAACGGGCTGGTCTGGATATCGTATTCGTCCCCGAGGCGTACTCGTTCGACGCGGTGAGCGCGCTCGGCTACTTGGCGGCCAAGACCACGCGCCTGCAGCTGGCCTCGGGCATCCTGCAGATCTACACCAGGACCCCGAGCCTGACCGCGATGACCGCGGCGGGCCTGGACTTCGTCTCCGACGGCCGCTATGTGCTCGGTCTCGGCGCATCCGGCCCGCAGGTGGTCGAAGGATTTCACGGCGTGCCTTACGACGCGCCGATCGGCCGCACCAGGGAGCTGGTAGAGATCTGCCGGAAGGTCTGGCGGCGCGAACGCCTGGAATACCAGGGCAAGTACTATCAGATTCCGCTGCCCGCCGGGCAGGGCACCGGACTCGGCAAGCCCCTGAAGTTGATCAATCACCCGGTACGGGAACGCATTCCGGTGCTGCTTGCCGCACTCGGCCCGAAAAACGTGGAGCTGGCCGCCGAGATCGCCGAGGGCTGGCAGCCGATCTTCTTCCTGCCGGAGCGGGCGAAGCAGGTGTGGGGTGATGCGCTGGCAGCGGGCTCGGCCAAGCGCGATCCCGCGCTCGGCCAACTGGATGTGTACGCAGGCCCGACACTGGCCATCGGCGAGAACGTGGAACACCTGCTCGAGTTCGTGAAACCGCATTTGGCGCTCTATGTCGGCGGCATGGGCGCCAAGAGCAAGAACTTCTACCACGCGCTGGCCACGAAGTACGGCTACGGCGCCGAGGCCGACCGCATCCAGGAGCTGTACTTGGCGGGCAAGAAGGACGAGGCCGCGAAGGCCGTGCCGGACGACCTGGTGCGTGATATCTCCCTGGTCGGCCCTGCGAGCTACGTCAAGGAGCGGGTCGCGGCCTTCAAGGAGGCGGGCGTGACGGTCTTGAACGTCGTCCCGATGGCGGCGACTCCCGCCGAGCGGATCAAGCTGATCGAGCAGCTGCGCGAGTTGGTGTGAGAAAGGCCGCTGCGCCGCTATCCGGGGATGACAGCGGCGCAGCGGCTCCGGTCAGCTCTGCCGGAACGCTGCCAGCGCGGCGTCCAGGGTGGAATGTAGCGCGAACACCTGGTCCAGGCTGGTCATCTTCAGCTGACGGCTGGTCGCGGGGCCGTCGGCGACGACAGCGATCGCGGTCGCGGCACCCGCGCGCTGGTGGGCCGCAACGAGCGTCGCCATGCCCGCCGAGGCGAGGAAGCTGACCGCGGTGAGGTCGATGATCAGGGCCGCGGGTGTGCCGCTGAGGATGGCCTCGATCGCATTCTCCAGCGCCGGTGCTGTCGCCAGATCGACCTCGCCGGCCACCGTCAGCACCGTCGCGCCGTCCTGCGCCGCGATCGTGGTGGTCATCGTGTCCGCGAGGGGATACGCGTCTCCGGAAGTGTTGGTCACCTCACCACAACACACAAATCGCAGCGGATTTGCAACATTTGAGTGTTCATAGCACAAACCATACTTCGTTCGCCCGGCCTCCCCGGGCGATGACTCCACAGCGTCGCGGTCACCGACGCCATCGGGTGCCTCTCGCTATCTGTTCGTGCACAGCCCCGCCTACGACATTCCCTTGAAACCTCGCCGCCATTCTGGACCCGGGGCCGCGGTCGCGGCACCCAGCGGGCAAGCCGGACGCCGCAACCACGCACATCAGGCCGGCGAGGTGATCGGCCGGCCGAAGTGCCGGGCGAAGAACCGGACCCCGCTGTCGGCCTCGAACCGGGGCAGCTCCTTGTGCTTGCCCGAGTTCGCGTGCAACGACTTCTCCTTTGAGGCGAAGGCGTCGAACAGCGCGAGACCCTCCTCGCGCGAGATGTGCTCGTCGTCCCACTGCAGGTCGAACTCGATCGGGATGGTGATCTGCTTCGCCTTCTCGGCCAGGACATCGGGCCAGTGCTGGCCGAAGACCGCGGCGGTGATCCTGGGTTCGATCGCCACGAACGGTATGCCGATCGCGGTGCCCATGTTGATGCCCCAGAAGCCGACCGGCCCTTCGGTGCCGATCTCCGGAAGTTCCTGGAGGGCGTTCAGGGTCGCCTGGTACTCAGGCACGGCGAGCTGCGCCAGGTGCGCGTTGTAGCGCACGACGATCGGGCCTTCCGGCTTGCCCGCCGCCCGCGCCCGGAACAGGTCGGCGATTTCCGTCTCGTCGTGTGTCGTGCGCGGCCGGTCGCCGTGACCGGGCGCGTCGATGACGGCGACGTGGAAGCCGCAGCCGGTCACGAGGAGACGGGCGCGGCCGGACATCGCCGGATGCTTCTTGTGGTTGCCGCCACCGTGGGCCATCAGGACCAGGGGTGCGCGATTGGCTGCGGCGGAAGCCGGCGACCAGAGAACGCCGGGGATGCCGCCGACGATGAAGTCGCGTTCGACCATGCCGTTCGACGACGACTCGGCGGTGAACTGCAGAGAATGCATAGGTGTTGCCTTTCGGGAATGCCTTGGCGAGGCGCTCCCGGCGACACCTACGTCAATCGCCGGCCGTGATGGGAAGGGGGAGCACCCACATGGATACAGCGTTCATGGGTCTCACCTCCTCGGGCGGTGTCACGGTCGACTGAAAGCTACCAGCCCGATGACCACCCCTCAACCCTTTCCCCGTCACGTCGTTACGACTCCGGATAGGCCCTGGGCATCGATCCTCGGCGCCCGTGTCGTCGGGTGCTGACCGGCATCCGCCGAGAAACGGCGGCTCTTCCTGTAGAGCGCCGCGACCCTTGCCGAAACCGAATCTCTATGTCTGGGAGACAAAGGCGATGCGGTTCGGGGATACGGGCCGTCACCGATGCTGCGCCTTGCTCAGCTCGTCGGTGAGCCGTGCGAGGGCGTCCTCGGCCGTGGGGACGGGGCCGAACAGCTGCTCCTGCCGACGGGGGTCGGCGACGTAGCGGCCGCTGTCGAACCAGCCGAACATCGCGGCCATGTCCTGAACCGTCGGCATGAAGCGGCCGGTGACGGCTCCTGCGGCGCGGGTGACGGCGGAAGGGATGGCCCACACCTTGATCTTCTTTCCGGCCCGGTTGCCCATCAGGTCGGCCATCTCGCGCATGCTGACCGGACGGTCCCAGCCGATGTCGATGCGCTCACCGTCGTCGACGTCGGCGTCGACCGCGGCCGCCAGGTACGCCGCGAGTTCGGAGGTGTGGACGAAGGTCAACGGGACGGTGGTCTTGCCTATCCACGTCAGGCGGCCCTTGTCGATCGGGTTGCCCGCCATGCTCGCGATCTGGTCGACGAACGCCCCCGGGCGCAGTGCGACGAACGGCACGCCGAGCTGTTCGAGCTTGTCCTCGGCGATCTTCTTGTGCCAGAAGTGTGGGACGCCGGGCGTCTGGTCGCTGGTGAGGATGCTGGTCAGGACGAACCGCCGGATGCCGGCGCGGTGGGCGGCCTCGGCGAGGTTGGCGTTGCCGACGGTGTCGATGTCGTGCGCGTTCTTGCCGCCGCGGGTGTAGCCGGCAGCGGTGGTGATGACGGCATCGGCGCCGTTCATGGCGGCGATGAGCGAGCCGAGGTCGAGCATGTCGCCGCGGGCGATCTCGACACCCCGGCTTTCGAGCCTGCTCGCGTCAGTGGTCGGCCGGACCAGGGCGCGGACGTTCTTGCCGCGCTCGAGCAGTTCGTCGACGACCTTGCCTCCGAGGGAGCCGGTCGCGCCGACGACGAGGACTGGGAGGGGGGTGGGACGAGTGGGGGTCATGGGGTCTCACTTTCGATCAGGTCAGTAGTGGGGGCTTGGGAGATGGATCCGCGGCGCCGGTCGCCGCCGGTCTGCAGGAGCTTGCCGAGGTCGACGGTGACCCGGACGCGGGGTGCCGTCCTCGATGTGCAGTTAGCTGGCGACGGGGAATGAACTCGCAGAGGTGAGTGGTGACCCCGCCACAGCCCATCGGGGTTTCCCCGTTACATGGAATCCTCTTGCGGAAGAGCGCGGCTGTTGATGGCGTCGATGATCGCGTATGCGGTGCGGACGAAGGACTCTGCCTGCTGCGCCGACAGGTTCCGTGTGGAGGTTTCCTCCAGGGCCTGCCACATGGCCGCGATGGGCTCGCGCATGGCCCGGCCCTTGTCGGTGAGGTGGACGACCATCACGCGCCTGTCGTGTTCGGCCGGCTCGCGGACGAGCAGACCGGCGTCCTGCATACGGCGGAGCGACTTGGAGACGGTGGAGTGGTCTAGGCCGACGCTTTCGAGCAGCTCGGACTGGGTTTGGCCATCCCGGTCGAGCAGATGCATCAGTAGGAGTTCCTGTCCGGGATGCAGGCCCATCTCGCGGAGGAGGGCGGAGGCGTAGCCCCGGTGAGCGCGGGCGAGCTCGAAGATCGCGTAGCTCACCTGCCCCCCGCTGGCGGTAGCAGGGGTGCGGGGTGTGGGTTCGGGCATGGTGCGGTGTTCCTCAGGCGGTGTAGGTGGGGTAATCGGTGTAGCCGGCCGCTCCGCCGCCATAGAAGGTCGCCGGGTCAGGGGCGTTCAGCGGGGCATCAGCGCGTAGCCGCTCGACCAGGTCCGGGTTTGCGAGGGCGAGGGCGCCGACGGAAACAAGGTCGGCCGTGCCGTTGTCGATGTCTTTGGCACGGATGGGCAGGTCGGTGCCGCCACGGTTGAGGATCAACGTGGTTGGCCACAGCGTGCGCAGGGTTTCCAGCAGTGCATCGTCGCCCATCTGCATGACGTGGAGGTAGGCGAGGCCGAGTGGGCCGAGGGCGCGCACGAGCGCCGGATATAGCTCGGCGGTGTCGGACTCGGCGATGTCGTTGTAGGGGTTGCCGGGGGAGATACGCACGCCGGTGCGGTCGGAGCCGATCTCGTCGGCCACGGCAGCGGCGATCTCGACGGCGAAGCGGATACGGTTGTCGATGGAGCCGCCGTAGCGGTCGGTGCGCTGGTTGGTGTTGCCGGACAGGAACTGGTGCACCAGGTAGCCGTTGGCGGCGTGGATCTCCACTCCGTCCGCGCCTGCCGCGACGGCAGCCGCTGCGGCGCGGCGGAACTCGTCGACGGTCGCGGCGACCTCCTGCGTCGACAGTGCACGCGGTATCGGCATCTCCTGGGGCCCGGACGCGATAAACATCACGCCCTCCGGCCGGATCGCCGAAGGGGCGACCGGCTGGCGCCCGTGTGGTGTGTTGTCAGGGTGGGAGATGCGTCCGACGTGCATCAGCTGGATGAAGATCCGGCCGTTGGCCGCATGCACGGCGTCGGTGACCTTGCGCCATCCGGCGATCTGCTCGTCACTGTGGACGCCGGGTGTGAGGAGGTAGCCCTGGCCGTCGGCGGACGGCTGGGTTCCCTCGGTAATGATCAGCGCGTGCGAAGCTCGCTGGGCGTAGTACTCGGCGTTCAGGTCCGTCGGTATGCCTTCAGGTGTGGAGCGGTCACGGGTCATAGGCGCCATGACCAGGCGATTCGGGAGGGGCATGCCACCGACGGTGGTCGGTGTCAACAGTGAGTTCAGCATCATCGGTCCCTTTTCGGTGCGGTGATCGAGCAGGTGGTAATCGGCAAAGCGGCGGGCGTAGTGGAAGGAGAGGGCGGGCGTGATCAGTCGAGAGTGAGGACGAGCTTGCCCCGGACATGTCCGGTGTCGCTGACCTGCTGAGCCGTGGCGGCCTGCGCGAGCGGGTAGGCGGTGACGACGGTGACGACCTTGCCGGTCGCGGCGTCGTCGGCCAGGGCGGCCAGGCGAGCGGCTGAACGTTCCTGGGTGTTGGAGAAGGTGATGCCGAGCTGGTGCGCCCGGAAGTCGGCGACGGTCACGATGCGTTCCGTGCCGCCACGCAGGGTGATGGAGTCCTCGAGTGCTCCCTTCCCGGCAACGTCGAGGACCGCATCCACGCCGTCGGGGGCGAGTGCCATGACCCGCTCGACCAAGCCCTCGCCGTAGAGGGTCGCGGTGGCGCCGAGCGAGGCGAGGTATTCCTGGTTGGCGGGGCCGGCGGTGCCGATGACACGTGCTCCGCGGGCAGTGGCGAGCTGGACCGCCAGGGTTCCGACCGCTCCGGCTGCGCCGTGGATCAGCACGGTCTCCCCGGCGGTGACGCCGAGCAGGTTCAGGGTCCGCTCGGCCGTCTCGCCCGCCACCGGCAGCGCGACCGCGTGCTGCCAGTCCAGGCCGGCGGGCTTGGTGGCCAGGGTGGTGGCCAGCGCGTACTGGGCGTATGAGCCGGTGTCCGACCAGCCCAGCACCTCCTCGCCCACATTCACGTCCTTCACGCCCTCGCCCAGGGCGTCGACCACGCCGGCGACCTCGTGTCCAGGGATGGCGGGCAGCGGCGTCGGGAACAGGGCCTGCAGCGCCCCGGAGCGGATCTTGCCGTCCAGCGCGTTCACCCCGGCCGCCTTGACGCGGACGCGGACTTGTCCGGGGCCGGGTTGCGGGACCTCGATGTCCACCTGGTGCAGGACTTCCGTGCCGCCGAAACGGTCGAACAGGATGGCTTTCATATGACAACTCCTCACGTATTACCACCAATTAGGTGGCTAGACACATAAAACTAGCACTGAATCCGTGGCTAGCCAAGTATTCGCGACAGGTGGCGTGGAGGATGGGACAGCAATCCGCCGACATTGCGCAGGTCAGTGAAGTTTTTCCCGCGAAGGCAACGTCGGATTGACGGCCCTACCCCGGGTACGATCGACTTGCCGGGGCCTTTCCAGCAGCTCGAGGGGTGCGCGTATGGCCGGCCATGATCCGTGGTCCGGTCGAACTCACCGTCGGCGAGCGGCAAAGCCTCGGCGTTGCCGAGTGTCCCCTCGACGCCGAGCGCCCCGTCGGCGGCGGCGACCATGGCTGTGGAGTTGTCGTCGCCGACCAGGCGCCGGCGGTGCCCGTGTTCGGTGAGCTGGGCGAGGAATCGGCCGTGGCCGCACCCGATGTCGGCCAGCGCCTCCGAGCCGGTCAGCTCGAGCGCGTCGAGAACCGCGTGGACTGGATCGTCGGGGTGCTCACTGCCGTGGGCATGGGTGTCGATTCGTACCTGTAACGGCGTCGTCGAGGTGTACTCGGACGCCGGTCGGCGATCTCGCGGACCAGGCCATGATCGAGGTCGAACCCCTCGGGTGTCATCCAGGTGCAGCCACCATCCGGCTGCCGACGGCACCGTATTCAGCGGCCGATGATCACGCGACCGTTCCCGGGGTTTCCCAAAGAGTGGCGAGCTTGTCCACGAAACGAAGCATGCCAGGGTCGAACCGGCTGGGATCGGTCCATTCGGTGGGGTCATCGAGGGCGAACCAACGCAACTCGTGCGCTTCGGCGGGGTCGCCCACGAGCGCCATCGCCTCACACCCGGACAGCACGAACCAGAACGACACATCGGTATGCGAATGCGCGCCACGGGTCTGGGTGACGGTCAGAAAGAATGGATCCTCGCCGACCTCAGGGTGCAACTCGGCTTCGATGCCCAATTCCTCACCTGCCTCGCGCAGCACCGCCTCGCGCGGAGACTCCCCATCATCGACGTGTCCGCCGGGCGGCAGCCATGCCCCGGCTTTCACGTGATCGGCCAGCAGCACCTTACGTGCAGCGGTGTCCACCAGCACCGCATACACACACAGGTGCGGATCTGGGGTGGCCGGCGGCTGGATGCGGAACAACCCAGCACCGGAGGCGATCCAGTCCAGCGTGAACGCCTGCGCTTGACGTTCCTGCTCGTCGTGGGGGGTAATCGCCTCAGCGAGATCATGAACAACATCGCGCGGACTATTCGACGACACGGGGCCCTCCCAAGCATCGGCGGTCTCCAGCAGGGGTGTGCGCAGCACCTTAGTCATCTCGCTCGTAAGTTCGTCGGGGCCAGGCCCAGGCGGTGGGGTCGTTGAGGTAGAGGCCGCAGGTTGTGTCGAGGGCGTCTTCGGTTGCGCCGACGTGGTGGCCGGTGGGCGGTGGGCAGGATGGAGGCTTCGTAGCCGTTTTTGCTGGCCGGGTAGATCGCGAAGCTCCGTCGACGCGGGTGAGCTGGGGTCATCGCTCGCGGGCAGGGTGATGCGGGTGGAAACATCACTACCGCGGCGCCAAAGCTGTTGCACGGCTGCGCGACGCGCACACCAACGCGATCATGATCCACACACCGGTCCAGCCGCACTGAGGGGACTCGTGCGGGGGCTGAGTGGGGGACTGAGGCGGGCTGAGCCAAGTAAGTGTTGCGAGTGAGCCAATATGATGCCATACTGGCTCACATGGATCTCAGGCCCTATCTCGAAAGCCTTCGGTACGAGCTGGTCGTCGCTGCGGATGCGGGCGGTGACGAGGCGCGTGAGCTGGCAGAACGTCTCACCTCGACACTCAACTCGGCGACGCGGCTGGCCCTGCTCAACGCGTTGTCCGACGCCGCTGACGAGATCACCCGCGACCTCGCGCCGGGCTCGGTCGAGGTGCGCCTGCGTGGCGTGGATCCGACCTTCGTCGTAACTCCGCCTCCCTCGGACCAGTACTGGGAGGGAGGTGCCACGGTGGCACCGGCGGTGCCATCAGTGGCACCACTCGATGACGGCGGTGGCACCTCGCGGATCAACGTCCGGCTCCCGGATCAGCTCAAGCAACGGGTCGAGGAGACGGCGGGCCGCGAGGGACTCTCCGTCAACGCCTGGCTCGTCCGTGCGGCAGCGGCGGCACTGGAGCCGCGGCCTCTTCCGCCCGTCGCGAGCCGAGGGTCCCGTGCCACCGCGAGCGGACAGACCTTCACGGGCTGGGCTCGCTGACATAGCGCCGCAGTCAACGACTTTCACGCCCCAACCCCACCCGGGGATTTCGCACCACATCAACAAGAGAGGGCACCGCCATGCCTATATTCGACACTCCCGAAGCCATTTCCGTCGTCGTCGACGCCTACGTGGGCGACATCAGAATCGTCGCGAGCGAACGCGCCACCACCATGGTCGACGTTCACCCGGTCAGCCAGAACCGACTCGACGTCGAGGCCGCCGAGCAGACCCGGGTGGATTACTCCGCCGGGCTCCTGCGAGTGAAGGCGCCGCGCCCGCCGATGTGGAAGCAGGCGGTCATCTTCGGCCGCAGGTACGGCTCGATCGAGATCGTGATCGAGGTGCCGAATGGCTCACGAGTCCAGGTTGACATGGAAATGGGGGCGATCCACACCCGAGGCAGGCTCGGTGATTGCCAGTTGAAGAGCTCGTTCGGCGACATCGAGGTCGACACGGCGGGCGCACTGGAATTGACCTCCGGCATGGGCACCATCTCGGTGGAGCAGGCCCACGGTCGGGTCGAGGTCCACACCGGTTCCGGGGCAGTGCGCATCCGGCGCGTCGACGGCTCCGCCGAGATCGACAACTCCAACGGCGCCACCATGATCGACGAGGTCACCGGCGAGCTGCGGGTCAAGTCGGCCAACGGCGATATCACCGTCGGCACAGCGGAATCCGGCGTCATTGCCAAGACGGCCGCGGGTTCCATCCGCATCGGAGAGGTCGCCCGGGGATCGGTCTCCATGGAGTCCTCCGCCGGCCGGCTGGAGGTCGGCATCCGCCGCGGCACCGCGGCCCTGCTCGACCTGCACACCAAGTTCGGCTCGGTGCGCAACGAGCTCGACACCGCCGAGGGCCCCGAACCGTCCGACGAGAAGGCCGAGGTGCGAGCGCACACCTCCGCCGGCGACATCATCGTCCGCCGCTCCGCCTGACGACCGCGGCAGAAACGAAAGGGAAACAGCTATGTCCACCACCGCGATCGACGTCCGCGGCCTGCGAAAATCGTACGGCGACAAGACCGTTCTCGACGGCATCGATCTCACCATCGCGGCGGGAAGCATCTTCTCGCTGCTCGGCCCGAACGGCGCCGGCAAGACCACCACCGTGCAGATCCTGTCGACCCTTATCCCCGCCGACGACGGCGAACTGCACGTGGCAGGTTACGACGTGACGCGCGAGCCGGAAGCCGTGCGCGCCACGATCGGCGTCACCGGCCAGTTCTCCGCGGTCGACGAGCTCATGACTGCCGAGGAGAACCTCCTGCTGATGGGCGACCTGCACCACCTGGACCGGCGCGAGAGCAAGCGTCGCGCAGGCGAACTGCTGGAGAAGCTCGACCTCGTCGACGCGCGCGGCAAGATGGCGCAAACCTTCTCCGGCGGCATGACCAGGCGACTGGACCTGGCGATGACTCTCCTCGGCGAGCCGAGCATCATCTTCCTCGACGAGCCGACCACCGGCCTGGACCCCCGCAGCCGCCGCGCCGTGTGGGACATCATCCGCGGCTTGGTCGCCGAGGGCATGACGGTCTTCCTCACCACCCAATACCTGGAAGAGTCCGACGAACTCGCCGATCGGATCGCGGTGCTCGACCACGGCCGAATTGTCGCCGAGGGCACCCCGGACCAGCTCAAGCGCCTGGTGCCCGGCGGCTACATCCGCCTGCAGTTCGCGGACATGGATAGCCTCGCTGCGGCCGCGAACACCCTGAACGGTGCGCTGCGCAACGGCCACGACCTGACCCTGCAGGTCCCCAGCGACGGCGGCATCGGCTCACTACGCGCCGTGCTCGACCGGCTCGACCACGCCCGGATCCCTGTCGACGGCCTCTCGGTGCACACCCCCGACCTCGACGACGTCTTTCTCGCACTCACCGGTCACGCCACCGGAAAAGAAACGGAAGCGGCACTGCGATGACCACCCTGGCCTACACCTCGAACGACTCGCTCACGATGCTGCGGCGGAATCTGTTGCACGCCCGGCGCTATCCGGCGATGGTCTTCTCGATCATCATCATGCCGATCTTCTTGCTGCTGATTTTCAACTACTTCTTCGGCCACGCGCTCAACGCAGGCGTCGGCGGCGGACACGGCGGCAAGTACATCAACTACCTCGCCCCGGGCATGCTGCTCATGATCCCGGCGTGGATGGTGGCGTCCACAGCGGTCGGCGTCGCAACCGACCTGACCAAGGGCATCGTCAACCGGTTCCGCACCATGGCGATCTCCCAGACGTCGATGCTCACCGGCCACGTCGTCGGCTCGCTGATCCAGGCGATGCTCGGGGTGGGGTGCATGATCGGAGTGGCGTTTGCCGTCGGATTCCGACCGACCGCCAACACGGTCGAGTGGCTCGCCGTCCTCGGCCTGCTGGCTGTGATGTCGTTCGCGTTGATCTGGCTGGCCGTCGGATTCGGCGCGTCTGCGAGCAACCCCGAGTCCGCGAGCAATGCGCCGACCCCCATCATCATGCTGCCCTTCCTCGGCAGCGGATTCGTGCCGACCGATTCCATGCCGACCGGCGTCCGCCAGTTCGCCGAGTACCAGCCGTTCACACCGATCACCGAAACCGTGCGGGGACTGCTGATGGGCAGCCACATCGGCAATAACGGCATCATCGCCGTGGCTTGGTGCGTCGGCATCGCCGTCATCGGATATTTCTGGGCTCGAGCGTCTTTCCAGCGCAAGGCCACAGCGTAAGCAGCCCGGTTCCCGCCCCGCCCGCTCGAGTACACCGAGCAGGCGGGGCTGTGTCGTTGCATGCCGACCGAAAATCAGTGCGAAATCGGCACGTCAGTACCAACCGCGCACTAGCGATCATGGTCGATTCGACCTCGTGTGCACGCTGGTGGGTCGCGGCACCGCGTCCTTTCGGATACCACGCACGGGGTGCCCACCTCTGACGAGGCGGGCGCCGATCGCGGCGCCGATCTGGCCGGGGTGCAGGAGTCCGACGATCACCGCGCCCCCGCCGCTGGGCAGGGCCGGTCGAGGTCGACACTCACTTCCACCACAGCCAGGTCTGGCGAGAGTTCCTCGCCGGCGACTACGACCGCTGACAATCGGTGTCGTGGATCACAGTCGCTACGGCTGTGTCACACCGTGAGGGCAGTGAGGCTCTTCGGTGGCGAACATAAAGACGGCTGAGGAGGTTCACTATGACGTCGATGCCGCGGGATGCCGCCGACGATGCGATTACGGAGCGGTTTATCGGTTTTCGCGAGCTGTTGTTCTCTGTGGTCTACACCATGCTCGGCAGTGTTGCCGACACTGAGGACGTTCTGCAGGAGGTGTGGCTGGCGTGGGCGGCTCGGCACCGGAGCACTGACGCCGAGCCCGTGGAGAACGCCCGCGCTTACCTGGTTCGGGTCGCGGCGAACACGGCGTTGGCCCGGCGTGCCGAACTGAGCCGTCGCCGGGAGACCTACGTGGGTCAGTGGCTCCCGGAGCCGTTGGTGGCGAGCGATGATGATGTGAGCGGGGGCGTCGAGCGCGCGGAGTCGTTGTCGATGGCACTGCTCGTAGTACTGGAGACGCTGTCGCCGCTCGAACGTGCGGCATTCGTGCTGCACGACGTATTCGGGTTCGGTCATCCAGAGGTGGCGCTGATTCTGAACCGTTCCCCGGCGGCCGTGCGTCAGCTGGCCACACGCGCCCGTCGGCATGTGCATGCGCGTCGTCCGCGGCAGCGGGCCGAGCCGGGCGTCCATGCCCAGGTCACCGAGCGGTTCGCCGCGGCGGCGCTGGGTGGTGACCTACCGGCGCTGCTGGAGGTGCTGGCACCGGAGGTGACGTTGTGGACTGACGGCGGCGGTAAGGGGCCGGCCACCAGCCTGCGGCCGGTCCATGGCCGCGCCGCGGTCGCCGCGCTGTTCATGTCGGTGGCCGAGACTCTGCCTCAGGGACTGGATATCCACTACCGCCGGGCCGGCGACGATCCGTGCGCGCTGGTGTTCACCGGCAGCAGCCCGCTCGCCGTGGTTGTGGTGGACCTCGCTTCGGAGGGTGACCGGATCACCAGCGTCTATTCGATTACCAACCCGGACAAGCTCACAGGCATCCGATGACCGCCATGCTGTCCCGGCATCCGCGACGCGCACCAGCGCGCGATGGCCGGTGGTCCGGTGCACGTGCATCTCGATCCGTTCTTGGTCGTCGCGCGCAACCACCGGCGCCCGGACAGTTCGACTCGGGGTGGAAGGACACCATCGACATGAATCCGTCCGAAGCTGGGAGATCGCCGTCCGCTTCACCGACCACGCCGGGACCTACATGCGCCACTGTCACAACCCCGCGCACGAGGACATGGCCATGATCGCCGACTACGTCACCGAGGAGTGAGCGGTTGTTCGAGGAGAAGCAATGTCGTTGACCGCCATAGGACTTCGAACCAACGGCCGGGACGCACCGTTGGGAATCGACAGCCCGGCACCCGTATTCTCCTGGCTCCCGGTCGCGGATGACGACGGCGCGGAGCAGATCGCCTATGCGATCGAAGTATCACGTTCGGAGCATTTCGGTGCGGAGATGGTGTGGCGCAGCGGTCGAGTCGAGTCTGCGTTGCCGTTCGGTGTGGTTTACGAGGGGCCGGCGCTGCAGTCGCGGTGTCGCTATCACTGGCGGGTTCGTCTGGAGGATTCCTCGGATGGCATCGGGAAGTGGAGCCAGCCGGCGTGGTTCGAAACCGGGGTGCTGGATCCGGCGTCATGGTCCGCGCAGTGGATCACGGCGGCGCCCGTGACGTTGCCGAGCGCGGACGCCGCAGTGTACCTGCGCGGTTCGGTCGAGTTGACCAAGGAGGTCGTGCACGGCCGGGCCTATGTCAGCGGGCTGGGCTGGTATCGGTTCTTCGTCAACGGCCGCGATCTGACCGGCGCTGCGCTCGTTCCACGGTGGACGCCGTTCGACACGATCGTCGAGTATCAAACCTACGACGTCTCGGAAAACTTCCGACGTGGGCGCAACATCCTTGCGCTGGCGATCGGTGACGGCCGCTATCGGGGTCGTATCGGCATGAACGCCCGGCGCGCGGTGTATGGGGATCGGCTTGCGGGATTCGTGCAGATCGAACTGAAACTTGCCGATGGCAGCACCGTCACCATCGTGACCGGTGAGGGGTGGCACGGCGGACCCGGGCGGATACGCGCTTCGGACCCGATGCACGGTGAGCACATCGACCTGCGTGTCCCGGACGACGACTGGCTCCTTGGCGAAAACCCGCCCGCGCGGATGTCGCCCGTACAGGTGCTGGCGCCGGCGTCTCGGTCGCTGGTGGCCGAAGAACTCCCGCCGGTGCGCGTGATCGACGCGCCGACGCCGCAGACGATCACCCGGTTGCCGTCCGGTGCGCAGATTGTCGACTTCGGCCAGAACATCGCCGGGGTGGTCCGAATCCGGTTGTCCGGACCCGAAGGCTCGCATGTCCGGCTCACCCACAGCGAACTACGCACTCCCGACGGCGAACTGGACCTGACCTACCTCGACGCGCCGCCCTTCATGAAGGTCGCGCCGCAGCGTGACGAGGTGACGCTGAGTGGTCGAGACGAGTGGATCGAGCCGTGGTTCACCATCCACGGATTCCGCTATCTCCAGGTCGATGGACTCGGACACGGCCTGCGCCCGGATGACGTGCGAGCGATGGTGCTGTCTACCGACCTTCCGGTCACGGGCACGTTCGAGTGTTCCGACGAGCGCCTGAATCGGCTGCAGCGCAACGTGTTGTGGAGCCTGCGGTCGAACTTCACCGACACCCCGACCGATTGCCCCACCCGCGAGCGGTCCGGCTGGACCGGTGACATCCAGGTTTTCGCCCCCACCGCTACCTTGCTCGTCGATGCGCACGGTTACCTGAACCGCTATCTGCGCAACCTGGCGCTCGAGCAGTTCCCGGACGGCACCGTGCCGCCGTTCGTCCCCAGCGAAACATCCGCGTTCAGCGGTGGTCCACCTCGACTCGTCCGGATCACGGCGAGCGCGGTCGGCTGGGGCGACGTCGCTGCCATACTCCCGTGGACGCTCTATCGATACTACGGCGACACGACGGTATTGCGCCGCCAGTACGACAGCATGCGGCGGTGGATCCATCATCTCGAGCGCACCGCCCGGACGAAGCGTTCACCGACGCGGTTGCTGCGCAAGCGTGTCGGTGCGAAGGAGCGCTACATTCTCGACACCGGTTTCCACTGGGGGGAATGGCTGCGGCCCGGCGAATCCTTTGCGGTGCTCGCGCGGGATCTGTTGTGGCACCGGCCCGTGGTCGCGACGGCGTACTTCGCTCACTCCACGATGCTGATGTCCCGCATCGCCGAGGTGATCGGCGTGACCGCCGATGCTCGGCACTACGCCGAGTTGTCCGAACACGTCAAAGACGCATGGCGATCCGCGTTCGTGCGGCAGGATGGCCGGATCGGGGCGGACCACCAGGACGATTACGTGCGTGCGCTGGCATTCGATTTGCTCACCCCGCAGCAGCGTCCGGTCGCCGTCGAGCGGTTGGCGCAGCTGATCGAACAATCAGACCATCATGTCGGCACCGGCTTCCTGAGCACGCCGATGATCCTGCCAGTCCTCGCCGACAACGGCCGCGCCGAACTGGCTTTCCACCTGCTGTTGCAGACGACCGGTCCGTCGTGGCTGCACCAGATCGAGCGGGGCGCGACGACGGTCTGGGAGACCTGGGACGCCTACGACAGGAACGGCAAAGGCAAAGGATCGCATAACCATTACGCGTTCGGCGCGGTGGCGCAATGGCTGAGCGAAGGGATTGCGGGGATTACTCCCGCCGAGCCCGGTTATCGCGTCGTCCGGGTCCAGCCGCTCGTCGGCGGCGGCATCACCCATGCGGCGGCGTCGATCACCACTCCTTTCGGGGTCGCCCGCAGCAGCTGGCGGGTTGTCGGTGAGCTGGTCGAACTGGACGTGACGATTCCACCCGGGGCGGCCGGAGACATCCGGCTCGGCGACGGCCGGGTCGAGCGCGTGGGGTCTGGAACACACAGATTCGAGTGGAGTGCCGGCTGAACGCGGCTGCGTCGGCGGCTGCGATGTCACACCGGATGCCTCAGCACCCTCTATGGCTGTGCCCGGAGCGGTTCCGGGATACGAGTCAGGAGAAGAAGCGATGACCATCTCGAACAACGACGACAAAGCTCTGCTTGTCCGGCACGACGACGCCGAGACACTGGACACCATGGGGGTGCGGCTCTACGCCGATCACGACATGACCAACGGAAAGCTCAGCGCGAACCGAGCCTTCCTGCCAAAAGGCGCGGATGGCCCGCCACCGCACTACCATTCGACCTCCGCCGAACTGTTCTACATGCTCGACGGCCGGCTGCGTGTGCTCGCCGGGGACGAGATCCACGAGATCGGCGCGGGCGACTTCTTGCTGATACCGCCGAACATGACCCACGCGTGGGCAGCTCCCGCAGCCTCATCGGCGGACGTCCTGGTGATCTTCACTCCAGGTATCGAACGTTTCGATTACTTCCGGCTGGGCGATCGCATCCGCAAAGGCCTGGCGAGCCCACTCGAAATCCTCGACACCCAGGAACGATTCGACAACCACTTCGTCGACAGCCCGATCTGGCGACAGGCCACGAACGGCGACGGTCGTGGCCTGCTGGATCGCGAAGAGCACCGCACCGCATTCCTCGCCAGTGACGTACTCCAGGCCCAGCCCGGCGGAGCCGCCCGACCGACCGCCGGTGCGGGCTGACCGAACATGTACATCGCGGAAATCACCAAGGCCCGAGCGGCTACGCCGAGTGAGGCCGCCGACACCCGCCTGTGACGGGCGTTATGTGAGCACCGTCGCTGACCACGCCGCACTGACTTCCTTCGCTGAAACTCCGAGCTTCGGGCAGATCCCGCCCCGCTGTCCGGCGGGGGCGCGGCAACCGATTCGAATGAGCGCGCGACATGCATCCCTCGGGATCTCGTCGATGCTGGTCAGGATGATGTAACGTCGGTGCCGCCCTCATCATGTTGGGGAGCGCGATCGCGAAGTCGGCCCCGGTCTTCCTGCAGAGACCGGGGCCGACTCCTGGGCGGACGCACCCGATCGAGTGGTTCGATGGATCGTCGAATGTGTCGAACAGTTTGTCGCTGACGACATGTTGACAGAGACACTTCGGCCCTCGTAGCCAGCCCAGCCCGCCGGTGGCCGGAGGTATGGGACGCGGCCTGATCGGGGTCATCGACCTCGGCAAGGGGTACGGCCGATGAGGTCGGACGCATCCTGCCTGATCCGGTCAGCTTGCCAAGGGCTGGCCATCACAAACATTTCCGACCGTTGATCCAGTGCTTCCGGAGGCCAGATTGTCGTGGGCTTGGCGGATCGCGAAGGTGGCGATGGAGTTGATGGCGGTGCGGGCTTCGGGGAGCAGGTCCCAGGCGGCTTGGAAGGCATGTGGCGCGCGGTCCCAGATTTGTAGGGTGCACCGCACCTTTGCTTCAGCACAACGTTGCGCGAGCCGCTCGGCGTCCGACAGGAGAATCTCGGTGGAGCCGACCTGGATCAATACCGGTGGCAGGTTGGTGAAGTCGCCGTTGATCGGTGACCAGCTCGGGTCGAGCGTGTTGTCGCGCCGGAATCCCCAGCGCGCGATGACGCCGAGAGCCTCGGTAGGTATATAGGCGTCGCGCCCGGCGTTGGGGTGGGCGCGGCGGTGGGTGTTTTCGAGGTCGCCGAATGGTGACAGCGCGACGATTCCCGCGGGCATCGGCATGCCGTGCCGGCGGGCTCTCATAGCTGTCAGAAACGTGAGTCCGCCGCCCACCGAGTCGCCTGCCAGAATGATTCTGTGCGCGGGAAAGCCTTCGTCGAGTAGGTAGCGATAGGCACTGACGCAGTCGTCGACTGTGTCAGTGATGTGTGCGTGGGGCAGTTGTCGGTAGGCGATATTGAGTACCGGCATGTTGGCGGATCGGCCGATTTTGGCGGCGAGTCTGCGGTGAGTATTGAGGCCGCAGGTAATGAATGCGCCGCCGTGGATGTACAGGATCGCCGACCCCGCTTCACGTATTTTCTCGAGGCTGTGATCGCGCCACAGCCATTCACCACGGAACCGTTCGTCGACTGTGACAGGTATTCGTTGGGTTCCAGGTGGCGGAGCGAACGGTGCAGCGTAGCCGTCGGCGCAGCTGGTGACTGCGAATATCCGCCTTGTGGTGATCGGGCTGAACTTGCCTGCGACAGTAAGCGCGGTCAGCGTCCACCGAAGCGGGGTCAGAGCGGTGGGAGCCAATCGAGTCGCCAAACTCGCGGTACCGGTCGGCTCGATCCGCACCGCATGGTCACTTTCTACCGGGAAATTATTCGGTGAATTACGGTTGCCTATCGAACGAGCGTCCTGTCTGGGATGGACAGAGCGCTGGGCGCCGGTTTCTGTTGAACGGGGCATTTCAGAGTGCCCGCCGAGCAGGGCCGGCTTCGTATGCGCCGTGTCGGCCGGCCTGGCGCGGCCGCTGGACATCGCCACATGCGCAGGACGGCGCATCCTCTCGGGAGACTTGTCACATCCGCGTACTGCACGGAGGACAGCTACATTGTGTAGTCCAGCCAAGACCAGGCCTCCTGCCAGCAATGCGTGAATGACCATATCGCTCCTACCTCATAGGTCCCTCTATTTTGTTGACCCGGAGGAGGATCAACGGCGTGGTGGCTATTCCGAACGGTTGCCGCGAAAGCTACGATGCCAAAGTTTGGATATCGCTGGAAACGACGACCGGGTCGGTCGATCTATTCGGCTGGATATTTCTGTTCAGCGCGCCAGATACAGGCGTTCATTGGGCAGACGCGGATAATTGCCGGTGTCTCCGGAGGAGACTGTGACATGCTTCGGATACCGTTGGGCGCGGCAATCTTGTATGAACAACAAAGCTGCGGTGACGCAAGCCGTGAAGTGGAAGAGCACATCACCGAGTTGCACTGATAGGTGCACGTCCTCTTCCTCGGGCTGCGGAGACATCCGATTATCCATTCTCAGCTTCGGCGGCATCAGGCGCAGGGCGAAAGTCCAGGTGCCCATCGATCGCGACGAGCCGACGGTAATTCATGAGTTCGTTCCTTGGCATATCCCAATTAAGGCCTTACGCCGCCGGAAAGATACCTGCCGCGTCCGCGGTGAACTACCCAGGCGATCGTAGTCCGGCATGGGGAATTTGCCGCGACCCTCCGCGTCCGCTCACGGGCTACATGCGGGTGCTGCCACGAACCAGCACAAAACCGCGAGGTCGCTCGACGGGATGAGAAGCGACCATGGGCGGCGGGTTGTCGTCTCGGGCGCGAGCGTCCGGGTGAGCCGCGCCGCAGAGTGGAAGCGCGGGCAGTGGTACGGCGTCCCACCTCGTCGACGTCGACGAGGTGGCCACCGACTGTGGTGGCGGTGGTATACCCCATGTCCGGAGGAAGGGCCATGTGCTTGGCGGTTACGTCGCCGGCTTGCAGATCGGTCATGCAATGTCCTCGGAAGTAGTCACCAGAGCACTCGAGTCAATATCTACGCTGATAGTTATCTGGTGATGTGGGACACACACTAGCTACCGATATAGTGGTTGGCAAGGACGGACTGGTCGTTGAGGAGACATGAGCCTTCGTTACGCTCTCTTGGCCTTGCTGACCGCTGGTCCGCTCACCGGCTACGACGCCGCGAAGCGGTTCGGCGGATCGGTGGGACAGGTCTGGCACGCGCCCGATTCCCACATCTATCCGGAACTGCGCCGCATGTACAAGGAAGGCTTGGTCGAAGCCGAACAGGTCCGGTGGGGGCCACGCAGCACCAAGACGCAGTACCGGATCACCGAGGACGGCATCGGCGCGTTCCGTCAGTGGATGAATACTCCGCTCGGCCATCCCCCCGAGCGCGATGTGCACCATATGCAGGCGGCGTACTTCGAATGGGCCGAACCCGAGCATGCGCGGGAGATCCTGCGCCGCCACATCGAGTACTACACGATCCATGTCCAACTGCTCACCGACGTCCGCGACGGCATCCGAGCCGGAACCGATCCCGTGATCGTCCGCCGCCTCGGCAATTACCCCGACCATGAGCACGCACGAATCATCGCCTACAAGGCATACACCTACGAAGGAATGATCGCGCGCAGTCAAGCCGAAATCGACTGGGCTCGAAGGGGACTCGAACTCGTCGACCGCTTGTCGCAAGACCGCCCCAAGGGCATCGATTCCCCTGGTGCGCAGGCGCGGCCTCCCGTTTGATCGTCGACCGGAAACGGCCGCGACCCGGCCCGATCGCCGATGCCACCGCATTCTCGAGGGTCGAGCCGGAGTGTTCTCCGGGCCGGATGCGCGCCCGCCGTGTCGGTGGCTCGCGGTGGCGGTGAGTAGAGTGCGCTCTCTCGACCGGCCTGCCGCGAGTTCGACTCACCGTCGAGACGATTGCCGCGATGACGTTGCCTGTTGTGGCCCGATCGACTCCGGCAGGTGCACGAGGATCAGGCCGACGGCGGCGATCAGGAAGTTCTGCAGCGCGGCCGACGACGCGTTCACCTCCTTGTTCGCCCACATTCGGAACCATTCACCCGCGACCGTGAGGAACCCGCCCGCGAACAGGAGCATCGCCATGGTCCAGCCCAGGCTTGACAGTTTCACGGCAACGTCCACCCCGGCTCGAAGCCGGCGCGGGCGACCCGTCAGTACGCGGGCCCAGACAGCCGCGGCGGCAAGCAGCACGAAGGCGATCAAAAACTCCCAGATCACGACGAGGATGTAGGCGACAAGGGCGACGCTGCCGCTGGTGATCGCCCGCCAGTCCGTTCCGGTGTTGTGGATCGTCGATCTCATCGACAGCACGGCGGCAACGCCGTGCCGGTTGGTGTCGGTGTCCATGCAGTTGGTGACCGCGACGAACAGGTAATAGAACCCGGTGATCGTTGCCAGCATCGCCACCGCCATCCGACGGCTACCCACTACGTCGAGAATCCTTGTACCACTGCGTCTCACATGCCCTACCTCAGGTCGACTGTCACCACTGTCGGGCCATCTCGGCGCCGACGTCACGGATTATCTCAAGGTGAACGCCGATACCGCACCGGAACTCCGCCGGTGCTGCTCAGGTGACTCGCTCGCACTGATCGTTGTCGGCCGAGGGCATGGTGCGGCGACAACCGAGCGGGCTGTGCTGGCTCGATGCAGCCCGGTCGCCGCGTGATTCGACCCGGGGGAGTTTGTGGCGCGGCGGCGCCTGGGCGCACGTCCGCACTCCGGCATAGGTCGGAGGCGCTTGACGAGAACATCACCCGACCCGGGTGTTGCTCCGAAAAGGAAAACACCGCAGATCTTTTCGCATCCGTAGGGCGACGGAGCGGCCACACGCATGGTTCCTGATCGGAATGCTCTGGCCGGAGATCTTCTGACGCGAGGCTGTGTGGGTCAGGCTGGGCCCTCCCCTCACAGACCTCATTTGGCGTTGACGGCGCCCTTCGTCACTACATTGCCCATATTGTCGAGGACGGGTCGGTAGTGAGGAATTATCGCCGGTGACCTCAGATGCAGAAGGCAACACTGCCGAGGGGGAAACACAACACGACCGATCCCCCGACGGGAGTGGCTGAGTTCGATGGCGACACAACGGATGGCGTCGTGTTTGCCGAAGCCATAGGAGCTGCGACCGTGCCCAGAGACAAGGTCATTGCTGTCGCGGCGGCGATTTTGATTGCTTTAGTAGACATTTTGCATCCTTCTGGTCGGGTGGATGAACGGCTTTGGTCAATCACTCACAACCCTCAGTGTTCGCCTACATGACCACGGAAGCTAGACAAGGATTTATCAATTTCCGGAAGGTGACGTCACAGGGCGGTCACCCGTGATGTATTCGCAAGTGGGGCAGTGAGTGATCTGGTAGCATACCGCTGGTCTCCGTTATTGCGCGCCGGCGATCGAGCATTATTCAGTTCCGCGCGGAGCAGGGCAACTGCGAGGTGGTGACTGCGTATCGGCACTGTGCTGGGATTCTGACGGACGTATGCATGAAAGCCGCGCAACACTCGACTATTTATGGCTGATACTGCCCGAAATGTCGAATAATTCTGATTGATATCCCGAGACGTCGAGTTGCGGCCGCGTATGCACGGATCGATGAGCCGACGCTGGTGGTCGGGTCAGGACTGCGCGAGTTGGGGTGGGAATCCGCCGGCGGCGATCGGTCCCCACCGATCGATATGGATGCGGATCAGCGACTTGTTCTGCTGGGCCATCGCTTCGCGGTACTCGTTCCAGTCCGGGTGCTCACCGGAAACGCTGCGGAAGTACTCTACGAGACCGTCCAGTGCCTGTGGCATGTCCAAAACTTCGGCGCGCCCGTCGACTTGGACGTAGGGGCCATTCCAGTCGTCGGAGATCACGCATATCGACACCTGCGGGTCGCGGCGGATGTTGCGGGTCTTGGCTCTGCCAGGATAGGTCGACACCACAATGCGCTCGTCCGGGTCGACTCCGCAGGTTACGGGCGAAATCTGCGGACGTCCGTCGGCTCGAGTGGTGACCAGCACGCCCTGGTGTCGAGGGCGCAGAAACTCGAGTAGCGCGGGCCGCTCTACCTTGTCCGCGGTGGCGATGCGTGGCATACACCGATCCTATCGGTGACGCGGCGCTCCAGCAGTCTGCTCGAAAGGCAAGTACCAGCGGCCGCCGCCGTCTTTACCACACGCCGCACAGCCAGTCCAGCACCACCGCGGCCGTCCACGACTGGTTCGTGCTGCCCAGCGGCTCGCCCGTGAACGGTTCGTAGTACTCGCCGAACGAGCCGTCCGACACCAGATGCACGCCCTGGGCACGGAATTCGCTTGCGTGCCGCGGCCAGTCGCGCTGCTCGAACGCCCATCCGAACAGCCAGATGATTACCGGCCACTGCGGACCACGCCAGTAGCAGCGCGAGTCGAAGTCCGGCGACGACGGCGAAATCGACGGTGGCACTGCGGCGAGCAGGTGCGGGTTGCCTGACCAGTTCGTTCCGTCCAAGGTCGACATGAGTTGCTTCTCGACGTCGCCGGGCAGGCCGCCGCACAGCAGCGGCGCGAACCCCGCGATCGACTCGGTGGTGAGCCACCGACCGCGCCTGATGTCGCGGTCGCGGGCCATGCCGGTCTCGGGGTCGACGCTGTCGGCGACCGCATCTCGCGCCCGCGCCGCCCAGGTTCGGAGTTCGCCGATCTGCCCGGGATCGCATCCGAGGTCCGCGCCGACCTCGGCGAGCGCGTCGCTGGCCAACGCGAATACCGCCGTGGTGAACACGTCGCCGACCAGGAAGCTCGACGTGCGCACGACGTCGTCGGGCTGGTAGTTCACGCGCCTCATCTGCTCGATGAGCCACAGGTAGCGGTCGTACTCGTCGCTGCTGGGACGCTCGCCCACGTCGTTCACCTGCTGCAGGTCGAGCCGCACGTACGGCGGCAGATCCGGGCCCGGAACAACGGCCGCGTAGGGCTCGTCCCAGCGTGGCGAGTTGTCCATTCCGGACTCCCACCCGTGCACGATCGCCACCAGGCCGCTCGCGTCGGGCATGCGGTGCCGCGCGATCCATCGGTGCCAGCGATACAGTGCGGGCCACGCGCGTTCGGCGAACCGCTCGGCCAGCTCCGCGTCGGCCTGCGAAGTCTTGCGCGCGATGTCGACGATCCGCCGCAGTGCGATCGCGTGCACCGGCGGCTGGCAAATCCCCGACGTGCGAACGTCGGCCGGTGCCTGCGGCGCGGAATCGGTTCGCCAGCGGTCCGGGCCGGGGAAGTAGTTGCTGTCGTCGGTGAACACGATGTGCGGGATCATCCCGTCGTCCCACTGCGCGTCCAACAGTGTGCTCAACTCCGTGACAGCGCGGCTCACGTCGAGATATGCCAGTCCGATCGAGATGAACGCGGCATCCCAGCTCCACATGTGCGGGTAAAGCTTGGGTGCGGCGGTGACCAGCGTGCCCGTGTCGTTGTCGCGCAGGACCAGCGTGGCCTTGGCGACAAGGCGGGCGGGCTGGAAATGGATATCGCGGTCGCCCGCGGCGGTGATCACCTGACCTCCTGTGTCTTGCGGGGGTTCCCGCACCCCGTCGGCGCGATGAGCGCTGCGCGATTGTGTCTCATCGAGCCTCCAGCAGCAATCCGGTTTCCGGGTCGTACCAGCGGCATGCCTCTGGCGGCATGCGCAGTGTCAGCGTGCCGCCCTCGTCGGCGCGGAAGCCCGGCGCCGCTTGAACTTTTACGGTCTGCCCGCTGACGTCGGTGGTCAGCAGGGTCGACGAACCGAGTGGTTCGAGCACTTGGAGTTCGCCGCGGACCGCGTCGTCTACGGGCCCGCTGCCCACCACAATGGCCTCGGGGCGGATACCGAGCCGGAGCGTCCCGCCCTCGAACGACGACAGCGCCTCAGGCACGGCGAGTGACTGCCCACCCAGGTCGATGCGTGGCCCGGCATCTCCCGCCGCGACTTCGCCGGTGAGAAAGTTCATCGGCGGGCTGCCGAGGAAGCCACCGACGAACTCTGTCGCGGGGCCGTCGTAGACCTCCGTGGGCGGGCCACATTGGGCGATCGCCCCGGCCCGCATCACGGCGACGCGGTTGCCCAGCGACAGCGCCTCGACTTGGTCGTGAGTGACGTAGATCGTGGTGGTGCCGAGCTCGGCGACGAGCTTCTTCAGATCGGCGCGGAACGACAGCCGCAGCAGCGCATCCAGGTTGGACAGCGGCTCGTCCATGAGTAGCACGTCGGCGTCCATCACGATCGCCCGCGCCACGGCGACACGCTGGCGTTGCCCGCCCGACAGCCGCGCCGGGTACCTGTCCAGGTACGGCGTCAGCTGCAGCAGATCCGCGGCCCAAGCGACCTTACGGCTGATCTCGTCGGCGGCCACGCCGTGTACCTGGAGGCCGAAGCCGATGTTGTCGGCGACCTTCTTGTTGGGGAACACGGCGTAGGACTGGAACACCATCGACAGGTTGCGCCGCCGTGGCTCGAGATAGGTGACGTCCTTGCCGCCGATCACGATCTGCCCGGAGTCCGGGAGCTCCAACCCTGCGATCATGCGCAACAAGGTCGTCTTGCCGCAGCCGGACGGCCCCAGCAGCACCATGAACTCGCCGTCCGCGACCTCGAGCGACACCTGGTCGGTGGCGCGCGTCGTACCGCCGGGATAGGTCTTCACCAGATCCCGGACAACCACCTCTGCCATTAGCGAACCTCTGTCATCTGAGCGTCGTCCCCCACATGTTCACCAGGTAGCGCCGCATCACGAAGATGAAAACCAGCGCTGGAATGATCAACGCGAAACCGCCCGCGAAGCGGTACGCGGTCGACGCCTCACCGAGCGCCGTGAGCACCTGCGCCGGAAGCGTGCGGTGCCCGAGTGTGACGATCGTCGCGCCGAGAATCTCGTTCCAAGACAGGACGAACGTGAAGATCGAGGACGCGGCGAGGCCCGGCAGCGCGAGCGGCACCACGATCTTGCGCGCGGCCTGCCACCGCGTGCAGCCGAAGATCTGCGCGGCCTCCTCGAGGTCGGCCGGCACCGAGACGAAGATGCTCGCGGTGATCAGCACGGTGGTCGGCAACGCGAGCGTGGTGTGCACGAGCGTCACCGCGAACACCGTGTCATAGACGCCGATCCGAAGGAACATCGTGGCGAGCGGCACCGAGAGCACCACGATCGGCAACGCGCGCACGAAAAGGATGAACACTTGGTAGGTGTCCTTTCCGCGAAACACATGCCGTGCCAACGCGTATCCCGCCGGTGCGCCGACGACAAGTGACAAGAACACCGTGTAGATGCCGACGAGCACCGAGTTGCCCAATGCTGGAACAGTTCCCGTGGCCCGGAAGAACGCGACCAGCGTTTCGGTGGAAAACTCATGGGGGATCAACGACTTCGGGAACTCGTTGAGCGCGTCGCGTGAGGACACCGCGGCGAGTCCGATGAGCACGATCGGCAGCGCCATGAACAGCGTCACCGCGATACACGCCACCTGAACCCATATCGCGCGCCAGCGGCGCCTGCGCAGCGGCGCACGGTCGACGGGTGGCAGCACGGTCTTCGGCGCCTCGGCCTTGTTCATCGCGACCCCTGTGCCTCGCGGGGGTTTCCGCGCCCCGTCGGCTCGATGGGCGCTGCGCGATGGTGCCTCATCGAGCCTCCTGTGTCCTGCGGGGGTTCCCGCGCCCCGTCGGCTCGATGGGCGCTGCGCGATGGTGCCTCATCGAGCCTCCTCTGGCTGCCGGACCGTCCGCAGGTAGAACACGGCGGTGGCGAGGGAGATCGCCAGCACGATCAGCGAGACGGCGCTGGCTACCGCGGGGTTCTGCAGGTTCGAATACCACTCGTAGGTCTCACCGACGAGCAGCGGAAAGTCGCGCCCGGTCAGCGCCTGCGCGACCGCGAACGCCTGCAATGCGAGGATCGTCCGGAGGATCAGTGCCACTTGCAGGCTCGGCCCGAGCAGCGGCAGCGTGACATGCCGCAGTCGCTGCCAGAAGTTCGCGCCGAACACCTGCGCGGCCTCGTCGTAATCGCGCGGAATCATCTGGACGCCTGCCACCACGATGACGAAGACGAGCGAGGTCGCGCGCCAAACCTCGGCGAGCACGACCGCGAGCAGCATTGTGCCGGTGTTCTGATAGCCGAGCCACTGCACGCCGTCATCCGAAAGGCCGAGCGAGACCAGCAGCGAGTTCAGGTAACCGCGGTTGTCGAAAATGGACAGCCACACCAGACCCGCGGCCAGCTCGGAGATTGCCAGCGGGAGGCACCACAGGTAGAAGTGGCCGCTGGCGAATCTCGGCCGTGCCTGCATGAGCAGAGCCATGCCGATAGCGAGCAAGATCTGGATCGGCACGACGATGACGATCAGCACAAGCGTGTTCCGCAGCGCGGTGAAGATATAGGGATCGTTGAACAATCGCTCCCAGTTGGCGAGTGTGAAGCCTTCGTCGCCACGGAATGCCTCGAGGACGCCCTGCATGAGTGGCCAGCCGAACAGCGCCAGCATCAGCATGATCGAGGGCAGCAGCAGGATCCACGGAGAGCGCAGTCGCGACATCATGTCTATCCCACCTCGCAGACGTCGGCGGCCGGGTCGGGAGCCCAGCACGGCACCTTCAAGTCGTCGAGGAGGCTCTGTAGCACCCGTGCCTGCTGGTCCAACGTGGATCGAATGTCGGCTCCTTCGAGCACGATCGAGCGGAAACTGTCTTTGAACACCTTGCTCACCTCTCCCTCGCGCTGGCCGAGGCCCACCGGCGGCAGGGAGAGGATGGCGCCCTTTGCTTGCTGCTGTCTGCGCACGGCGTCCGCCTCGAGTTCGATGGCCGGTGGCAGGTCGTCGGGGATCGTCGTATCGACGGACGGGAAGAAGCCGTTGGAGCGCAGCAGCTGAATCTGGGTTTCCGGACGGGTGAGCGCGCTGATCGCCCGTTGCGCGAGTTCGGGGTCGGGACTGCCCTTGGGGACCGCGAGCCCGGCGATCACAGCCATGTAGCCGAGGCCGTGCGCTCCGCGCGGTGCGGGCAACATGCGCCAGTTCTGCGGGTCGCGCTCGGGCGCGTGGACGAGGCGCACGACATGGTCCCACGCCATCCGCACTTCGCCGCTCTCCAGCGGCTCCTGCATGAAGTCGTAGTTCGTGCTCGACGACACGCAGTTGGCCCACAGCTCGCGAAAGTACTGCCACGCCGTCACTGCCTCGTTCGAGCGAAACGTGGTGATCTGACCGCCGGTGAACGACGGCAGCAGGAAGCCTTGCGTGAAGCGGTGTAGCAGACCCTTCGGGCCCGCGGGTAGGCCGAGCACCGGCCGGTTCCCGTTGGCGCGGCGAGCGGCGATAGCCCAGTCGAGGAACTGGTCGTAGCTGAGCGACGTGGCGTCAGCGCCGGACGGCAGGTGCGCGAGCGCATCGGCGTGTGCGGCAAGAACGTAGCTCGCGGTGGCCCACGGGATGTACCAGGTGTGGGCGGTGCCCGCCTTGGCGAGTTGCAGGTACTCGGCGGGCCAGCGGCGGTCGCCGAGATCGGCGAGCAGTCCGGTGAGGTCTTGCAGGTAGCCGTCGGCGAGCGGCGCGACGTCGCCGTGCAGACCGCCGAGCAGACCGATCTGTGTCGAGCCCGCGTCGACCTGGCTGCGCACCTGGCTCGAGAACGGGCTTTCCTCGATGGTCACATAGCCGACACCGGGTGCGGTCTCGGCGAGCAGGCTGCGAAACCGCTCGGCCTCGTCGGCGGGCCGGAACTGCGTGGACAGGAAAATCATGCCGCCATTACCGCTGGTGGCGAAGCCGGTGCAGGCCGCGGCGGAGAATGCGGCCGCGCCGACACCCGCAGCGCGCAAGAAGGACCTGCGCGTCAGGCCGGGTACCAGCATGCATGACTCCTGTGCTGTCGCACTATGTTTCGAACTTTTGTCAGTTTGGTTAACGTAAGTGCAATGGGGGATATTGTCAACATGCTCGTGACCACATCGACGCCCTCGAGCCCCACCTCTGCGGGACACGTGCTCGCCCTGCTTCGCGCGGCGGGCCCACTGACGCGGCTCGAGCTGCAGGAACGTGTGGGGCTGTCCAGGGTGACTTTGGTTGAGCGGCTGGATGTTCTGCGCAGTCTCGGGCTCGTCCGCCAAGCCGGGCACCGGAAGTCGAGCGGCGGCAGGCGCGCCGAAGTGCTCGAGGTCAACGACACCGGCCGCACCGCGCTCGTCGCCGACCTAGGGCAGAGCCATGCGACGCTGGCGGTGGTCGACCTGCGTGGGACGGTGTTCGCGCGCGAGGATCACCGGCTGCCCATGCGGCACAGCCCGCGCGAGATCGTGCCCGTGTTGCTCGACGCGGGGCGGAAACTATTGCGGCGCACGGAGCGTGCCGACACTCTGTGTGCGATGGCGCTGTCGGTCCCAGGTCAGATCGACCATGAGCGCGGCGTCACCGTGGCACCACCAACCATGCCGGACTGGAACGGCGCGCCGCTGCGCGAGCCGTTCGCCGCCGCGCTCGGTGTGCCTGTTCTGCTGGAGAACGACGCGAACGCGTTGGCACTCGGCGACTTCTGTGCGTTGGGTCGTCCCGACGTGACACTCGTCGGGGTCAAGGTGGGGACCGGAATCGGTGCGGGCGTGGTGATCTCGGGACGCGTGCACCGCGGCAAGAGCGGCTCCGCGGGCGAGATCGGGCACATGCGGATCGAGGGCAGCCAGCAGCAGTGCAGCTGTGGCCGCCGCGGATGTGTCGCGGCCAGTGCCAGCGGGCAGGCGCTGACTCGCGACCTGCAACCCCTCGGGGTGCGCACGGTGGCCGATGTCGTCCGCCTGGTCGACGAGGGCAGATCTGACGCGATCCGGGCGACGGAGAAGGCCGGGCGACTCGTCGGGGCCGTAGTCGCGACGATGGTGTCGATCGTCGATCCGACTTACGTCCGCGTGGGGGGAGCGGTGGGTGTGTTACCACCGTTTCTCGAGGGGCTGCGGCGCACCGTCGAGGCGAACGCTCACGCGAGTGCGCTGCGCAACCTCGACATCGGCCCGTCGCAACTGGGGGAGAACGGTGCGTTCGTGGGATTGGCGGGCTTGGTAGCCGACGAGATGTTGTCCCCGGCGACGGTGGACGCGATGGTCGCCGGGCGGTAGGCCGACACGGTGCTTCGGGGCGCCAGCATGCTCGCGGCCACTCCGGGCCAGCCGAACACCGCCTGCGAAACCGGGCCCGCGGGGCGGAGCACCCCCGTAGATCGAGCTCACGCTGTGGTTTCGTACGCCGACCAAGGCTTTCAGGGCAGCGCGCCCGGGTTGCGGGTTCGGCTGATGAGGGGGATTCGATTCCTGCTGCGTCACCCAGAAAAACGCCGGGGCGTATCACGCAACGGATTGGCCACCGGGAATGTAATCGCGGGCAGGGTCACCGACATCCGGACCGTGGTGCCTGGTCCAGAGTGATCGATGTCGAGTTCCTCGGTCAACGCGCGCATCATCTCGATCCCGCGGCCGCGATAGCCGGGATCGGAGGCGCGCGGCTTCCAGTTGCCCGAGTCGGTGACCATGATGACCACCGTATCGGTGTCGCAGGTGGCCGACAGCCGGACCCGCCCGCCGTCGCCGTTGCGGTAGGCATGCTCGATGCTGTTGCTGCACGCCTCGTTGGCCGCCGCGACCAAATCGGAAGCCAGATCGTGCGGCACCGCCGCGGTGGCCAGCCAGCCCTTCAGGGTGCGCCGCAGCACCGCGAGCTCGTCCGCGTGCGCGGGCACGTCCAGCTGCAGCGGTGCGGGGGGCTGACGGTAGACCACCATCGCGACGTCGTCGTCGTATCCTGCCGCGGGCCGCAGCCGGGAGAGTACGGCGTCGGCCACCTCACGTGGCAGCCGTCCCGAGGTGTCGGCGAGCACTGCCGCGATCTTGGCGAATCCGTCATCGATGTCGACGCCGCGCTGTTCCACCAACCCGTCGGTGAACAGCACAAGCGTCGAACCAGGTGTCAGCGCCGTGGTGGCCTCGGGCCGCCTCGGCGTGTCGAACGTCGCCAGCGGAACCGCGCGTCCGCCCTCGAGCAGCCTGCCGGTCGCGGCGACGTCGGCGAGGATCGGCGGCATGTGCCCGGCGCTGCTGTAGCGGACGAGCCCGCGTATCGGATCGAGCACCGCGGCGCACACGGTGGTGCACATGGCGCCGGGGATCCGTCCGGCGACGGTGTCGAGTTCGGCCAGCAGCTGCGCCGGGCCGGCGCCGCGCAGCAGCAGCGCTCGTGCGGCCGTGCGCAGCTGGCCCATCACGACGGCGGCGGACAGGCCACGTCCGACGCAGTCGCCGACCACGACGCCGATGGTGCCGTCGCGCAACGGCACCACGTCGTACCAGTCGCCACCGATCTCCAGCGGCGGCAGCGCGGGCTCGTAGTGCACCGAGAACCGCGGCGGCAGCTCGATCGGGCCGAGCATGGCGCGCTGCAGGGTGAGCGAGGTGGCGCGCGCCTGGTCGAAGTTCCGCGCTCGCTGCACTGCGAGGCTGAGATGGCCGATCAGCAGGGAGAACAACGTCCAGTCCGCGGCGCTGATCGCTCGGGGCGCGGCGAAGCGCAACCACATCGCCGCATCGCCGGTCTCACCGAGCGGGGCGACGATGCCCTCGGAGCTCTCGGCGCCCTCGGGAATGGCCGATAAACTGCGGGCCGGCCTGCGCCGGGCCCGGCCGAGCAGCGTGCGCGAGCGTTCGTCGAGCGTGACATCTCTGTCGTGTGAGGTGCTGTCGGCCCCCACGCCGGAGACGTACACCTCGGGTGCGGCGTTGCGGCTCGGCCACACCGCCACCACCGCGGTCTCCGCGCCCACCGTGCGCCGCAACTCGTCGAGCCCGACGGCGAGCACCTCCACCACGCTGGTCGCCGCGCCGACCGCGGTGGCGAGCCGGGAGGCCGCCTGGTCGCGGGCCTGCGCATCGTGCTCTGCGGTGACATCACGGATGGTTCCGACGAAGATCCGCTCGTTGCCCTCCGGCTTGATCAGCGCGCTGGTACTTACCGCGAGCCACACGTTGCGGCCGTCCCGGTGCCGGATCGGGATGACGAAACGCTGTGCCTCGGTCCCGAGATGGGGGTAGCGCGGCCCGTCCGGGCAAGACCAGGGATGCGGAAGCGGATAGGGGATACCTGCGGCGCCGTAGCCGGTCAGCGCGCCGAAGGCGGTGTTGACCTCGATGATGGTGCCCTGCGCGTCGGCGACGAAGAACCCATCCTGCAGCGATTCGACGAGCGCGGTGCGGAACGCGTCGCGTCCGGCGAGATCGTCGGCGCGCGAACGCTGTTGCTCGTAGCGGCGGGTGCCGTCGAGATAACCGCGAGTGGCGATGTCCAGCGGGACGAGGGTCTGCAACAGGAATTCCAGCGCCGCTTCGGGCAGGCGGTTGTCGGATTCGCCGCCTTCCCACTGGATCTCGTGCCGTTGCTGTTCGGCGTCGTGGACCACCTGGAAGTGGTTCTCGGTGATGTCGAGCAGACTGATGCCCTCCACCAGCGCGCGCCGGCCGAGCTCATAGCCTTCGGCGAGGCCGGCCTGGGTCGGCGCACCCAAGTGCCGCCGTAGCGCGTCGGCGTAGGCGCTGAGGAAATCGGCCAGCAGCTCACTCATGTCGTCGGGCCTGCTGTGCCGCGATGCCGCGCCGCCAGCACGAGTGCGTCGTCGGTGTCCTTGGCGTCCCTGGCCAGGATCTCGCTGGTGATGTCGGCGGTGGACTTGGAAAGGTCGACCCGCTCGGCGGATTCGGTGACGATGCCGTCGGTGGACATCAACAGCAGATCGCCGGGGCGGACCGAAACGGACTGCGGCTGTAGGTTCGCCGGTAGCCGATAGCCGACGATGCCCGCGGTGAGCAGCACGGTGGCGTGCACGCTCAGACCGATGGGACCTGCGGTGAGTACCCGGGATTCGACGTTGCCGACACCGAGCCAGCGCACCCTGTCGCCCTCCTCGAAGTGGGCGAGCGAGATCGCTGCCCCTCGGGTGTCGGCCAATGCGCGGTGGCAGAGCACCATGAGCACATCTAAGGGTTCGGCGCGGTTCTCCGCGAGCACCTGGGCCGCACGGCCAGCGGCGTCGGCAGCGGCGGCACCGTGCCCGAGTCCGTCCAGGACAGCGAAAAGGACTGTGCCGCCGCCGGTGTCGAGGACAACCCCGCGATCACCGGAGACATCTTGACCGGGTAGTGCGCGACCGGCCACGGCCCACTCGATCCGGCCGATGAACCCGTCCTCATGCACCGTTGGGTACCCACTTCCACATCTCCACCAGCGTGCCGCGCCCCGGCGCAGAGTCGACGGTGAGCCGGTCCATCAATCGTCGGGCGCCGGGGAGGCCGAGCCCAAGACCGCGCCCGGTGGAGTAGCCGTCCTCCAGCGCGCGAGTTATGTCGAGGATGCCCGGCCCCTGATCCTCGGCCTGCACCACCAGCGCCTGGCGGCCCTCACGGTCATCTACCAGCAAACGTATTTCGCCGCTTCCCGCGTAACTGGTGATGTTGCGGGCGATTTCGGAAATCGCTGTGGAGATCATGGTCCGGTCGGTCAAGGTGAATCCGAGCTTTGCTGCCAGTTCACGTCCGGCCTGACGTGCGATCACGATGTCCCCCGACACCCTGACCGCGATTACCACGTTCTCAGCGGCCACTGTCACGACCGTCTCGCTGGCGACGGGCTGGGGTCTTGCGGTTCAGCCAGGCGAGGCCCTCTTCCAGATCGAGGGCAGTGTGCATGTCTTCGAACGTGAGCCCGAGCTGCACCATGGCGAACGCGACTTCCGGTTGCAGCCCGACGATCACCGTTTCGGCGCCGCGCAGCTGCGTCATGTGCGCGATGGTACGCAACGATCTCGCCGCGAACGAATCCATCACGTCGATCGCGGTGACGTCCACGATGATGCCGTGCGCCCGATATTTGCTGACCTGTTTCATCAGGTCGTCCTGCAGGCGTTCGGTATCAGCGTCGGTCAGGGCGGACTGGACCGACGCGATGAGATACGTACCCTGTTTGAGAATCGGAACCGGCATCAGGTCAGCCTGATCAGCGGCCGTCGCGTTCGGACACCCGGGAAACCTCGTAGCCCAGGAGACGTTCCGCTTCTTCGATACCACCCTGAAGGTCGCCGACCGCATTCATCTTCGACAAATCCAGGCCGATGGTCACCAGCGTCAGCGCGATCTCCGAGGACAGACCGGTGATGATCACATTCGCACCCATCAGGCCGGACGCGTCGACGGTCTGCACCAGGTGGTTGGCCACCGTGGAGTCGATCGCGGGCACACCGGTGATGTCGATGACGACAACCTTCGCGCGGTTGGCCCGGATCGCCCGCAGCAGCTGCTCGGTGAGCTGGCGGGCGCGCTGGCTGTCCAGCACACCGATGATCGGCAGGATCAGCAGCTGCTCGCGCACCTGGAGCACCGGCGTCGACAGCTCGCGGATGGCCTCCTGCTGCTGGCGGATGACGCGCTCACGCTCTTGGACGAAGGAGACGCCTACGGTGTTGGCGATGCGGTTGGCGGCCGGTTCATACGCGTCGAGCACGGCGTTGAGCAGCTCGAAGTCGGCCTGGTACTTCTCGAACAGGGACCGGGCCAGTACGTCGCGCAGCAGCAGCACGATGCCGAGCACTTCGTCGGTCTCGACTCCTCTCGGGATGATGCGTTCGGACAGGTCCCGAGCGTAGGCCTGCAGGGCCTCGACGCTACCGGTCTCGAGCACCTCGACGTAGTTGTCGTACACCGAGGTCGCTTCGGAGAAGATCTCCTCGGGGGTCATCGCGGTGAGCAGTTGGGCGTCGGTGATTCGCCGGGCCCATTCCTCACGTAGCGCGGTGCGGTTCTGGCGTAGATGCTCGACCAGCTGCGGGAGCAGGTTGTCGACCGGGCCCGCGGTCAGCGAATCCGCCGAAAGGCTCATGGACACCTCGGACATGGAAACTCCTGCCCCTTTCGACGGTTGCGTCAGGATCTTCGTACGTTTCGGCTGCGAGCCGATACCGAGCCTAGTCATACCCCACCCGGGTCGCCGCCGAAACCTGCCGCTTGTTCCGCCCTCGACCCGGATGGCATGGACGTCATGGCACCGTAGCGAATCCCCTTTCCAGCGCCGCGAGTGCCTCGTCCAAATACACGGTGAGGTCGCTGTCGGCACGGGCGAGCCAGGCGTCGAACGCCGCGCGGGCCGCCGCGAGGGTGGTCCGCCCGACGGCGAGGGGAATCAGGCCGTCCTTCGGCTCGCCGAGCCGCTCCGCGGCGAACGCGCTCACCGTGCGCTCCCAGGCGTCGTAGTGTGCGCCCGCGGTGGCGGCCAGCGCGGGGATGGTGGCGACGAGCTGCATGCGGGTGCGCAGTTCGGGGACGTCTTCGGCGCGATATCGGTTCGCGTTGACCACGACTCGGCGCACGGCGGTCATCATCGGTACATCGTCCGGCACCGTGGCGAAGGCTCCGCGTAGTGCGGCGACTTCGTCGTCGAACTGGTACCAGAGCACCTCCGCCTTGGTGGGGAAGTAGCGGAAGAAGGTTCGTCCGCTGATGCCCGCCGCGGCGGCGATCTGCTCGACGGTGGTGTCGTCGAAGCCCTGCTCGGTGAAAAGCCGCATGGCGATCAGTTCGAGTTCGCGCTTGGTGGTGCCGCGTGGGCGGCCGCGCGTGGTCCGGTTCTCCCGCATCGTCTGATTCTGCTCGGCGGTCATGTCCCTTGATTATGTCAGTGGCTGACGATAATCTCGCGGCATGTTGGCGGATCTCACCTGGCCCGAAGCGGGCGCGCGGGCCGCCGCCGGTGCGATCCTCGCCGTGGCGGTGGGGGCTACCGAGCAGCACGGTCCGCACCTGCCGCTGTCCACCGACACCGACATCGCCGCGGAATTGTGCGCCCGCCTCGCCGCCGTACGGCCCGAAGTGCTTGTCGGGCCGGCCATTCCATACGGCGCCAGCGGTGAGCACGCGGGCTTTCCCGGCACGCTGTCGATCGGACAGGCGGCGCTGGAGCTGCTGATCGTCGAGCTGTGCCGCTCGGCGACCGAAACCTTCGACCGGATCCTGCTGGTCAACTGGCACGGCGGCAATATCGAACCATTGCGCAGGGCGAAGGACCTGCTGCGCACCGAGTCGCGCGACGTGCGCGTCTATCTGCCACGCTTCCACGGCGACGCGCATGCCGGGCGGTCGGAGACCGCACTCCAGCTGGCGCTCGCGCCCGATCGGGTCCGCAACGACTCGGCCGCCGCAGGCGACACCCGTCCGCTGGCCGAGTTGCTGCCGCTGCTGCGCGCCGGGGGAGTGCGCGCGGTGAGCGCCAACGGCGTGCTCGGCGACCCGGCGGGTGCGACCGCCGGCGAGGGCGCCGCTCTGCTCGAACATCTCACCAGCGACCTGATCGACCGAACCCGGCTCTGGTGGCCGGTAGCCTCCCAGGAAAGGACCGGAACATGAACCCGTGGTTCGAGACTGTCGCCGAAGCGCAGCGACGTGCGAAGAAACGGCTCCCGAAGTCGGTGTACGGCGCGCTGATCGCCGGATCCGAGCGCGGCCAGACTATCGAGGAGAACCAGAGGGCGTTCACCGAACTGGGCTTCGCGCCGCACGTCGCGGGGCCGATCGGCACCAGGGATCAGACCACAACGCTACTGGGACAGCAGCTTTCGATGCCGGTGGTGATCTCGCCGACCGGCGTGCAGGCGGTGCACCCGGACGGTGAGGTCGCCGTCGCCCGCGCCGCGGCCGCGCGCGGCATCGCGATGGGCCTGAGCTCGTTCGCCAGCAAACCGATCGAAGCGGTGACCGCGGCCAACCCGGCTACCTTCTTCCAGCTGTACTGGTGCGGCGGCAAGGACGAGATCCTGCAGCGGATGCGCCGCGCGAAGGCGGCGGGCGCGGTCGGCCTGATTCTGACCCTGGACTGGTCGTTCTCGCACGGCCGCGACTGGGGCAGCCCGGTGATCCCGGCAAAGCTCGACCTGCGCACCATGCTGAAGTTCGCGCCGCAGACGCTGGCGCGGCCGCGTTGGCTGGCCGGCTATGTGCGCTCGGGCCACATCCCGGATCTGACGGCGCCGAACATGGCCGTCGGCGACGGTCCCGCCCCAGGTTTCTTCAGCGCCTACGGCGAATGGATGGGCACGCCCGCGCCGGACTGGGGGGACGTGCGGTGGATTTGCGAGCAGTGGGGCGGGCCGGTGATGCTCAAGGGCGTCATGCGGGTGGACGACGCGCACCGCGCAGTCGACGCCGGTGTCGCGGCGATCTCGGTCTCCAACCACGGCGGCAACAACCTCGACGGCACTCCGGCCGCGATTCGGGCGCTGCCGGTGATCGCGGAAGCGGTGGGGTCGCAGATCGAGGTGGTGCTCGACGGCGGCATCCGCCGCGGCAGCGATGTGGTGAAGGCGGTGGCGCTGGGCGCTCGGGCGGTGCTGATCGGCCGTGCCTACCTATGGGGGCTGGCCGCGAACGGGCAGGCCGGCGTGGAGAACGTGCTGGACATCCTGCGTGGCGGCATCGATTCGGCGTTGCTCGGCCTGCGCAAGACCAGTATCGCCGAGCTGGAACGCTCGGATCTGGTGGTGCCTGCCGGATTCGAGCGGGCGCTCGGGACACCCGAATCGGCCGGTGCGGCAGGCGCATCGGCGGAGCGCGCGGTGCGACCGGCGGCGTCCACGTCGGCCTGACGGTTCAACTCTGGGCCGCCGATCTTCGATGGTGTGTGAGCAGCGTGTCGTAGATGTCGGCGAGCGCGGCCAGCTGCTGGCGATCGAGGATGTCGATCATGTGCCTGCGCACGCTCTGCACGTGCGCGGGCGCGGCGCCGGTCAGCACCTCGGCGCCGCGCGGGGTGAGCCGCGCGGCGGTGCGGCGGGCGTCGTCGGGGATCGGCTCGCGCACCACCAAGCCGCGTTTCTCCATCCGGGTCATCTGGTGCGAGAGCCTGCTCTGCGACCACTCGAGTTTGGCAGCAAGCGCTGCGAAGGTGAGCTGGTGATCGGCGGTCTCCGCCAGGTAGGCCAGGACCGAGTATTCGACATAGGTGAGGTTGGACTCCCTGGTGGAGTCCCGCCCGACCGCCGCGGCGATGAGGTCGCGGGTGCGCACGAAACCTACCCAGGCGCTCATCTCGACGTCGTCGAGCCACTGAGGATCGGTCACGATAGCGCTCCAAACTCTGACATATGGCATCACCCATTCCGCGTCGCTGTGCGCGGCGCGCGAATAGTCTGCGCGCGGCCGGGCGAGGGGACGCCCGAGCGCTTTCTCAGAGATGAGAGGTAGCACCACCTGGGTTGAACGTGCAACCTTTTCGGGTCGGCTGTCCGACATAGGGTTGCCTAACCATCGGTGCGGTGCGGCTCAGTGGCTAGGCTCGCTTTTCTCGTGACCAGCCCGGCTGTTCGTCAGCGCTCGGGCCCACCCAAAGGAGTGCGACTGGTGACCGCGCCGGACTTCCGCTATTCAGACCTGCTGCCGATCGGCGGGGATGACACCCCCTACCGGTTGCTCACCACCGAGGGCGTCAGCACCTTCGAGCACAACGGCCGCACGTTCCTGCAGGTCGAGCCGGAGGCGCTGAGACTGCTCACCGAAACGGCGATGCACGACATCAGCCACTACCTGCGACCAGCGCACCTGGGCCAGCTGCGCAAGATCATCGACGACCCGGAGTCCAGCGGCAACGACCGCTTCGTCGCGTTGGACCTGCTGAAGAACGTCAACATCTCCGCGGGCGGTGTCCTGCCGATGTGTCAGGACACCGGCACCGCGATCGTCATGGGCAAGAAGTCCGAGGGAGTCCTCACCGGCGCCGACGACGCCGAATGGATCAGTCGCGGCGTCTTCGACGCCTACACCAAACTGAACCTGCGCTACTCGCAGTTGGCGCCGATCACGATGTGGGAGGAGAAGAACACCGGCTCCAACCTGCCCGCGCAGATCGAGCTGTACTCCACGGCGGGCGACTCGGCGCATCCGGCGTACAAGTTCCTGTTCATGGCCAAGGGTGGCGGCTCGGCGAACAAGTCGTTCCTGTACCAGGAGACCAAGGCCATCCTGAACCCCACGCGGATGCTGGAGTTCCTGGACGAGAAGATCCGCTCACTCGGCACCGCGGCCTGCCCGCCGTATCACCTCGCGGTCGTCATCGGCGGTACCAGCGCCGAGTTCGCGTTGAAGACGGCGAAGTACGCCTCCGCGCACTACCTGGACAACCTGCCTACCGAAGGGTCGCTGGCCGCGCACGCTTTTCGCGATCTGGAGCTGGAGGAGAAGGTCTTCGAGCTGACGCAGTCCTTCGGCATCGGCGCGCAGTTCGGCGGCAAATACTTCTGCCACGATGTACGCGTGGTGCGTCTGCCGCGGCACGGCGCCAGCTGCCCGGTGGCCATCGCGGTGTCCTGCTCGGCGGATCGACAGGCGCTGGCAAAGATCACCGCGGAGGGCGTGTTCCTGGAGCAGCTCGAGCGCGAGCCCGCCCAGTACCTGCCGGAGCAGACCGACGCCATCCTCGGCGGTGACGTCGTGCGGGTCGATTTGAATCGGCCGATGGACGAGATTCGCTCCGAGCTGTCGAAATACCCGGTGAAGACTCGGCTTTCGCTGACCGGGCCGCTCGTTGTCGCGCGCGATATCGCGCATGCCAAGATCAAGGAGCGCCTCGACGCGGGCGAGCCCATGCCGGACTACCTGCGCGATATGGCCGTCTACTATGCGGGCCCGGCCAAGACGCCCGAGGGCTACGCCTCCGGCTCCTTCGGCCCGACTACCGCGGGCCGGATGGACTCCTATGTCGACCAGTTCCAGGCCGCCGGCGGCTCGTTCGTCATGCTGGCCAAGGGCAATCGGTCCGCGCAGGTTACCAAGGCATGCAAAGAGCACGGTGGCTTCTACCTCGGTTCTATCGGCGGCCCGGCCGCGCGGTTGGCGCTGGACTGCATCAAGGCGGTCGAGGTGCTGGAGTACCCCGAACTGGGCATGGAAGCCGTGTGGAAGATCGAGGTCGAAGATTTTCCCGCGTTCATCGTCGTTGACGACAAGGGCAACGACTTTTTCGCCGAAACCCAGAAGCCGATCGCGCTGCGCGTGCGCACCCGCTCCCGAGAGCGCGTCTGAACCCGTCGTTCGAACCCGCGCGGTGGCAGCGCGCGGACACGACGATGTCCTCCGATCACCGGGGTAGCGTCGCCATTTCGCCGGGCACCCTCTGCGAAGTACGTCGTTGATTCCGGCTGCCGACGCAAGTCGAGGAGGGCAATGAGTACATCTAGGGCTGTACCGATGTCGTTGTGTATTTCCGAGTCGGCGGCTCGGCGATTGGCCGAGCGCGCCGCCCGGGACGGAACGAGCTGCACCGCACTACTCGATCGCCTGATCCGGGAGGGTGTCGATCAGCTGGACCATCCCGGGATCGTCTTCCGTGGTTCGATGAACGACCGTCGTGCCGCGCTGGCGGCAGGGCCCGAGGTCTGGGAAGTCGTTGCGCGTCTTCGAGAATTGGATGGTCCGGTGGAACGCCGCATCGAAATCCTCGGTGCGAAATCGGACCTGAACGTCAGCCGGATCCGGGTCGCCGTCGCCTATGCCCGCGCGCATGGCGCCGAGATCCTCGAGCGGATCGGGCGCAATCGCCAAGCGGTAGAAGCGATTCGCCGCGCACGCGCGCGGGTGACCGCGACGCCGGCGGGGCCGAGCGCGCAGGACCGTTCAACGCGCGTGTAATTCGGCCGGATTGTCCGGTGTAGTAGCTCTTCACATGCTGGGGAGCGAATGTGGAAACCCGTGTTTCTGGAGCGACCGATCGACCCGCGGACGGCTACCCGGCGTTGGCCCGGGAGCCGTCCGCGGTGCGTCCGGCCGGATTCGCAGGGCTTGGAGAGCAACGAATTACGTGCTTTCGGCATCGACCGTGGGCGATGGTGCGGTCGCGAAGCGGGTGGCAGGTCGCCGGATTCCGGCAATCCGGATGAATAGCAACCTATTTCCGCTGTGATCCACAGCACTGGAATAGATTGTGGACAAGGCGATTTCCTTGTGAGCGAATTGTTAGCCAGCTGGGGATGGCTGACCCGAAATTCGACATAGCACATTGCTATGATCTCAAGTCATCTGCTCTGTGTATCCGAATTGTGCTGTTCTCAGTATGATTCGCCAGATATTGTCTACAGGGGCGCGGCTTCGAATCGGCGCAGTCGATCGCCGTGCTCGCCGGCATACTGAAGCGGCTCGGTCGTCGCGTCGCCACCGTCCGCTTCGCGCGGGTAGTCGGCGCGGGCCATGAGCGAGCCGATATCGGCGCCGCGAGCGCCACGCACCGGGATGCCGGGTCGGCAACCGCAGGCGATAGCATCGCGACATGGCGCTGTGGAGTGGTGGGCGGAATCGCATGCTGATGGTGCTGCCGGTGGCGGTGCTGTCCGCGCTGGTCGGGACCGTGGCGATGGCAGGGCAGACGCAGGCGGAGCCCGGTGTTGCGACCGATCAGCGGCAGTCGGCGGGGTCGGCGACCGGAACCGAGGGGCTCGAGCCCCGATTGGCCCTGGCGTACACGCTCGCCGAACGCGAGGCGCGTGCACAGGGCGTGCCGCTGTCCATCACCTCCGGATATCGGACGCCGGACGAACAACAAGCGCTGTGGGACGACGGACTGGCAACCTACGGCAGCCCGGAATCCGCGCGTCGGTGGGTGCTCCCGCCGAATGAGTCCACCCATGTCCAGGGCAAGGCCATCGATGTCGGCCCGAAGCAGGGCGCGGCATGGCTGGAGGCCAACGGTAACCGTTGGGGTCTCTGTCGCACGTTCGAGAACGAATTCTGGCACTTCGAGTTGCAAACCCTGCCTGGGACGCCCTGCCCACCCATGCTGCCCGACGCAAGCGTGCGGTGATCGCGAGGTCTGTAGGACGTGACAAGTTCGACAACGAGTGGTGGTGTTTCGAGCTGGCCACCATGTCAGGCGTGGACTGTCCGCTGATGCGGCAGGACGCGAGCGGGCGGTAACCATTTCGGCGAACAACCGCACCCGCGCCATCGTCCGGTCGGGACCGGCGACTGCACCCCGGCAGCCTCCGAAGTCAGGTCACCGGCGCCAGCTCGAGTCCGTCCTCGATCGTGTTCGGGACGCGGCGGCGATTGGGCGAGCCGAGCGCGGCGGTGAGATCGGTGCCATCGTGTTCGGCGAGCAGATCACCGCTGTCCCACACCAGTAGCGTCGCGCTGACGGTGTTCTCGGCCGCGGCGTGCGCCAGGTCGTAGTGCGCGCAGCCGGGGACGTGTGGGTAGGTGATCCACAGGTCGTAGCCGGTCATGAACAGGTCGAGGTCGAATTGCACGCTCAATCCGAGCAATTCGCTGCGTCCGTTGTCGTCCACACCCGCGAACGCCTCGTCCAGCGCGAGCAGGCGTGGGGCCTGCGGGTCGGCCGAATCGAGCATGACGTGCGCGGCGGCGAACAGCGGCAGGTGCAGCGACACCGACTGCTCGCCACCCGACAGCGCGCTGTGGCGGGCTACCGTGAGCTTGTCCTCGCTGCCGTCGGCGGAGATCAGCGTGAACGAGAACACCCGCCAAGTGCGGTAATCCAGGGTCGCCGCGAGGATCTCGGGGTAGGAGCGTTCCGGGTTCGCGGCCCGCGCGGCGCGGATCTCGGCGGCGAAATGCGCCCTGATCGACGCCAGGTCCTCCGCGGACAGAGCCGAGGCGTCGCGTTCGAGTAGCTTGCACATGGAACGCGCCGCGTCGGACAAGCTGTCGGCGAGTACCCAGTGCACGCCGATGGTGTTGCCTGAGGACATACGGCGTTGCTTCATCTCCGCGCCCATTCTGGCGATGAGGTGGCGGGCGTCGCTGGTGCGTTCGTGGATCTGCTGGGCGAGGCCGGTCAGCAGCGCGTCCTCCAGGATGCGCCGCTCGGCGTCGGTGAGCAGCAGCTCTTGGTCTTTGCGCGCGGCATCGATTCGGGTGGCGAAATCGGCCACCGCCGAAACGCCGTACTCATCCTGTACCTGGACCACGGTGAGGCCGTCGGCAGCGTCCCACTGCAGCCGATAGTCGCGACCGGAACCGGCGAGCGCGGCGTCGAACTCCTGCAGCGCCGCGGTGACCGCGCTGCGAGTGGACTTGCGGGTGGCCTCGCTCGCGCGCACGGATGCGGTGGCTGAGGTGAGACTGTCGAACAGCTCGGCAACCTCGTCGGGCAGCACCCGTGGTTCGGCCTGCGGCCCCGCCGACGCGATCCGGTACAGCAGCTGTTGCGGCGTCGACCACGCGGCGTCACTGCTCGGCCAGCGTCCGCCGGGCGGCGCGCCGAGCAGGGTGAGCAGATCCGGCTCGGCATAGGGCCCAAGGGCTTTCACCTCCGCGAGTACTTCGGTGAGCGCGGTGCTCAGAGACTCGTGCGCGGTGCGGTAGGCGGCCTCGGCGTCGCCGACCGCCTCGATCGCCTCGTTAGCGGCCTTGCGCGCGGCCTTCTGTTCCACCTTGGTCGCTTCGATCCGCTGCCTGGCCAGGTCCAACGCGCGGTCGATATCGGCCGCGCCCGCACCAAGCGCATCGCGCAGCGTCTCGAGTTTGCGCGATTGCTCCTGGTAACCGGACTGCGCCGCCTCCGCCTCCTCCGCAAACGCCTCGGCCAAGTCCGTCGCCTCGGTCAGGCGGTCCTCGCCTTCTCGTTCGCGTTCGCGTTCGCGCTCGTATTCGGTGCGCAGGCGCAGCAGCCCGGTGCCGGTGTTCTCGAAGTGCCGGATGGCGGCGGCGAGGGCGTCGAGCTCGCGGGCCGAGCGTGGTGTCCGGTGTGCCGCCGCGGCGGCACGTAGCTTCTTCTCGACGGCAGACGCCTCCGCTACCGCCTGGTCGAGGTCGCGCTCGGCTTGGGCGGCGGTCTCGGAGCGGGACCGCATCATGCCCGCGGTCTCCGCGACCGCGCGCAGCGCGGCGGTAACCGCCGTCGGACGCGAAAGTGTCTTGGCAGCGGCGGAGATCCTGGCGAGTTCGGCGGTGGCGTCCGCTTCGTCCTCTTCGGCGACACACCGGGATTCGTTCGCGACTTCGATGGCGGCCGCGAGTTCGGCCGCGCGGGCCTCGCGCCGTCTGGCCCGCGCGGTGGCACCGATGAACTCCGCTTCGGCCTTCCGGTGTCCGCCGACCTGCACGCCCTGGCGGAAGCGACCACTGGTCGCGACTGCGACCACGCCGGTCGGTGCGTCCGCGTCGTCGTGCAGGGCGATCGAAGCGAGCAGGTCGGTCACGATCTGCCGCGGCACCGTGAAGGTGTCCGAAGCGTCCTCGACGACAAGGACATCCGCGAGCGTGCGTCCGGAAGGTCGCTGTTTCGCCGGCAGCGGCACGAGGAACTGATCCGACTCGTAGTCCGAGGGCGGCTCGTCATCCGCGCAGACCCAACCGTCGAGCAGATCGGCGGCGTGCAACGCGGCCTCGATGCCTGCCGCGGCCGCGGGGGACACGTCGTCGGCGAAACGGACCAGGCGCCACAGCGGAGCGCCGGACCGGTCGCCCGTCCGACCGGAGCGCGCCGCGAAAGCCGGTGGCGCGTCGTCGCGCTGGGCGCAGACCCGGTCGCGTTCGGTGGTCAGCTCGGTAAGGCGCGCGGTCGCTGCGGCCGCGCGAGCGCGGGCGTCTTGGCGGCGAGTACGGATCTCGTCGAGCAAGGGCTCGGTCCGCTCGGCCAGCACCTCTGCGATGGTGGCCTCGTCCGAACCGGCCTGGGCCACAGCGGTGTCCAGTGCCTCGAAGAGGCCGTCGCGAAGCGGTGAGTAGACCTCACGGTGCTCGTCCCACCAAGCCCGCAGGGCGCACGCGGCCTCGGTACGGGCCAGTGCCACGGCCGCCTCGGCGTGGGCGACCTCCGCGGCGGCCGCCTCGCGCAGCTCGCGGGCGCGCTCGGCGAGCCGCTCGGCCCTGGTGCGCTCGGCGGTCGCGCTGTCGAGGAACCCCAACGCCTTCCGTGTCGCGCGCACGTCGGCGTCGCGTTCCTCGGCGTGCGCGCGGACGGCGGCGGTAAGTTGCTCGGCGCGCACCGTCCCGGGCAGCGGCGTCCACACGATCCCGGCTTCTTCCGCGGTCGTGCGCAATTCGTCCTCACCGCGGGCGAGCGCGGCGGCGGCGGTACGAACCGCCGTGCGCGCGCGTTCGGCTTCCTGGGCACGCTGATCCATAGTCCGACGCGCCTCGAGTGCCTTGTCGCCGTGGACGCCCGCCGAGGTCTCCAGGCGCCGCACGGCGTCGGCCAGGTCGTCGAGCTGCTGCTTGCCCTCGTACGCGCTGGAGCGCTGCAGGTTCTCCCGGTCGGCGAGGGCCTGCTCGTAGGTGCGGTCGGCGTCCTCGGCGCGGGTCTCGGCGGCCGTGCGCTCGGCCTCCCTGCGCTTGCGCAGCGCCGTGGCGGCGAACAGAGCCGTGCTCGCATGGGTGACAGCTTCCAGCCGGGCGCGAACCAAGTCGACGTCCGTCTTCGCCTGGACCGCAAGGTATTTTCGGTACACCGCCAGGAAAGTCCTGGTCGCGGTGTCGGCGTGCACCAAGCCCTCCAGGGTGCGACCGACCTCTTCCATGTCGCTGAAGGAACGGGCGGCGTCGAGAATCAGCTGCTCGTCGAGCGGACGTAGGCCATCGGTGAGCGCCTGGGACAGACCGCGCGGGTCGAGATTCTTCGCCAGCTGCGGGCGGCGCAATGTGAGGATCAGGTTGATCAGCTGGTCGTAGCGCTGCGTGCCGAGGCCGAACATGCGCGCGTCGATGGCATTGCGGTAGTCCACCGGCCGGTCGACGATCGAGTCGGTGCCGATCTGCTCGGCGAGCTGCTTGCGAGTGAGCGGGCGGTCGTCCGGGCCGATCAGCGAGAAGTCGACGCCGACCCGGCCGTCGGCGACGAAGTACCAGCGTGTCACCTTGTCCGACGAACGGGTGGCGCGCATGCCGATCCCGACGGTGACCACCTCCGGGTCGTCCCGGCGACCGCGCGCGAACTCCATCCAGACGTAGGAGTAGGCCGACTCTTGCTTACGGTAGAGCAGGTTCGACTTCATCGTGCGTTCCTCGCCGGCGAACGGGTTGAGCCTGCGCGGCTCGATCCGACCGTCCAGCACGAAGGGGAACAGCACCTCCAGCGCCTTGGTCTTGCCCGACCCGTTCGGCCCGCGCAGCACCAATCTCCCGTCGGCGAAACAGAATTCCTGATCGCGGTAGTCCCACAGGTTGACGATCCCGGCGCGGGTCGGGGTGAACCGCACTCCGCCGTGAATGAGCGACATCAATCAGTTCCCTTCCGTTCCGGTGGTGTCGCGCCCATAGGTGTCGGCCGCGGTGACGAATAATTCCGCCGCACGCTTGGTGCGGACTGTCACGACCGCGCCGCGGTAGCGCGCCAGGGCGGGCAGCACGAGCAGTCCGTCGTCGACCACCCGAACCAGCCGCAGCCGCTGCAGCAGCGCCACCACCTCCGTCGCGAGGCCAGGGATGTCGGCCTGCCACTGTGCGGCAAAGGTGGCGCCATAGCGGTCGGCGAGCGCCTGCACCGTCTCGCGCACCCACGTGGTGTCGACGAGCGGATACGTTGCGACCCCGCCCACCGCGTGTCCCGTAAGGCCGTCCGGATCCGGTAGATGTTCTTTTCCCAGCGAATCCAGCGAGCGCAACTCGGCGAGCGGTGCGAATACGGTGGATTCGGGGATGGCGTCGTCGAGCTGCTCCGCGAGCACCTCACCCGCGTCCGGTGCGCCGGACCGCAGGGGCAGTGGGTTGTCGATGTCGAGCACGCGGTCGGCGATCTCACCGGCCAGCAGCAGCGCTACCTGGGCGAGGGTCCCGGTGCCGGGAAAACGGATGTCGGACAGCCGTCCCGAGGTGTCGATCAGTGCGACGCCCTCGGCGCGGCGCTCGGCGCGCAGGCCGGTGAACAGTTCCACGTCGGTGACGATCCGTTCCTGCGCGAGTACCGGGCGTTCCTCGGGCGCCAGATCGTCGGTGTACACCACCGGTCGTTCGACCAGCGCCCTGCGGACGCGCCGCGCGATCTCGGCGGCGGTCGGCGGGTGCGGGGAAACGCTGGTGGCCGCGGCCTCTTCGGTGAGCAGCCCGCGCACGCTGTGCAGATGCTGCAGTGCGCGCGGCGGCCGGAACAGCGCGAAGACCACCGGTCGGTCGATGTCGTAGAGCGCCTCACCGGCCTCTGGATCGCTGGCCCAGCCGCCGGCGTCACCGTCGGCGAGGGTGATCGCGCCGCGCCGGGTCAGCCAGCCCACCGCGTCGACGAACGCGTCGCGGTCGGCGGCCCGGTCGGTGGATAGCTCGAGCCCGTCCACCCGGCCGGTGTAGGCGGCGACGTGATCGGCCAACTCCGACAATGTGATCTGATCGCCTGCTCGGCCCAGCGCGGCGAGTGCCAGCGCGAGATAGGCATAGCGGCGGCGATCGAAGACGCGCTCGCCCAGCGTGCGCGCGGGCCTGCCCGCGTCGAGGTGGTCGAGCACCGGAAACACCCGCGCGGTGGTCTCGGTGACTTCCAGCCGGTAACCGAACAGCTCGGCCAGATCCTCGCGCAGCTCGGTGGCCCATCGGCGGATCAGCGGCAGCGCGATCCGGTCCGGATAGGTCCGGGTGACGAGGTGATTGGCCAGGACGACCCGTGCGGCGCGTTGGTAGTTGTCCAGCGCGAGGGTGTCGATCTTGTGTCCGCGCATCAGGTGCGCCTCCCGATGGCACGCGACCGCGCCATGGTCGTCTGCTCGACCTTCAGCGCGCGATTGTTCAGGTGCAGCAGCCCGCGCGCAGTACGCACGACGGTCGACCCCTCGTGCTCGGACACGGTGAGGGTGACGCCGCTGTCGGAGCCGGTCGTCCCCGCGACCCGGCCGCGCACCGGAACCCACGCGGTGGACGCGGCGTCCAGCAGCCGAAGCAGCACCTCGGTTTCGCGTTCGTCGAGAACACGTGCATGCACGTCGCCGGAGGCCAGCGACGCGGCGGCCTCCGCGCGGGCCCGCTGCGTGTCGAGCTGCGCCTCGCGCAGCCGCCGGATGCCCGCGTCGTTGCGGTGGATACGCGCCGGCGCGGCCGCCGACGGCGGACGCCCGGTCTCGGCGAGCGTTCGCGAGATCTCCAACGGCGGTGCATCCCACCAGGATCGGATCGCCGGAATCAGGTCGGCGTCCGGGTGCTCCATCGCCAGATGCCGCGGCCTGCCCAGCCCGAAGACGGCGTCGAAGAGCGCATGGGCGCTCTCGGCCGTCGGCGCTGCGGTGAACCATCCCGCCAGATGCCGCAGCGCCGACTCCCGGCTCACCCCGCCGCGCCGAGTCTCGGTGACCCGGCGCAGGAGGGACAGCACCGCTGCGATGGCGCTCATGGTCGCCTCGCGTAGCCGCTCGGCCTCCGTCGTACCCGCGGACTCGCCGCCGCCCGAGGCGACGAACCAGGTCCGCAGTCCATTCCATCGGGAGCGCCAATCCGACTGGCGCTCGGGAAGACTCAACAGCACTCGCTCGTCACAGTTCGCCGCGCGCTCGATCAGGTCCTCGACGCCGGTCTTCTCTATCTCCGCGATCGCGCCTGCCAGGCGTGGTGTGAATCGGGCAAGGTCGAGGCTGAACTCCCGCATGTGCGCCAGCAGTGCGTCTTTGTGCGCGAGAAACGATTCCGGGGTGACCTCGGTGGTGCGTACCAGGTCGCCGAGCCCGAGATAGAAGTGCGCGGCGCGGGCGGCCATGTCCGATAGCGCGGCGTCGAGGCGGCGCAGCGTGCGATACACGCGTTCGGCGTCGCCCGTCCGATTGGCTTCGGCCAGGGTATGTAGGTCGGCCAGCAGTTCAGGAAGCACGAGCCGCGAGAGCGCGGCCTCGTCGAGGCGGGCATCGAGCACACCGGCCACCGCGCGGTAGGCCCGGAAACCGGCCTGCGAGAACTGGTACACGTAGTGCCGGTTGCGGTACTCGGCCAGGGTGGCGGCGCGGGTTCCGTCGTAACTGCGCTCCAGCACGCCCCATCGGTGCAGCTGGTCGAGCAGCGTGCCGATCTCGGCGGCGGTCAGACGCGGAGCGTTCGGCCGGCCTTCGGCCGCGGCGGTTCGGGAGGGTACACCGGCATCCGACTCGTCAGCACCACCGAAGTCGGACGTGCGCGGGCTGCTTCCGTCTCGCTCCATCCATTCCGCCACGTCGTTCGCGTGCAGCAACACCACGTATGCTGCCCGCGCGCTGTCGAATGCGCGGAGCACCCAGAGGTAGTCGGCGCGCCGCTCGGCGGTGGTGAAGGAGAACAGCCGAAGCCGGTCGTCCCAGGGGACGGCGGAGCCGTCGACGGAGTCGGTCACCGGGAACAGGGTAGTAGCGGGCCGATCGCCGCCCACGCGATGCTCCGGAGTTCGGCGTGGCTGCGTCCAGTTCGCCGCCGTTCGCCAACGTTTCGGTGGCAAGCCCGCTCACTCGATGGACAGCGAACGCAGCTGGTCTGTATACACCCGAGTACGTGGGTCGCCGGGATAGCGTTCGATCATCTCGCGCGCGGCCTCGCCTGCGATCCATACCAGTGAGGGCAACGAGCGTCGCTTTCCCGCGAAGGCACGCATGCCCTCGTCCAACGCCAGTTCCAGATCGCGGTTGCGGACCGCGACCACGGCCAGGGTCAAGTGCGCTTCGGACACCCGCATCGGGTTGCGCACGGAACCGTCGGCGCGGGTGGCGTTCCGAATCACCTCGCGCGCGTACGATTCGGCGAGCCGATCCTCGCCCGCCACTCGGCAGCAGTCCATCGCATAGAAGTCGAACTTCTGCGCGTCGATCACGAAATGGTTGTCCAGATTCGCCGGATGATCGAGTCGCTCCAGGATCGCCCGGCCGTCGGCCAGTGCGGCTTCCGCCTCCCGTCGTTCGCCGAGCCTGGCCCAAGCTTTGGCCCGCTGGGCGGTGAGCTGGACACCGACCCGCAGACTCCGGCTTACTTCCAGCATCGGGTCAACCGTGTCGATAACGCCCCGGTAGTTGCCTTCGGTGAGCGCGGCCCAGGCTGCCAGTTCCGCGGCCCAGCAGGTGATCTCGGCATGCTCGGCTTCTCGCCCCAGCGAGTACGCGGCACGGCGCGTCGCCTCAGAGGCAGTCCGCCGACCCAGGTCGAAGTCGACACATCCGACAAGTAGCGCGACCCAGCCTGCGAGGACCAGGATTTCGCGGTGCTGGGACAGCGTCAGGCGACCGTCCAGCAACGAAGTGATCCTGCGCAGCCACGCGGTGCCTTCGGCGTGCAGTTCATGGGGGTCGGCACAGGAGTAGTCGCAGCACAGGCGCTCGGCGGTGATCCGAATGGCCTCCAGCGTCACGGAAGACACGTCCGAAATGCGTAGTCTGCCGAGGAACTCCAGGGTGTCCATGCCGGTGGCGGAAAGCAGTTCGTCGTCCCGGTTCGGCCTGGCCTTGGGGAAGAACGCCGCGGTGACCGTGTCGAACGCGGCGGCGATGATCGGGGCGTAGAAATCATCCGGGCGTGACTCCCCGGATTCCCAGCGGCGCCAGTTCCGTAGGAGTGTACTGTCGGTCGGCAGGTTGCTCGATGACTTCGCGCGCATCACGCGGACGGCGTCGGCTTGTGACCACCCCCTCGCGTCGCGCTCGGAACGCATTCGAACAGCCCAGACGGGTCGATCGTCAGCAGCGGCCACGTCTGTAGTATCGCACCAGTTAACGCTCGAGGGTCGCATTAGGGCAGAGCGATGTCACCGGGTTGACATCTACATTCGCACTGTGGCGTTGTGCATGCTGGAGATGGAAGCTGAGAGTTTGCCCTACATCTACTCTTGTATGAAGCGCAATAACCCCGTAAGACGGGTGGATCCACATAAGAGAACAGCGATCCCAATCCAACGGAGGTTCGGGTGGAAGCGTTGATCTATGGATACTTGCGTGACGATCTGGCCGATGGCAACAGCGAAGAGCTCGAGGACGCGATGAGCAGCTTCGCCCGCGAAGAAGGGCTATGTTTCGCCGCAACGTTCCATGAATCGACAGCGGGGGACGGTACGGCGTTCGCCGAGCTGACGGCCGAACTCAAGCGTGCCGACGCACACCACGTGGTGGTTCCCTCACTTGATCACTTTGCCGGCCAGACGATTCCGCGCGACATCTTGATCGCGAAGCTTGCCCACGAGGCGGCGGCCCGGGTCTGGACCATCCAGAGCTGAGCCGAGCGACAGGATCACCCTGCACCGCGGGGAACCCCAGCGCCGTAGACCAGCCACCATCCTCGTCGCGACCACACCGGCCGCGAGGGACGCGAGCAACGCCGCGACCTGGCGCTGCCCGAACAGTGGATACACCTGCCAGTGCAGCAGATAGGCGAACAGCGAGCTATCGGCCAGCACCGCGGCGCCGACGGCGACGAGCGCCGGGACCCGGATCGCGGGCAGCCACACCAGCAGGAGCAGGCCTGCCATGATCAGCCTTTCCCGATCGGGAACGCCGAAATACCCGGGCACGGTAGCCAGCACGACCGCGCCGACCATCAACCGCTGCCACGCCGTCGTCGCCTTCGCCGCTGCCCAGCCGAGCGCGAAGAACCACACGGCCAGGGGCGAGAAGGGCACATCCTTCGCCGGGTACACTCCGAAAGCCTGGTAGCGGAACATGATGGTCACGGTGACCAGCGCCATCGCGAACCAGAACGGGGCACGCCGCTCCAGCCGGTCCACCAACGGGATACGGATCAGCAGCGCGGCCACGATCATGAAGTAGACGAGCACCTCAAGGAACCACAGGTGCCCCGCGGTGGCGCTGTCGCGTGGGCCGAGAATCTTGTTGAGCAGCAGCACGTTCTGCCAGCTGTAATAGTCGTCGGCCACCAGGGTGAGTGCCACCCACGCCGCGGTCGGCACCGCGATCAGCGCAACGGTGCGCAGTGTGTGGCGCAGTCGTTCGGCACGCGGCGTCGCCGTCACCGCGAATCGCGCGAAGTTGAATCCCGCCACGCCGAGCAGCACGTGTGCCGCACCCCACAGCACGAACAGGCCGACGTGCGAGCCGACGATCAGCACGATGCCGATGGCGCGCAGCAGTGTCCCGGTGTCCAGCGAGCGCCCGAACCGCGTGCGGCGCTCGGGGATCCGTTCCAGTTCCGCGACCGTCGTGGTCGGCCAGTCGCCGGGCAGGCGGCCGAGTGCGCGCTCCAGCCGCGCCGCGGCGGTCACGTAGGTGAGTGAGTTGCCACCGAGATCGACGAACGTGCTGTCCTGGCGGATCAGTACGGGATCGATCCCGAGTGCGTCAGCGTACAGGGCGCGGATGTCACGGACCTGCGCGGCGGGCTCGGCCAGCCGCCGGATGGCGGGATAGTCGGGTTTGCCGTTGGCCAGCCGCGGCATCCGTTCGACCGGACAGATTCGGACGGCCGTGGCGGGCAGCCCGGCCAGCCGCGCCGCGGTCTCGGTCGGATCGGACGGCGGAGCCTCGACCGCCACGACCAGATGTTCGTCGTCGTCGGCGCAGCAGGCCGTGAATCCGGCGGCGGCGAGGCCGGATTCGAGGCGTTGCAGGTCGACGCGCAGGCCGAAGATCTTGGCGAACCGGCTGCGCCTGCCCACCACCTGATACAGCCCCTCGGGAGTACGCCGGGCCAGATCGCCGGTGCGCAGTACCTCGACGGTGCGACCCAACGCGAGCTCGCGCGCGGACTGCGCATAACCCATCATCACATTGGGGCCGCGATAGACCAGCTCACACGGCGCGTCTGACCCGTCGCCGGCATCCTCGAGCGGCTCGAGAGTGAATTCGCCGCCGGGAATCGGAATTCCGATGCAATCCGGATGCTCGGCCGCCAGATGCGCGGGCAGATAGGCCATACGCGCGGTCGCCTCGGTCTGGCCGTACATGACCACGAAGTCCCAGCCGGATTGCTTGCCGAGCGCGGCGTACTCGCGCACCCGCTCCGGCGGGAGCCTGCCGCCCGCTTGGGTGATGTAGCGCAGGTCGGGCAGCGTCATGCGGGCGAAACCGATGCGGTCGAGCAGATCGATGGTGTACGGCACCGCGGCGAATGATGTTGCGCGGTAGTCGAGGAACTCGCGCCAGAACTCGTCGTGGAGCACCGACCGCTCGGTGAGCAGCAGACTCGCGCCGCGCAGCAGGTGGCTGTGCACCACCGAGAGGCCGTAGCAGTAGAACATCGGCAATGTGGTCGCGGCGCGGTCGTCCGGGCCGATGGACAGGTACTCGGCGATAGCGGTGGCGTTGGCGCGCAAGTTCGCCGCCGAGAGCCGGACCAGCTTCGGCGAGCCGGTGGAACCCGAGGTGCTCAGCAGCAGCGCGAGATCCGGGTGCAGGCGATGCGCCGAGGTCTCGCGGATCACGTCGGCGTGGCCCGCTTCGACGACGATGTCCGGATCGTAGGTCGCCCGCAACTCTTCGGTGATCTCGGAGGCCAGCAGCACGGCGCAACCGGCGCTGAGCGCACCCAGATACGCGACGAGAGACGCGAGGTCGTTGCGCGCCGCGAGCGCGACGAGGCGCGGGGCCGGTCCGAGCTCGGTCGCGTAGTCCTCGACGAGCGTTGCCAGTCGCGCGTAAGTGACCTGTTGCGGACCCTCCCGCACCGGCTCCGCCGCGATGACGCTCGCTGAGCTCGGTGCAGAGCACTGGACGGCGATCCGGTCGTCGAAGCCGCGGAGATGCGCGACGATCGGGAGAACGGTCACCGGCGGAAGTGTAGGTGGCGGGCGTTTCCCGGCCAGAAGGTGGCCCCCTAGCGAACTTCCGGTGAACCGGCGATGGGTACCCGCGGGAACCGAAGTCGCCGCCGCGACAAGCTCAGAGCCCGAAGCTGCCCGGACCCCGTCTGCGCAGGTACTTCTCGAACTCGGCTGCGATGGCATCGCCGTCGATCTTGGCCATCGCCTCGTTCACGTCGGCCGCGGCATCGCCGCGCTCCTCCAGTGAGCGCACGTACTCGCTGATCTCGTCGTCGCCAACGGTCATCTCGTTGACGGCGGTCTCCCAGTCTTCGGCCTGCTTGGGCAGTTCGCCCAGCGGCACCTCGATGTCGAGTACGTCCTCGACTCGGTGCAGCAGCGCGATCGTTGCCTTCGGGTTCGGCGGCTGCGAGACGTAGTGGGGGACCGCGGCCCAGAACGACACTGCGGGCACGCCCGCCTTCACGCACTGGTCCTGCAGCACACCGGTGATGCCGGTCGGTCCCTCGTAGCGGGTCTGCTCCAGGCTGAACCGCTCGGCCGCCTCCTTGCTGTAGGCGGAGCCGGTCACCGGGACCGGTCTGGTGTGCGGGGTGTCGGCCAGTAGCGCGCCGAGGATGACGACGGTCTGCACTCCGAGCTGTTCGATGAACTCCAGCAGGTCACCGCAGAAGCTGCGCCACCGCATGTTCGGCTCGATGCCGCGCAGCAAGACCACATCGCGGTCGCTACCTGGCGGCGAGCAGACCGACAGCATCGTCGAGGGCCACTGGATTTCCCTGGTCACACCGTCCACCTGGCGCACCGTCGGCCGGTTCACCTGGTAGTCGTAGTAGTCCTCGGAGTCGAGTTCGGCTAGCGGTTCGGCGTCCCAGATCAGTTCCAGATGCTCGACGGCGCCGCTGGCCGCGTCACCGGCGTCGTTCCAGCCCTCGAAGGCGGCGACCAGTACCGGATCCCGCAACGTCGGCAGTTCCGGATCGGGAGTTTCACTGGCGTTCACTCGGTCAGCCTACGGCGTGAGCGGAGGTGGCGTGTCGTATGACGGTCGGATGGGTCCGCGTGTTCCCCGGCCTGTCGCAGATCGGCGGTGTGGCGCAGGACACCGAGCCCCTACGCCGTGGGCTGGATCGGCCGCCCTGCCCACTACGCTGATCATATGTCTGCGCCCATCCCCGCCGAGTTCGACACCACGCTACTCGACACGCTACGCCGCCGTGTTGTCATCGGTGACGGTGCGATGGGCACGATGCTGCAAGCCGCCGATCTGACGCTGGACGATTTCCGCGGGCTGGAGGGTTGTAACGAGATCCTCAACGAGACCCGCCCCGACGTGCTGCGCGGTATCCACCGTGCCTATTTCGAAGCGGGCGCCGACGCGGTCGAGACCAACACCTTCGGCTGCAACCTGCCCAACCTTGCCGACTACGACATCGCCGACCGGATTCGCGACCTCTCCGAGCGCGGCGCGCGGCTGGCCCGTGAGGTCGCCGACGACATGGGCCCGTCCTCGGACGGTACGCCACGGTACGTACTCGGTTCGATGGGGCCGGGTACCAAGCTGCCCACACTGGGCCATGCGCCATACACCGCGCTGCGCGACGCCTACACCGAGGCCGCGCTCGGCATGCTGGACGGCGGCGCCGACGCCATCCTTATCGAGACCTGCCAGGACCTGTTGCAGGTGAAGGCGGCGGTGACCGGCAGCCGCCGGGCGATGTCGAAGCTCGGACGCCGGATCCCGATCATCACACACGTCACTGTGGAGACCACCGGAACCATGCTGGTCGGCAGCGAGATCGGCGCGGCGCTGACCGCGCTGGAGCCGCTCGGCATCGACATGATCGGCCTGAACTGCGCGACCGGCCCGGACGAGATGAGCGAACACCTGCGCCATCTGTCCCGGCACGCGCAGGTGCCGGTCTCGGTGATGCCGAACGCCGGTCTTCCGGTGCTCGGCGCCGACGGCGCGGTGTATCCGCTCACGCCCGAAGAGTTGGCGGTCGCGCTGCGCGGTTTCGTCTCCGAGTTCGGGCTCGCCCTGGTCGGCGGCTGCTGTGGCACCACCCCGGAACACATCCGCCAGGTCACCGCCGCGGTGCGCGAGGTCGAGCCGAGTCTGCCGCCGATCGCCGAGCGCCGCGAGCCGGCGCACGAGCCGAGCGTGTCCAGCGTGTACACCGCGGTGCCCTTCGAGCAGGACGCTTCGATCCTGATGATCGGCGAGCGCACGAATGCCAACGGCTCCAAGGCTTTCCGTGACGCCATGCTGGCCGAGGATTGGCAGAAGTGCCTGGACATCGCCAAAGACCAGACCCGTGACGGCGCGCATATGCTCGACCTGTGCGTCGACTACGTCGGACGCGACGGCACCAAGGACATGGAGGCGCTGGCCAGCAGGCTGGCCACCGCATCGACGCTGCCGATCATGCTCGACTCCACCGAGACCCCGGTGCTGCGGGCCGGCCTGCACCATCTCGGCGGCCGCTGCGCGGTGAACTCGGTGAACTACGAGGACGGCGACGGTCCCGAATCTCGCTTCCAGCAGACGATGCGGCTGGTCGCCGAGCACGGCGCCGCGGTGGTCGCTCTGACCATCGACGAGGAGGGCCAGGCCCGCACCGCGGAGAAGAAGGTGTCGATCGCCGAGCGTCTGATCACCGACATCACCGGCAACTGGGGCCTGCTGGAGAGCGACATCATCATCGATACGCTCACCTTCACCCTCGGCACCGGCCAGGAGGAGTCCCGCCGCGACGGCATCGAGACCATCGAGGCCATCCGCGAACTGAAGCGCCGCCACCCGGACGTGCAGACCACGCTGGGCTTGTCGAACATCTCCTTCGGCCTCAATCCGGCGGCACGTCAGGTGCTCAACTCGGTATTCATGCACGAATGTGTGGAGGCCGGTTTGGATTCCGCGATCGTGCACGCCTCGAAGATCCTGCCGATGAGCCGGATCCCCGACGAACAGCGGGAAGTCGCACTGGATCTGGTGTACGACCGTCGCGGCGAGGACTACGACCCGTTGCAGAAGCTGATGGCGTTGTTCGAGGGTGTATCGACCGCGTCGTCGAAGGCTTCACGTGCCGAGGAGCTGGCCGCGCTACCGCTGTTCGACCGGCTGGAGCGGCGGATCGTCGACGGCGAGCGCAACGGCATGGAGGCCGATCTGGACGCGGCCATGACCGAGGTGCCGCCGCTGCGGATCATCAACGAGACCTTGCTGTCCGGGATGAAGACAGTCGGTGAGCTGTTCGGATCCGGCCAGATGCAGCTGCCGTTCGTGTTGCAGTCCGCCGAGGTGATGAAGGCCGCCGTGGCGTACCTGGAGCCGCACATGGAGGCCACCGACGACAGTGGCAAGGGTCGCATCGTGCTGGCCACCGTGAAAGGCGACGTGCACGACATCGGTAAGAATCTGGTCGACATCATCCTGTCGAACAACGGCTACGAGGTGGTCAACCTCGGTATCAAGCAGCCGATCGCGACCATCCTCGACGCAGCGGTGGACAAGAAGGCCGACGTCATCGGCATGTCCGGTCTGCTGGTGAAATCGACCGTCGTGATGAAGGAGAATCTGGCAGAGCTCAATGCCAAGGGTGTGGCCGAGCAGTTCCCCGTGCTCCTGGGCGGGGCGGCGCTCACCCGCTCGTATGTGGAGAACGACCTCACCGAGGTGTACGAGGGCGACGTGCACTACGCGCGAGACGCGTTCGAGGGTCTGCGGCTGATGGACGACATCATGACTCGCAAGCGCGGCGGCGGCCCCGACCCGGACAGCCCGGAGGCCATCGCCGAGCGGGAGCGGACCGCGGAGCGCAAGGCGCGCCACGAGCGGTCCAAGCGGATCGCGGCAGAGCGCAAGGCGGCCGAGGTGCCCGTCATGGTGCCCGAGCGCTCCGACGTCGCGGTGGACGTGCCGGTGCCGGTGCCGCCGTTCTGGGGCACTCGCGTGGTGAAAGGACTTGCACTGCAAGAGTATTCGGGCTTGCTCGACGAGCGGGCACTGTTCCTCGGGCAGTGGGGGCTGCGCGGACAGCGCGGCGGCGACGGCCCAGGCTACGAGGAGCTGGTGGAGTCCGAGGGCAGGCCGCGGCTGCGTGCCTGGCTGGACCGGCTGAGCACCGAGGGCGTGCTGCAGCACGCCGCAGTGGTGTACGGGTATTTCCCGGCGGTGTCCGAGGGTGACGAGGTCGTCGTGCTCACCGAGCCGGACCCCGCTGCTCCGGAGCGCTATCGGTTCACGTTTCCGCGCCAGCAGCGCGACCGGTTCCTGTGCATCGCCGACTTCATCCGGTCGCGGACCTACGCACAGGAAAGCGGTCAGGTGGACGTGCTGCCGTTCCAACTGGTCACCATGGGCCAGCCGATTGCCGACTTCGCCAACGAGCTGTTCGCGGGCGACAGCTACCGAGACTATCTCGAAGTGCACGGCATCGGCGTCCAGCTCACCGAGGCGCTGGCGGAGTACTGGCACCGCCGCATTCGGGAAGAGTTGGTTCTCGACGGCAGCGCGGTCGCCGACTCCGATCCGGCGGACGTGCTGGAGTACTTCAAGCTCGGCTACCGGGGCGCCCGGTACTCCTTCGGTTATGGGGCATGCCCCGATCTGGAGGACCGCGCCAAGCTGGTCGATCTGCTCGAGGCCGACCGCATCGGCGTCGTGCTGTCCGAAGAGCTTCAGCTGCATCCGGAACAGTCCACCGACGCGTTCGTCCTGCTGCACCCGGAGGCAAAGTACTTCAACGCCTGAGCCGGGCTGCGGTACCGCCCGGGCGGGCCCTCGGCCGAGGGCCATCCGCTCGGCTCGGGCTGTTGTGACGGTGTTCACCGTGCGGCGTAGCGGAATTCGGTCGCTGCAAGGTCCTCGGCTACCTGGACATATAGCCTGATTTGCGGAAATCCGGCGCCGCGGAGGGTGGGACACGGCGCGCGGGCGCGCGGCATTGACCTGGGGGATCGCCGGAACCCGCGCCGGAAGGTGGATGTCTGTCGGGTCGGTGTGCCATTGTCGAAGCGTTGCAACTGCATCCGGAGCAGTCGGCGGATGCGTTCGTGTCGCTGCTTTGGGGGTGCAAAGCACCTTGGCGCGTGGGATGTTCGGAGATTTTCCGGGCGTGCGCGCTGAATGCTGGACGGCTGGGCGCGTAAGTAGGAGAGGCACACCACCATGACTGCGGATCGATTGATCGCGGGACGATACCGGCTCACGGATCCGATCGGCACCGGTGCCATGGGAGTCGTCTGGCGAGCCACCGACGTCCGGCTGCGGCGCACTGTCGCGGTCAAGCAGTTGCTGCTCGGTCCTGGTCTGTCGCGTTCGGCGGCGCTGGAGGCGAAGTTGCGCGCCATGCGCGAAGGCAGAATCGCGGCGCGGCTGCACCATCCGAACGCCATCACTGTTTTCGACGTGGCGGAGGAAGACGGCCAGCCCTGGTTGGTCATGGAGTACATGGACGCGCCCAGCCTGGCGGCCAAGCTGTCCGGAAAGCGCACGCTGGCCCCCACCGAGGTTGCGAAGATCGGCGCTCAGGCCGCGTCCGCGCTGGCCGCCGCGCACGCCGCGGGCATCATGCACCGGGACGTGAAGCCGGCCAACCTGCTGGTCGGTGACGACGGCACGGTGAAGATCACCGATTTCGGCATCTCCCGCGCCGTCGGTGATGTGACGGTCACCGCCACCGGATTTCTCGCGGGGACTCCCGCCTATCTGGCGCCGGAGGTGGCGCGCGGGGAGGATCCGGAACCGGCCTCCGACGTCTTCGCCCTCGGCTCGACGCTGTATACGGCTGTGCAGGGCAGTCCGCCGTTCGGTGAGGGCGACAACCCGCTCGCGGTGCTGCACGCGGTGGCCAGGGCGCGGGTCGAGGAGCCCGAGCGAGCGGGCGTGCTCGGACCCGTGCTGATGCGTCTGCTGGCCCCGACCATCGATGCCCGCCCCACCATGCGCGAGGCGAAGGAAGCGTTGGAAGCCGTTGCGGCGGGCCGGGAGCCGGGACTGGCGCCGCCGGTGCTGACCAAGGTGATGCCCGCGCCCGGCGCGACGGCGATTCTTCCGCAGTCGGGTGCCGCCGGGTCGACCGGTAGGCCGAGCGATACCGCCACCGCGGTCGTGCCCGCAGCCCTCGCGGGTCCGAATGCACCCCACCCGGTTTCCGCCCAGCCGCCCATCCCGCCGCAGGGCGGCGCGACGCTGCCCGGCGGTACGAGCGGACCCGAGCGTGGCCGGATAGCAGCGCTGGCCGCCGCCGCGGTGATCGTTGTGCTGATCGCGGCAGGCATCATCGCGACGATGACCGCCGGAAACGGTGAGGAGGGTGGCACCGCGGCGGCATCGTCGATCGTGCCCTCGACCTCGTACGCCGAGAGCTCGCCGCCCCCGGCGAACGCGGTCGGGCCCGCCCCACAGGAGACCGCGGCGCCAACTACCGCGGCCCCGACCACCACTCCCGGCCCTGGTTCCGCATCAGCCACGCCGAGTAGATCGGGTCAGCCCACGACGCCGAGTCGAACGTCGACCGCCATCACCACCACCCCGTCCGGCCCCGCGTCGCCCGACCGGATCGTCACTTTCATCCAGGGCTACTACGGCATGCTGCCCGGCAACGTGTCCGGCGCCTGGTCCCAGCTATCTCCCGGGTACCAGGCGCAGACCGGCTACGACTCCTATGTGAGCTTCTGGGGCACGATTCGCTCGGTAAGCGTGGGCGCAGTCACACCGAACGGCGTGAACCGGGCGGTTGTCGCGCTGACCTATACCCTGAAGAACGGCACGACCACCTCGGAGAATCGATGGATCGAGATCGTCGGGGACAATAGCCGACTACAGATCGCCGGATCGGGCACCTAGGCGGCCTCGCCTTCGCTCGGCCCGGCGCGAGGCTGCGGACGAACTTCGTCCGGCTGCGCGAGTTACGCGGCAGTCTCGCCTTCGCTGGGCTTGGCGCGGGGCAGCGGACAGACTTTCGTCCGGCCGCCTCATCAGCAGACGAGACAGAGGAGACGCACCGAACGTGACAGCGCGACTGGCCGGAGTGCTCTGGGATATGGACGGCACGTTGCTCGATTCGGAGAAACTCTGGGACATCGCGGTACGCGAACTTGCGCGCGAGCACGGACATGAGATGACCGATGCGGTCCGGCACGCACTGATCGGCGCTTCAGGGCCGAACGCGCTGCTGATCATGTTCGCCGGTCTCGGCATCGAGCCGACGCTCGACGCACTGCGGTCGGCGGGGGAGTTCCTGGATCGGCGGGTGACCGAGCTGATGACGGGACCGATCCCGTGGCGGCCCGGTGCGAAAGACGCATTGGCCATGGTGCGCGCGGCCGGTCTGCGCAGCGCGCTGGTCACCAACACCAAGCGGTCGCTGACGGAGTTCGGGCTCGACACTCTCGGGCGCGACTTCTTCGACGTCTCGGTCTGCGGCGATGAGGTGGCGCACGGCAAACCCGAGCCGGATGTCTACCTGCGCGCCGCCGAATTACTCGGCCTGGACCCGCGAGACTGTGTGGCCGTGGAGGATTCGCCGACCGGCGCCTGCGCCGCCGAGGCCGCCGGCTGCGCGGTGCTGGTCGTCCCGTGCGAGATTCCGGTACCGGACGCGCCCGGGCGTGTCTTCCGCGATTCGCTGGTCGGGCTGAGCTCCGACGAACTCGAGCGCGCGCTGCTGGTACCCGGCGGCTGAGCCGGCGGATACGACACTCCCGACCTCGGTCTGCCGAGAGTTACTGTGCCGCAACCAGAGTGATCGCAGCTGATAGGTGTGACGGTGATCACCGGCAATCTCGCCGAATCTCGGGCGTGTCGGCAGACGCTACACGAAAATGACGCCATGGCAGCGTGGGGTGCACTCGACGAGATCGTAGATACCGCACGGTATTCTCTCGCGGATCGGGAAGGGGCCGGCCTGCGCGGGGTGGTGCGCCGCGCCCGCGCGGAACTGGACGACGGTGGCTGCACCGTACTGCCTGGTTTCATTCGGCCGGAGCTGATCGACACGCTGCGCGCGCAGGGGGAGCGGATGGCACCGCACGCGTACTACCAGGTCGAGCGAGTCAACGCCTACAACATTCCGCTGGACGCCGAACTGCCACAGGATCATCCGGGCCGGATCGTTCTGGAGCGGGGCAACGCATTCGTGCCGCGCGACCGCATTCCGGCCGATGCGCTGATCCACCGGCTCTACATTGCGGAGCCGTTCCAGCGATTCATCGCGGACTGCTTCGGTCTGTCCGAACTGCACGAGTTCGGCGATCCCCTCGCAGGACTGTGCCTCAACGTCGTCGCGCCGGGAATGTCGCATCCCTGGCATTTCGATACCAACGAATTCACCGTCTCCATGGTGACCCAGCCTGCGGAGACCGGTGGAATTTTCGAGTACTGCCCCAACATACGCACACCGGAGGCGGAGAATTTCGACGATGTGCGTGCCGTTTTGACCGGTTCCGGCGAGCGTTTCGTCCAGCGGCTCCAGTTGCGCCCCGGCGATCTGCAGCTGTTTCGCGGCCGTTTCTCGCTGCACCGTGTCTCACCTGTCGACGGAGCGCGCCAGCGCCATTCGGCCATCTTTGCCTATACCAATCGTCCCGGGATGGTCGGCACGGTGGAACGTACTCGGCAGCTGTTCGGCCGCGTGCTGCCCGACCATAGAGCCGCCGCCGACGTGGTCCGGGGCGACCGACTGCTCGACTGAGCCGAGCCGTTCGACTGACCGAGCTCGACCCGAAAGGACCGACAGTGCCAGTTCCATTACATACAACCGGGAAAGCGTCTTTCGACGATATCTACGTCCACCCCGATCCGTGCGCGTACTACACTCGCATGTCCGATCTGGACTACCGCATTCCGGAACTGGCAAAACCATTCTTCCAGCAACAGATTCGGGAATACCGCGCCTCCGCCCGGGTTACCGCCCCGACCGTCCTGGACATCGGCTGCTCCTACGGCGTCAACGCCGCGCTGCTGCGCTTCGACACCACGGTGCCCGGGCTGGCCGACTACTACAACCACACCGACTCCGACCGGGCCGGCCTCATCCGGCGCGACCGAGCCCGGGTAAACGCGGGCACCGGCCGCACCGACGTCCGTTTCCTCGGCATGGACGTTGCCCGTCCCGCCCTGAACTACGCGCACGAGGCGGGCCTGCTGGACGATGTGGTGCACGCCGACCTGGAGTCCGGTGAGCCGACCGAGGAGCAGCGCGCGTTGCTGGCCACCGCCGACCTGGTCGTCTCCACCGGCTGCGTCGGCTATGTCACCGAGAAGACCCTCGCGCGCGTCGCCACCGCGCATCCGCGGAGGCGACCCTGGATGGCACACTTCGTGTTGCGCATGTTCGACTTCGCCCCGATCGCCGCGGAACTCGCCGCACTCGGTTACCGAACCGAACAGGCGCCCGGGCTGTATCAGCAGCGCAGGTTCGCCTCCGAGGCCGAGCAGGCTCAGGTGCTCAACACCCTGTCCGTCAACGGGATCGACATCACCGGCTGGGAGGACAGAGGTTGGCTCTACGCCAATCTGTATCTCTCCAGGCCGTTGCCGAAACATCACGCCGACATCGAGGATACGCATTGACCGAACGCACCTTCGCCGCCGACGACCATCTACCCCGGGTGCCCCTGCCGACGCTGGAGGACAGCTGCGGCCGGCTTCTGCAGTGGTGCGCGCCGTTGCTGACCGCCGACGAACTCGCCACCACCAGAGCCGCGGTCGACGACCTGCTGCGCGCCGACGGACCGGGCCGCACGCTACAGGCGGCACTCGCGGAGTACGACGCGACGCCTGGTGTAGGCAGCTGGCTGGATCTTTTCTGGCCGTCGCGGTATCTGGGCAGGCGTGATCGAATCGCGCTGAACGCGAACTTCTTCTTCCTGTTCCGCGACGACACCCCGCTGGCCACGTCCACCGCGGCGACACAGGTGGACCGCGCATCCGGGATCATCTCCGCCGCCGTCGACTACAAGCTGGCCCTCGATCAGGAGGCCATCCCACCGGTGTCCCAGCGCGGACAGAAGCTGTCGATGTGGCAGAACAAGTACCTGTTCTCCGAGACCCGGATCCCCGGTGTGGAACAGGACACCGTGCGCGTGCCCTACAGTGCCGAGTGGCCGGGCCACTCCGAGGCCAGGCACATCGTGGTGTTCTTCCGCGGCAGCATGTTCCGGATGGACGTGATCGGTCCGGACGGTGCGCCGTACTCGCCGGAGGATCTCGCCGACGGGCTGCGCGCCGTGCTGAAGGCGGGCGCGCGGCCGACCCGCACCGACACCGCCGTGGGGCACCTGACCACGAAGGCCCGCGCCGAATGGGCGGCCAGCAGGCAGGCGCTCTCGACCGAACCGGCGAACGTCGCGGCGTTGGACGCCGTCGAGACCGCGCTGTTCGCGATCTGTCTAGAGGATTTCACCCCGCGCGACGAGCTGCACGCCTGCGATCAGCTGTTGCACGGCGACAGCGCGAACCGGTGGTTCGACAAGTCGGTGTCTTTCATCGTCTTCGGCGACGGGCAGGCGGGCATCAACGTCGAACACTGCGGGCTGGACGGCACCACCATCCTGTCCTTCGTCGACACCCTGCTGGAAACTCCGGTACCAGAGCACGCCGTCCGGTCCGGAGCGCAGGCGCAGGGCCTGCCCACGGTCGAGCCGATCGAGTTCGTGCTCGATGCGTCGCAGCGCGCAGACATCGCCGCGGCGGGTGCCGCCTTCGCCCGCTACGCCGCGGAGAACGCCACGCAGACGGTGACGTTCCCAGGCTTCGGGACCTCCCGCGCCAAGCAGCTCGGCATCTCCCCGGACGCGTTCGCGCAGCTGAGCTACCAGCTCGCCCACCGGCGCAGCAAGGGACTCACCGGCGCCACCTACGAGTCCATCGCGACCAGGCAGTACCGCAATGGCCGCACCGAGGCGATGCGGGTGGTCACCCCCGAGATGGTCGCCTTCGTGGACACGATGCAAGACCCGGAGACCGGCCACGAGTCGAAGCGCGCGGCCGCGCGTGCGGCGGCAAGCGCGCACGTGGCGCGGGCCAAGCAGTGTCAGGCGGGCGACGCGCCGGAACAACACCTGTGGGAACTGCAGTGGATCCAGCGCCGCCGTGGTGCGGAACTGGGCGTCACCGACCCGATCCCGCTCTACGACAGCCCAGGTTGGACCATCCTGCGCGACGACTACCTGAGCACCAGCTCGGCGCCGTCGGTCAACATCCGCTACTTCGGGTTCGGCTCCACCAGCTCTCGGTGCATCGGGGTCGCCTACGTCTTGCTCCCGGACCGCTGGAACCTCTACTTGGCGACGCCGACGCCGGTCGCCGACCAGATGTACGCGTTCGCCGACCACCTCCGCACGGCGGTCGCCGACCTGGAAGCGCTGCTGGCCGGAAGCTGACGGCACAACGCCCGGCTTTCCGCACTCCGAATGCCAGCGGGGAAAGCCGGGCTGAGCCGTAGCCTCCAGTGTGGGCCGGAGCAACAGGCCCGCATACGGGTCTGAGACAATGGCCCATCGTGAAGAACTTCGAAACCCTGTTCGCCGAGCTGCAGGATCGTGCGGTCAACCGCCCCGCGGGGTCCGGAACCGTTGCCGCGTTGGACGCCGGCGTGCATAGCCAGGGTAAGAAGGTGCTCGAGGAGGCCGGTGAGGTGTGGCTGGCCGCCGAACACGAGAGCGACGAGTCGCTCGCCGAGGAGATCTCCCAGCTGCTGTACTGGGTGCAGGTGCTGATGGTGGGTCGCGGGCTGAAGCTCGAAGACGTGTACCGACATCTGTGACGGCCGTCTCGATTCCGGTTTCTCCTCCCGAAAGGACTCCCATGCTGCGTGTCGCTGTCCCCAACAAAGGCGCTCTGTCCGAATCCGCCGTCTCGATCCTCGCGGAGGCGGGGTACCGCAAGCGCACCGACTCGCGTGACCTGACTGTCCTGGACCCGGCCAACCAGGTCGAGTTCTTCTTCCTGCGGCCCAAGGACATCGCCATCTACGTCGGCTCCGGCGAACTCGACCTCGGCATCACCGGACGCGATCTCGCTCTGGATTCCGGCGCACCCGTGCAGGAACGGCTCGCACTCGGCTTCGGGCGCTCCACCTTCCGTTACGCTGCGCCCGCCGGACCGGAGTGGAAGGTGGAGGACCTCTACGACAAGCGCATCGCGACCTCCTATCCGAACCTGGTGCTGAGCGATCTTCGGCGACGAGGCATCGAGGCCGAGGTGATCCGCCTGGACGGCGCGGTGGAGATCTCCATCCAGCTGGGCGTCGCCGACGCCATCGCCGATGTCGTGGGCTCCGGGCGCACCCTGCGTCAGCACAACCTGGTCGCGTTCGGCGAATCGCTGTGCGACTCGGAGGGCGTACTCATCGAGCGCAAGGATGCCGACCAGCGCGACCGGGCCCGCAACCAGCTCGTCGCCCGCGTCCAGGGCGTCGTCTTCGCCCAGCAGTATCTGATGCTGGACTATGACTGCCCCAAGGACCTCCTCGACCGAGCATTCGCGATCACCCCAGGGCTGGAGTCGCCGACCGTGGCGCCGCTGGCCGACACCGGCTGGGTCGCGGTGCGCGCCCTCGTGCCACGCAAACAGGGCAACGAGCTGATGGACCAGCTGGCCGATCTAGGCGCGAAAGCCATCCTGGCCACCGACATCCGCTCCTGCCGCGCATTCTGACCGTCCGACTCGCCTGGCCGGGTGATTGGTTCACGCTGAACGCGATCCGTGTGCCCGCTGATCCGGTGTAGTTACCGTGCGGCCTCTCGATGAGGAAATGCCAGGAGCGCACCTATGTCACAGCCACCGCCCGGGTGCGGAGGCTCCGCTTCGGGATGTTCGAGGAGGATGTTCTGCCGCTGCCGATTTCGCGCATTCGATCGAGATTTCCGGTTCATCGGGAACACTGTCGGTCGTGTCGGACGAGATGAACGACGAGAAGGCCGCAACGCGATCGAAGGTGCGTGGCCGCATCGGGGTGGACGGCGCCGCGCCGCGATGGCCGCGGATGCGGAACCTCTTGATCATCGCGGGCGATGGGGTCGGTGTCGCGGTTCTCATCGCGGCGCTCGCCCTCATCGCATCGCATGGCTCCGCATTGGATTTCATGGTTGCCGCGACCGGCCGCTAGCCACTCACTCGGACACCGCGTCCGCCAGGGTCTCCGCCGGCGACTCGTCCGTGCCGCCGGTCGGCCAGCCCGGGTAGGGCGGGGGTGTGCCGCCGAATTCCGGGCACAGTGGTTTGTAGTCGCAGTAGGAGCACAGCCAGCTCGGGTTCGGCGGGAATTCGCCGGTGCGGCCAGCATCCAGGATGGCCGTCCACAGCGCCGACAGCGTGCGCTCGAAGCGCAGCAATTCCTCCTCATCGGGGGCGTAGGTGAGGATCTGCTCGTCGGCCAGGTAGATCAGCCGCAGCTGGGCGGGCACGATTCCGCGGGTGCGCAGCAGGACCAGCGCGTAGAACTTCAGCTGGAACAGTGCCCTGGTCTCCTGCGTGGGCCCGGGCGCGCGGCCGGTCTTGTAGTCCACCACCCGCAGCGCGCCGGTCGGGGCAATATCTATTCGGTCGACGAACCCACGTAGCAGCGCACCGTCGGCGAGCTCGACCTCCACCCGAGCCTCCCGCGATTCCGGGTCGAAGCCGGTCGGATCCTCCAGCCGGTAGTAACGCTGGATCAGCGCGCGTACCTCGCCGAGGAAGGCATCGAGCGGCTCGCCGGCGAGCAGCTCGGCCACCTCAGGTCGCTCGGCGCGCACCCGCGCCCAAGCCGTCGGCACCAGTGTGTCGGCACGCTCGGGCAGGCGCTCGACCGCAGGCAACCCGTACAGGTCCTCCAGCACCGCGTGTACCACCGTGCCGCGCACGGCGTGCCGCGACGGCGGCTCCGGAATCCGGTCGATCGCCCGGAACCGATATTTCAACGGGCACTGCTTGAAATCCATTGCCCGCGAAGGAGACAGCGCGGGCCGCGCGCGGCCGACCCTCGCACCGGCAGCGGATGCGTGCGCGTCATCGGCAGGGGGCGTGGATACGGGCGAGGACATACCTGGCAGGCTATCCGGCGGCACCGACACGCCGGTGCGCGGCAGCACGATTCGAACCAGCGGAACGGAGATTCATGACGGCCAGACGGACCGGGCCATTCACCATCGGTGACCGGGTGCAGCTGACCGATGCCAAAGGGCGTCTGTACACGGTGGTCTTGGAGCCGGGCAAGGAGTTCCACACCCATCGCGGCGGCATCAAGCACGACAGCCTGATCGGCGCCGACGAGGGAAGTGTGGTGCAGTCGACCAACGGCACACCGTACCTCGCGCTACGTCCACTGCTGGTCGACTATGTACTGTCCATGCCGCGCGGCGCGGCGGTGATCTACCCGAAGGACGCCGCGCAGATCGCGCACGAGGGCGACATGTTCCCCGGTGCGCGGGTGCTCGAGGCGGGCGCGGGGTCCGGCGCGCTCACCTGCTCGCTGCTGCGCGCGGTCGGGCCGCAGGGGCAGGTGGTGTCCTACGAAATCCGCGCCGACCACGCCGAGCACGCCGTCCGGAATGTGGAGACGTTCTTCGGTGAACGCCCGGCCAACTGGTCGCTGACCATCGGCGACGTCGCCGACTACAGCGCAGAGCCGGTGGACCGTGCGGTGCTGGACATGCTCGCGCCTTGGGATGCGTTGCCCGCCGTCTCGAAGGCGCTCGTCCCCGGCGGTGTCCTGATCGTCTACGTGGCGACCGTCACGCAACTGTCCAAGGTGGTGGAGGCGCTGCGCGAGCAGGAGTGCTGGACCGAACCGCGCTCGTGGGAGTCGCTGGTCCGACCATGGCATGTGGTCGGCCTCGCCGTGCGCCCGGAACATCGCATGCAGGGCCACACCGCCTTCCTGGTCAGCGCCCGCAGGCTCGCCGAGGGCACGGTCACCCCCAAGCCGCAGCGCAGGCCGTCGAAGGGCTGAGCGGGGCAGCGACGGCTCGTTCGGCCGACACTCGCCTCCGATCGGATACGGCTCAGGCCGGGACGCAGGGCGCCTGCGCGAAGCCGAGCATCAGGCAGCCGCTCGCGTCCGACAGCTTCCAGGTGCCGCCGATGTTCTCCCAGGTCATCGGCACAGCGGGTGCGGCGCCGTGCGGGGAGTTGATGGTCACCTTCGCGTTCGCGGCGTTGCCCTGAGTGGTGATGTCGGCGATCGTGAAGGTCAGCGTGTAGCCGTGCAGCCCCGCGTTCATCTGGTCGATGTTGGCGGCGCGCTTCTCGCCGTCGACGATCAGCTTCGTCTTGTCGGCGGTGGGGACGTTCGGGTCGGCCAGCTTCACCAGGATCGCCTGCAGCGTCTCGGCCGTCGGCGCGGCCGCCGCTTGGTCGCCGTGGTTGTGGGTACTCGCCGTGGCGGCGCCGGTGGTAGTCGCGGTGGCGGAGTCGTCGTCGGAGCCACAGGCCGCCAGGCCGACGGTAAGGGTCAGTGCCGCCGCGGCGGTGACCACAGAAACGCGCAGAGTTCTGGCGGGAAGGAGCATCGTCAGCAACCTTTCGGCTCGGTCGGCGAGCGCGCTCGCCTGGTATGGGTTAGGGCAGGCTAACATGGTTGTCCGGCCGTTGATCGCCGCCCAGATGTGATCACCACGAAATCATGTCGGAAAGCGAGAATGGGCCGCGACCGGTAGCGTTGATAGACCGGGACTGGGAGGAGCAGCACATGAGCCCCATCGAGAATTCGGATTCGGCGGCCTGGAGAGAGCTCGAGGCAGTACGCGCCGAGGCGGCTGCACTCCGAAGGCAACTCGCCGATTCGCCGGATCGCACACGGGAATTGGAAGCCCGCATCGATTCGCTGACCATTCGCAACACGAAGCTGATGGACACTCTCAAGGAGGCGCGCCAGCAGCTGGTCGCGCTGCGCGAGGAGGTCGATCGGCTGGGTCAGCCACCGAGCGGATACGGCGTTCTGATCGGTGTGTACGAAGATCAGACGGTCGATGTGTTCACTTCGGGGCGCAAGATGCGGTTGACGTGTTCACCGAACATCGAGACCTCGACGCTCGAGTACGGTCAGACCGTCCGCCTCAACGAGGCGCTCACGGTCGTCGAGGCCGGGGTCTACGACGCGGTCGGCGAGATCGGTACCCTCCGGGAAATCCTCGACGACGGTCGTCGCGCCCTGGTCGTCGGCCATGCCGACGAGGAGCGTGTGGTGTGGCTGTCGGGCCCGCTGGCCAAGGTCGCCGAGGTCGATGACCTGGACGACCCCGATTCTCCCATCCGCAAGCTGCGGCCGGGCGATTCGCTCCTGGTGGACACCAAGGCCGGCTTCGCGTTCGAGCGCATCCCCAAAGCCGAGGTCGAGGACCTCGTGCTGGAGGAGGTGCCCGACGTCGGCTACGCGGATATCGGTGGTCTCGGTCGGCAGATCGAGCAGATCCGCGACGCGGTGGAGCTTCCGTTCCTGCACAAGGACCTTTTCCGCGAATACGCGCTGCGTCCGCCGAAGGGCGTGCTGCTCTATGGTCCTCCCGGCTGCGGTAAGACGCTCATCGCCAAGGCGGTGGCCAATTCACTGGCCAAGAAGATCGCCGAGGCGCGCGGTGAGGATGCCAAGGAAGCCAAGTCGTACTTCCTCAACATCAAGGGTCCCGAGCTGTTGAACAAGTTCGTGGGCGAGACCGAGCGTCACATCCGGATCATCTTCCAGCGGGCCCGTGAGAAGGCGTCCGAGGGCACTCCGGTGATCGTGTTCTTCGACGAGATGGACTCGATCTTCCGCACCCGCGGCTCGGGCGTCTCGTCGGACGTGGAGACCACGGTGGTGCCCCAGCTGCTGTCGGAGATCGACGGCGTCGAGGGCTTGGAGAATGTGATCGTGATCGGTGCCTCCAATCGCGAGGACATGATCGACCCTGCCATTCTGCGGCCAGGCCGCCTCGATGTGAAGATCAAGATCGAGCGTCCGGACGCGGAATCGGCCCAGGACATCTTCTCGAAGTACCTCACCGAGCACCTTCCACTGCACGAGGACGACTTGGCCGAGTTCGGCGGCGACAAGGGGCTGTGCATCCGCGCGATGATCGAACGGGTCGTCGATCGGATGTATGCCGAGAGCGAGGACAACCGCTTCCTGGAGGTCACCTACGCCAACGGTGACAAGGAGGTTCTGTACTTCAAGGACTTCAACTCCGGCGCCATGATCCAGAACATCGTGGACCGCTCCAAGAAGTACGCCATCAAGGCGGTGCTCGACACCGGCAACCCGGGTCTGCGCATCCAGCATCTCTACGATTCGATCGTGGACGAGTTCTCCGAGAACGAGGACCTGCCCAACACCACGAATCCGGACGACTGGGCACGCATCTCCGGTAAGAAGGGCGAGCGGATCGTCTACATCCGCACGCTGGTCACGGGCAAGAACGCCAGTGCCAGCCGCGCCATCGATACCGAGTCGAATACGGGTCAGTACCTGTAGCGGAGGGCGAACGGACCGACTACGGCTGCGTCTGATTCACCCGTAAGGTTCCACCGATCGAAGGGCCGCGTCTCCACTGGAGACGCGGCCCTTCGGCATTCGGCGGACGTGCGGTTTGCCGTCCGCGCGGCTTGATCAGAGGGGCCCGGGCGCGGCTGGGTAAGCAGGTCGCGGAGGTAAACGTTGTAGCACTGCGACGAAGCCGACTCGATCGCGTCGGCGGCCTGGTTACCCGGTTTCCGGGCTGGGTTCGGAATCGGGTCGGCGGTGCGTACTTCGAGCCGGATGTTCCGCCGGCTGCATCCAGCGTCGCCGCTCGACGGTGGATTGCACCAGCACGAGCTCCGCCGACTGGTCTAACCCAACGTGCTAAAATTTGGCCATGGGGCCAGAAAAGCATACGACCGGCCAACGGAGGTCGTTCATCGAGGAGGCGCGCAGGCGGCAAATCATCGCCTCGGCGGTGGAGGTGATCTCCGAGGTCGGGTACGGCAACGCGTCGTTGGCGCGGATCGCCGAGCGCGCGGGCATCTCGAAGGGCGTGATCTCCTACCACTTCGAGGGCAAGGACGAATTGATGACGCAGCTGGTGATCCAGCTGTACGTCTCGGCGGCGGAGTACATCGCGCCGAGGGTCGCCGCGGCGGTCGGCCCGCGCGATCACCTGCTGGCCTACATCGAGTCGAACCTGGCTTTCATCGACGCGAATACGAAGTACGTGGCGGCGCTCATCGACGTCGTAACGAATCTTCGTGACGCGGAAGGCCATCCGAGGTTCGCCTCCGCCGACGGCGAGCGCGACATCATCGTTCCCCTCGTCGACATCATGACCGAGGGGCAGCGCATCGGGGAGTTCCGGGAGTTCGATCCGTTGCTGATGGCGAAGTCGATTCGCGACGCCATCGATGGTGCGGCCGCACGGGCGGTCCGGGAACCGAATTTCATGATGGACGCGTACTCGGCGCACATCGGCAGGTTGTTCGATCTTGCGACACGAAAGGCGGGGAACAATGACTGAGGTGCTGGACACCGAGTCTCGGGAAACCGATACCCGGAAATCCTTGCCGCCCTTCGCCCTCGTCGGTGTGGGCGCGGTGGCGGCGCTCGCGGCGCTCGCGCTGCTGGTCTCGATCGGCCGGTACGGATTCTTCGGTGACGAGCTGTATTTCGTCTCCGCCGGGCGCAGGCTTGCGGTCAGTTACGCCGACCAGGGGCCGCTGGTGCCGGCGATCGCCCGTCTGATGGATCTGCTCGCCCCAGGTTCCCTGGTGGCGCAACGGATTCCGGCAGTGCTCATCACCGTGGCCGCCGTGGTGATCACCGCGCAGATCGCCAGGGAGTTCGGCGGAACCAGGGCAGCGCAGGTACTGGCCGCGGCGGCGTACGCAACCTCACCGTTCCTGCTGATACAGGGCGATCAGCTGGCCACCAACTCGATCGACACGGCGCTGTGGGTAGCGGTGAGCTGGCTGGTGATCCGCTGGGTCCGGACGCGCCACGACGGCCTACTGCTGGGAGCCGCGGTGGTCACCGCATTGGACATGCAAGTCAAATGGCTGATTCCGTTCTTCTGGATCGCGCTCGCGCTCGGTGTGGCGTTGTACGGGCCGCGGGAACTGCTGCGCCGACCGGCCCTGTGGTCGGGTGCTGCGCTCGTCGTCGTGACCGCGGTGCCCAGTCTGGTATGGCAGGCCACGCACGGGTGGCCGCAGCTGGGCCTCGGGAGTGTGGTCGCCGAGGAACAGGACACGATCGGCGGCCGCTATACCTGGCTGCCCCTTGCACTCGCCTCGGCCGGGCTGCTCGGCGGGCTGTTGCTGATCTACGGGGTGTGGACACTGTGGCGAGCCGACTCCTGGCGGCCCTATCGGTTTCTCGGCCTGCTGCCGCTGGTGCTGGTCGTGGTCTTCATCGCGACCAACGGACGCCCGTACTACGCGGCGGGCTGCTACGGCGCGCTGATCGCGGTGGGTGCGGTGCGCTGGACGAACGGCTGGGGCCGCTCACGCACGATCGTCACCGTCCCGCTGGTCGCGATGTCGGCCGCACTGCTGGTGTACTCGCTGCCGTTGCGCGCGGAGACAGATATCGAGCCGGTCGACACCCAGGCCGAGGCGGGGTTGGAAATCGCGGTCTACGGACGTTTCGGTTGGTCGGAACTCGCGACACAGACGGCGGCCGCCTATCAGGCGTTGCCGGAGTCGGAACGGGCGTCGGCCGTGGTGATCGCCGATTCCTATTGGCAAGCAGCCGCGTTGGATGTGTACCGCGCCGAATACGGTTTGCCCGCCGTCTACAGCCCAAACCGTGGCTTCGGCTACTTCGGCTCTCCGCCGGACACGGCGAGCACGGTCCTGTGGGTCGGTGGCGCCGAGCAAGACGTGCGCGAGTTCTGCGCCGAGGTGACGCCGGTCGGGCGCGTCGACGCCCGGCTCGGGTTTCCCGGCGTCACCCGCCACGTCACCCTCTGGCGCTGTGCCCAACCGCGCGCGTCGTGGTCTCGCGTGTGGCCGGACATGCTGCGCCTGAACTGACCGGGCGCCGCCTCACCACCAGCCGAGGATCGGTGAAAGCTGCCTGCCCAGTTCCGGTGCCAGCGACCGCGAATAGCTGGCGGTGAGGTGATGCTCGTCGTGGTAGATCAGGATGTTGCCCTCGGTGACTGCGCACACGTCCCGCTCGCACACCGCGTCGCTCAGGTCCACAGGAAACACGTTGGCGAACGAGGCGGCGAACTCCAGCGCCGGATTGACCTCGTCCAGCGCGGCGGTGCGCGGCATGCCGCAGCTGATCCGGTCGCCGTTCTGGGCGAGACAGTCGATCGCCCGATAGCGGACGCCGTCGCGGCGCAGCCACGGGGTGTCGCGAATGGCCAACACGTTGAGCCCCCGCTCGGCCAGGTGCGACCACACGTCCAGATAGTCGGCGGGCGTCTCGTCGCCGAGCTTGTCGCGGGGGCGGGTCGCGGTGGTGAACACCCACTCCGGGCGGTCGTGGCCGAGGCGGTCGATCACCTCGGTGGACCAGTCTCGGCAGTCCGGAATGGCCTCGCCCTTGTACTTCGGCTCCGCTGCCACAGTCAGTGGGCAGCCCATCTTCAGATAGACGTCGACGCGGAAGTTGTGCTCACGCGCCAGCAGGTCGAGGGCAGGAACCCAGTGTTCGGCATGCGAGCTGCCGACCACCGCCACGGTGCGCTGCGCGTCGGTGTTCCCGTAGGCGCAGGTGATGACGTCGCGGGTGTCCCAGTCCGCGATACAGCCGTCCTGTGACGGATACGCGTGATCGGCGGGCGCCTCGTACACGGTCGGACGCAGCCGCGCCCGGGGCGTGGTTGCGCCGCCGACCAGGGCCTCCGCGCCCGGATAGTGCACAGGGTCGAGGAAGGCCACCGGCTGCGGCGGGTTCGCCCGAGTCACCACCTGCTCGCCCACCGATATCGCGAGCACGGCGATCCCGAGCACCGCGACCACCTGGCCGGTGCGGCGGCGGGCGGGGGTCTGCTGGGCCGACCACGTGGGCCGCCGGATTCGCAGCGGCTCCTCGATGAACCTGTTGGTCAGGTAGGCCAGCACCAGGGACCCCGCGAGCACGCCCAGCCCGCGGACGAATCCGGCCGTGGCCGACCTGGTCTCCGCGAGGACGAAGATGAGGATCGGCCAGTGCCACAGGTACAGCGCGTAGGCCAATTCTCCCAGGCGCACCGCGCCGGTTGTGCCGAGCAGCCGGTTGGGCAGCGGGTGCGCGGCGCTGGGAACATTGGCCCCCGCCACGATCAGCGCCAGGGCAGCGCCCACCGGCACCAGTGCCGCGGGCCCGGGGAACTCCTCCGCGCCATCGATCAGCCAGCCGCACGTCACCACGGCGGTGGCGCCCAGCACGGCCAGCGTCACCCGCAGGAGACGCGGCGCGGCCAGCCACGGCACCACGACCGCGAGCAGTGCACCGGCCAGCAGCTCCCAGGCGCGCGCGAAGCTGTCGTAGTAGTTCCAGCCCTGATGCACGGAGGTGCCGTACGCGGCGTAGCGGAACGAGGCCGCCGCGCTCGCCGCGAGGATGATCGCGAGGCCCGGCCGCAGCGCGGCTGGGCCCGCGAGGCGCCTGCACAGTCGCACCGCGAGCGCCACGCCGAGCAAGATCACCAGGTAGAACTGCCCCTGCACCGCCATCGACCAGAGATGTTGCAGCGGGCTTACCGAAGGGTCGGCGGCCAGGTAGGCCGACCAGGACAGCGCCAGATACCAGTTCTGGTAGTACAACAGTGACGCCAGCGTCTGCGCTGCGATCTCGTGCCACTGCGTGAAGGGACGCAGCGGTATCGTCGCCGCGAACACCGCGGTCAGCACCGTCACCAGTGCTGGAAGCAGCCTGCGGGCGAGCCTGCGCACGATGTGACCGATACGAATTGCGCCGCTGGACTCCGCGCCGCGCAGCAGCGAGCCGGTGAAGAAGAAGCCAGTGAGGACCAGGAAGACCTCCACCCCGCCCGAGACGCGGCCGAACCAGATATGGAACGCCACGACCAGTGCGATCGCCACACCGCGCAGCCCATCCAGATCGTGTCGGTAACTGCCCGCCGCGCCGCGCCGCGGCGCCGCGGCAGCATCCGTGCCCGACCGCCGCAACCGGCTCACCACTCGGGCGACCGTCACCGGACTCGCATGGCGTCGCTGAATCGACAGTCGAAGGTGACGGCGTAGCGACGGGCTGAGGTACGGGACACGTCATTCTCTTACCACGGGCGACTAACGACGGTCCAAACCCGCGCGGCCGGAGTGTCGTGCGGAATTACCGAAGTGATACGGACAATTCGGGCACCTTTCTGCGGGGGTGCCCCGCTGGGTGGCTAGGCTGAAGTCGTGAACGTTGAGGTGACACCCCTGCCCGGTATCGGTGTACGCAAGGACTTTCGGCTGACCAACAGCCGGCGCCGGATCGGGGTGATCGATCATCGCGACGGCACCATGGATCTGATCGTCAGCAAGGCCGACCACCCGGACGAGACCGAACAGATACCGCTGTCGGGCAAGGAGGCGGCACTGATGGCCAACCTGCTCGGCGCGCCGCAGCTGGTGGAGCAGCTGCGCGAAGAACACCGCCAGTTCGCCGGGCTGACCACCCGCCAGCTCTCCGTACCCGACCGGTCCCGCTACGACGGGCGGATGCTGGGGGAGACCCAGATACGAACGCGCACCAAGTCGTCTATCGTCGCGGTGGTGCGCGGCGGGCAGCCGATCCCTTCGCCCGGCCCGGATTTCACGTTCACCGCTGGTGACGTGCTCGTCGTTGTCGGTACCGCGGAGGGCCTGGAGGCCGCCGCCAAGATTTTGCTGGACGGCTGAGCGGGGATGGTTGCTCAGGAGACCGCGCTCGCGCTGATCCAGTTGGGCGCGGTATTTTTCGGCCTCGGTCTGCTCGGCCGGATCGCCGCGCGCATCGGCATGTCGCCGATCCCGCTGTACCTGGTCGGCGGGCTGGTGTTCGGTACAGGGGGTCTGGTCGAGCTGCGGCAGGTGGACGACTTCATCCACCTTGCCAGCGAAATCGGCGTCGTCCTTCTGCTGTTGCTGCTCGGCCTCGAATACAGCGCGCCTGAACTGGTCACCGGGCTGCGTCGATCCTGGGCCGCGGGCATCGTCGACATCGTGCTCAACGCCACCCCCGGCGTGCTCGTCGCCTTCGCGCTCGGCTGGGGCCTTACCGGTGCCATCGCCATGGCGGGAGTTACCTATATCTCGTCCTCGGGCATCGTCGCGAAAGTGCTCAACGACCTGGGGAGGCTCGGCAACCGGGAAACACCGGTCGTCCTGTCCATCCTGGTGTTCGAAGACCTGGTGATGGCCGGTTATCTGCCGGTGCTCACAGCCGTGCTGGCCGGCGTCGGTTTCCTCGCGGGGCTGAAGACGCTGACCATCGCGCTGGTCGCGGTCACGGTCGTGCTCATCGTCGCCCTGCGCTACGGCCGCTACGTCTCCGCGATCGTCGACAGCGAGGACCGGGAGATCTTTCTGCTGAAGTTGCTCGGCTCCGCACTGCTGGTCGCGGGGGTCGCCGCCGCGGTGCAGGTGTCCGCGGCGGTGGGCGCCTTCCTGCTCGGCATCGCCATCTCGGACTCGACCGCGCACAACGCCACCAAAATCTTGGAGCCGCTGCGCGACCTGTTCGCCGCGCTGTTCTTCGTCCTGTTCGGTCTGAGCACTGATCCGGCCAGCATCCCTCCGGTGCTCGGCTGGGCCTGCCTGCTCGCGGTCGTCACGACGGCGAGCAAGGTAGCGACCGGATGGTGGGCGGCCAAGCGGGCCGGCGCGGGCCGCTACGGCCGGGCGCGAGCAGGCACCGCATTGGTCGCCCACGGCGAGTTCTCGATCGTCATCGCGGGACTGGCGGTCTCCGCGGGCGCGGTCCCCGCCGAGTTCGCCGCGCTGGCCACCACTTACGTGCTGCTGATGGCGATTCTCGGCCCGGTCGCCAGCCGCGTCGTCGAGCCGGTCCTCGCGCTGGTGCCGCGGCGCATGGTCGGGGGTGTCCTGACTCGCACCGAGCTGTCGCCAACTAGCGGTGGCGGCGCCGAATCGGCGCCGCCACCTGATGCGATGTGACTCAATTGCGTACGGCGGCAACCGAATCGAGCACGACGTCCACGGCTGGCGCGCCGTCGGCCGAGCCGTCTTTGACGCCTGCGGCGGCGATGGACGCGAGCACGTCCAAGCCCGCGGTGACCCGACCGAATGGGGTGTAGTTCGGCGGCAGCTGGGTGTCCTGGTAAACGAGGAAGAACTGGCTGCCGTTGGTGTCCGGTCCCGAGTTCGCCATCGCGACCGTGCCGGCCGGGTAGGTCGCGTCCGCCAGGTTCTCGTCGTGGAAGCGATAGCCGGGGCCGCCGGTGCCGGTCGCGGTCGGGTCACCGCACTGCAGGACGTAGATGCCCTCGGTGGTGATCCGATGGCACTTCGTGTGGTCGTAGTACTGCTCATTGGCCAGGAACACGAACGAGTTGACCGTATGCGGCGCGCGGGCGGCGTCCAGCGCGATCGTCACCGCACCGCAGGTGGTCGCCAGTGTCGCCGTGTATCCGGCGTTGGCATCGATCGTCAGAGCCGGCTCGACGGTCCACTGCTTGTTGTTCGGCTGACCGGCGGCCGGCGCATGACAGCCGGCCGGCGCCTTCTCCCGTACGGTGCCCGGATTCGCGGAGGCACCGCCCGCAGCGGACACCGCCAGCGTCGCGCCGACGGCAAGGACACCGAGAACGCGCAGTGTCCGCCACGGCACGCCGAGGCGTCGCCGACCGCTGCCGAGTTGCCGTGCCTGCACTTCGCTCACGCTGGAAATCTCCTTCATTCGAGTTGCGCACCGGACGATGCGACGCGAATCATTCCATCTCGCTCCGTCGGGCGTGGCCGTACGGCCTGATTTCCCTACCGCGCGTTACGGTACGGTCCCGCTCATACCCGTCGCATGCGGCGGTAGGTCGGGGCGACCGTGGCGGCGGCCGCGAGTTCGGCCGCGAGCCAGTCGACATCACCGTCGCTGACGGCGGCGATGGTGAGGCGCAGGTGATCGGCGCTCGGATGATGGCCGACCGCGAAGGGGCCACCGGGGGCCGCTTTGATGCCCGCGGCGGCGAGGGAGATCATGGCCGCGTTCTCGTCGGCGACGGGAAGCCAGAGGTTGATGCCATCGCCGCGGCCAACGGTGACGCCGCGGCGGGCCAAGGCGCGCCGGAGCGCGCCGGAGCGCTTGCGGTATTCGGCGCGCGCGGTGGCGACAGCTTGGCAGGCGGAGTCGTCGTCGAGCATGTTCACCAGCAGGCGTTGCAGCAACAGGCTGGTCCAGCCTGGGCCGAGCATGCGGCGCGCGACGACCGGGTCGAGCAATTCGGCCGGCCCGCCCGCCACGGCCAGACGCAGGTCCGCCCCGTGGGATTGGGAGTATGAGCGGATGTGTACGGTGCGGCCCGGTAGCCGGGCGCCGAGCGAACGCAACGCGGCGGAGGCAATTCCGGCGGAGTGGTCATCCTCGATGACCACCGTTCGGGAGCCGTCCAGAACATCGGACAGTTCGCGGACCCGGTGTGCGGTGAGCGAGACGCCGGTGGGATTCTGTGCGCGCGGTTGCAGAATCACCGCGACGGCAGCGTATTGCGTGACAGCACGCGCGAGATCAGCTGGAAGCGGACCTGATTCGTCCAGGCGTAGCGGGACCGGGCGAGCGCCCCGCACCGCGAGTAGGTCGAGAAACGGCGGAAAACACGGATCCTCGACGGCGACGGCATCGCCGAGCCGGACGTGCGCGGTGAGCAGGCGGTCGACCGCGTCGAGCGCTCCGTCGAGCACGGCGAGGCGCTCGGCGCGAAACGGCCAGTCCGCGCGAACCTTCGCGGCGAGGTCGGGGAGCACCGCCTCGCCGAGGTAGTCGGCGGTGAGGTCGCCTGCCTGGTCCTTGCTCAGCGCGCGCAGCGCTGCTTCGAGGTCGGGCAACAGCTCGGGGTCGGGGGTGCCGCGGGCGAGGTCGACACGAAAAGCGTTGTCGGATGGGGGATGCAGTCGTTGATACCTGCCGACCGGAGTGGCGCTCACCTGTTCGCCGACGAACGTACCCGCGCGTCCACGCGCGACGATCGCCCCGGTGGCGGCGAGCGCCCGCCAGGCCTGGTTGACCGTGGTGGGCGAGACCCTCAACTCCCGCGCGACCTGCCGGACGGTGGGTAGTCGCGAGCCGGGTGAGAGCGTGCCCGAACGAATCAGTCGGCCGACCGCGGCGGCGATCCCCACCGGGGTGCGATCATCGAGATCCGCGATGAACCGCCCTGTCGACTCATCGGAAGGTGCGCCGGCGGCGGGTGCGGGATCGGCGGTCGCGGGCTCGATACTCACAGCGCCATTCTGCGTCGGGCGCCGGGTGGGAACTACGACCGACTCCAAGGTTTACGGCTACGAAACTGTTTCCGCAATGTTGTAACACAACCGAATTAGTTCCCGGTGAAGTATAACAAAGCATGGGAATCGTTCGAGCGGCGCTCGTCCAGACGAACTGGACCGGCGACAAAGAGTCCATGATCGAAGCGCACGAGGACTACGCACGTCAGGCCGCCGCGCAGGGCGCGCAGGTGGTCTGCTTCCAGGAGCTGTTCTACGGCCCGTACTTCTGCCAGCTGCAGGACGCGAAGTTCTACGACTACGCCGAATCCGTGCCAGGGCCGACGACGGAGCGATTCGCCGCGCTGGCACGGGAATTGGGCCTGGTGATGGTTTTACCGGTGTACGAGCAGGAGCAGCCCGGTCTGCTGTACAACACGGCGGCGGTGATCGACGCCGACGGCAGCTACCTCGGCAAGTACCGCAAGCATCACCTCCCGCACGTCAACGGATTCTGGGAGAAGTTCTACTTCCGGCCGGGCAACCTGGGCTGGCCGGTGTTCGACACGGCGGTCGGCAAGGTCGGCGTCTACATCTGCTACGACCGGCACTTCCCGGAGGGGTGGCGCGCGCTTGGCCTGGCGGGCGCCGAGATCGTATTCAACCCCTCCGCCACCTCGCGCGGTCTATCCGGCTACCTGTGGAAGCTGGAACAGCCCGCGTCCGCGGTCGCCAACGAGTACTTCATCGGCGCCATCAACCGCGTCGGTGTCGAGGAGTACGGTGACGACGACTTCTACGGCACCAGCTACTTCGTCGACCCGGAGGGCAAGTTCGTCGGCGACGTCGCCTCCGACACCGACCCCGAACTGGTGATCCGAGACCTGAACATAGACCTGATCAAGGTAGTGCGCGATCGCTGGGCCTTCTACCGCGACCGCCGCCCCGACGCCTATGGGCCGCTGGTGGCCCCCTGAGACAGGTGAGACCGACATGACGCGCACCTTCATCCACGGCGGCACGGTGGTCTCGGCCACCGGATCGCAACCGCTGGACGTACTGGTCGACGGTGAGATCATCGTCGCCGTCCTGCAACCCGGCGCCACCGCGCTCGGCGCCGACCTCACCGAATCGGCCGAGGTCGCGATCGACGCTACCGGCAAGTACGTGATCCCCGGTGGCGTGGACGGCCACACTCATATGCAGATGCCCTTCGGCGGCACCGAGGCATCCGACACCTTCGAAACCGGTACCCGCGCCGCCGCCTGGGGTGGCACCACCACGATCGTCGATTTCGTCGTCCAGAAACCGGGGGAGCGGCTGCAGGACACGCTCGGCGCCTGGCACCAGAAGGCGGCGGGACAGTGCGCGGTCGACTACGGCTTCCATCAGATCATCGGTGAGGTCAACGACGAATCGTTGAAGGGAATGAGCGAATTGGTGGCCGAAGGCGTCACCAGCTTCAAACTCTTCATGGCCTACCCCGGTGTCTTCTATTCCACCGACGGCCAGATCCTTCGGGCCATGCAGTCCGCCGGTGACCTCGGGGCGCTGCTCATGATGCACGCCGAGAACGGGATCGCTATCGACGTACTGGTCGAACAGGCGATCGCGCGCGGGGACACCGCTCCGTACTTTCACGGCACGACCAGGCCGTGGCAGATGGAGGAGGAGGCAACCCATCGCGCGATCATGCTGGCCCACCTGACCGGTGCGCCTCTATACGTTGTGCATGTCTCGGCCAAGCAGGCGCTCGCGCAGATCGCCGCCGCGCGTGGCGACGGCCAGAACGTGTTCGGCGAGACCTGCCCGCAGTATCTGTATCTCTCGCTCGAAGAGCAATTGGGCGCAGCGGGTTTCGAGGGCGCCAAGTGGGTGTGCTCGACTCCGCTGCGGTCCAGGGCCGAAGGACATCAGGACGAGCTGTGGCGCTACCTGCGCACCGGCGACGTCACCACGGTGAGCACCGACCACTGCCCGTTCTGCATGAAAGACCAGAAGGAGATGGGCGTCGGTGATTTCAGCAAGATCCCCAACGGCATCGGCGGCGTCGAGCACCGGATGGACCTGATGTTCCAAGGCGTCAAGGCCGGACGGATCTCGCTGGAACGCTGGGTCGAGGTCTGCTGCACGACGCCGGCTCGGATGTTCGGCATGTACCCCCGCAAGGGTGTGATCAGCCCGGGCGCGGAGGCCGACATCGTGCTCTACGACCCCAACGGTCGCACCAGCATCGGGCTGGGCAAGACCCATCACATGAACATGGACTACTCGGCCTACGAGGGCTTCGAGATCGACGGTCATGTCGACACGGTGCTGTCCCGCGGCCGGGTGATCGTCGACGACGGCACCTACCTCGGCAGCGCGGGGCACGGCCGGTTCGTCAAACGTGAACTGTCGCAGAATCTGCTCTGATCCTCGAAACGGAGTGTGCCGCATGGACATCGGCGTGGTGCTGCAATGCACACCCCCTGCCTGGCGGGTGGTCGAACTGGCCAGACTGGCCGAGACGCACGGATTCTCGCACGTCTGGACCTTCGACTCGCATCTGCTCTGGCAAGAGCCCTATGTCATCCACAGCCAGATCCTGGCCGCCACCCGCAAGGTCGTCGTCGGTCCGATGGTGACCAACCCGGCCACCCGGGACTGGACGGTGACCGCGTCGACCTTCGCCACGCTGAACGACATGTTCGGCAACCGCACCGTGTGCGGTATCGGCCGCGGTGATTCGGCCGTACGAACCCTGGGCGGCACCCCGACCACCCTGGCGACGCTGCGGGAATCGGTGGAGGTGATTCGGGAACTCGGCAACGGCCGCAGCGCGCGGGTGGGCGACACCGTCGTGCGGTTCCGCTGGGCGACCGCCTCGCGGCTGGAGGTATGGGTGGCCGCGTACGGTCCCCGCGCCCTCGATCTGACCGGCGAGGTGGCCGACGGGTTCATCCTCCAACTGGCCGACCCGGACATCACGGCCTGGACCATCGCCCGGGTGCGGACGGCGGCCGAAGGGGTGGGCCGCGACCCGGCGTCGATCCGGATCTGCGTCGCCGCGCCCGCGTACATCACCGACGGATCGGATTCGGCGCTGGCGCACGCACGGGAGCAGTGCCGATGGTTCGGCGGAATGGTCGGCAACCACGTCGCCGACATCGTCGCGAAGTACGGGTCGGGTAGCGAGATCCCGGCTGCCCTCACCGAATACATCGTGGGCAGGCAAGGATACGACTACAACCAGCACGGGCGCGCGGGCAATACACACGCGCAGTTCGTGCCCGACGCCATTGTGGACCGCTTCTGCCTGCTGGGCACGCCCGACGACCAGCTGGCCCGGCTGCGCGAGCTGGAGAAACTCGGCGTCGACCAGTTCGCGGTCTACCTCCAGCACGACGCCAAGACCGCGACGCTGGAGGCGTACGGCGAATCGGTGCTGCCGCGCCTGGCTATTCCGTGAACGCTACCGAGGGGGTCGGATGAGCAGGTGGTCAGCCGTGGCGTCGGTCGGCCAGTCTTCGATCGAGACTGTCGCGCATCGAAGCGATCGAGTCGGTCTCTGGCGCTGCTAGGCATGGCGGCTACGCGGTGAAAATGATGTTCACTAACATCGGCCGCATGACCACCATCCACCATCGGACGGGTAAGCCAGGCACCGGAACGTCGACACAGGATCCGGCCGCGGCAGAAGCAGTCTTTCTCGACGCCAGCTTGCGCTTGCTCGAGCCGTTGGACGTCGCGCAGGGCGACGTTGTCGTTGATGTGGGACCGGGAGCGGGGTCTGCCACGGTGGCGCTGGCCCAGGCGGTTGGCGACCAAGGGCGTGTGTATGCAGTCGATCTCGACCCGGCGATGCTCGACGCCACCCTCGACGCCGCGCAGGCAGCCGGGGTAGCTGACCGGATTCGCCCGGTGCTGCACGACCTGGAGGACGGCACACCATCGCTGCCCGAAGCCGCCGATGCTGTCTGGTCGTCGTGGTGTGTGCATCACGCACGCGACTGGGATGCCGCGGTTCGCGCGCTGAGCGGCATGCTTCGACCGGGTGGTGTGCTTTGCCTGGCAGAAGGGGGGCTACCTACTCGGTGCCTGCCTTGGGATGTCGGGACAGGACGGCCTGGGCTGGAGGTACGTCTGGACGAAGCCCATGGCCGGTACTTCACCCAGTGGTTTTTCGGCCGAGCAGCCGTGGTGCGGCCGACTAGGGGGTGGACCGAGATCCTCGCGGCCGCGGGACTGGTCGACGTCACGGCCTCCACTGCGCTGGTCGATTTCCCCGCTCCGTTGTCCGAGCGGGTTCGCACGGTGGTCCTGGCCGAACTGGCGGCGCGCGTCCGCCGAGCCGGACCGTTTCTGGCCGAGGACGACACGGCGGCGTGGAAACGTCTGCTCGACCCGGACGACGACGCCTGGCTAGGGCGTCGCACGGACCTCGCTCTGCTCAGTGCCCGCACCGCGTTCAGGGGCCGCTCTCCTCGAGCTGGCCGAGGGTAGGACCTGCGACCACTGCGCGAACCCGGCTTGTGTTGCCGCTACGAGGAAGCCGAAATCAGGCACCCATACCCCCGTGCGCAGCCCGAGCCGGCCACCGATGACGCCGCCCCGGAGCGCCCCCGTGGTTCCGGTTCGCACACATCAGCGGGCGCATCCCGCCGTCATGCGGCTCATCGACTCGCGCGGCGAGTGGGAAGGCACTCACCTGCGTCGCTCACCGCTTATTGAGTACTATTTTCATTTGCGTTACGGTGCCGAGGATTTGATGGGTACTCGGCCCCGGTGACGAGGCGGATGTGAGGATGTACATGCGGTTCAGGGGTAAGGCATCGATGGGTGGGCTGGTGCTGGCCGTCGCGCTCGGCGTGACCGGATGCGCGACGCCAACGCTTGATCGCGGAGCCGGGGAGCGCGGCGCCACCCACGGGCCCGACATCAACCAGCAGGGCCCAGATGCTCTGCGCGAGGGCGGCGACCTGCGGGTGCCTATCGACTCCCTGCCGCCGAACTTCAACCCCAAACATGTCAACGGCGCCCGGGTAGTGACCTACCAGCTCGCCGACGCCATCCTGCCGAGTGCGTTCCTCGATTCCGCTGACGGCCTGCCCGCGGTGAACGAAAGTTACTTCGCCTCCATCGAAGTGGAGTCCACCTCGCCGCAGGTGGTGCGCTACGTCATCGCCGAGGACGCGGTCTGGAGCAATGGCAGGCCCCTGACCTGGCAGGACCTGCGCGGGCACTGGGCAGCGTTGAATGGTGCCGACACCCGTTTCGAGGTCAATAACCACGTCGGATACCAGGACGTGGCGAGTGTGGAGCGCGGAGCCTCGGACAAGGAGGCGGTCCTCACTTTCGCCAAGCCGTTCGCCGAGTGGCAGGGACTGTTCCGGCCGCTGGTACCGGTGGAGGTCACCGATACGCCCGAGGCGTTCAACAAGTCCTGGATCAACGGGCCCACGGTGACCTCGGGCGCTTTCGAGGTCGCCGAGATCGACACCACAGCCAAGGTGGTGACGCTGCGCCGCAACGAGTCGTGGTGGGGCGCCCGCCCGAGACTGGACCGCGTCATCTTCCGCGTGCTCGCGCCCGCGGCCAGGGCCGACGAGCTCGCCAACGGCGGCATCGACCTGTACCCCATCGGCGGTGATATCGACCTGTTCACCCGCGCGCGGACGATGCCGGGCGTGGAGATCCGGCAAGCAACCGAACGCCGTGCCGGGCAGCTCACTTTCAACGGCGGCGAGGGTGCGCTGCTGTCCGACGAGCGGCTACGTATCGCGATCGCGCAGGCAATCGACTCGCAGGCGGTGACCGATGTGGTGGTCGGCCCGATCGTGCCTGGCGCGAAGGCGGTAGGCAACCACATCTTGCCTCCCGGGTACGCCGGATACGAGGACAATTCCGGTGCCCTTCGGCACCATCCGGATGCCGCGCGCGCGGCGCTGGAAGCCCAGGGCTGGGTGCTCGACGGCAATGTGAGGGTCAAGGACGGGCGTCCATTGAAGCTGCGGTTCGTGGTGCAGGCCACGCCGACCGGGCGCGCCGTCGCAGGCGTGATGACCGAGCAACTGGCCGCGGTCGGGGTGCGGGCTCAGGTCGAGGCCGTGCCGGTGGAGCGCTTCCAGGACACTTACCTGCAGCCGGGCAACTTCGACATCATTGCCTTCGAGTGGACCAAGTCCCCCTACCCGATCTCGCACGACCGGCCGGTGTTCCAGATTCCGGACGGTGCCAAGGCGGGCAACAACTTCGGTCGCGTGGTCGTCCCCGGCATCCAGGAGCTCTACGACCGCGCCATCGCCGAGTTCGACCCGGAGAAACGCGACGCGCTGGTCAACGAGATCGACGTGCTGGCATGGCAGCACGCCCATCACGTGCCGCTTTATCCGGAGTCTGGCGCGTACGCCGTGCGCGCCGAATTGGCGAACTACGGCGCCCGCGGTTTAGGCGCCTACGGATTTGCCTCAGCAGGATTCATGAAGTGAGGCCGCTACGTACGCGGCGTCCTCCTACGCCCCCAGCGCCCATGCCGCGCATGCTGATCCGGCTGGTCACCCGGCTGGCAGGCTGGACCGCGGTGTGTCTGGGATCTGTGCTGCTGACCTACACCCTGTCGGCGCTGAGCTTCGACCCACTGGCCGAACTGCGCACCACGCAGCCGCCCACGCCGCAGGCGGTTATCGACGCGCGCGCCGCCGAGCTCGGCCTCGATCAACCGTTGCTGCCGCGCTTCTGGGGCTGGCTGTCCGGAATTCCCTCGGGTGAGTTCGGGGTCACCGTCGACGGCCGCGACATCGCGAGCGAACTGGGGGAGCGGGCAGGCACCAGCGTGCATTTGTTCCTGCCGGGCAGCCTGCTTGCGGTGGTGCTCGGCATCGCGTTCGGCCTGTGGGGTGCGATGCGGGCGGGCCGGACCGGTGACCGGTTGTCGATGGCTGCGTCCCTGCTGTTGCTGGCCGTGCCCGTCTTCGTGCTCGGGACCGTGCTGAAGATCCTCTGCCTCCCGATCAACGAGGCCGCGGGCACCGACGTGCTCCCGTTCAGTGGGGAGAAGACCCCGGGCTCGGATCTGACCGGTTGGGCCGCGGTGGGCGATCGGTTCCGGCATCTGGTCTTGCCGACGATCGCGATCGCGCTTCCGCAGATCGCGTTCTACAGCCGCTTCCAGCGCGCCGCGATGCTGGAAGTGCTGAACAGCGAGTACCTGCGCGGCGCGCGGGCGCGCGGGCTCACCCACATTCGAGCGGTGCGTGGTCACGGGCTGCGCATGGCGCTGATACCGGTGACGGCGCTGGTGGCGTTCAGCTTCGGTCTGCATCTGGCAGGTGGAGTGTTCACCGAGCGGATCTTCGGCTGGCACGGGCTCGGCGACTGGCTCATGTCGGCCATCGAGAACCAGGACACCATGGTCGTGGCGACGGTGACCCTGCTGATGGCCGGTCTCGTGCTCATGGTCGGCTGGCTGGCGGATCTGGCACTGGTGCTACTCGATCCGAGGACGAGATCATGACCGGCACGCTCGTTGCGGCTCGCCGGGTCGTGCGCCGCCCCGGCGTCGTCGTGGGCACCGGAGGGCTGGTGCTGCTCGCCGTCGCGGCGTTCGCCGGACCGCTGGTGTTGTCGTATTCCCACGACCAGCAGAACCTCGGCGCCATCCTGGCCTCGCCCTCGCCCGCGCACCCTCTGGGCACCGCGCGGCTCGGTGAGGACATGCTCGCACTCTGCCTGCGGGGGCTGCAGAAATCGCTGGTCATAGGGCTGCTCGCGGCCGGCCTCACCACCGTCGTGTCCGCCGTGGTCGGCACCCTCGCCGGTTACCTGGGCGGGCTCACCGACCGGGTGCTCATGACCGTGGTCGACATCCTGCTCGTCCTGCCGCCGATTCTGGTCGTCGCGGTGCTCTCCCCTGCCCTGCGCGAGCAGTCCTGGCTCGTGTTGGTGCTGCTGATCGCCGGATTCCAGTGGATGGTGACCGCCCGCGTTGTGCGCGCACGAGCGCGCAGCCTGCGCAGCGCCGGCTATGTGGTCGCGGCCGAGGACATGGGCGCCTCCACCGCCCGGATCGTGACGCGGCACCTACTGCCGCAGATGGTGCCGCTGCTGGTCATCGACTGCACCCTCAACGTCGCCTCCGCCGTGCTGGCCGAGGCCGGGCTCAGTTATTTCGGCTTCGGGGTGCAGCCCCCGGACGTGTCGCTCGGCACCCTCGTGGCCACGGGCACCGGCTCGGCCCTGACCTTTCCCTGGGTTTTCCTCGCACCCGTCGGCTTTCTCGCAGCGACCGTGCTCGCCTCGGCCACGCTGGGCGAGGGACTGCGCGACGACGAGGTTCACCGATGACACCACTGCTCGACATATCCGAGCTCACCATCACTTTCGGCCCTCGCGCCGGTCGGGTGACCGCAGTCGATGACCTGTCGCTGACCGTCGCCCCGGGCGAGGCGCTGGCGCTGGTCGGTGAATCCGGTTCGGGCAAGTCGGCCACCGCGTTCGCAATCATGGGTCTGCTGCCGAGCACGGCCGACGCGCGCGGTTCGATACGCCTCGACGGCGACGAACTGCTCGGCCGCACCGACCGCGAGATGTCGCGCATCCGAGGCCGACGGATGGCGCTGGTCCATCAGGATCCGCTCGCCGCGCTCACCCCGGTCCTCTCGGTGGGCGCGCAGCTCGCCGAGGCCGTGGCTGTACACACACCCGGAATCGGCCGCCGGGCCGCGGCCGACCGGGTCGTCGAGTTGCTCGACAGCGTGGGAATCGCCTCCGCCCGCACCCGAGCCGCAGCGCTGCCGCACGAGTTCTCGGGTGGGATGCGCCAGCGCGTGGGCATCGCGATGGCGATAGCCCACGATCCGGAGCTGATCATCGCCGACGAGCCCACCAGCGCGCTCGACGTCACCGTGCAGGCACAGATTCTCGACCTGCTCGATGATGTGCGGGCGCGCACCGGTGCCGCGTTGCTTCTGATCACGCACGATCTGGGCGTGGTGGCCCGATGCTGCGACCGGGTCGCGGTGCTGCACCGAGGCGTCCTGGCCGAGCAGGGCGAAGTCCGGCAGCTCTTCACGCAGCCGGCCGGCGGCCCGCTGCGCACCTTGCTTTCCGCGGAGGCCGCGCCGGACGGCCGGCCCGGGTCAGGCGGTGACACGGTGCTGCGGGTCACCGGCCTGAGCAAGCACTACCGGCCGCGACGCGGTGCGGTCGTGCACGCCGTCGACGAGGTGGACCTGCACCTGACCCAGGGGCAAGCCCTTGCGCTGATCGGCGAGTCCGGGTGCGGTAAGAGCACAGTGTTGCGGGAGATCATCGGGCTGCGTACCCCAGAGTCGGGCAGCATCGAGCTGTTCGGTCGCGACCTGGCCGACCTGCGCCGCCGAGACCGCACCGTTGCGCGGCGGCAGGTCCAGATGGTCGTGCAGGACCCCTCGGCGGCGCTGAACCCGACGATGACGGTCGCCGACCTGATTGCCGAACCGCTGCGCGTGCACGGTGCTCAGCGCCGCGAAAGCCGCGCTCGCGCCCGGGAACTCTTGCCGCTGGTGGGCTTGGATCCCGAACACGCCGACCGCCGACCCGGCCAGCTCTCCGGGGGTGAGCGCCAGCGCGTGGCCATCGCCCGGGCGCTGGCGCCCGAACCGCGGCTGCTGCTGCTGGACGAGCCGGTGTCGGCGCTGGACGCCTCGCTGCGGGCCGGAATCATGGACCTGCTCACCGGGCTGCGCAGGCAGTTCGACCTGGCGTTCCTGGTGGTGTCGCACGATATCGCGCTCACCCGGCGTGTCGTCGAGCACGTCGCGGTGATGTACCTGGGACGCGTGGTGGAGACGGGCCCGGCCGGCGATATCCTCGACCGGCCGCTGCACCCCTATACTCGGGCCCTCGTCGCCGCGACATCCGTGCTCGACATGCAGGTCGCGCGGGCAGACGAGGCTCTGCTCACCGGCGAGCTGCCCGATCCGCTCGATCGGCCCACAGGATGCGTGTTCCTCGGTCGATGCCCGCTGGCCGCTGAAATGTCCTCAGCCGAGCGCAGTGTCTGCGCCCACCTTCGGCCACAACTCCGGCACACCGGGACACGCGGCGTCGCCTGCCACCACGTGGACCCGATGTGAGACGGGCCGATTCGGTGGCTTTTGCTGACAGGATGGGACCGTGCTCGCACAGAACACTCTGAACTCCGCACGTAGGCGGGTGTCCTCGACGTATGTGCTCGTCGCGCTGATCGTCCTCGGCTTGGTGGTGCAGGCGCCGGTTGCGCGGGTGGTAGGGGCGTCTGCGCGACTGCAGACCGGTGTGACGATCTTCGCGGGCGTCTTCGTCCAGGCGGTGCCGTTTCTCGCGCTCGGCGTCGTGGTCAGCGGCGCCATTGCGGCCTTCGTCTCGCCGGCTGTCCTGCAGAAGGTGTTGCCGCGCAATGAATCCGCCGCGATCGGTGTGGCTGGGTTGGCTGGTATGGCGTTGCCGGGGTGTGAGTGTGGTGTTGTGCCGGTGGCGCGTCGGCTGGCCGATCAGGGTGCGCCGGGCTCGGTCGCGTTGGCCTTCATGCTGTCGGCGCCCGCGATCAACCCTGTGGTGCTGATCGCGACGGCGGTGGCATTCCCGGGCGAGCCGGCGATGGTGGCGGCGCGGTTCAGCGGTGGGCTGGCTACCGCGGTGGTGATGGGCTTGCTCTGGTCGCGTATCGGGCGCCCGACCTGGATGCTGCCGCGCGGCGGTGGACACGGTCACTGCGTGTCCGGCCGGACTCGATGGGAGATCTTCACCGAGGCGGCGCGGCACGATCTGTTGCAGGCGAGCGCGTTTCTCGTGCTCGGTGCGGCGGCCGCGGCGGCGCTGCATGTGCTGGTTCCGTCATCCTGGTTCGAACAGTTGGCCGGGCAAATGGTTATCGCGATCCTTGTCATGGCGGTACTGGCCATCGTGCTCGCGCTGTGCTCCGAGGCCGATGCTTTTGTCGCGGCGAGCATGTCGACGCTGCCGATGCTGCCTCGACTGGTTTTCCTGGTGGTCGGCCCTGCGGTCGACGTGAAGCTTTTCGCCATGCAGGCGGGCAGTTTCGGCCGCAGGTTCGCTATGCGGTTCGCGCCGTCGACCTTTGCGGTGGCCGTGGTGTGTGGGACGGTCGCCGGGTACATCTTCCTGGGAGGGGCCCGATGAAACGGGAGACGCAGAACCTGCTGCTGTTGCTCATCGGCGGCGCGGTGTTGTGGATCGCGCTCGATGGCCGGTACCTGAACTATGTGAAACCGAGTCTGTATCCGTTCCTGGTGATCAGTGGTATCGGGTTCGTCGTGCTCGCTCTGGTGGCGATCGTGCGCGATATCCGGCGTGGCGCGGCGCCTGCCAACCCTGAGCACGGCACCGGCCGGGCCCAATGGCTGCTGCTGGGCCCGGTTGCGGCGCTGCTGCTCATCGCCCCGCCCGCACTGGGCGCCGACGCCGCAGTGACCAGTTCCCCTGTACAGGTGGTGCCACGGGATTCGGCCGCAGATGAGCCGAAGCAGTGGCCGTTTCCGCCGTTGCCGCCCGGGGCCGCGCCGAACCTGCCGATCTTGGACCTGGTGAACCGGGCACTCCAGGATTCCCACCATTCCCTGGACGGCCGGGAGGTGACCATCAGCGGCTTCGTCCTGCGACCCAAGGCCCTCGAGCAACAGCGCACGGATACACCTGACGTCGATCTCGCGCGTGTGGTCATCACCTGCTGTGTCGCCGACGCCCGGTACGTGCTCGTCCACCTTGCGGGGATGCCGGAGGTGATCGAGGACGACGCCTGGCTCGAGGTTCGTGGTGTCGTGGACCCGAATAGTGCCCGCCGCGACCCTGATCTCACCCCGACGATCGTCGTCACCAGCTACCAGCGCATTCCGGCCCCGGACCGGCGGTACGAGCACGGTCGCTAGATGTGAGCGCCGGGTTCGGTGTGGGAACGACGGACCGGGAGGCGGCGGATCCACACTGCCCTGGCCAGGCAGAGCCGACAGGCAACACAGCCGACCGGGTATTCGGCGGCAACCGAAGATCGCGCTGCCAGGCACGAAAGCGCTGGCTGGACGAATCCGCAAGGGCTAGAGAATCGGTGGGGCATCTGCTGCCGTTTCAGACCTCAGCGATTCATCAGCGCCCATCCCTTACATGCGGACATGGTGATGTGACAATATGCATGCTGAAGAGTGGGGAAAGGATGAGGAAGTAGATGACTGCAGTGATTCATACCCAGCACGAAAGCCACAACCACGCCCATGGCGCCGGTTGCGGCCACGTCGCCGTCCCTCACGACGATCACGTCGACTACGTGCACGACGGTCACCTGCACCGCGCCCACGGTGATCACTACGATGAGTGCGAGCCAACCGGACACACCACCCACGACATTCACGACCACGTCCACGGCGAAGGATGTGGGCATGTCGCAATTCCGCACGGCGACCACGTCGACTATGTCCATGACGGCCACCGCCATGTCGCCCACGCCGGCCACTACGACGAACACTGAATTCGCCCTCGCCGATCAATCCGTTGGTGGGCTGACTATTCGGCGTCATTCGTTGGGGCGCTCAGCATCCGCCGACCATTGCCATACCACCGTGTGAAATCTCAGAGTCTGAGACTACGGTGCTTTCCGGCAGTCGGTCACCGCGACCAATAGTTGATGGCGGCAGACCAGGGCTATTGCGTGGACGTCGGTCGCGCCAGTCGTACGGTGGCCGTGGCGCGGCCGAAGACGGTCTCGCCGTTCGAGTACGCAGTGAGTGCGACCACCGCTGTGCCGTTGCGGTGGTCGACTCTCTGGATTGCGCCAGTGAAATGCACGGCGGTTCGTCCGGTGGCGGGGACGAAGACCGGTCTGGAGAACTGTACGGTGTATTCACCGATGCACGCCGGATCATCGAGGTAGGCGGTGAGGTAATCGGCGCCGAGCCCCATCGTCAGCATGCCGTGCGCCACCACGTCATTCAGCCCCGCCGCGTGGGCCACCTCGTCGTTCCAGTGAATCGGGTTGTGGTCACCGGAAACTCGGGCGTAGTCGATCAACTCCGTACGGGAGAGCCGATACACCCGCGGTGGGATCTCGGTGCCGATGTCGAGCGTACGTGGTGAGGCAGGTCGGTTGCGGGAGAGCGCTCGTCCAGGCACGGCTGCTGACCAGACGCCGGCCGCATCGTGCGGTGCAAAATTCGGGAGAGACTGGTCGGCAATGTTTCGGGTGGCTTCGAGCACGCGGTCGGCGATCATTCCGCAGCGGCCGAAGAGGGTGGTGTGTACGGTCTGCACTGGTGTCGCGTCGCCGTCGGCGATGACGGTGGTGAGGACGATGAGGTCGCCGTTCTCCGTTCTGCGGTGGGAGTCGACAGCGACTCGGCAGGTGAGCTGGGCGCCCGCGATCACGGGGCGGTGGATGCGGATTTCCTGTTCGAGGTGCAGGAGTTGGCTGGGCGCGTGGTTCGTCGTCGCCGTTCGGAACAGCAGTCCTTGCGAGATGGCGCCTATCGATGACGCGAAGGTCGCCGATGCGATGAGCCCGGGATATCCGAGAGAATGCGCCGCGTCGTCGTCCCAGTGCGCCGGGTGGCCATTCTGTACAGCGCGGGCGAATTCGCGGATCGTCTCCGGCTCGACCTGGTAGAAATCGGCGCTGTGCTGGTTGTCATCCATGATTTTCGGCGGCTTCACGGTTCGGTTGCGGGTCTGCGAGCGGCGAATACCCGCTGGCCGTGCACGGCCAGCGGGTGGTGCGGATCCGGCAGCACGAGCAACGGCGGTAGATCGGCGGTGGTGAGCTGGTCGACCCATTCGTGTTCGCGTAGGAAGATGCGGTCGGTTTCGGCGCGGATGTCGGTTCGGCCGGGCAGGGTGGCGCCGGGCCGCGCGGACATCAGGAAGTGCATGGAGGTGAGTAGCTGGCAGTGTTCGCGGCAGGATTCGATGAAGATCAGGAATCCGCCCGGGCTCAGCAGGTCGCGCAGCCGGCGCAGCGTTCGGGCACTGTGGTGGGCATTGTGCAGGACATTCGCGGCGAGGACGATGTCGTAGCGTGGTTGCTGCGGCAGGTCGGTGTTGAGATCGACGATGCCGTAGCGCATCCATGGATAGGCGGCGAACCGGTCGCGGGCGGCGGTGAGGAAGAAGTTCGACAGGTCGGTGAAGTGGTAGTCGACGGGCGAACCCTCCAGCGCGGCCACGACATCCGCCGTGGTGCCGCCGACACCCGCCCCGAGCTCCAAGATCGCGACGGTGTTTCGCTCGCCGGCAAGCTGCCGCACCGCCCACGCGGTGATCTCGCGGGCGGCGGCATTGAGGTAGCGGTTGACCGGGTTGTCGCGGTAGGCGGCCTCGGCGGTGAGGAAGTCGCCATTCGGGAATAGCAGCTCCTGCGCGAGTACCCGGTCGGCCAGCAGCTGCGGTAGTTGGCGGTTGGCGCGCTCGAAGAAGCGGGCGAGTTCGGGGGAGAACCCCAGATCCGCGCACACCTGTGCGAGATCGCCGCGGATCGGTGTGGAGCGCTCGCGCAGCGACCGGTAGCCATCCGCTGCGTGATCGAGCCACCCATGCTCGGTCAGTTCGGTGAGCCAGCGGCGCAGCAGCCATCGATGCCTGGGTGCGGCGCGGAGCCGGTCGGCGATCTGATCCGCATCGAGCATCGCGCCCTCGGGTAAGGCGTCGCGCAGCACTCGTGCCATGGCTCGTAGTCCGAACAGGTCCATGTCATCGCGAGCCGAAAGGCACTGCTGCGCATCGAATTCGGACGCCATTGCGGCGTCGGCCGCCTGGCGGGCAGTAGTGACGAGTTCAGCGATCATCGCGGCCCCCGCCGAGGGATACCGGAGGGATATTGTGGTTGCAGCGGAAGACGTTGTCCGGATCGTAGGCGGCCTTGATCGCCGCCAGTCGCCGGTAGTCGTCGGGGTGGTAGGCACTGCGTACCCGCTGCGGCGAACAGCTCCCGTCGAGGATGCCGATGTAGGGGCCGCCGGCCGAGCACTCCTGAACCGTGTCGACGATCTCGGCGATCCAGCGCCGCGAGGGGCCGAGGTCTTGACCCGCGGGGCCGCCGGAGAACAGGACCATGTGGTAGGCGGCGTGGTGGTAGGCGAATGCCGTCGTGTCGGCGGGTGTGCGCCGCAGTGCGCCGCCGAGTTGGTGCACCGAGACCAGGGAATGCTGGGTCGGCATGCGCCGTCCCAGGGCGATCAGCGCGTCGACGGTGTGGTCGTCCAGCGTGCGCAGCCACTCCGTTCCGGTCGCGGTGCTGTGGCCGGTATTGAATGCCTGCTCCGTATTGCGTTGCAGCTCAGGGTAATTCAGTGGACGCATGAGGTCGAGTTCGGGTTCGCCGATCCGGCGGAGCTGCCTCGAGATGGCGCGGGCGTCGTCGGCAGGACCGAGATAGGCCGCGGTGATCGCCACCATGGGCGGTCCTTGCGGGGCGTTGGGCGGCCAATTCAGCAGGGTTGTGCGCAGAGCGACTTCATCTGGGACGGTGGCGCTGAACTCCCGGAATCCGTCGAACACCCGGCGGGCCGCGTCGTAGCGGTAGAGCAGTGTGCCGGCGAAGACCGTCGTTATCGGATGCAGCTCGAGTTCCAGCGAGACCACGACGCCGAAATTGCCTCCGCCGCCGCGCAACGCCCACAGTAGATCCGGATGGTTGTCGTCATCGACGCGCACCAGGCTGCCGTCGGCGAGCACGATCTCGGCTGAGCGGATGTTGTCGCAGGTGAAACCGCATGCCCGCTGGAGCCAGCCGCTGCCGCCGACGAGTGCCGTGCCGATGACGCCCACGGTCGACACGTCGGCTCCGGTGACCGCGAGCCCGTGCGCCTGGCAGACGTGATCGAATTCGGCCCAGGTCACGCCCGGCGCGACCACGGCACGGCGGGTCGCGGCGTCAACGGTGATATTCGCCAGCGGCGACAGGTCCAGCAGTATCGACCCGTCTGCCGCTGGATGTCGCGCGACATCGTGCCCACCGCCGCGTAGGGAAACGGGCAGTCCGCGACGCCGCGAGAAGTCGACCGCGGCGCGCACATCCGCGATATCGGCGCAGCGGACCCCGGCTGCGGGGCGGGGATCCACGGCGGCGTTCCACATGTGGCGGGCGGTGTCGTAGCCGATGTCGCCGGGAATCAGGACCGGACCGCGGCAGGCTGCGCGCAGCTCGTCCAGATGCTGGAGCGGAAGTGTTGTCGTCATGGGGCGGTGAGCTCCTCGGATACCGCGATGCGGGGTGCGGGCGTGGCGGGTATGTGCTGCTCCAGGTGGTCGGTGAGGACTTCGGGCAGCCTGCGGCGTAGGAAGCGGGTGAAGGGGTCGTTGCAGCGGTCGGTTAAGCCGGTGTCGGACACCGCTTCCAGGCCGGTGTGGTGCTCTGGGGGCCCGACGGCGAGGCGGTGGGCGTCGGCAGAGTCGAGCAGGACGGCCCAGCCTGCGGGTACGGCGCCCGCGAGTTGCGCGGGCGTGACCGCGTCGGGGGCCTCGCCGTCGAGCAGCGCGTTCGGGATACCGGTGATCAGCGTGGGGCTCTGCGCCGTTTCGGTGGCGAGAGTCCGCAGCCGCTCGACACTCGTTCCGGGCAGATCGGCCCATGCGCGGATGCGACATGGTCCCGGTGGGGGCGAGTCGACGGTGAAGACCACGTCGTAGCGGTACCGGGTCAGTTCGGTGTCGGCTCCCAACGGTTTGGCATAGCACGCGACACGAACATCTCGCCGATGACGACGCGCGATGCGGGCGAAAACCCGTGGATCACAGAGCAGCTCCTCATCGGCCGCGAGCCGGCTGGCCGCCTGTGTGGTGAGCTCTTCCGCAGGAATTCCGGGGTGGCGCGCGGATTCGAGCCAGCGCGCATAGTCCGGTGCGTTGGCGAGATTGCGGTTGTCGCCGACGACCACGGTGCCGCCCGGAGACACCAGATCCAGCGCGTCATCGAGAACAGCAGTGAGGTACCGCTCGTTGGGAAAGCACTGCGTGACGCTGTTCAGCACAATGCAATCGGGGGTGACACGGTGTGGGGAAGCCGTGGCGTCGGCCATGGTGCGCAGTGAATCCGTTACCGGGGCGGAGGCGAGTTCGTGCGCGGACGCCCGCAACACCCGAACACCCGGCAGCCGCTGTGCGCGGAGTCGGTCTACGGCGGGCTCGGCCACGTCGAGACCCAGGTAGCTGCGCACCTGGTGGCGGATGCGGTGGACGAGTAGACCGCTGCCACACCCCACTTCGAGCACCACCCCGGGTTTGTCACGCAGCACGAGATCGACCGCATGATCGATCCACTCGATCATGTGCTCCCGGGGGAACGGCGCTCCGGTGTCGGACGCCCGCCAGCCGGACAAGTCGAGGTCGTCACCGTGGCGAAGTTCGCCCGCCGTATAGACGAATTCATACACATGCTGCCAATGCGCAAGGTGCTCGGCGAGTAGCGGCCCGGGCTCGGGCCGTACGGCGATCGCGGCGGCATTCGGCCGCACTACGATCGTGTTCCGCGTCGCGTCCCACCGCGCGTCCGCGACCCACGGGTGGCGTTTCAGGTCGGACAGCATGTCGTCGATCACGAGTTCTGCCCCTGTGCGGCGACGGGCCGCTGTGGCGCGGACAGTTCGGCCGCGCCGAACATCCGGTACATCCGCTCCGGATCGTTGGCGGCATGCGCTCGTCCGGCGTGCGCGTCACGCCAGAACCGCTGAATGGTGGAGTCGGGTGCGAGCGCCCGCCCACCGGAATTCTCGAACATCCGATCCACCGCGGTGATTGCCCGCTCGGTGCCGCGGACCTGGTCGCGGCGGACCCGCAACCGATCGATGGGCGCAATAGGAAGGCCCGCCTCGGCCTTGGCGTAGACCTCGCCGATGTTGTGGGTCAGTTGCAGCCAGGCGGCATCGATGTCGCTGGCGGCCTCGGCGATACGCACCAGGGCGAACGGGTCGTTCTGGAACGGGTCGCCGGTGAATCCGCTGTCCTTGGTGGCCTCACCGGGCAGGGCGGCACGCACCCGGTGGCGCTGGTGGTCGAGATGTGCTTGATACGCACCGCGGGCCATGCCGATAATCGGTGCGGTGATGGCGCTGGTGTGAATCGAGCCGAACGGAATGCGGTACAGCGGACTGTCGTTGACTGCGTGTCCAGGCGTCTCGCACTTGTTCACCGCCACCGAACTCAGTGCCCGGTGCGCAGGCACGAACATGTTCTCGACGATCAGGTCGTTGCTGCCGCTGCCGCACAGACCGACGGCATCCCACACATCCTTGACCGTGTAGTCGGAGAGCGGTACCAGGAAGGTGCACGAGTCCACGACTTCGCCGTTGTCCACCACCCGACCGCCCAGCAGCGCCCACGTGGCGTGGTCGCATCCGGAGGCGAATCCCCAACGGCCGCTGAGTCGATAGCCGCCGTCGACCGGTGTGGCCGTGCCACTGAGGGCATACGAGGAGCAGATGCGGGTGTCGGCGTCGGCTCCCCACACCTCGTCCTGGGCTGCCACGTCGAACAGCGCCACATTCCAGGGCGGTACGCCGAGTACCGACGCCACCCAACCGGTGGAGCCGCATGCGCTCGCAAGCTGCTGGACCGCGGTGTAGAAGGTGACGGGATGGGTCTCGTAGCCGCCATAGCGGTGTGGCTGCAGCAGTTTGAAGAAGCCGATCTGCTGTAGCGCCGTCATGGATTCCGCGGGAATTCGGCGGGCCTGTTCGGCGTCACGGACTCTATCGCGCAGCACGGGTAGCAGTTCCGCTATGGCGGCGAGCACTGCCTGTCCCGCAATGTTGTTGTCGCTCAAGGCGTCTCCATTCATCAAGGTCGTTTGGTGAACCGCAGCAGCCCGGTGTCCGCGTCGGCGGACGCGGGCAGCAGACCCGCGGCCTCGGCTTCACGGGTGAGCCGCTCGGAGGCGGCGGGCCACACTCGGTGCTCGGCGACGGTCTCCTGCAGCAGCCGATCGCCGTCATAGGTGCGGTAAGTCATCCGCCACACCAAGGACTCCGCGTCCACTGGCTGTGCCCGGCTCCAGCCCTCGTAGCGCAGAGCTCCCGCACGGGCCCGGGTGTAGCGGCGTTCGGACACCGCCGCCACCCGTCCGGGTCGCTGCACTTCGATGACGGCGCTCGCCCCGGGTGCGAGCGCGTTGGCGATGGTCGCCCACACTTTTCTCCGAGCGGGGGCGTCGAAGTGCCCGATCACCCCCAGGGCCGCTACGGCGGCGCATCGTTCAGGCAGGTTGGTGTCGAGGAACCCGTGCGGTACCACCGTGATCCGCTCGCGCAGATCGCGGCGGGCCGCCAGCCGTGACATCAGGACCGCGCGCATGGCCGGGGAAGGCTCCACCGCCACTATCTCGGCGTCGGGCAGAGCGTCGGCGATCGCGACGGTCGACAGTCCGGTGCCCGCGCCGATGTCGATGACCGGTCCGGCGACCGTGTCGACATCGGCCAGCAGAGTCGCCAGCACCGGCTCGACCTGGGCGATATAGGGGGTCGCCATGAGGTCGTAGAACTCCGCGGCGGCGGCTGTATAGGTATCTGTTCCGGCACCATCCGGGTGCGGGTCGTGCGAGTATCCCGCGGTCACCGACGATCTCCGTTCGCCAGGTCGATACGGCGCACTGCCTCCGACAGCACCCGCGCCACGACGTCGACGGCGGGCTCCCGCAGCAGCGCGTAGTGGTGCGCCTCGACCTGGTGTGTGGTGATGAGCCCGGGGGTGTGCTCGCCCCATCCCAGATCCGGCAGATCCGCGCAGTCGTCCACACCCATCCCGACTCCGGAGTTGCGGGGCGAGAGCAGACTCGCCCGGACAAGCAGCGTTTCCGCAACGTCGTCCAGCAGACCGGTGCGGTGGTCGCCGAGGGCGCGCAGGTGCCGCCGGAAGACGTCTGCCCGGTGCCGCAGCGTCTCCGGATCGCCGCCCACCGCCAACCCCGCGGCGGTCAACCGGCGTGTCACCTCGTCATGTTGTTGTGACTCGGACAATCGATCGAATGCCGCGTCCAACGAATGGGATTCGAGGTCGATCTCCAGAAATGCCTCCAGTGAGCCGAGATAGCGCGACCAGAATTCGCGACCGTCGGCGGTGTGGCGAATGCGATCGGCGATATTGGCGTCGATCAGCGCCAGCACCGCAACCTCCTCGCCCGCGGCGCGCAGCCGCCGGGCCACCTCGTGGGCGACGATGCCGCCCATCGACCAGCCGCCGAGGTAATAGGGGCCGCGCGGCTGCTGGGCGCGCAGCACCCGTTCGTAGCGGCGGGCGAGGTCGGCGATGCTTGCCGGCTGTTCGGCCGTGCTACCCGAGCCGCCGTCACGGCCCAGGGCGGGGTCCTGGATGCCGATCACGGGTCGCCGAGTGTCCAGCTTGCGCGCCAGCTCGACATAGCAGAGCACGTCACCGCCGGTGGGATGCAGCATGAACAGCGGGTCCCCGGTGCCGTCGCGGAGGGTGACAGCGCAGTCGGCGTCCCCGTCTCCGGCCGCCGTGTCCGCCGTTGCGGCGATGGCGGCCAGGGTGGGGTCGGCGAGGAAGTCTCGCGGTGTCACGATCAGCCCGAGTTCGGTGCGCAGTCGTCGCAGCATCCGGATCGCTATCACCGAATCACCGCCGCCGGCGAAGAAATCCGCCGCCCGATCGAAGTCGGTCGGGTCTGTTTCCAGCATGTCCGCCCACAAGTCGGCGATCGCCTTCTCGGTCGCGGTGGTGGGCGGTCCGGACACGGCTGTGGGCGCACGTCCGGATCCGTGTCGGTCGGGCAGCTCCGGCGCGGGCAGCGTCACGAGCTCCGACCACGCCTCGGGCCGCTCTACAAGCGCGTCGATTCCGGCGCTGATATCGGCGAACAGGTCATCGAGCACGCCGGCGGAAAACAGTTCGGCCACGGCGTCCAGGTTGACCACCACCGAATCATCCCAATCCCATTGGAAGACCTGCATATCCAACGCGACCTGCGGGGTGCGCAGCCGCTGATAGAAATCGCTCACCCGCACCGCCGCCGGGGTGCCGCCCGGTGGATGCAGACCGAGGGTGCTGTGGAACACCACCGGTGCTTGCGGAGAGGTGTCTCGGCGGCGGCGGCCGAGTTCGCGCACGACCTCCACACCGGTGACCTGGCCGTGGTCGAGCATGCGGCCGGTCGCCTCCTGCACGTGCCGGGCCGCGGCGACGAAGGTGGGCGCGGCGGGGAGGGCGACATCCATCAGGACGGTGCCCGCGTATGGGCCGATGGCGTGATCGAGGTCCGCGGGCAGGTGCAGGCGGTTGAGGTAGAGCACGTTCAGCAGGAACCGGCGGTGCCCGGCCATCCGCGCCAGCGCGGCCGAATAACAGGTGGCGAACATAGTGGTCGGTGTGATGCCGTATTCGGCGCAGCGCTCCCGCAGCACCGTCATACGCTCACCGGACACTCGCAGCTCTCGGCGCTCCATGGCATCGGGGCGGGCCTGCTCGAACGGGATGGCCAGCGGCAGTGCGGGTGCGGTGGGCAACTCGTCGAGACGCTCCCACCACCAGTCGCGCTGGGCCAGCCATTCGGGTTCGTGGCGCTGTCGGTTGATGGTTTCGACGTAGTCGCCGAAGTGGGCGGTCAGCGGCGGCAGCACCGTATTCGGCTCATCGAGGTAGGTGAACAGCTCGGTGAACATCAGCTGCACCGACCAGCCGTCGGCGACCAGCAGACTGCACACGATGTGCAGGCTCAGTTCGTCACCGGGGAGACGAACGGCGGTGATGCGGAACGGCCACGGGTCCATTCCGGGACCGGTGCTTCGCATCTCGGCGCGAGTGTCGGCGAGGGTTCGGTCGATATCGCCGACGCTCGCGGCGCGCAGGTCGAGTTCGGTGATCGGCAGGACCGCCAGCCGCGGATCATCCTCGGCCAGCACCTGCTGTACCCCGTCGGCCAGGAATACCGCGCGAAGCATGGGTTGGCGCTGCACCTGCCGGCGTACGGCGGCCTGCACGGCCGTCGGGTCGATGCCGGCCAGCCGGAAGTCGACGTAGTTGTGCGCGGAGCTGTAGCTGAGCGCCCAACCATCCTGCTGGCCGACCCAATAGGCCTGCTGCAACGGAGTGAGCGGGAAGGGCGCGGTGGGGTCTTCCTGCCGTACCAGCTCCGAACCGCGAACCGCCGTCGATTCGCCGCGCCGCTCGGCGATGGTGTCCGCCAGTTGCGCCAGCGTCAGGTCGCCGACCAGATCGACTACCGGAACCGCGACGCCGAGGCGACCGCGGACCATGGTGGCCATGCGCACGGCCAGCACCGAGTCGCCGCCGAGGCCGACGAAGGTCGAATCCGGTTGGACAGTTGCTGTGTCGACGCCGAGGACCTGGGTCCAGATCGCGGCGACGGCGGCCGTCACGTCTTCGCCCGGGGCGGTCAGCCGTGGGCCGGTGTTGTCGGCGCGCCAGGCGTCCGGATCGTGCACGAGCTGCCGTAACCAGGCCACGTAGGCGGCGAATGCGGTGTCGGCGCCGTCCGGATCGAGCACGGTTTCGAGCACGTCCCATTGCAATTGGAGTGCCCCCGCCTGCATGAACGCCTGATGATCGAGCCACAGTTGCGGGGTTTGGCTGACGCCGTGCACGATTCGTCCCGCCCACTCCAGATCCGGTTCCGCGCCGGTTAATTCCGCCGCGTCCAGGGCGCTGGTGAACACGACTGGTAGCAACTGTCGTTGCCCGGTGCTGCTGGACATCTCGGAGAGCAGTTCGAGCGCCGAGTAGTCGCGATGATCGATGTCGTCGAACAGCTGCCGCTGCGTCCGCCCGACCCGTTCGGCGAACGAATCACTGTCGGTTCGATCCACCTCGTGCGCCAGTAGTGTGGTGAAATCACCGACCACGTCGTCGATTCCGGGTAGCGCCACCGGGCGGTCGATCAGCGTCAGCATGACCGAGAACCGGTCGTCGCCCGACCACGCTGCCAGCACATCGGCGTAGGCGGTGAGCAATACGGCTGACGGTGTTACGCCGTGTTCGGCTGCCAGTCGGCGCAGCGCCGCCCACTCCGGCGCAGAGAGCTCTCCGCTGCGCCGGGCGAACCACGGCCGTGTCTGGGTCCGGGTGCGGGTCGGCAGTGTCGGCGGGCCGGGAATCCGCTGCATCCGCTGCTGCCAGTAGTCGACGCTCCGACGCCGGTCCAGGGAATCGGCGCGGGTCGCCAGGTGTGCCACATAGTCGGCGAATCCAGTACGCACCGGTGGCAACGGAGCCGCTGGATCGTGGTAGCTGCGCCGTAGGTCCCGATCGAGCACGAGGAAGCTGCCCGCATCGCAGATCAGCGCGTCGATCCCGAAGAACAGGCGCACGGTGGAGTCGTCGAGCGCGGCGGCCCGGACGTCGAACAGCGGCCAGCGGTCGGGCCGGTGCACCCGGTGGGAGAGCTGGCGTCGCAGCTCGGCGAGCGTCTCCTCGCGCTGCTCGGCCGCCATATCGGTGAGGTCGTGGCGGCGGATCCGGTACTCGGGCACCGTGTCGAGCACATGGTTGCGGCCGTCGTCGCCGACGACCGCGCGCAGCATGTCGTGCCGCTGGATCACCCGATTCCACGCCTGCTGGTAGCGGTCGAGATCGATGCTGCCGCAGTCATATTCGAGGTAGATGTGGCAGGCGGTATCACTGAGCCCGAATGCGCCGGAGCGTCCCACCCAGTAGGCGTGCTGTACACGGGTGAGCGGAAAAGAGCCGGGAGCGCCTGCGTCGAGAACCTCGAGTTCGGCCTCGGGGGCAGGTGTGTTCGCGGCGCCGTCCTCGGGCGTAACGGCGGTGTCGGCGCCGAGGCCCTCGCGCTCGACATCGGATGGTGCTGAATCGTTCGGGAATTCATTCGGGCGGCCGTACTCGGGTTCGGTCGGCCGCAATGTGGGATCTGGGTGATCGGTTGGCGTCCGCCGCTGCGACAGCAGCTCGGCGAAGGCGGACAGGGTCGGGCTGGCGAGCAGTTCTCGCAGACGGATATCCGTTTCTTCACGAGCATTGAGGATGTCCAGCATCCGGGTCGCCTGCATGGAGCTGCCGCCGAGGGCGAAGAAGTCGTCTTCCGGATCGTTCACCGGACGTCCGAGAAGCTCACTCCACAGTGCCGCCACGCTCTGTTCGTCGCGTGTCGCGGACCCGGTATCCCCAGACGGCACGGCGGAAGGGACGGGATCCGACAGCGGCGGTTCCATGGTTCGGGACGCGACGGCCCCGTCCGACGAAAGAGTCTCGGCAGCGGAGAGTTCCGAATCAGCCGGCGGATCGATCCAGAACCGTCGGCGGTGGAACGGGTATCCGGGCAGTCGCACGCGCTGCCGTCGGCGGTGCAAGGCATCGGGAGCGAGTTCCGCACCGTCGCACCACAGCTGCCCGATGGCGGCCAGCAGTGCACCACGGTCCGGTGGTGGGGTATCGACAGGGAGCGCGGCGATCTCGTCGGCGTCCGGTAGCGTGCTCAGCGCTGCCGCAAGGCCGGACGGTGCATTCCGTCGAGCCAGTGAGGCCAGCGTGCCACCCGGGCCGACCTGGACGAGCGTCGTCGGCCGCGTTGTCACGGCGGTGTGCAACGCCGCGGCGAAACGCACCGGCTCGCGCAGATGGCGCGCCCAGTGCTCGGCGTCCACAGTATCGACGGCCTGCCCGGTGAGCGTGCTGTACAGGGGCAACGCGGCCGGTGCCGTCGGCACGCTCGCCGCCACTTCCCGCAGCGCCGCAACGGCATCCTCGACGGCAGGGGAGTGCAGCGCCGCGTCGATCCGCAGCCTACTGGTCCCAACTTCCTTGTGTGCCAGCGCGGCCGCGAGTTCATCGATGGCGACAGCGGGGCCGGACACCACGTAGGAGTCGGTGGCGTTGATCGCGGCCAATGTCACCGACGGATGATCGGTGAGCAGGTCTGCCACCTGCGGCTCACTTGACGCGACCGCCAGCATCGCGCCGGGCGCCGCATCGGCCAGGGCGAGCGAGCGGACCGCCACCAGGCGCGCCGCATCGGAGGCGCTCAGCATGCCGGCCACCACCGCCGCCGCGTATTCGCCCAAACTGTGCCCCAGCACCCCATCCGGCTCGATCCCGAAACCGCGCAGGGTCATCGCGGTGGCGAGCGATACCGCGAACAACGCGGGCTGACCGTAGCGCACGTCGTCTGCGTCGCGGTGTGGTGCGCTGCCGGTGATGATGTCTCGAATGTCGTAGCCCAGTAGCGGTTGCATCGCTGCGGCGCATTCGTCAACCGCTGCGGCGAACACCGGTTCATCGCGGTAGAGGCCCGCGCCCATGCCGGGGTACTGCGCACCCGCGCCGGGGAAGGCGAAGACGACGGCCGGCCGGCGCGCAGGCAGCTTCCTGGATGTCACCTGTCGCGGCGCGCCGCCGTTTTCCGGCAGGATCGCCGCGGCGCGCCAACCGCTGTCGCGATGCGCTGCCCGCAGCGCGGTGTAGGCGTAGTCGGCGCGGTTGCGCTCGTCCACGGTCGCGGCGGCCAAGTCGAGCTGGGATCGGCAGGCTTGTTCTTCGGCGCCTGACATCACCAGCAGTTGCGCACGGCGATCGGGGGCGGCCGGCGTCGCGGCGGTCGATTGTTCGAGCACGACGTGGCAGTTCGTGCCGCCGATCCCGAACGAGCTGACGCCCGCGATCCTGGTGCCCTGGTGTTCCGGCCAGGCACGGGTCCGGTCGGGGACCTCTAACAGGCCGCGGTGCTGTGCCAGTTCGGGATGGGCCGGGTCGGCGTGCAATGTCGCCGGGATGCGCTGGTGCCGCAGCGCCAGCGACGTTTTGATCAGCGAGGCGATACCGGCGGCGGTGTTGGTGTGGCCGATATTGCTCTTCACCGAGCTGAGCGCGATCGGCTCTGGTGCCGAGCGTTTACCGAATACCGCGGCGAGCGCGGACAATTCGATCTGGTCACCGAGCGCTGTCGCGGTGCCGTGTGCTTCGATCAGACCGACCGCGTCGACATCCACATCGGCGACGGCCAGCGCTTCGGCTACCACGCGCGCCTGACCGGTCGCCGATGGCGCGGTGAATCCGGCTTTGCCCGCTCCGTCGTGGTTCACCGCACTGCCGCGCAGCACCGCGTAGATCGGATCCCCGTCGGCGAGGGCCTCGTCCAGCCGCCGCAGCACCACCACGCCGACACCTTGGCTGTGCACCATCCCCGAGCCGTCGGCGCCGAACGCACGGGTATGGCCGTCCGCGGAGAAGATGGAGTCCGGCACATGCAGGTAGCCGCGGCCCTGCGGCACGATCAGCGATACCCCGCCCGCCAGGGCGGAGTCGCATTCGCCGAGCAGCAGCGACTGCGCCGCCATATGCACGGCGACCAGTGAGGTGGCGCAGGTGGCCTGCACCGCCACCGCGGGACCGGTCAGACCGAGCCGATAGGCGATCTGCTGGGGGAAGTAATCGGTGATCGCGCCCATCGTGGCCTGCAGATGGCCCATCGGGTCGTGGTCCGCCTCCCGTCGATACCGCGCGAGGTTCTTGTCCAGGTAGTCGCTGTGCGATGCGCCGCTGAACACACCCACCGTGCCGAGTCCCGCGCCGCCGCCGTGCCCGGCGTCGCCCAACGCATTCCACGCGCACTCCAACAGCAGCCGCAGCTGCGGGTCGAGCAGCGCCGCCTCGGTCGGGGTGAATCCGAAGTGGTCGGGATCGAAGCGGTCCTGCCCGTCGATGATCCCGCCGACCGGCACATAGTTACGGTGCTGGCGCAAGGCAGCGGGCACGCCGCGGTCAGCCAGTTCGGCATCACCGAATCCGCTCATTCCCTCGCGCCCCGCGGCGATCAGATCCCAGAATGCCGCCAGGTCGGGCGCGCCGGGAAACTGGCATGCCATACCGACGATTGCGATGGTATTGGTGTCGCTCACGACGCGATCTCCACTTCCGACTGCACCGGCATCTCGCCGCGCATCATGGCCAGCACAGGGCAGGACTTCTCGACGAGCTGCTGCAATTCCCGGTAGCGGGAGGGGTTTTCGGGGCCGCTCACTCGCGCACGCATCCGGATCTCACCCGGCTGGGCGTCGTCGAGGCCGAAGACGGGGCTCATATCCAGCAGGGCGTTGACATCCACGGTGAGTGAGTCGATTTCGACGCCCAGACGCGCCGCGTGGAACTGGTAGGTGATCACCTGGCAGGTGCCCAGCGCCGCGAGGGCGAGTCCGATCGGATCGGGGCCCGTATCGCCGCCGCCCGCCGCTTTCGGTTCGTCGACTACGAGGCTGTGGCCGTTGATCCGCACACTCACCTCGGTGGCCGTCCGGTGTTCGGTGCGCGCGGCGAACCGCTGTCGCCGGTCGTCGCGGCCACGCAGGGCCACTTGGATCCGTTGAACGCTGTCAGTGAGCGACATGCGATGTGTGCCTCGCTTTCGGGTGGGAGTTGCGTCGGCGTCGTCCCCGCGCGGCGGCGTTCGCGATATCGATGTCGGCATCGGGGGTTTCGGTGCGGGTGTGCGCCGGATCGGAGGCAGCGGACAGCCGGGCGATCCACGCGGCGAGCCGGCGCACCGACCCATGGCGGAAGATGTCGGGCACGGTCAGCGCCGGAGTCAGATGGCGCAATCGACGATGTGCCCGGACCAGAGTCAGGGAGGTCGAACCCAGGTCGTAGAACGGTGCGCTCGGACTGATATCGGATCCGAGGAGTTCGGCGAAGACCGCGGTGACCGCGCGCTCGATATCCGGATGCGCGCCCTCGGCGAGTGGTGGTGCCGCATCGACGAGCTCGAACGTCACTTCCATGAGCCCTGTTCTGGGACAGATATTCTCGGTCGCTTGTATGCCGTGGGTGGCGGCCGCCGCAAGGAGTAGACGGGACAACGCGTTGGGCGTATCGGAGGTGGCGGCTGCCGCGGGTTCCAGCCGAACGGTCATCGCCAGTCCGTGTTCGTGCGCCATCCTCGCCGCCGGCGCCAACCAGGCCGTGTCCTCCCGGTCGGCGCTCGGCGCACCATTGCCTGCTACGGGCGCCGCGGTCCCCGGAGCCGGTTGTGCGGGTGTGCCGCGTCGGAACGGATTCGGCAGCCGGGAAACATCCACCTTGCCGTTGGGTGTGAGCGGGATCGCGTCGAGCGCCACCCAGTGTGACGGCACCATGTACTGCGGCAGGTGCCGCGCTGCGTAGGCAGTGAGTTCCGCGGGCTCCGGGGCGGTCGACCCAGCGACAAGATAAGCCACCAGCCGCGGCCGCTCGTCGGCTCCCGGCACGGCTGCCGCCACACACCGGCGTATGCCGGGCAGCCTGGCGATCACCGCTTCGATCTCGCCGAGTTCGATGCGGTGTCCGCGGATCTTGACCTGGCGGTCGGCGCGGCCGAGGAATTCGATGGTTCCGTCAGGTCGCCACCGGCCCAGATCACCGGTCCGATACAGCCGATGACCCAGATACTCGTGCCGGATGAACCGCTGCGCAGTCTGCTCCTGGTCGCCGACATAGCCACGCGCCAAGCCCGCGCCGCCGATGTGCAGCTCACCGGGCGATCCGATCGGACATGGCCGGCCCTCGTCATCCAGCACCAGGAAGAACTGGTCGCGCAGCGCGCGCCCGTACGGGATGCTCGTCCACTCGGGCGCCACTTCGTGGATCGGATAGCAGATCGACCAGATCGCCGCTTCGGTCGCACCGCCCAGACTGATCACCTGGACATCGCCGATCAGCGCACGCAACCGGTCGGGCAGCGTGAGCGGAATCCAGTCCCCCGATAGCAGCATCACCCGCAGCGACCGCAGCTGAGCCACGGCTGCCGGATCCGCCTCGGCGTATTCCACCAGCATTTCCGCCACGGCCGGAGCGGTATTCCACACCGTCACCCGATGCTCTGCGATGAGATCGCACCAGTGTCCGGGGTCACGCTGCCGAGCTGCGTCGGGAACCACCACCGCGCCACCCACACCGAGCAGCCCGAACATGTCGTAGATCGACAGGTCGAAACTCAACGCGGACAACGCGAGAACCCGATCGTCGGGGCCTATGCCGAATCTGTCGTTGATGTCGTCGATCGTGGTGCGTGCAGCCCGGTGTTCGATGGCAACGCCTTTCGGCTCACCCGTCGAACCGGAGGTGAAGATAATGTAGGCCAGCTCGTCCGCCCCGGCACGGACCGGTTCGCCGATCGCCGCCTCGTCGATTCCTGCCAGCTGGTGCACCGAGTGCGCGATTACGTGATGTGGCAGACAATCCTTGGCGTCCGCTGTCACCAGAGCGTGGCCTATACCGGCGCGCCGACACACCGATTCGATACGGGCGGTGGGCCACTCCGGTTCGATGGGAACGAAAGCGGCACCGGCCCACAGCACTCCGTAGGCCGCGACGATCTGCTCGCTCGACTTCGGCATGGCCACCCCGACACGATCGCCAGGCCCGACCCCGGCCGCGGTCAGCTCCGCGGCGATGGAACGCGAACGCGCCAGCAGTTCGACGTGGGTGAATGAGCGTTTCGAGTCCACCAGTGCGGGTGCCTGTCCGTGGGTGTCCACAGCAAGCAGCTGCGGATCCGTCAGCCGCGGCCCCGGATCGATACCCATCGGCGCCGGTACTTCCGCCACCGGCTCGAAGTGGGGATTCCACCCCAGATCCATGGTGCCCCAGGCGGTGTCCTCTGTGGCGAGGCGGTGCAACAGTCGCAGGGAGGCCGCGAGCATGTGCTCGACGAACCCGGGCGAGAAGACTTCCTCCACGGCATCCCAAGCAATGCGCAGCGCACCGGATTCGTCCCACACGATGTGATCGAGCACCACCTGCGGGGTTTGCGACACTCCGAACACCTCGGCCCCCAGCCAGCCCGCGGCCGGACCACCCGCCTGACCCAACCCGACACCGCTGGTGAACACCACCGGGTAGCGCGGCGCGAGATCGCCGGCCTGGGACCGCTGCACCTCGACCCCGCTGTACGAACGATGCTCGAGATCGGCCCAGAACTGGCTGTTGACCTGCGTCGCGAAGTCGGCGAACCCGCGCAGTGACCGCAGATCGACGGCGGGCATCTCGACCAGTGCGGTGGTGCTGAAATCCCCCACCACATCGGGATGGTCCGCTGTCCAGTCCGGCCGGTCGAACAAGGTCGTGTTCAGGCAGAACGGTTCCGTCGCACCCCACCGGGTCAGGGTCAGCCCGAATGCCGCCAGCAGCACCGCGGTGGGGCTCAGGCCGCGTGCCGCCGCCCGTGCGGTGAGCGCCGACCAGTGCTCCGCATCGAGCCGTTCCTCATGCCGCCGGAAGCGCGGTGTGCGGACCTGCTCCGGCGCCACCGCGTACGGCAGTCTCGGGCCCGGCGGCAGCGTGGCCGCCCGCGCATCCCAGTATTCGTGGTCGCGCTCCCGCCGCTCCGAATCAGCCTGCCGCGCATGAAGAATGCTCAGAAACGACGCGGTCGGTGCCGGCTCGGCGGCCAGATCGGCGACGAGCTCACCCCACTGCCGCATCAACAGGATCCAGCTCGCCATGTCCAGCACGATGATGTCGAAACCCACGAACAGCCGCAGACTCTCATCCGGCAGTACCGCGGCGTGAATGTCGAACAGCGGCCAGAGCGTGGTTTCACGCACCTGATGCGACTTCTCCCGGCGCAACTCGGCCAGCACTCGGTCCACGTTCTCCGGCTGTCGACGCAAGTCGGTCACGCCGATGGTGTAGCGGACACCCGGCGGTTCCACGCGCTGCATGCCGTCGTCGGTGACCGTCGCCCTCAACATGTCGTGGTGGACGACGAGTCTGTTCCACGCCTCCTCCAGAACGGCGATTTCGGCTGTCCCATCTGCTGCAACGAATTCTGTTGTCCTGCGGTCGAATTCGAAATAGTAGAACGTGGCCACACCGCCCAGCGGCATGTCCGTTTCGCGGCCGACCCAGTAGGACGCCTGGATCGGAGTCAGCTCCGCTTCCGCAGGTGCGTCACCACTCAGTGCGGATGCGTTCACACGGTTTGCCGCTGGTTCACTCGGTGTGCCGGAAGGTGTTGCACCGAGGCGCTTCTCGACCTCGACGATCAGCGAGTCGAGGGTGATGCCGACGAATGCCTCCAACGGCACCCGCACCCCCGTTCGCTCCGCCAAGCGCAGGTGCAGCCGGACCGCGAGGAACGAGTCCATCCCTAGCTCCTGCAGCGGCCGATCCGAAACCAGTTCCGGCTCTTGAATCGTGAGCACGGTACAGACGCACCGTTGAACCTCGTCTGCTGTTGTCGCCATCTCCACCCTTGCTCCAGGAACCAAACAAGCCTAGCTTAATGGGAATGACTATCATTATCAATAAATTGGCGGGCGGTTGGCTGGGACGGCAAACGCACCGGTGCGAAGCCGGCAGCGAAAAGTTCGGAGCCGAAAAATGCGAGGGAGGAAAGGGATTTGGTGGAACGAATGACACGGTGCGGGGTGTCCGCCCTGGACTGCTACCGCGTGCTCGGTCGCTCCGGCCTGCGTGTGTCACCGCTCGCACTGGGGTCGATGACTTTTGGCACCGAATGGGGCTGGGGGTCGGACAAGCTCGAAGCGCGCCGAATCTTCGACACCTACGTCGGCCGCGGCGGCAACTTCATCGACACCGCGAATCAGTACACCAACGGCACCGCGGAGGAGTGGCTCGGTGAGTTCGCCGCCGCCGACCGCGAAAGCCTGGTACTCGCTACCAAATACAGTGCACTGCGACGACTGACCGATCCGAACTCCGGCGGCAACCATCGAAAGAGCATGATCGCCTCGGTGGAGGCGAGCCTGCGCAGACTGCGCACCGACTACCTCGACCTGCTCTACCTTCATCTGTGGGACGGTCTGACACCCGTCGAGGAGATTCTGCGAGCGATGGACGACCTGGTGCGGGCGGGCAAGGTGCTCTACCTCGGCATTTCCGACACCCCGGCTTGGCAGGTTTCGCGCATGCAGGCCATTGCCGAACTACGCGGCTGGTCTCCGCTGATCGCACTGCAGATCGAGTACAACCTCATCGAACGGACGGGGGAGCGCGACCTCATCCCGATGGCGCGTCAGATGGGGCTCGGCGTTATTCCGTGGTCCCCCTTGGCCGGTGGTGTGCTGACCAACAAATACCATCGCGCCGACCTGACATGCGATTCGGTAGCCGCCGCGGCTGGGGATTCCCGCAAGCACCTGGTGATCGCCAACGAGTCCCTGACCGAACGCGGTCTGGCCATAGCCACGGTAGTGGCAGAGGTCGCCGAAAAGGTGGGGCGCACACCTGCTCAGGTGGCGCTGGCCTGGACTATGCGTGACCCGTCGGTGATCGCGCCGATCGTCGGCGCCCGCACCGCCCGGCAGCTCGCGGACAATCTCGGCGCGCTCGAGGTGGAGTTCGACGAGGAGCACCTACAGCGGCTGGAACGGGTGTCCGCGGTCGAACTCGGCTTTCCGCACGACTTCCTCAGTCGTCCAGCAGCGCACCGGACGGTATTCGGCGATCTGCAGGTCCAGGCGTGAACTGCACAGCGACAACAGCTCTCAGCTCCGGCACACCGCCGGTGGGCGGAAAGAACAGGTGGTGACGATGACAATCGCCGACATGGTGGCCGATCGACTGCTCCAGCGACCACGCGGAAGAATTGCCCGGATGTGGTGGCGCGATATGAAGGCCCACCATGGAATCTTTCGCGACACTTTGGAAGCGCTGGACCTCACCCCCGACGACCATCTACTCGAAATTGGCTGCGGTGGCGGCACGTTCGTGAAGTGGGCGCTCGAGACCGGCTGCCGAGCCACCGCGGTGGATCACAGTGTCGACATGGTGGAGCTGGCAAAGACCAACAACGCCGACGCGGTGCGGGCGGGAGGGCTCGACGTCGTTAGCGCCCCCGCCGAGAACCTGCCATTCCCAGAGGGGCAGTTCACCTGCGCGGCACTGATGAACGTCCTGTTCTTCCTCGACGCTCCCGCCGCGCTCGCCGAACTGAAGCGCGTGCTCGTACCAGGAGGTCGGGTGGTCGTTCACACCGTGGCGCCCAACCCACCCGCCAAGGTGGTCCCACCGACAATGGCGAAGCGCATGCGGCTGTACGGCGACGACGAGCTGCTGGCCTGCTTCACGGCCTCTGGTTTCACCGACGGTCATCTCACCCGGATCGACGGTGCGTACCAACTGGTCATCGCCACGGCGAAGGCCGCAGGAAGGGTCTGAGTGGCGCAGAGGATCGTGTTCGTGGGAGCCGTGGGCCGACACCACGGTATCGCCGTCGATCTGCTGAAACATCGCCCATTGCGCCGGACGTCCCTGTCGAACCGCCGTGCGGTAGTGGCCTTGATCGAAGACCGCGCTATGCGTGTGGGGGTTCTCCGGTGACGATGTGGTCGGCGTGGTTCATGCCTTCGCGTACCAGGCGGGCGAGGTGGCCGTCGCGGATGCGGTAGATCACTCGCCGTCCTTGTCTGCGGGTGTCGACCAATCCGGTGAATCGGAGTTTGGCCAGGTGCTGGCTGACGGCGGTGCGTGACGCGCCGCAGGCGTCGGTCAACGCGGTGACGTCGGCTTCGTTCTGGGCCAGGATCCACAGAATATGCAGCCGGGTGGGGTCGGCGAGCATGCGGAAGGTGTTTGTGGCGGCGTCCAAGTGCTGTTGATCCGCCGCGACGGGGTGTACCAGACTCGCGGCGGGCAGGCCCCGCGCAGTCTTGGGCTGCGCTTCGTCGGCCATCGCCGTCACCGCCCTCCGACTGCCACCAATTCCGGAGCTGCCGGGACCGAGGTGGGCCATACCCGTGCAGCTGCTATTGCTGCGAGTGTAGCGACCACGGCCAGTGTGAGTGCCGCGGCGAGCTGGCTGATCGAGGCGCCGACCCATCCGGCGATCGGATAGGTGAGCATGAAACAGGCATGCGACAGCGAGAACTGCGCGGCGAACACCGAGGTCCGGTTGTCGGGCTCGGATTGTGCCCGTAACAGCCGCGCGGACGGCGTGTTGATCATCGAGGTACCCGCGCCGAGCGCGACCCACAACAGCCCGAGCATCACCCAGCCCACCCTCGGGGAGGGGGAAACCGCCAGTACCACGGTGACCGCGGCCAGTCCGAGCGGGATGGTCGTTGCGCCGGTCATCATCAGGCGACGGTCCGCGACGGTGCTGAGTAGGCGCGGCACCAGCAGGGCGACGAGCATGGATCCGGCGCCGTAGCAGCCGAGGGCGATCGCCACGGACGTATTCGATCCACCGAGCATGTCCCGCACGTATACGACGGTGTTGACCAGGACAAGGGCAGTGGCCGCAGCGACCGCGAGGTTCATAGCCAGCAGCCCGCGCAGCACCGGCCGCGACAGCATGGTCCGCGCGCCGCGGGTGATCCTGTCCATGAGCGGATCCGACCGATCCGCGGGAACCAGCCGCGGTAGCGTCGTCGAGATCACCAGCAAGGCCGACGCGACGAACCCCGCCACAGTGCCCAGGAACAGCAGGTTGTAGCTCATCATGGTCAGCAAGGCTGCGGCCAGTACCGGACTGAGCAGCGACTCGAGATCGTAGGCCAGTCGCGACAGCGACAAACCGCGCGTGTAGTCCTCCTCCTCGACCAGCACCGAGGGGATCACCGACTGGAAGGTGGGGGTGAAGGTCGCCGACGCGGCCTGCAGCAGGAAGATCAGCACATAGATCTGCCAGACCTGTCCGACGATCGGGAGTAACAGCGCGATCACCGCACGCACCGCGTCCGCCGACACCAGCACGATCTTGCGGGGCACCCGATCGGTCACCGCCGAAATCACCGGAGCCACAGCGACGTAGGCGACCATCTTGATCCCCAGCGCGGTCCCGAGTACCGCGCCGGCATCGCTGCCCGCGATGTCATAGGCCAGCAAGCCCAGCGCCACCGTGAGCAGGCCGGTACCGACCAGCGCCACGACCTGAGCGGTGAACAGCCGACGGTACTGTTCGTGACGCAGCACGCTCAACAACGCGGGCACCGGACCTCCAGGCTTCGTTCAACAGTGGCGCACCCACACTTTATCTCTTTTGGGTGCGCACGTGCGCACTCAAATGTGCCTGAATGATGGATCTGTGCCGTTGTTGGCTGAGGGAATCTGATATCAGTACTGAACCTGATCATGTCGGTGCTCGGCGGCATGTCCAAAGGCGAGCGCAACCGCGTCAAGATCCGCGTCCGGCCGCGATGGCCACCCAAACGCAAGTCGAAGATCGTTACCTCGGCGACCGGCCGCCCTTCAGCTACCGGCTTGCCGACGTTGGCCTACAGGGGGTTTCGGTGTACCCCGATCCTCCGGCGCCGGGCGGTTACGCGGCAGCCGCGTAGAGCACTTCCCGCAGTCCTGGTAGGGCTTCGCGGTCTGTGCGCCAGACCAGGCGTAGATGCAGCTGAACGGAGGCTGCATCCAGTGGCAGCCGGACCAGCGAGCCTGCGGCTAGTTGGTCTCCTACGGCGAACTCGGGTAACAGCGCGATGCCCAGGCCGAGCTCGGCGCAGGCGCGGGTCGCCGCCACCCCGCCGGTGCGGACCCGTTCGATGTCCTGGCCGAGCAGGAGTTCTCCTGCAAGCCAGAAGGAGCAGGCGGGAGTGTTCACCAGCAGTCGCTGGCCCCGCAGATCGTCCCTGGCCAGGAAGCTGGCGCTGCTGAGGAGATGGGTGGGCGCGGCGACCAGGGCGAACGGCGCGTCCTCCGGATCGAGGTAGTCCAGCGGGGCCGGCGGCAGGTTGAAGCCGAGTTCGCCCAGCGGGCCTGCGGTGTCCAGGATCATCGCCGCCTCCAGTTGACCGGTGGCTACCGAGTTGAGTAGCCCACCGCGGGAGGCATCGGTATGCAGTGAGATGTCCAGGTCGGGGCGGCGTTCGGCCAGGCGGACGAGCACACCGGGTACATGGGTGGCCGCAATGGTCTCCAGCGCGCCGAGCCGCAGCCGGGGCCGGGCAGCCAGGACCTCGCGCCGGGCCTGCTCGGCCTGGTCGAGCAGCCGCTGTGACCACAGCAGGAGCCGATCCCCGCCGGAGTGCGGGTCATCCCGCGTGGGGCGCGATCGAACAGGGTAACGCCCAGGGATTTCTCCAGGGCGCGGATCTGTTCCGAGACCGAGGACGGCGCGAGGCCAAGCGCCACGGCGGCGTCGGTGACCCGTCCGATGAGCCAAAACCGCCTCAAAGGTGCGCAACTGGCGCAGTTCCACTGGGCCCCTGTCGATCTCGGGCTGTGACGCTCCAGCATTCGCGCGTTCGGATATTCCGAATGGTACCTGCGGTTGGACCGGTGGAGTCGGCCGCGCCCCGACCAGAGACTGAGCGTCAGAATACCTCTGATCATCCGGAGACCCCCTGATGCCCACTGCTTCCCTCGACTTCGTCGACGCGCACGCACACTTCTGGCAGGTGAGCACGCACGATTGGTATCCGATGCTGCGCGTCGCGAGGCCAGCGCTCTACCGCGACTATCTCCTGTCCGACTACCAAGCGGACGCGGGCGCTGCGGGCATACACGTCACCGGCCTGGTTCACGTGTCAGCAACCACCGCCGCTGGAGCTTTTCTGGACGAGACCCGGTGGCTGAATCAGCTCCATCAGGACACGGGTCGTCCTTCGGGGATCATCGGCGCTATCGATCCGCAAGTACCCTTCCAGGCCATCGCACAGCAGACGCTCACTCAGGCCGCTAGCGCCGCCTTCCGTGGAGTACGCGTGTTTACCGGTCTGAATCCAGCCGAGACAAGCTCGGCAGAGCTGCTCCGGCTTCTGGGCGAGCATGACCTGGTCTTCGACCAGATGATCCGCCCGGCTGAAGTGGCGGCCTACCTCCCACTGATCGAAAAGGCCTGCGGCACGGCCATTGTGCTGGAACACGGCTGTCGACCGCGTCGAGATCCCGTTTCTCAGCGTCGGCGTGCGGTGACCAAGAGGTACTCCCACTCCATCCGTCCATTGCCGAGGTCATGCTGGACAGCAAGATCAGCGAGCTTCCGGTCCAAAACTGCGATTCGGCCGGGCTCGGCGGCGATGGCCTTGTACACGGCGACCGTCGGCCCGTAGTTGGTTTTGAAGTAGTCGCGGAACTCGATGCCGTCGGCGAAACGATCGATGACCGCGTTCTCGCGCCGTAGCTCCAGATCGGTGACACGATCGCCCAACAACGACCGGACATGCGCCTCGTCGCCCCACAGTGGTGGCGGCTGCGCACCGGTCGGGGGCGGCGGAGCGAACGGCTTCATCGCGGCGAACATCTGCCCGATGAATCCGGTGGGTGTCCAGTTGATAAGTCCGATCGTCCCACCCCGCTTGGTGACTCGCACCAGTTCGTCCGCGGCGGTCTGATGGAACGGTGCGAACATGACACCGACACACGAGATGACCGAGTCGAACTCCGCGTCGGCGAAGGGCAATGCTTCGGCGTCGGCTACGTGCCACTGCAGGTTCACGCCCCGTGTGGCGGCGAGACGCCGGCCCGCCTCGAACAGTTCCGGCGTGAGGTCGCTCGCCACCACCTCGGCACCGGCCTCAGCAGCCGGGATCGCAGCGTTCCCGGATCCGGCCGCAATGTCGAGCACCCGCTGACCGGGACCGATGCGGCATACCTGGACGAGGCGTCGGCCCAGTTCCGGGATCACTTCGGTGGCAACGGTGGGGTAGTCGCCCAGTGCCCACATTGCGCGATGCTTTGCCTTGAGATCGGCGGGGCTGTAGTCGGTCATCGGGGGCTCCCTCGAATGTATGTAGCCGATAAATACGCCGTGAGAATGCCGAAATGGATCGGACGGTCGAGACTGGAAGTGGCGCTGCGGCTGCATCGAACGCCGACTCGAAACAGACTCCTGGGACTCGAATCAGCGGTTCGATGACGGACTTATGTTTCGGTCTCGACGACGTGCGCGAGTCTGTCGGTAGTGGGAATCGGCGTGCACCACCACCATCGAGAACGAAACGCAATCGCCAGATCTTCTGTAGCAGCGAAGGTCATACCCGCCTCCTCGTGGACGGGACCGCTGGACGGGTGCGGTCGGAGGTCCGATCGGCGATATGCTGGATGTTTGCCAGCGCTGTTCGCTCACACTGATCGAATTGTGGCGGGGACCGACATCGCCGGACAGTGATCCTCCGAGCATCCGGTTGGGAATCCACCGTATCCATCGGGATGGGTCCGCCACCAGGACGCCGGTCAGTCGATCTTCGCCATCACGTGCTTGACGCGGGTGTAGTCCTCCAGCCCGTACATCGACAGATCCTTGCCGTGCCCGGACGACTTGAACCCGCCGTGCGGCATCTCGGCGATCAGTGCGGTGTGGGTGTTGATCCACACGCAGCCGAAGTCGAGCGCGGCCGACACGCGGAGCGCCCTCGACACGTCCTTGGTCCACAACGACGACGCCAGCCCGTATTCGACGCCGTTGGCCCATTGGATCGCCTCGTCTTCGTCGATGAACGACTGCACGGTGATCACCGGGCCGAAGATCTCGTTCTGGCTCAGCCGGTCATACTGGCGCAGCCCGCCGACGACCGTCGGCTCGACGTAATACCCGTGGTCGCCCTGCCGGCGCCCGCCGACCACGACCGAAGCGTGGTCGGGCACCTCCTCGAGGAAGGCGAGCACCCGCTGTAGTTGGTTGGCGTTGTTGACCGGTGGCACCCAGGCGTCCTCGTCGTCGGCTGCCTTGCCGAACGTCGTTGTGGCACTGCTGGCCTGCTCGGCCAGCGCCGCGGTCAAATCATCGGCCACCGACGCGTGACCGAGCACCCGGGTGGCCGCCGTGCAGTCCTGCCCGGCGTTGAAATAACCCGAGGCCGCGATACCTTCGGCGGCAGCAGCGATATCGGCGTCGGGGAATACGATTACCGGCGCCTTGCCGCCCAACTCCAGATGTGTGCGCTTCAGGCGGCCTCCGGCCGACTCCGCGACCGCACGGCCCGCGGCCACCGAACCGGTGATCGACACCATCATCGGGGTCGGATGCGCCACCACCGCTGCGCCGGTCGTCTGGTCACCGGTTACCACGTTGAGCACGCCCGGCGGCAGATGCTTGGAAGCCAGTTCGGCCAGCATCACCGTCGTCACCGGGGTGGTGTCGCTCGGCTTGATCACCACGGTGTTGCCCGCCGCGATCGCGGGAACAAACTTCCAGATTGCCATCATCATCGGGTAATTCCACGGCGTCACCTGTCCGATGACGCCGACCGGCTCTCGGCGGATCCACGATGTATGGCCCGCAAGGTACTCGCAGGCCGACTTGCCCTCGAGAACCCGTGCCGCTCCCGCGAAGAACCGGGTCTGGTCCAGCATCTGCGGGATCTCTGCGGCCAAGGTGACGTGGTTCGGCTTGCCGGTGTTGCGGCCCTCGGCCTCAACAAGCGCAATGGCGACATTCTCCAACTCGTCGGCGAAATCGAGCAGCGCCTTCTGGCGGTGCGACGGCGTCGTGCGTTTCCAGTCGCAGAATGCCCTGGCCGCCGCTGCGTACGCGTTATCGATATCCTGTTCATTGGACGCAGGGGCGGTGCCGTACTGATCGCCAGTGGTGGGGTCGACGAGCGTCATCGTCGCACCGCCGACCGAGTCGACGAGCTTGCCGTCGATGAAGTTCTTGACAACTGTCACAATGCTGCTCCTCGGTCGCTTTGTTCGGTAGACAATTGCCTTGCGCGAGGCGTTCGGTCGTCATGGCATCCAGTCGCCGTCGCCTGCAGGCTCCCTGCTCGGTAGAATTTTGATGCATCGACACCGAAAAGAACTAGCTTACTCCTTTTAACGCTGAGGACATGCATCCGGAGCAATTTCTATTTGCAGTGATCAGTATCGTTTCATCTCTCATTGCGACGAATTTGCCTGCGCCACAATAGTGTGGCGAAGTCATTCACAGACATCTACAATATTAGGGATCGATGATGACTCGACGCATTGTGCAAATCCGCAGAATCTATGACGAGCCAACCCCGCAAGACGGCACCCGTGTGCTCGTGGACCGCCTCTGGCCTCGCGGTGTCAGCAAAACCAGGGCACATCTCGACGAATGGTGCAAAAAGGTCGCCCCCTCCACCGAACTGCGCACATGGTACGGCCACGACCCGGAACTGTTCGATGAATTCGCCCGTCGCTATCGCGAGGAACTGACCGACCCCGACCGCGCCGAAGCGCTCGCCCATCTGCGCGAACTGGCAGGGCAGAACAAACTCACATTGCTCACCGGCACCAAGAGCACCGACATCAGCGAAGCAGCTGTACTCGCCGATCTGGTCGCACAGCAGGGTAGGTCCCCCAGAAAGTGACGAGACGCGGCCCCCGGTGGTATACGGATTGGCGCTGGAAGCCGACGGCGCACGCACGGTGGCACCTGTTGCGATCGCGGGCCAGCGCGGACCTGGAACGTCAGGTGGAATCCGAACTGGTGATCCGTTTGCTCGAGGGCGGCGCGAACGCGGCGACGGTGGCCAGCAGGCTGGGTTGGCGCCGGAGAGTTTGCGGTTGATCGCGCTGTGCGCACGGATCGCCGACGAGCAGCACGCCGCGCTGCTGGTCTTCCTCTCACCTTTGACGCCGAACAGTGCTGTCGAGTTCTCCGATATCCCGGCCGTGAAAGAAACCGGCCCCGGCTTTGCAGGGAAACCGAGGCCGGCTTCTGCAGGGAAATCAACCCGCGTAAGCGGGCCGACTGCGAGGCTAGGTGAGCAGACCAGGAAAGACAACGACTCCCGGGGCAAGCGTGTCACCCACGGCGCACCCGCCCGGTGATGGTTACGCAGCTGTAGGTCCAGGTGCTCTGGCCGCCAGGTGTGGTGACGGGGGGACTGCTGGGCTGGTGGGATGCGGCGGGGCGGTGGTGCTGATCGTGGTGTCGGAGATGAGAGCGAAGTTCGCCGGGATGCCGTCGAAGGCCACGGTGTCGGTGTCGGTGTCGGTGTGGGTGAGGTCGCTGCCGGTGATGGTCACAAGGGTGCCGCCGGTAGTCGGTCCGTGGTGGGGTCGATGGTGGTGATGGTGGGGCTGGGCCCATCAGCCGTCGAACCGGTGCTGCACCTGTGTGCAGAATAGGCGTGCCTACCCCTGGACGGCGCGTGCGTCAGGACGCGATGTCGCCGCTGTGCCTGGCCTGCAAAATTCGGCGTGCCCCTGTCAGCGCCGCGGTGCCGAGGACCTCTTCCAGTTGCTCCCAGCGGGTGACCAGGTCGGCGATCATCATCATCATGACATCAGGGAAGGCGTAGAGGAACGTCTTGTAGCGGTAGTGGTCGAGGTAGTAGAGGCGGACCGCAGTCACGGCGGTGACGGTAATGGTTCTGGCGTCGAAGAACAGGTCGTGGCCGCCGAGGATACTGCCTCTGGTCAGCACGGCGCGGTCGTAGACACCGCCGAAATCGACCTCCACGTCACCCTCGGCGACGACGTAGACGCCGTAGGCGGTGTCGTCTTCGCGGCAGATGGGGTCGCCGGGGGCGTAGGTGAGTTCATCGAACATAGAGGCAAGGGTTTCCAGGTCGGCGTCGACAAGGGGTGCGAACAACGGCACGCCGAAGGGATCGACGCCATCGGTGAGGCAGGCTACGCGAGCTCGTAGACAGTCGAAGCTGAGGTGCCTCATACGCATTCGCGCGAAGCGTTTCATGCGGTCGATATCGCGGCGTTGTCGGCGCGAGGTCTCGGTGCTCGGTGGGCTGTAGATCGACGGGTCGTCGGCGATGCGGGCCGCTTCGCGCAGACCCGACTCGTAGGCACTGTGGACGCAGCCCCAGTGGTAACTGTTGGTCGCCTCGCCCGCGAAGAAAAGGCGCGCGCCGACGGGTTCGGCGAGTGTGTCGAGGTCGCGCGGGGAAGCGTCGACACCGATGCAGGCGTAGGAACCGAGCGCGTACGGGTCCGTCGACCACGCCGTTCTGGAAACATGCTTGGGCGTGGGAGTGTTCGTGCCGAAGATATCCCGCACGACGCCGGCCGCGTAGTCCTGGACCTCGACATCGGCCCAGGTTTCCATGGCGCGCCCGAGCGATGCGCCGAGCAGCAGGACCAGAATCGGCTTGCCGTGCGACTTCCACATGCTGATCACCACGGTCGGGTAATTGTCGGTCTCACGGCACAGATAGCCGAAGACGTATTGCTCCGCGGGCCAGAAGATTCGGTCGTAGTGCAAGGCAATCTTGTTCAGCGTGCCGAACCCGACGCGGTCGATGGCTTGGCGCTTGGTCTCCGGCAGCAACGGGCTGAACTCGATTTCGTTCGATTTGAGAACGCCGAGTGGCACGGTGACCAGCACCTTGTCGGCTTCGTGGACGCCGCGGTCGGTCGTCACCCGCACCGGCGTCGAGCCGTCACCGGTATCGATCCGGCGCACGACGGTTTCCAGTTCGATGGTCACATCCTCGGCGAGTGCATCGACCACGGCCTGGTAGCCGCCGTGCAGGACGCTGTCACCATATCCGTAGACGCGGTAGCCGTCCTCCCAGAACTTGAACGATAGTCCGCCGGGATCCTCACCGACGTCTTCGCGCAGGATCACATTGAGGTGATAGCGGATGGCCTGTTCATCGTCGTGACTGTGGCCCGCTTCAGCGAGGATCTGATCCACGACCGCGGCCAGCGGCACATCTGGATGTTTGCGGCTGCGGGCGATTTCGGCGCGCCGCTCGAGTTCGTGGAGTACTTTGTCGGCGAGTTCCAGGGTTCGGTTCTTTACCGTCGCGGGGCTGATCTTCCGATCGGGTCCGATCAGCGCCAGACTGTCGAATCCGCCGGTATAGGAACTGTCGCCGCCGACATAACTGTGTGGGATTTCGAGTTGTTCAACCAGTTCGGTGAGCGGATTGCCCTCCGTACCGTGTATCCAGTGCGCGCCCAGGTCGACGCCGTCGCTGTCGGTCCAGATCCGGCCGCCGATCCTGTTGCGCGCCTCCAGCACGGTCACGGCGTGCCCCAGCTTCCGAAGCGCTTGTGCCGCAGTCAATCCTGCGATTCCCGCACCCACGACGAGTATGCTCGACGGCCTCCTTTCGACCGTTGCGTCGCCGATCGTTGTCTGCCCCGCGAAGGCGGGCTCCGAGCCATTACTCGACGGAATATCATTCGACTGTTCCATCGTCACAGTATCGGGGAAATACGTTGGGTGAGAAGGTAATTCACCAGATTCACATACCGGCCAATCGAAAGTTGAGCAAAGAGGTTCTGTCGGGTCCGGCCGAAGCCCTGCCATCGGGGGCGTCTCCGGGAAGTAGACCCGAGACGGCTGGTCGAGGACAAGGAAGCGGGGCCCGGGATTGCGCTGTTCGGAGAACCACTTGTGCATGCTGAGGAGGGCGGTGACGTGGTAGCCGAGCCAATTCTCGTCGCCGCCCATGTCGGTCAGGCGGACCGGGCCGCGGGCGGTGTCCGCGACGACGGTCAGCCCTCGCGGGTCGAGGCGTATGGGTGACTTCTTGTGTTCGAGGTCAAGGGCGACGGCCTTGTCCTTGATCTAGAGCGCATGGCGCACAGACGGCGGGATCGGGGTCGTGCGCAACAGCCCACGGAGGTACCCCGTGGGCTGTTGCGCTTCGAACTCACTCCGGTCGGCTACCCGCCCGCGGGCAAGGCAGGCTACTGCGCGTCGCCATACGCCAGCCAATCAACATTGACGCTGTACAAAACGGTGTCGTCCCACGCTTTGACCACCAGATCGAAACCCTGGCCCGTGATATTTTCCGCTTCGACCATCACCCGAGAATTCGCGACTTTCCCTATGTCGACCATGGAAAGCCCCACCGTAACTTCCGGTGGCGAGTTGAACGGTTTGGTGAATGTGACAGGCTCTCGCCACTCCCGCCACCCGGGGGTACCGCTGGTGAGGTCCCATCCCGGTGAGATAAGATAGCCCACCGAGATTTTACCGCTTTCGAAGTGGTTGGGGGTGGTCTCGTTGACCGTGACGGTGAAATAGTCGTTTTGGTCGATGTTCGTGCCGCTGCCCGGCGTCGGCGCGACGGTGAAAGTGTGCTGTCCCGCGGCCGCTGGGATGAGGACCGCGACCGGGACCAGCGCTTTGTGTGAGCTGGCTTCGTTCGTGTAGACCGATGCGGTGGCGATGACGGTCCCGTCCATCAACAAATCGACGCTGACTTTTCCGGCGTTGCCGCGCCAGGCCGACCCCGAGAACTGTATGTAGAGAGTCCCCCCGTTACTGGTCATCGTTTGACTGAAAGAAGACGGTGCGTTATTTACGACCGGCGTAATTTGCATGGTTCCTACTCCCCTGAACGCGACTGTATTCCCGCATATCCCCCGACGAGGGGACTGCGTAGTCTTCGAAACGCTTGTAGAACCTGGGTTGATGCGTGCATCAAAGAAATGCCATACCAGTACTCGAGTGGCCACCAACTTCGGTGGGGATCCCCTACACCATGCTAGCGCGAAAGATGCTGTCGCACAGCGGTTTTCACTACACGGGGTCCCGGTAGTAATCGGACGAAAAACAACGACAATGGCTTGACCAGCGGAGATAGCGAGCTCCTGGTTTGTCCTGCGGGGCATCGTGATTGGTGGTTGGCTGGGCTGCCGATGAGGTTGGTCGGCGTGCTGGAGGTCGGGTTTCGTGGCGATGCAGGTGTTCGCGACCGAGGAGTTGGCGCGGCTGCGTGAGTTCCCGGATATCAGCCGCGAGGAGTTGTTCCGGCACTTCACGCTCACTCCGGCTGACATCGCCTTTCTGACGCCGGGACGCGGGCGCGGCCCGGCGGAGCGGCTGGGTTTGTCGGTGGCGTTGTGCGCTCTGCCGTGGTTGGGGTTCGTGCCGGACAAGGTGGCTGCCGCGCCTGTGGTGGCCGTGGCGCGGTTGGCGCAGCAACTGGATGTTGATGCGTCGCTGATCCGTTCGTACGGCAAGCGGGCGCAGACGCGCACCGAGCACCTGCGATTGGCGGCTCAGTATCTGGGTTGGCGGTCGGCCGGTGCGCTGGAACTCAAGGAGTTGGACGAGTTCTTGCTGGCGCGGGCGATGGAACATGATTCGCCGACACTGCTGTTCCGGTTGGGGTGTGAGTATCTGCTCTCGGCGCGGGTGATCCGCCCCAGCCCCGATACCGTCGTGCGCCGCGTCGTGCATGCTCGTGAACAAGCACAACGGGAGACCTACGATCGACTCGCGCACGAGCTGACTCCGCAACGACGCGCCGAGCTGGACCGGTTGCTGGTCATCGATGCCTCGATTCGGATGTCGCGGCTGCGGTGGTTGTCCACCGGACCGGTGGAGGCGTCGGCGGCCGCGGTAAAGAACGAGGTCGAGAAGCTGGGGTTCGTTCGTGGTCTGGGGGCGGACACCCTGGATTTGTCGGTGCTTCCGGCCGAGCGCCGCCGGTTCCTGGCCACGCTGGGTCGCCGCCTGACCGGTCAAGCACTGGAGCGCCGTGATCCCGAGCGTCGGTATCCGATCTTGTTGACGGTGCTGGCGCAGTCTGCCGCCGAGGTACTTGATGAGGTGGTGGCGCTGTTCGACCAGGCGGTGTCGGCGAAGTTCAGTGCCGCCGAGAACCGGATGCGCGAGGAACTGGTCGAACGCGGCAAGAGCGGAGAGGACCGGCAGGCGCTGCTGGACGAGCTGCTCGCGGTCATCACCGACCCGCAGGTTCCCGACGAGGACGTGGGGGCGTTGATCCGGGGTGAGGGCATCGGGTGGGAACGGTTGCGGGCCGCGATCGCCCAGGCCCGGCCGCGGCTGCCGCGTGATCACGGGCACCTGGCCGCTCTCGATGGGTCGTATTCGTATCTGCGGAAGTTCACTCCGGCGGTGTTGTCGGCGGTGCACTTCGCCGGCGGAACTTCGGCGACGGAGTTGCTGATCGCGGTGAACATGTTGCGCGAGCTCAACGCGACAGGTCGCCGGAAGGTGTTCGACGACGCGCCCACAGGATTCGTGCCGACCAAGTGGCGGGGCTATCTCGACGAAGCACGTAAGACCGGGAATACTGTGGCCTACCGACACTTTTGGGAGTTGTGTGTGCTGCTCGGGCTGCGGGACGGGCTGCGTAGTGGGGATGTGTTCGTTCCAGGGTCGCGGCGCTACGCCGATCCAGCCGCCTACCTGCTCACTCGGCAGCAGTGGGAGCCCCAACGCGGCGAGTTCTGCCGCCTGGTCGACAAACCGGCTGATCCGGCTCGTGCGTTGGCCGTACTGTCCGATGAGTGGGGTGAGGCCGTCAGCGAACTGGAGCAGATGCTCACAGCCGGTGACGGGCCGGTGCGCCTGGACGAGGCCGGTGATCTGGTGATCTCACCGTTGACCGCCGAGGACATTCCGACCGAGGCGATCACGTTGAAGGCTGAGTTGACCGAGATGCTGCCGTTCGCGCCGATCGTGTCGTTGCTGATCGAGCTGGACAAACGCACCGGCTACCTGGACTGCTTCACCCACGCCGGCGGCAAACAGGCCCGCAGCCCGGAACTCAAACGCAATCTGATCGCGGTGCTGCTGGCCTACTCCACGAACCTGGGGCTCACTCGGATGGCCGAAGCCAGCGGCATCACCTACGACATCCTGGCCTGGACCGCGGAATGGTATGTGCGCGAGGAAACGCTGCGCGCGGCGAATCTCGCGATCATCGGCTACCACCAAAGACTGCCGCTGACAGCGGCTTTCGGAACAGGAACCCTGTCATCCAGTGACGGTCAGCGGTTCCCGACGCGCGGCAAGTCGACCACTGCTCGCACTGTGCCTCAATTCTTCGCTGACCAGGGCTTATCGACCTACACCCACGTCACTGATCAGCACACCACCTACGGCACCAAGATCATCGTCACCACCCGCCGCGAAGCCCACTACGTACTCGATGAAATCCTGGGCAACGCAACCGATCTGCCGATCACCGAGCATGCGACAGATACCCACGGGGTCACCCTGGTCAACTTTGCGCTGTTCGACCTGCTCGGGATGCAGTTGTCCCCACGTATCCGGGATCTGGGCAAGATCACCCTGTACCGGCCGGTGCCGCGCGTCGATGCCGACGCGCGGTTCCCGCATGCGGGACCGCTGCTGACCCGCAAGTTGAATCTGGACTTGATCGCCGAGCATTACGACGACCTGCTCAGGTTGGCCGGGTCGCTGAAGTTCGGGCACGCCACCGCGTCGCTGCTGGTCGGCAAGCTGTCGGCCTCGGGTCGACAGAATGCTCTGGCAGCGGCGCTCAAGGAGTACGGTGCGATGCGCCGCACCATCTACGCCTGCCGGTACCTGACCGATCCCGACTACCGGCGCAAGATCTCGCGCCAGCTCAACAAGGGCGAATCCATCCATGCCCTCAAACGCGACCTCACCTACGCTCACGAAGGTGCCTTCCGTGCCCGGCACCTGGAAGCCCAGACCGAGCAGGCATGGTGCCTGACCCTGGCCACTAACGCGGTAATCGCCTGGACCACGGAGTATTACGGGTTGGCGGTCGAACAGATGCGCCGGGCCGGGCGACGGGTTGACGACGATGTCTTGGCCCACATTTCGCCCGCGCACAGCGAGAACATCAATTTCTTCGGGGCGATCGAAGTCGACGTCGACGCCGAACTCGCCGCGCTCGGACCCACCGGCTACCGGCCGCTACGCGTCCGCGACACCTTGTTCTGACCGAACCGTGAGCTGCAACAGCGGGAAGTCGTGTAGAGGATCTCCTCGATGGGGGTGTGATCGGGCTGCGGCTGGGTCGGCGGCGGCATGCCGACCCAGCCGTGGAACCGGCGAATTGCAGGTTTCGCCGGAGACGAAGGCGCGTCAGCGCACGAGCGGAAGGAAGATCGTGTCGACGATCTCCTCGAAGACGTGCTCGGGTACCGATTCGAACGCTGAGAGGATCTCGTGGCGGTCAAACGTCCACTGTGGTGAAGGTACCGACATGGGCCTAGCTTCGTTCGAGCGTGGCTGCTAGTGCTGCGAACGCTTCTTCGGGCTTGTCGGCGAAGAAGCGGATCATGCTGACCTCGGCTTGGGCGCCCAAGGGGCGGGTCAGGGTGACTGGTTCACTCAGTTCGACGACGAGGTTGGTTTGCGACGACACGGCGAGGGCGAACTTCTCATCCTCGAGCACGAACCAGCCGGGTTCGCTGAAGTTGCGGGCCCTGCGCACCGAGGCGATCAGCTCCCGCGGGATCCGCAAGTCGAAGTAGCCGCCCGACCGCAGTCGCAACTCGTCCTGCGAGATCACGTGGGGGCGGGTGACCGCAGCGGCGGCGATGGCCAAGCCAATCAGGATTCCGTACACATCGGCGGCCAGGATGATCTTTCGCAGCGGCCCTGGGGCGTCGATCGCGCGCAGCAGCAGGTCCACCGTGACGGCCTCGATCACCATCGCGACCATGAACATCATCATGATGGCGTTCTGCTCGCGGTGATAGGAGACCGGGGTCGTGCCGTCCGGGACGCCGTGCCTGCGGCGCGCAGCGAACAGGAACAAACTGACCAGCGCCTTGAAGTCGAATCCGACGATCCGGCGCACCTTCAACGGCACCAGATCCTCATAAGCGGCGCGCGCCGCTGTACGCCCGCTCAGCCCGGACTGGCGGTGCCCGCGCCACAGCCAGGCCGCGACCGCCGCCTCGAAGACGAGCAGGGCGAGCACAACAGCCTCGGTGCAGACGGTCACCGCGCGCGGCAACTCGACCCCGGCAATCAGCAGGATCAGGATCAGGACCTCGCCCGGCAGGACAGCGAAGATGGCGGCACGCGCGACGCGCAGCATCGGAACCTCTCTTTCAGTCTTTCAGCAGGTGGCCGAGGCGTTCGAACACCTCGGCCTGAGCAGGGGAGAACTCGTCCAGGACGGTCCGGCTCCAGGGGACGTCCAGGTTCTGGATCATGGTTTCGATCACAGGGGCGGGCAGGTGCGCCGCCAGATCCCGGGCCAGCAGGTCGATCCGAGGATCGTCAGTCGGCGCGTCCTGCAGCTCGTCCAGCCGGGCGTATAGGGCATGGCTGCGGGCAACAGCCTCTGGCTCGGTCAGCGGCTTCAGCAGCTCCATGAAGGCGCTACCCTGCTCGAGGCCCGACACAAGGGCGAGCATCTCCCGGTCCATTTCGGCAAACCGGGAGGTGCCGGGCGCAACACTCCTCAGAACGGCCGCGGCCTCGGGTGGCAACGTGGGGTCGGCATCCAGGTCGGCTAGGGCCAGCAGCCCGGCCAGCTTTTCCCGCCGCACCCGCAGCGCTTCTTGCTGCCCGGCGAGATCGGTGTCCAGCTCCAGCAAGACCTCCCGCAGCTCCCGCCCTTGATCGTCGGCCAGAACATCCCTGACCTCGTCCAGCGAAAGCCCCAGCTCAGCGAGCCGCCGCACGCGGGCCAGCAGCACAGCGTCCCTCAGCCCGTACTCCCGGTAGCCGTTAACAAGACGCTCGGGCTCGGACAGCACACCAATGTGGTGATAGTGCCGCACCGTCCGGGTCGACACCCCGACTAGCCGCGCAAGCTCTCCAATCCGCATACCACCATTAGAAACGTTAACGCTACGTCAGGGTCAAACCCCCGCCGGGCCGACCTATTGTGGTGCCGGTAAGAATCGTGTCACCTGGTACATGAAGCGTTGCTGCTCTCTTGATCCCGCACCTTTGGAGTGCCCGACGGTGACGAGTCGACCGCAGCCGGAGTGGGCGGAAACGATCGTTTCTGTCCCACAACGACATCGCGGCCAGGTCGTCGTATCCGCCCAGCTCACCGCCGACCCGATTCGGGCCAGAACTCGTGTGCGGTATCTACGCGACGGATCCGCAGGTGTCAGCCCTTTATGGGACAGTTCCGGGCATGGCTCGGTTCGGGTACGCGCGGGTGTCGACTCGCGGGCAGAAAGACGATTCCCAGATCGACGCGCTCACCGCAGCCAGGTGCGAGCGGATCTGGGTGGACAAAGCCTCTGGCAAGCTCGCCCGGCGGCCGGAGTGGGACAAATGCTTCGAGTACCTGCGCTGCGGTGACGAACTGGTCATCACCCGGCTCTCGCGTCCGTTCCGCTCGGTACGGCACATGACCGAACTCGCCGCCCAACTCGACGAACGTGGTATCGATCTGGTCGTGCTCAAACAAGGCATCGATACCACGACGCCTGCAGGACGGTTCCTGTTCCACGTCATCGCCGCGATGGACGAGATGCTCGCCGACCTGATCAGCGAAGGCACCCTCGAAGGACTCGAATCCGCGCGCGCCCGAGGACGAGTCGGCGGCCGGCCACCCGCTCTCACCGAGTTGCAAGCCCTCAAGGCCCGCGAGATGTACGACGAACGCGACAACCATGGCAAACGCAAATACACCGTCGCTCAGATCGCCGATACCTTCGGCGTCTCCCGCAAAACCATCTACCGCCACCTCGAACCCGCCTGACCGCAACGGCCGCGTGCGACTCAAGCCAGCCACAAGACTCCAGGGCTATCACCGCTGGTCAAGCCATTGTCGTTGTTTTTCGTCCGATTACTACCGGAACCCCTACACCGCCAAGCGTGTTCCCGGCCCTTCGGCTCCACCCCGCACGCCGTCTCCACACAGATGGCCGACATCAATGACCACAAGGACGCATGTCAGCGATACCGCATGCCCGCTCCGTAGCAGACTGTCCAACCCGGAGGACCGATTAAAACCCTCCGCTATACCTGGGGGCTCCACCGCGTGCGGGCGACACGGCTCCGGGTTCCTGCGTGTCACCTACGGCGTTGTGGCTATGAGGTTTCCGCGTCACCCCGGACCGGCCAGCATAATCCTGCCGTACCGGTCAGCCGGTCCCTATCAACTCTCGATGTCTGCGGCGATCTTTACCCCCGCCTCACGGAGTTCGTCCAGGGCCCGATCGATGCTGGCGGGGGAGACGCCGGCGGACAGGCCCAGGAGCACTCGGGTGTCGAACCCCGCGATGCGGGCATCCAAGGCGGTGGCGCGAACGCAGTGGTCGGTGGCGATGCCGCAGACATCCACGGTGTCGATTCCCTTGGTGCGTAACCAGTCCGCGAGGGCAATGCCGTCTTTGGTGGCGCCTTCGAACCCGGAATAGGCGGCGGCGTGGGCGCCCTTGAAGAAGACCTCGTCGATCGGCGCGGTATCCAGGTTCGGGTGGAAGTCGGCACCGGGGGTGGCGGCTCGGCAGTGTGGCGGCCACGTGTCGATGAAGTTCGGGTTGTCGGAGAAGTGCGCACCAGGGTCGATGTGGTAGTCGCGGGTGGCGGTTATCGCGGCGTAATCGCTGACGCGCAGATACTCGCTGATCCGTTCGGCCAACACAGCCCCACCTGCGACGGCCACCGAACCGCCCTCGCAGAAGTCGTTCTGTACGTCGACGATGATGAGAGCTCTGCTCATGGTGCCCCCTGAATCGGTCCGCAACGATTTTCGGCCTGCACCGAGTGTAAGGGTAATCAGCACTGCATATCGCCGAACACGCGCGCGTCCGGCCCATGACTGTTCGTCTCGGTCGAGCACTTCGCGCGCACCACCACCGGCCTCGCATAACGCTGAAGCGTGAATCCTGGTCGGGTCGTGACGGGATGAAGCGGCGCAGCGAGGTCGGGCGCGGTGGGCATGGGTTGGTGCAGGCTCACGCGGGCGCCCCCGGTGTTGCCTTCGGGGTAACGCCCGGCCAGTGATCCGGGGGTAGTCAGTCGCAGCAGGCGCAGTCGTGCCCGGAGGCAACGGTCTCGCCGAGTGCGGCGGTCGGTGCCGGGCAGCAGGGGTCGCCCTTCCAGGCGTTGATGCCTTCCTTCGCCGCTATGGCGGCGATGACCAGCGCGGCGGTCGGGTCGGCCCACGACCAGCCGAACAGGCTGTTGAGCAACAGTCCGATCAGCAGGACCGCCGACAGGTAGGTGCACAGCAGGGTCTGTTTGGAGTCGGCGACCGCGGAGGCGGAGCCCAGTTCACGGCCAGCGCGGCGTTGTGCGGCCGACAGCACCGGCATGATGACCAGGCTGACCGCGGCGAGCCCGATGCCGATCGTCGAGTGCTCGACGTCGCCGATGCCGAGCAGGCCGCGGATCGACTCGATGGTGACGTAGGCGGCGAGGGTGAAGAACGAGAACGCGATGATCCGTAGCGCGATTTTCTCCCGTTTATCCGGATCGCGGCCGGCGAACTGCCAGGCCACCGCGGCCGCGGAGGACACCTCGATCACCGAATCCAGCCCGAACCCGATCAGCGCGGTCGAGGACACCCGGGTGCCCTCGGTGAGGGCGATGATCGCCTCGATCACGTTGTAGGTGATGGTCGCGGCGACCAGCCAGCGGATCCGTCGCGCCAGCAGCGCTCTTCGGGCCGGGCTCCGGCCGAGTGAGACCGCGGACGGCGAGGGCATACCGAGCGAGGTCATCAGCAGCATGCCGCCGTATCGGCGTCAGGGCAGCAGGTCGGGTCCACCGCCAGCACCAGCCCCAGCAGGTCATCCAGTGCGGTCGCGATGCGCGCGTCGGCCAGCTCGTAACGGCTGCGCCGGCCTTCCGGTACCGCGACCACCAGCCCGCATCCCCGCAGACACGCCAGGTGGTTGGACAGGATCTGGCGGGTCACTCCGATCCGCTCGGCCAGCTCCGACGGATACCCCGGCGCCCGGCGCAGATTCAACAAGATCTGGGTGCGGGTCGGGTCCGACAGCGCGTGCCCGAACCGGGCCAACGCGTCGATGTGCAGTACCGCGGTCGTCTCCATACTCAAACAGTACACAAGAATCTGTATTCAGAAAAGGATGAACTTTCAACTTCGGGTATCGAGATCTCACGGTGGTTCTCGCGTTCACTGCTAACCGCTGGAGGAGTGAGGCGCCCAGCTATGCCCCTGCGATATCGCCACGGCTACGCCGCAGGCTTTCACCATGGCCTTCGGGGCCGACGACCTGAACCGACCCCGAGTTCGCAACGCCGAAAGGTGTTGGTGCGCATCGCAGACAGCCGGAATCCACCGGGTTTTGGAGCTGGCGGGAGACTCGAGGGGCGTTAGAACACTGGTTCCTCGCGTACTCCTTCTCCTCATGCTTACCGAACCCGAACCATCCGGTGGTGCTGGTCCGTCCCGCCGTTGTCGGGGCTGCTTGCCACCCGTCCCGGCGTCTCCCGGTTCGGGTTGCCCCAGCTTCGTTATGCTGCTGCGACAGCGCAACGGTGCTGCCCTGCGATGTGAAGGAGGCCGCCTGAGATGGCCGGACGCCCGTTGTCCGTCGCGGAATGCGACCGCCTCTGGCAAGCCTGGACTCCCGCCGAAGCCGCCGAACGGCTCTCGGGCACCCCGCCATGCTGGTATGTCGCAGCCGGGTGGGCGCTGGACCTGTTTGTCGGCGGCCTCGGACGTGCACACTCCGATCTCGAAATCGGAGTCCCGCGTGAGCGATTCGGTGAGATTCTGGACGCGTTCCCCGGCTTCGAATGGGACGTCGTCGGCGACGGGTGCGCCTGGCCGTTTCCTGAGGAAGCGGACAGTCAGCATCAGACATGGCTGCGCGAACCGGCGACCGGGCTGTATCGCCTCGATGTGTTCCGCGAGCCGCACCTGGGCGATCGATGGGTGTGCCGCCGCGCCGCCTCGATTACCTTGCCCTACGACGAGCTGATTCTCCGCACCGCCGATGGCATCCCATACGTGATTCCTGAGGTCGTTCTCCTGTTCAAGGCGAAAGCCCGGCGAGCCAAAGACGAGACGGACTTCCTGCGCGCGCTTCCCACTATGAACCGATCGCGGCGATCCCGACTATCCGGGTGGCTATCGCGAGTGCACCCCGGCCATCCCTGGCTGGAAACACTCTCGAACCACAGGTATTGACAATTGCTCGGCTTTCTCCGCAGGTGATCGTTGCTCCCAGTCTTGCCGACGCGGATGATGCACGCGCCGTGCGTGACCGTTCCTCGAAAGCGAGCGATCTGTAAGTACTCACCAAATATGTTCTGGGACAAGCAAACTGGCTGCTATCCTGGGTCTGATCTTTGACAATCGGGCGAAGGTGGGTTCAGCATGCTGGCGAGCCTGGTTGAAACCGTTGGATCGATGATCAGACCCTTGCGGTGAACCCGAACGAGGTGGGTGCCGTTGTGGACGCGGTGCTCACCGGCTTCCTGGACGACAAGGATCACCGGTCACCCGCTGTCGAACTGCTCTATTTCAGTGGGCAGTTGCGCGGCCTGCTTTCCGCTGGTGGTAAGCGCTTTCGGCGACGCGCTGCAATTCGGCGGCGGAGGCATTGCACACCGACCATCTGCACCCGGCCGCCGTGGCGGTGCTGCATCAATTCGCCGCCGCCGCGACCTCGCGCGCGGTCTGACCACAGAACGGCGGTCCACCGCACATGCCAACCGAGAAGAACGCCTACGCGCCAGGATCCCCCGCCATCTTCTGCCCCCTGCCCAGACCACCGGTGCGCCAGGCGGATGCCCTGCTCGACGACACTGTGACGTGGATCCGGAAAATCGGCTTCGCCCGCGATGACAAACATGCCAGGTTGCTGGCCGCCGCCGGGGTCGGCTACACGATGTACGTCTGCCACTACGCCCGCCCGGAACTGCTGGAGCACCTGTGCCGATACAGCGCGTGGGGCTTCCACCTCGACGACATCTCCGAGTCGCCGCGATACACCGAACGGCTGCCCGATTTAGCCCTCCTGCTGGCCCGGCTGACCCGGATTGTCGAGGTCCCCGCAAGCCACCCTTGGGGCCAGGACCCATTTCTCGACGCTGGGCGCGACCTCCTCACCTGTCTCGGGCGGCACGCGAGCCCGACTTTGATGCGGCGTTTGAGCGACTCTTTCCGGCAGTGGATGTTCGGCAATCTGACCGAGGTATCGCAACGCAGCCTCGGACACCCAGCTGACCTCGACGCCTACCTGCGGCTGCGCGCTGGAGCCGTCGGCGGCGAACACGGCGTAGCCGTGGGCGAAGTCGCACTGGGGGTGGAGCTTTCGAGCCAGGAGCGTGACCAGCCCGCGGTCCGCGCCGCCTGCGAGGCGGCGATTCTGACAGCCGCACTCGACAACGACCGGTACTCCCTCGCCAAATCCGTGCAACTCGACGAAGACAGCCCCGACATCTTCACCATGATCCAACGCGAGAACCCCGCCCTGTCCTTCGTCGAAACGCTGGCCGCCGCCGTCGCGGTCCGTGACCGGTGCTTCTCCCGCTACCTGACTCTACGCACCCGACTCCACCGCGACGGCAGCACCGAGCTGCGCCGCTACTTCACAGTCCTGGATGCCCTCGTCGCCGGCAACCTCGTCTTCGGCTCCATCGCCACCCGCTACCTCTTCCCCGACAGCCCCACCACGGACCTCCCGTGGACCGACACCCCCAGCGACTCCAACCCAGACCCCCTGCCACTGCCCGCCATCGCCTGGTGGTGGGACGTCTAGACCAGCACGGGATTTCCAGGAACGGTATTCACCGATCATGGACTGGCCGAATCTTGGGCGGATATGGGCGTGAATCGGATTACCAACTGTCAGCCTGAATTCGCAGGACTGGCCGGATAGTCGTCAGGAAATGTCTGGTATGGGGCTACTCTGACGCCTTTCGAGTGCCGGGCGGATACGACGCTGGGGTGTACCTCTACTCCACACTGGCCGCTGATCTGCGCGGCATCAAAATCGGCCGATCACAACATCTTCGGCGTGATGTGGTGTCGAATTGCCATTGATCAGCGGCGTCGGATGACCGCTGTACTCAGTCAGGAGTTCCCCGCGTGCCACGTGAAATCGATTCGGCTGTCTTCCCGCATCTGGATGCGGACCTGGGCCGCGTCCGTGACGTTCTCGGCCCCGTGGAGTTCCGGGGCAGGCCCGAGTTGACCGCGCTCACCGACGAAGGACCCGATACCTCTCGCCGCCTGGTCCGTCCCACTCTGACGTTGCTGTCGTACTACCTGCTCACCGATCCCACGGTACCGGCCGACGACCGGGTGGTGCGCGCCGCTGCCGGCGTCGAGTTGCTGCATCTGGGTTCGCTCTACCACGACGACGTCATCGATCACGCCTACCAGCGACGCGGGCGCCCCAACGCCAACGCGGTGTGGGGATCGCACATGGCCGTACTGGGTGGAGACTCCGTGACGACCGCGGGCATGCGCATGCTGATCGAACTCGGCCAGCGCGAAGGGCTCGCAGGAACGACCGCGAGTGAGCAGATGTGCGCGGGCATGGTTGTCGAGGCCGCCGACCAATACGTGGCCTCCCGCAGCGAGCAGGCCTACCTGGACACGATAGACGGCAAAACAGCGGCACTGCTGTCGCTGGCATGCCAGGTGGGCGCGATGCAAGCCAGCCGCCCCGAGGATGCAGAAGAGGCGTTGGCCCTGTTCGGCCGACACTTCGGGCTGGCCTACCAGCTGTATGACGACATCCTCGATCTGACCTCGACCGCCGAAGAAATGGGCAAGCCCGTCAACGCAGATCTATCTGAAGGCATCTACACACTTCCCGTGATCCGCGCCGCCGCCCGCGACCAGGACCTTGCCCGCCTGCTGCGCAGAGCAATGACGGGTGAGCAAGCCGCACGTGCCTGTGAGCTCGTCATCGCCTCCGGTGCCGTGGACCAAGCACAAGCGGTGGTCGATGAATTCATGGACCAGGCTGCCGGTCAGTTCGCTGACCTGCCCGTTGACCTGAGCGCCCGCCACGCGATGATCGCCTACGCCCGGTCCATACTCGACCGGCGAACTCCGCTGCGCGCGGTCCCCCGGCAGTCGACGCAGCCATCCCGAGCCCACGGTGCTGGGCTCCCGCCGCAGCTCGCGCAATGGCTGAGGAGCTGGCTGGTAGACACCGGCCTTGCCCTCACCCCGGCCGAGGCCGACTACCACCGGTGGACAGGACTGTTCCGGGTCCCGGTACAGGCCGCCCTGGCCCTGACGGGCGCGGCCCGTGAACAGACCGCCGCCGGTACGCTCACGCTGGTCCTTGTGTGGGATGACCTGTTCGAGGATCCGCAGCTGAGGGACCCGGAAGCGGTGACCGCGCTGAAGCGTGGCTTGGTGGCCATGCTGCGCCAGGACCCGTCGGTACCGTGGAGGTCTGGCGCGATCCCGACGGCGTGGGCGAGTTTGTGGCCGCGCCTGTGCGAGGGCCGCACCACTCGCTGGCAGGAGTGGTTCCTCGACGACCTCGAGGAGTGGTGCGAAGCCGCCGAACGCGAAGCGCACCATCGCATCAATGGCTACATCCCGTCCACTGCTGACTACCTGCCGCTACGGATGTCTACCAGTGGGTTCAACACCGCTCTCGCCTGCATGGAGGTGTACCAGGACCGGGAACTGCCCCCGAAGCTGCGTAACCACCCCGTGATCCGCCGTCTCGAGGAACTCGTCTGCTTTGTGGGCCTCGTGGAGAACGACATGGTGGGGTTGGATCAGGACGAGGCTGACCAAGTCCCCTACAACCTGGTGCGGGCGGTCCGTCACGAGATCGGCTGCACCCGCGGCGAAGCCGTCGAGCAGGTGCAGCGCCAGGTGGCGGATCAGCGCGCCCAACTCGAGGCGGTGATCCGTTACGTCCCCGCGCTGCTGCGCGTGCTTCCCGGCCTGTCGGGCCAGTGGAAAGAGTACGCGGAGTTGTACGGGAAGCTGACGGATGCGACGCTCGTGTTACATCAGAGCGATCGGTACAAGCAAACCTCCGCTTCCGCAGCTTCTGCAGCGCCGGACTTGGAACGCTTGCGGCGTGAGATCTACCTCCCGGCCGCCGAACCGGCTCCTACCGTGGCGTAACCCCCGGCCACCTTATTCGTGGCCCTGACACGGACCGACGGTCGCCGGCGAAAGACGTTGTCTCGACGCCGTTCCGGCCGGTTACTGGTGGGGTGTCAGGTCATATCCCCGACCGGATACGTGGAGAACCGGCTGGATTGCGCTGTCAAGCGGGGCAGCAGATCCAGTACGGGCGAACCTGTGGAATCACCGGCGGGACAGTTCTTGTCATAGACCGCGCCTCCAGCCGTGCGGGAGCCGCAATCGCGCTATGGTGCCAATGTGCTGTTGTATCCAGCTTCGAAGGGGGAATTCGCCCCATGATCGGGTCAGATCACGTCTTCTATCCGTGGAGCGCTCAGGCCGAGTTGAATCCGGTGCCGATCACCGGGGCATCCGGGTCGTACTTCTGGGATGCCGCCGGCAAACGCTACCTCGACTTCTCCTCTCAGCTTGTCAACGTCAACATCGGCCATCAGCATCCCGACCTCGTCGCCGCGATCGTGGCGCAGGCACAGCGACTCACCACCATCTCGCCGACCGTCGGTAACGAGGCGCGCAGCGAGCTGGCGCGCTTGATCGTCGAACGGGCGCCCGGCGAGCTGAACCGGATCCTGTTCACCACCGGCGGCGCGGAAGCCGTCGAGCATGCGGTGCGCCTGGCTCGCAGCTACACCGGGCGCACGAAAATGCTCGCGGCGTACCGGTCTTACCACGGCGGCACCGGCGTCGCGATCGGCCTGACCGGTGAACCGCGCCGTTGGGGCGCGGAGCCGACCAACGTCGACGTGGTGCGGTTCTTCGGACCATATCCGTATCGTTCGCCGTGGGCCACCGCCACTCCCGAGGAGGAGACCGCCGCCGCGCTGGCCCATCTGCGGCAGGTGATCGAACTGGAGGGTCCGCAACACATCGCGGGTCTGATCTTGGAGACGGTGGTCGGCACCAACGGCGTGCTCGTGCCGCCGCCCGGATATCTCGCGGGGGTGCGCGCCCTGTGCGACGAATTCGGCATCGTCTACATCGCCGACGAGGTGATGGTCGGGTTCGGCCGGGTGGGCGAGTGGTTCGCGGTGCAGGCGTTCGGCGTCGCACCGGATCTGATCACATTCGCCAAGGGCGTGAACTCCGGTTACGTCCCGCTCGGTGGCGTGCTCATGGCGGAACGAATCGCCCAGCGGTATGACCACACGGTGTATCCGGGTGGTCTCACCTACGCTGGACACCCGCTCGCCTGCGCGGCGGGCGTCGCCTCGATCGAAGTATTCGAGCGGGACGGCATCCTGGACCATGTGCGCTCGGTAGGCGCCGACGTGCTCGGAAAAGGTTTGCGGGAATTGGCCGCCCGTCATCCGAGCGTCGGCGACGTGCGCGGGCTCGGCTTCTTCTGGGCGCTGGAACTGGTGCGCGACCCACACACTCGGCAGCCGCTGGTCCCGTTCGCCGCGGCGGGCACGGCCGCCGAACCGATGGCAGCGGTCACCGCGGCGGCCAAGGACCGCGGGCTGTGGCCGTTCAACGCGGGCAACCGTTTCCAGATCGCACCGCCGCTCACCACGACGGCGGACGAGCTGCGGGCCGGCCTGGAGATCGTCGACGAGGTGCTCGAGGTAGCCGACGGCTACGTCCAGGGGGGCTGATCCGGCTTCAGTGCGGCGTCAGCTCGACCACGACGCCGCCCTGCTGCCAGGTCTGGTAGATGTCGGCTTTCGACGGCGAACCGTCGGCGGTGCGGCCGATGCCGTTGAACTTCGCGTTCTGCCGGTTGTCCCGTGCGATGATCTCGTAGAGCCGCAGCACGTCGGCCTCGGCGGTGTGGACGACCGGGTCGAACGTGCGTGGTCTCCCGCCGAACGATGCCTGCACCGGGGCGCCTGCGAGCAGGTTCTTGACCCAGGGGCGCTGGGCCGTGCCGATGAGCAGTGTCTTCCCATGCTTCGTGTAGGCCAGTGGCACATCGTAGACGGTGCCCGACTTGCGCCCGACGACGTGCAGGATCATCAGTCTATTGCCGACGACGCCGGAGATCCCCGGGACACGGAGCAGCGTCCGCACGAGCCCGTTCACTACCCTCTGATACGACGGAATGGGTTCCGGGCCGGACGTGGTCGGTGTGCCGTAAGGGTTTTCGGGCAGGGGTTCCGCGGTCATGACTGCGCCTCGCCGGCGCTCGGCTCCGCCATGACCGAGAACTCGGCTGTCTTTGTTCGCTCGCGCATGGCTCCAGTATCGAACAGCGCGTCCGGATCCGCCCCGCGGTGGCCGAGACTCGCCAGCGTGGCGGCCGGTTCTCCGGGGCGACCGGGTGCCGTCGCGCTGGTGGCCGCTGTGGCCCTCGGTACCCTACGTGCATGACCTCCCGGCAGACAGAGATCTGGCACAACCCGCGGTGCAGCAAGAGCCGTAACGCCACCGCATTCCTCGATGAGACGGGCGTCGAATACTCGGTGCGCAAATACCTCGATGAGCCACCGACCGCTGCCGAGCTGCGTGACGTGCTGCGGCGGCTCGGCGCCGAACCGTGGGACATCACCCGTATCGGCGAGCAGATCGCCAAGGATCTGGGAATGGCGAGCTGGGGGCGCACCGCCGAGGACCGGGACCGGTGGATCGAGGCGCTGGCCGAACACCCGAAGCTGATTCAGCGCCCCATTGTGCTGACCGCGGACGGCGGCGCCGTCGTCGCCCGGGACGACGCCGCGCTCGGGGTGATCCCTGGGCGCTGATCCGGCCGAGCTTTTCTTCGGAATAGGGCGGTAGGGTCGGCGGACATGAAGGTACAACTGCGGCACAACCCCGCCTCGACCATCGCGCGGTGCTTCCTGGCGGGTGGCGAGCCGATGCGCGTCGAGAGCGGTGCCATGGTCGCCCATTCGGCGGGAGTCACGTTGCAGGCCAAGGCCGAAGGCGGCATCTTGGCTGGATTGAAGCGGTCGGTGCTGGCCGGCGAGTCGTTCTTCGTCTCGACGTTCACCGCGCCGCCGCAGGGCGGGTGGGTGGATGTGGCGCCCGCGCTGCCCGGCGACATGCTGAATCTTCAGATCAGCCCGGATCGTCCGTTCTTCATCAGCCGTGGCGGCTGGATCGCCAACTCGCATGGCGTGCAGGTGGAGAGCAAGTGGGGCGGTTTCGCGAACCTGTTCGGCGGCGAGGGCGGGTTCGGTCTGCGCGCGCACGGCGAGGGCGAGATCGTCGTCGGCGTGTTCGGCGCGATCGATGTCATCGATCTGCAACCGGGGGAGCCGATCACCATCGACACCGGCCATGTGGTGGCTTATGACCTGGCGATGAATTTCACTATCCGCCGGGCAGTTTCGGGCCGGTCGATCCAGTCGCTGAAGTCGGGCGAAGGATTCGTGTTCGACTTCACCGGTCCCGGCCGGGTACTGCTGCAAACCCGCAATCCCGGCGCCTTCGCCGCGTGGGCGGGTTCGGTGACCTCGTCCAGCTGATCCTCTCGGCGGCCCGCCGGCGCTTTCGGCCGGTGGGCCGTTCCGGCCCCAGCCGCGCAGGTGCGCGCTCTACGGTCGGCGGCGGTCTCCGGGTCGAGATAGACGACAGCGCCGTGTGCGGCGCCGACATCGATCCGATGCGGCGCGTCGGATCGGAACGATGACGTGGGTGCCGTGCAGGTGGGCGCCGCTTCCGTCCACCCCCACTATCGGGCTACAGGCCGTGACGATCTGCACCGCGTGATAGGCGTGTAACTCCGTCGAGCCGATCGCCCCCTCCAAGGCCAGGATCTTGGGCCGTAGTAGCGCGGTACCCTGCCGACGTCGAGAAGTCGTTGATGACCACAGGCTTCATCGGTGCTTCCGGCTGACGCGTGTCGCTGGATCCTCCGACGAGACCAGCTTTTTCGACGCCGCGGCAGTCGCACTTCGCCGATCGTCGCCGCTGGTACCGGGGACGAGGTCACCGCGGCCAGGATCCGCCCCGTTGATACCGCCGCGGCTGAAACCACTCGACACCGCTCGGTGGCTGTCAGTCAGTCGGTGACGTCGACGCCGCGCCAGAAGGCGACGTAGTTTTCGATCTGGGCGGCTTCGGATTTCGGGTTGGGGTAGTACCAGGCTGCGTCCGGGTTGGATTCGCCGTCGACCACCACGGTGTAGTAGCTTGCGGTGCCCTTCCAGGGGCAGACCGTGTTGGTGTCGGAGGGCTGGAAGAACTCGGAGTGCACCGAGTCCGGTGGGAAGTAGTGGTTGCCTTCGACGACGATGGTGTCGTCGCTGGTCGCGAGGACGCGGCCGTGCCAGATTGCCGTTGCCATACCCCGATTCTGCCCCAGCCGCGGGAATGCTGGGGGCGGGGCCTAGCGGCGGATTCGGGTTCCGACGCGAATGCCACGAATAGTGTTCGCGGAGATCGCCCGCTGTCTGCCGGGAGCCCTCCGTTCACGGCTGCCGTCGCCTCCGCGTGCTGCCCACGCAGAAGGTTGTCGACCGCGGCGGCGCCCATAACGTCGCCCTGGGATGTCTAGTCGGCATGCAGTCGAAGGCGCCGCCTGACATCGGTACCGCCGGACGTGAGCCGCCACGTCGGTAGCCCGACGGCCCGGCGGGTCCAGCTAGGGCGGCCCGACGCTAGTGCTTGCGCGCGGAGAGACGTTGCTCGGCGCGTGCGATCAGGCATCCGGTCATCGTGGATCTTGGCCACGGTCAAATGGGCGGCCCGGGGATCGTGCTGGATCGAGCCGGAATCCGGGGCGATGGAATTCGACGGCCAGCGCGACCAGTTCGGTCATGTGGCCGCCATCCGTGCCCGCGCGACACATTGCCTCCGCGACCGGGAAAGTCCGAACCTCGAGGATCCGTTCGGCGTCGTCGGGGTTGGTCGGCGCGGAGTCGAGCACCACATCGGCGGTGCACCAGAGCCACGCCTTGTGTGGGTGCGGCTGCCACTCGCGGTACGGTGCCAGGCGATTGCTGGTGGCGTGGTGGGCGCCGAGCCATCGTATCGGGCCGACCGGTCGTGCGCCCGCCTCCTCCCGCAGCTCCCTGCCGACACATTCATCGACGGACTCGCCGCCCTCCCTGGTGCCGCCAGGAACCAGCCAGACGTCGCGATCGTCGCGGCAGAGCACGATCTCGTCGCCGACGAAGCAGACCACATGGACATTGGTGACCAGCCCGTCGAGCGGGAGCTCGGTGGAGAACCGGACGTCCAGACCGCCCCATGCCCAATGCGTCGGCATGTGCAGTAGAGGGTAGCGGTCGGCGAGCGTCACGAAATGACGGTAGCGGGTCCCGGGCGACCTTCGATCCGATGGGTATCCACGTCGAGATCGGCGATCGATGCGGTCGTGTATCGACTGTCCCGTCCTGCGTGGGAGAGGTCCTCCGGAGGTACCACCTGCAGTATTGGAGTCTTACTCCGCCGGTCGCGACGGGTGCGGCCGGGTGCGTCGCCTAGGCTCGACACCATGCAGCGCATCATCGGAATCGAGGTCGAGTACGGCATCTCGACCCCTACCGAGCCGTCGGCCAACCCGATCCTCACCTCCACGCAGGCGGTTCTCGCGTACGCCGCGGCCGAGGGCGTGCCGCGTGCGAAGCGCACTCGCTGGGACTACGAGGTGGAGTCGCCGCTGCGTGACGCGCGCGGATTCGATCTGAGCCGGATGAATGGGCCCGCGCCCGTGATCGACGCCGATGAGGTCGGCGCGGCCAATATGATTCTCACCAATGGCGCCCGGCTCTATGTCGACCACGCGCACCCCGAATACTCTGCGCCCGAGGTCACCGACCCCTTGGACGCGGTCATCTGGGACAAGGCGGGCGAGCGGGTGATGGAGGCCGCCGCACGGCACGCCTCGAGCGTGCCAGGAGCCCCGCGCCTGCAGCTGTACAAGAACAACGTCGACGGCAAGGGCGCCTCCTACGGCACCCACGAGAACTATCTGATGAGCCGCGACACCCCGTTCAACCAGATCATCGTGGGGCTCACCCCGTTTTTCGTGTCCCGCCAGGTGATTTGCGGCTCCGGCCGGGTCGGCATCGGCCAGTCCGGCGACCATGCGGGCTTCCAGCTGTCCCAGCGTTCCGACTACATCGAGGTCGAGGTCGGCCTGGAGACCACGCTCAAGCGCGGCATCATCAACACTCGCGACGAACCGCACGCCGACGCGGACAAGTACCGCAGGCTGCACGTCATCATCGGCGATGCCAACCTGGCCGAGATGTCGACCTACCTCAAGGTCGGCACCACCGCCTTGGTCCTCGACCTCATCGAGGCGGGTGAGGACCTGTCCGACTTGCAGCTGGCCCGCCCGGTCACCGCGGTGCACGCGATCAGCCACGACCCGACCCTGCGGGCCACCGTCGCGCTCGCCGACGGCCGCGAGCTCACCGGTCTCGCGCTGCAGCGCGTCTACCTGGACCGGGTGGTCGAGTTCGTGGACCGCACGGGCAATGACGACAAGCGCGTCCAGGACATCATCGAGAACTGGGCCATGGTGCTCGACCTGCTCGAGCGCGACCCGATGGAGTGCGCGAGCCTGCTCGACTGGCCCGCCAAACTGCATCTGCTCGAGGGCATGCGCAGCCGGGAGGGCCTGGGCTGGGCGGCCCCCAAGCTGCACCTGATGGACCTGCAGTACTCCGACGTGCGCTTGGACAAAGGTCTCTACAACCGCCTGGTCGCGCGCGGCTCGATGAAGCGGTTGATCAACGAGCAGCAGGTCTTGGACGCCATGACCAATCCGCCCACCGACACCCGCGCATACTTCCGCGGCGAATGCCTGCGCCGTTTCGGCGCCGATATCGCCGCGGCGAGCTGGGATTCGGTGATCTTCGATCTGGGCGGCGACTCGCTGGTCCGCATCCCGACTCTCGAGCCGCGTCGCGGCACCAAAGCCCACGTCGGAAAGCTGCTCGACGGTGTCGACACCGCCGCCGACCTGGTCCAACAACTCACCACCTAGACGGTGTGCCCCTCTGGGCGGTGGGCGGAGTGGTTCGCAGCGCCGCAGCGCGGCCATAAACACAGCGCGTCGCAAATTAGACACAGTGTCGGTGTCGCTGGGTAGTGTTGAAGGACGAGCACGGACATTGCTCATGATCGGAGCCGTGCTCAGATGGGCTCCGATCATGATGAGGACAGAGGAGGTCGGCTGCTATGGCACAAGAGCAGACCAAGCGCGCCGGGGGCGGCGACGAGGACGAGGGCCCGGATGGTGTCGACGCCGCGGGTCAGGAGCGCCGCGAAAAGCTGGCGGAGGATACCGACGACCTGCTCGATGAGATTGATGACGTACTCGAGGAGAACGCCGAAGACTTCGTTCGTGCGTACGTCCAGAAAGGCGGCCAGTGACAGTAGGTGACCCCTCGCGTCTCCACTTGGGGTACGCCCTCTCTTCCTTCTCCGAACACTTGCGCGCGCATGCTCCGGACCTGTTGCCTTCCAGCAGGTTCGGGCAAGGTGCCGCCGGAATTACCGGCGGCACTTCCGCGAAGGACATCGCTCCGCACGGCACGACCATCGTCGCGGTCAGCTACCGCGGCGGTGTGCTGATTGCCGGTGACCGGCGCGCCACGCAGGGGAACCTGTTGGCCAGCCGGGACATCGAGAAGGTCTACATCACCGACAGCTACTCCGCGGCCGGCATCGCCGGTACCGCAGGAATGGCCGTGGAACTGGTGCGGATCTTCGCGGTGGAGCTGGAGCATTACGAGAAACTCGAGGGCGTGCCGCTGACCTTCGACGGCAAGGCGAACAAGCTGTCGAAGATGGTGCGAGAGAACTTGCCCGCGGCCCTACAGGGTCTTGCGGTGGTACCGATGCTGGTCGGCTATGAACTCGACGCCGCCGATCCGGACAAGGCGGGCCGCATCGTGTCGTTCGATGTAGTGGGTGGACGCAGTGAGGAGAGGTTCGGCTACGCTGCGGTCGGTTCCGGCTCGGTGTTCGCGAAGTCCGCGCTGAAGAAGTTGTACGCCAAGGGAATCGATCAGGAGCGTGCGCTGCGCATCGCCGTCGAGTCGCTGTTCGACGCGGCCGACGACGATACCGCGACGGGCGGTCCGGATCTGCTACGCGGCATTTTTCCGACGGCGATTGTTGTCGATGACGAGGGCGCGGTCGAGGTGACCGAGTCTCGGTTGGCGGAGATAACCCGTGGGATCATCGCCGACCGTGAGGCCGCCGAAGAAGGGAGCGCCTGAGCATGACACTGCCGTACTACGCGTCGGCCGAGCAGATCATGCGCGACAAGACCGAACTCGCGCGAAAGGGCATCGGTCGAGGTCGCAGTGTCGTAGTGCTGGCCTACGACAAGGGTGTGCTGTTCGTCGCGGAGAATCCGTCCGCGACGCTGCACAAGGTGAGTGAACTCTATGACCGTGTCGGATTCGCCGCGGTCGGCAAGTACAACGAGTTCGAGAACCTGCGTAGAGGCGGCATCCTGCAGGCCGACATCCGCGGTTACCAGTACGACCGCCGTGATGTCACCGGCCGTGCCCTGGCCAACGCCTACGCGCAGACCCTTGGCTCGATCTTTACCGACCAGCTCAAGCCTTACGAGGTGGAGATCTGCGTGGCCGAGGTGGGCTATCCGGAGCAGGCCGCGCGGTCGGTGCTGTACCGGATCACCTTCGACGGGTCGATCGTGGACGAGCGCGAGTTCGTGGTGATGGGCGGCACGACTGAGCCGATAGTCACCGCACTGAAGGCCTCCTACAAGGCGGGTCTCGACCTGGCCTCCGCGGTCGGTGTCGCGGTGCGCGCGCTGCAGGCGGGCGTGCCGGAGGGCACCGAGAAGGAGAAGCGGGTGCTGGGCGTGAACTCCCTCGAGGTGGCCACGCTGGAGCAGGCGCGGCCGCGCCGGGCGTTCCGCCGGGTCACCAACACCGCGCTCGAGCGGTTACTGAGCCCCGCGAAGACGGCAGGTGAGCCGGAGTCGAAGGATGAGGAATCCCCGGCGGAGGACGCTCCGAAGTCGGAGTGAACCGTCCGGCGGGCCGAGTTCCGCGGCCTGTGAACGGAGCGTCGACGGCGCCTCGTTCACGGGCCGTCCTGTCGTGTCCCAGTTCCGGGGTGTGCATCCTTCGGTGGAAACCGGGGTCGACCGTGCGAATTCCGACAAATCGGGCTAATCGTTGTGAAGACGTATGCATCCGGGTTGTTCGCTGAACCACGCAAGTCGATGACATGGCTGTAATGTCGATAGTGTGCAGCGACGAATCATGGGGATCGAGACCGAGTTCGGTGTGACATGCACCTTCCACGGTCACCGTCGACTGTCCCCCGACGAGGTGGCCCGGTATTTGTTCCGCCGGGTGGTGTCCTGGGGCCGTAGCTCGAACGTGTTCCTCCGCAACGGTGCCCGGCTCTACCTCGATGTGGGGTCGCACCCGGAGTACGCGACCGCGGAATGCGACAACCTGGCGCAGTTGGTGACCCACGACCGTGCAGGCGAGCGGGTCCTCGAAGAGTTGCTGATCGACGCCGAGCAGCGTCTGGCCGAAGAAGGTATCGGCGGCGACATCTACCTGTTCAAGAACAACACCGACTCCGCGGGCAACTCCTACGGCTGCCACGAGAACTTCCTCGTGGTCCGCGCAGGTGAGTTCTCCCGGATCTCGGACGTGCTACTGCCGTTCCTGGTAACCCGCCAGCTGATCTGCGGTGCGGGCAAAGTGCTGCAGACGCCGAAGGCCGCCACCTTCTGCCTGTCGCAGCGCGCCGAGCACATCTGGGAGGGCGTCTCCTCGGCGACCACCCGCTCGCGCCCGATCATCAATACCCGCGACGAGCCGCACGCGGACGCGGAGAAGTACCGCCGCCTGCACGTGATCGTTGGCGACTCCAACATGTCGGAGACCACCACCATGCTCAAGGTCGGCACCGCCGCGCTGGTGCTGGAGATGATCGAGGCGGGCGTCTCGTTCCGCGATTTCGCCTTGGACAATCCGATCCGCGCCATCCGCGAGGTCAGCCATGACCTGACCGGCCGCCGCCCGGTGCGCCTGGCCGGGGGCAGGCAGGCCAGTGCCCTCGACATCCAGCGTGAGTACTACGCCCGCGCGGTGGAGCACCTGCGCAACCGCGACCGCGATCCCCAGATCGATCAGGTGGTCGATCTGTGGGGGCGGACCCTGGACGCGGTGGAGGCGCAGGACTTCGCCAAGGTAGACACCGAGATCGACTGGGTGATCAAGCGCAAGCTGTTCCAGCGCTATCAGGATCGCTACGGCATGGAGCTGTCCGATCCGAAGATCGCTCAGCTGGATCTGGCCTATCACGACATCAAACGCGGACGCGGTGTCTTCGACCTGCTGCAGCGCAAGGGCCTGGCCAAGCGGGTCACGGAGGACGAGGCCGTGGACACCGCAGTGGACACCCCGCCGCAGACCACCAGGGCCAAGCTGCGTGGTGACTTCATCACCGCCGCTCAGGAGGCAGGCCGTGACTTCACCGTCGACTGGGTGCACCTGAAGCTGAACGACCAAGCGCAGCGCACTGTGCTGTGCAAAGACCCGTTCCGCTCGGTCGACGAGCGCGTGGATCGCCTCATCGCATCGATGTGAGTGGGCGGTCCGGCCGCTGAAGCTACTTCTCGGATAGGTACTGCTCGACCTTGTCGACTTTTGCGGTCATGGCATCCGTGACGCCGGGCCGGATGTCGGCCTTCAGCACCAGGCTGCACCGCGGTGCGACCGCGAGGATCGCGTCGGTTGCCTGCTTCACCACGCCCATCACCTCGTCCCATTCGCCCTCGACCGTGGTGAACATGGCGTCGGTGCGATTGGGCAGTCCACTGGCCCGCACCACGCGGACCGCTTCGGCGACGGCTCGCCCGACGTCCACGCCGGTGCCGAGCGGAGTTACGGAGAAGGCGATGATCATGTAGTGATGATGCCCCCCCGGCACGCTGTGACCGACCGAATTGCGCGCCGCCGCGCGGCGCCGATTACCCTCTATCGGGTGGCGATATCCAAGGTCGAGCGGCTGATGAATCTGGTCATCGCGCTGTTGTCGACCCGGCAGTTCCTGACCGCGGAGCGGATTCGGGACAGTGTCGCGGGATACGAGGACTCCGCCAGCGACGAGGCGTTCAGCCGCATGTTCGAACGGGACAAGAACGAACTACGTGATCTGGGCATCCCGCTCGAGGTCGGACCGGTGAGCCGGTATTCGACGGTCGAGGGTTACCGGATCAACCGGGACGCCTACGAACTGCCCGATATCGACCTGACCGACGAGGAGGCCGCCGCCGTCGCGGTGGCCGTGCAGATGTGGGAATCGCCCGAGCTCGCCGCGGCCGCGGAGGGCGCGCTGCTCAAACTCCGCGCGGCGGGTATCCACGTGGAGACCGACGCCGCGGTGGCGTCGGTGCCCGCCGTCCCGGCTCGCACCCGCGGCTCGGAACCGGTGCTCGGCAAGCTGCTTGCCGCGATAGACGCGGGCCAGGCCGTTCGATTCGAGCACCGCGGCGCGATCAACGCCCCGTACTTGATGCGCGACGTCGAGCCGTGGGGTGTGGTCACCCACCACGGCCGGTGGTATCTCGTCGGCCACGACCGGGACCGGGATGCGGTGCGCAGCTTCCGTCTTTCCCGGATCGGCGACGACGTGACCGCTTGTGGTCCACGCAACGCGGTCCGTAAGCCGGATGGTGTCGATCTGCGCGCGATCGTCGACCAGGTCACCAGCACGGTGCCGGTCAGCGGTTCGGCCACGGTATGGGTCGCCGACGGACGTGGACAGGAGATCCGCAGGCTCGGACAGGTCACCGGCGAGCGCAGCCTCGGGGGTCGCACCGGCGCCGTGGTGCAGCTGCCGGTCCGTTCCCGCGACTGGCTGGCTCGGCTCATCACCGGCCTCGGGCCGGACGCGGTGGTACTCGCGCCCGAGGCGCTCAGGGCCGATGTCATCGCCCGGCTGCGCTCGGTGTTCGACCACACGGAGGTCCGGGCATGAGCCAGCGTAGCGAGCGAACGATGGGTATAGCCGAGTGCGACCCCGGCGCGATGTGCGAGGTGGCGTGGTGAGTTCAAGGCTCTCGGTGCGCCTTTCGCGGCTGCTCAATATGATCCCGTACTTCATCGCGCACCCCGGCATCAGCGCCGCCGAGGCCGCCGCCGACCTGGGTGTTACCACCAAACAGCTGATGAGCGATTTGAACCAGCTGTGGATGTGCGGGCTGCCCGGATACGGCCCGGGCGACCTGATCGACCTGTCGTTCTCCGAGGAGAGCATCGAGGTCACCTTTTCCGCGGGCATCGATCGGCCGTTGCGACTGACCTCCACCGAAGCGACCGCGTTGCTGGTCGCGCTGCGTTCGATCGTGGACATGCCCGGCATGGTCGACCCGACCGCCGCGCACGCGGCCATAGCCAAGATCGAATCGGCCATCGCGGGCGGGTCCTCGGACGCTGCCGAGGAGTCTCGTACGCCGCCGCGGGAGGCGCCCGCCGTGGCCACGGTGCGGTCGGCGCTGGCGCGTGGACGCGCGGTGCGCCTGGTGTATTACTCCGCGAGCCGCGATGTGGTGTCCGAACGGGTCGTCGACCCCATTCGCATCGTCCTCGTGGACAACAACAGCTATCTGCAGGCCTGGTGCAGACAGGCGGAGGGAGTGCGGCTGTTCCGTTTCGACCGGATCGAGGACGCGACAGCGCTGGACGAGCCCGCGCGGCCGCCCAAACATGCCACCGAGGCAGCGGCCGGGCTCGACCTGTTCCAGGACGATCCGGCGGTTCCCTTGGCGCGCTTGCGAATTCACTCGCACTACGCTTGGGTACTCGATCAGTATCCGATGCACCGGCTCGCGGTGCACCCCGACGGTACCCTCGAGGCGACCATGCGGTTCGCCACGATGGACTGGATGGCGCGCCTGTTGCTCGGCTTCGGCGCGGGCGTCACCGTCCTCGGTCCGCCGGAACTGGTCGCCGCGGTGCGAGAGCGCTCGAACGCCGCTTTGGCCGCCTACGAGGAAGCCGGAGACCTGGAGGCACGATGACGGGACAACCGGCAGTGCCGTATCGAGCCGACGGGGTGGCGCAATTCCCGCGGAGGCTCGATGAGGAGCAAGTCTTCCCGGGTCTCGTTGGCTCACCAGGTGCAGGTGCAGGGGTCCGTCGGACGCGAGGGGCTGAATCGGCATGAAGAGTCGCGTGCTCGTGATCGGTGCGGGCAGTATCGGCACGTTCGTCGGCGGCAAGCTGGGAGTGGCCGGGGCGCAGGTCACGCTGGTTGGTCGCAGGCAGATGCTCGACGAGATCACGGCGTCAGGGCTACGGCTCACCGATCTCGACGGTGCCGACGACGCCCTGACCGCGGACCGATTCCATGTCGCCACCGAACCGGAGGACGCAGGATCGGCGGATCTCGTGCTGGTCACGGTGAAATCGGCGGCGACCGCGGGTGCGGTGCGCGGGCTCCGCGACGAGATCCGGCCGGGCACCGTGGTGCTGAGCCTGCAGAACGGCATCGGCAACGACTCGGTGATCCGGGAGTTTCTGCCGCATTGCGTGGTCTTGGCGGGGATGGTGATGTTCAACGTCGTGCGCCATCCTGACGGCCACTTCCACCGCGGCACCGAGGGTGGGCTCGCCGTGCAGGACGACCCGGCGCTCGCGCCGTTCCTCGGCGTCTTCGAGCAGGCGGGACTCGGGTTGCGCCGATACCCGGACCTGCGCCCGGTGCAGTGGGCGAAGTTACTGCTCAACCTCAACAACCCGATCAACGCGCTGTCGCGGCGCCCGCTGCGCGAGGAACTCGCCGACCGCGACTACCGGCGCTGCCTCGCGCTGACGCAGCGCGAAGCGCTCACGGCGATGAGCAGGGCGCGAATTCGCCCTGCCCGGTTGACCCCGCTGCCGCCGCGGGCGATGGCGGCGCTGCTGACCGTCCCCGACCTGCTGTTCCAGCGCGTGTCCGGGCAGGTGCTCACCCTCGATCCGACGGCGCGCTCATCCATGGCGGACGATCTGGAGCTCGGCCGCAAAACCGAAATCTCCTGGCTGTGCGGTGAAATCGTCGGGTTGGGCGCGATGGTCGGGGTACCGACGCCGGTGAACCAGCGGCTGATCGAACTGATCGTCGCCGCCGAACAGGGCGATCGGCGCAGCTGGACCGGCAGTGAACTGCTCGCCCAACTGCGCGCCGCCGCGGCGGGCCACACGGCCGGACCCCGGGCAAACGAGCAGTGACGGCGGCGTTCGCGCACGTCACGGTCCGGTAGCATCGAAACATCACAGTCTTGGGAGGTAAAAATCATGGGCAGTCTGAGCATCTGGCACTGGCTGATCATCGCGGTGGTTTTCGTGATGTTCTTCGGCGCGAAGCGGATGCCCGACGCGGCCCGCAGCCTGGGCCGATCATTGCGCATCTTCAAGAGCGAGGTCAGCCAGATGCAGAGCGAGGGCAACACGTCGAACGCCGCCGCCTCGCCGCAGCAGCCCGCGCAGCAGCTGCCGCCCGCGCAGCCGGTGACGCCGTCGGTCACCGAGCCCCGTACCGAGCAGAAGTCGGTCTGAGCGGAAACGCTCGCGCCGGGGTGAGGAAGAACTCACTCCGGGCATAGCGCTGTTGCCGAGCTGAGCGAGGCACGTCAAACCAGGGGCGATCACCAACCATGCGAATCCCGTTCGATCCGCGCCGCAGTAAGCGCAGGACCAATCCCGACGGCACCATGTCGTTGATCGAGCATCTGCAGGAGCTGCGCTACCGCCTGCTGGTCTCGATCGCCGCGGTGCTGGTCACCACGGTGCTCGGATTCCTCTGGTACGGGCATTCATTCCTCGGCATCGAAAGCCTCGGTGACATTCTGCGCGGGCCGTACTGTTCGCTGCCCGCGTCGGCGCGCGCGTCGTTGAGCCCGGATGGCGCGTGCCGTCTGCTGGCCACCGCGCCGTTCGAGCAGTTCACCTTGCGCTTGAAGGTCGGTATGACCGCCGGTGTCGTGCTCGCCGCGCCGATCTGGCTGTACCAGCTGTGGGCGTTCATCACACCGGGGCTGTACGCCAAGGAGCGCAAGTACGCGATTGGGTTCGTGTCTTCGGGCACGGTATTGTTCACCGCCGGTGCGGTGCTGGCCTACGTCGTCATCGCGCACGCGTTGAGCTTCCTGCTCACCATCGGCGACAATGTGCAGATTACGGCGCTGAGCGGTTCGCAATACTTCGGCTTCATCGTCAACCTACTGATCATCTTCGGCGTCAGCTTCGAAACCCCCTTGCTGATCATCGGACTGAACCTGATCGGGGTGCTGACCTACCAGCGGCTCAAGGCGTGGCGGCGCGGCATCACGTTCGGCTTGTTCGTCTTCGCCGCTATCGTCACCCCGCAAGACCCGTTCTCCATGCTGGCGCTCGCGCTGGCGCTGACGGTCTTGTTCGAGGTCGCCATACAGTTCTCCCGGATCAACGACCTCCGCCGCGCCCGCAAGGAGCGCGAGGGGTGGGGCGCGCTGTCCGACGAGGAGGCCTCCGAGGTGGGCGGCCCTGAACCGATCGATCCCGCGGAGTCGATCACGACGCCGCGGGAGAAATCCGCGCGACCGGTGTCGGACTACTCCGATACCCTCTGACGGTGACACATCACCGGTCGCGGACGGGCGAGTTGGCTGTATTCTCGGCCGAGCTGAAGTTCGAGCTCGACCCGTTTCAGCGCAATGCCTGCGTGGCGCTCGAGGACGGCCACAGCGTGCTGGTCTGCGCCCCGACCGGCGCGGGCAAGACCGTCGTCGGCGAATTCGCGGTACACCTGGCGCTGGCAGCGGGTGGTAAGTGCTTTTACACGACACCGATCAAAGCGCTGTCGAACCAGAAGTTCGCCGACTTCACCGAACGGTACGGCCGCGACAGCGTCGGCCTGCTGACCGGCGACCAGTCGATCAACGCGGACGCACCGGTGGTCGTGATGACCACCGAAGTGCTGCGCAACATGTTGTACGCCTCCTCCGACGCCCTGCGCGGGTTGTCCTACGTAGTGATGGACGAGGTGCACTATCTCGCCGACCGGTTCCGCGGGGCGGTGTGGGAGGAGGTCATCCTGCACCTGCCGCCGGACGTCCGGCTGGTCAGCCTGTCGGCCACGGTCAGCAACGCCGAGGAATTCGGCGCCTGGATGGCGACGGTGCGCGGTGACACCGCCGTGGTGGTCGACGAGACCAGGCCGGTGCCGCTGTGGCAGCACGTCATGGTGGGGCGGCGGATGTTCGACCTGTTCGACACGAAGTCCACCGATCAGAAGGTGCTCGTCGACGAAGACCTGGTGCGATTCATCCGGCACCGCGAGGCCGCCGACCGGATGAACGGCTGGGGCGGTCCGCGCAACGGCCGCGGCGGTCCGCGCCGCGATTTCCGTCCGCTGCCGCGCCCCGAGGTGCTGGCCAAACTGGACGACGAGGGTCTGCTGCCCGCGATCACGTTCATCTTCAGCCGCGCCGGCTGCGACGGAGCGCTGGCGCAGTGCCTGCGTTCACGGCTGGATCTGAGCCGTGAAGACGAGCGTGACGAGGTCGACGCGATTATCGAGAAGCACACCGGCGATCTGCCCAAGACCGATTTGGAGGTGCTCGGCTACTGGGAGTGGCGCGAGGCGCTGCACCGGGGGCTGGCCGCGCACCATGCGGGCATGCTGCCTGCGTTCCGGCATACCGTCGAGGAACTGTTCGTCAACGGCCTCGTGCGAGCTGTGTTCGCCACGGAAACACTGGCGCTCGGCATCAATATGCCCGCGCGCACTGTCGTGCTGGAGCGCCTGGTGAAGTTCAACGGCGAGTCGCACGCGGAACTGACGCCGGGAGAGTACACCCAGCTGACCGGGCGCGCAGGAAGGCGCGGTATCGACGTCGAAGGACATGCGGTGGTGTTGTGGCAGCCGGAGGTGGATACCAGCGCGGTCGCGGGCCTGGCTTCCACGCGCACCTATCCGCTGCGCAGCTCGTTCCGGCCGGGGTACAACATGTCGATCAACCTCATCGACCGAATGGGCGCCGACGAGTCGCGTGCCCTGCTGGAGCGGTCGTTCGCCCAGTTCCAGGCGGACCGATCGGTGGTCGGGCTGGTGCGCGGCATCGAGCGCAACGAGGTCGCGCTGCGCAAGCTGCGCGACCAGCTCGGTGGCACCAAGGGCGGGTTTCTGGACTACCTCGCGCTGCGCGAACGGATCAAGCAGCGGGAACGGCAGCTTGCACAGCAGGGCCGTGCCGACCGGCGGGGTGCGGCGGTGGACGCGCTGGTAGCACTGCGCCGCGGCGATGTGGTGGCGATTCCGTCCGGGCGGCGTGCCGGGCTCGCGGTGATTCTGGAGCCGGACGCGACGCCGGGGGATCCGCGCCCGTTGGTGCTCACCGAGGACAAGTGGGCGGGTCGAGTGTCGGCCGCCGACTTCCCCGTGCCCGCCGAACCACTCGGACACATGCGGTTGCCGCGTCGGGTGGACCATCGCACCGCGCGCATCCGCAGCGATCTGGCCTCGGCGCTGCGCAGCACCGGGATCTCGTCGCCTGGCCGGCCCCGGCGCGGCAAGCGTTCCGCGGCAGCAGACGACCGCGAACTGTCCACATTGCGACGCAGCCTGCGTTCCCATCCGGCGCACACGCGACCAGACCGCGAGCAGATGTCCCGGATCGGCGAGCGCTACAACCGGCTGCTGCGCGAAACCGAATCGATGCGCCAGAAGGTCGCCGCGACTACCAACTCGTTGGCGCGCACCTTCGATCGGATCCTCGGGCTTCTGGAGGAACGCGGATTCGTGCACGAGAGCGAGGTGACCGCCGACGGGCGCAGACTGACCCGCATCTACGCCGAGAGCGACCTACTGGTCGCCGAATGTCTGCGGCAGGGATTGTGGCGCGGCCTCGGCCCCGCCGAGCTGGCCGGCGTGGTCTCGATCCTGGTGTATGAATCCCGGCAGGAGAGCGGATATCTCGCCGCCGGCGGCCCGACGGCGGCGATCCGCCGGGCGGTCGGCGCGACCATCGGCGTGTGGACCGAGCTGCGTTCCGACGAGGCCCGGCACAAGCTGCCGCCGACCAGGGAGCCGGATCTCGGTTTCGTCACGGGCGTCTACAAGTGGGCGCGTGGGGACGGGCTGGCCGACTCGTTGCTCGCCAGCGGTGATCAGGGCGCGCCGCTGTCGGCGGGCGATTTCGTGCGCTGGTGCAGGCAGGTGATCGATCTGCTCGATCAGATCCACAGCACCGCCGACGATTCCGAGATCGCCGCCACGGCGGCGAAGGCGGTGCGGGCGATCCGGCGCGGTGTCGTCGCGGTGGACGCCGCCTGATCGGTGTGAGCTACGGGCCAGGATGAGGCAGCCTGCGTAACCACGCGACCGCGAACGCCGCCAATCTCAACACAGCTGATCCGATTGTGATTTGATTTCTTTCGCGTACCGACCGTGGCGGAAGAGTCGTGTCATGCGACGAGGCCCACGCGGGGGGCTACCGTGAGTACAACGATGCGAGTGGAGGCAAGCAGATGAGCGGCCCTTTCGGACCGAGCGACCCCGGGGAGGGACGCAACGATCCCACCCAGCAGTGGGGCGGACAGCAGGCACCCGGCGGGGCAGGTCCCACGCAGCAGTGGGGCGGTCAACCACAGACCCCGGCCTCGGCCCAGCCGACCCAGCAATGGGGTGAGCAACAGCAGCCGCAGCAGTGGGGGCAGCAACAACCGCAGCAGTGGGGTCAGCAACAACCGCAGCAGCCCCAGTGGGGGCAGCAGCCCGCACAGCAGGGCCAATCGCAGCAGGGCCAGCCGCAGTGGGGCCAGCCCCAACCGCAGGATTGGGGCCAGCAGGGCCAGCAGCAGTGGGGTCAGCAGCAGCCTCAGTGGGGCGCGCAGCAGGCGCCACCGCAGGGCGGTAAGGGCGGCAAGGGCCTGATCATCGGCCTTTCCGCGCTCGGTGTCGTGGTAATCGGCGCGATCATCGGCCTCGTGCTGGTGCTGACCGCAAAGGACAAACTGGACCAGGCCGCGGTGCAGGACGGCGTGAAGAAAGTGCTGTCGGACTCCTACGGCATCCAGGATGTCAGCGACGTCTCCTGCCCGTCCGGCGAGGAGGTCAAGGTCGATGCCACCTTCCAGTGCGATCTGAAAGTCAGTGGCGAGGCCAAGAAGGTGACCATCAAGATCACCAAGGAGGACGGTACCTACGAGGTCGGTCGCCCGAGCTAGTTTCCGGCCCGCTTGCATCCCGGTGCGGCCCGCCCGCGGGTGGGCCGCACCGGTCCGAGTTCGGCGTCGAAACCGAGCGGTCCCATCGCGAAATGTGTGCGATGGGATTTTCTGCATGTGGGGTCAGGTGTCGCGCGCTGCGCCCATGGCCGTGATCAGGCGGGTGATCGGGCTCTCGGCGTTATAGGTGGTGGCGAGTTCACGCAGCCGGACTGGATCGGCGGGCTCGGTGGGGACGACATCGGTGCGGGAGAGTTCCACGTCAGCGTCACACACCACACGCACAACGGGCGCCGCGGCTTTCAAGTACTCCTGCGCGGTACGGAGTTTGGCGCGCACGCCGTTGGAGAGGTCGGCGTCCGGATCGTCGACGGCCGCGCGCAGAGCATCGAGCGAACCGAAGCGTGAGATCAGCATCGACGCGGATTTCTCGCCGATGCCCGCGACGCCGGGCAAGCCGTCGGAGGCGTCACCGCGGAGCGTAGCCATATCGGCGTACGCCGGACCCGCATTCTGCTGCGGCACACCGTATTTCGCGGAGACCTCAGCCGGGCCGAACAATTCCGCCTTGCCCAGGCCGCGCCCGGCGTACAGCACCCGCACCGGTGGTGCCGGTTCGTCCCGCACGAGCTGGAGCAGGTCGCGGTCGCCGCTGACGACGATCACCGCGTCGGTGCGCTCCCGGGTGGCGAGGGTGCCGAGCACGTCGTCGGCCTCCAGCCCGGCCGCGCCACCGGTCGCGATGCCGGCCGCGTCGAGCACCTCCAAGATCATCGGAACCTGCGGCGTCAGCGTATCCGGAACCACCTCGGCGCCGGCCACGGCATCCGGCGAGGTGTCCAGCCGGTGCGCCTTGTACGACGGCACCAGATCCACCCGATACTTCGGTCGCCAGTCCAGATCCAGGCATACCACCAGCCTGCTCGGCGCGTGCTTGGTTATCAGCGATGCCACCATGTCGGTGAAACCACGCAGCGCGTTCACCGACCGGCCGTCCGGCGCGGTGATCTTATCCGGGATCGCGTGAAAGGCGCGGAACCACAGACTGGCTCCATCCAGCAGTAACAGGGGCCTACCAGCAGCAGAGGTCACGGGCTGAGGCTACTCGCCGATACCGACACCACCCGGGGCAGCGGGCGGGCCGTCTGTCGGGCTTGCCCCGGGTAGGCGCCAGTGCCCAATGTCCGGTACTGGGCAGGTAACGTCGGTCGTATGAGCTCGCATACGGATTCCAGGTTCGCGGCGGACGTCTACGGTGCTCGACTCGAGCGGGCGGTGGAGCTGATGCGGGCCGCCCATCTGGATGCCTTGTTGATCACTCCAGGATCGGATCTTCGCTATCTGATCGGGTCGGCGGCAGAGTCCTTCGAGCGGCTCACCTGCCTGGTGATCCCGGCCGATGGCGCGACTCCGTCGGTGGTGATCCCGAAGCTGGAGCTCGCGTCGCTGGAGAATTCGGCGGCGGGCGAACTGGGTCTGCAGGTGCTCGACTGGGTCGACGGCACCAACCCGTACGGTGTGGTGAAGTCCGCGATGCACGTCGGTTCTCGGGTGGGCGTCGCCGACGCCATGCCCGCACTGCATCTGCTGCCGCTCGCGGAATCGTTCACCGGTCTACCTGTGTCCGCCACTCCGGTGTTGCGCGAACTGCGCATGATCAAGGACGCCGCCGAGGTGGACGCGCTGCGCCGCGCGGGTGCCGCGATCGACAGGGTGCACGCGCGGATGGGCGAGTTCCTGCAAGTGGGTCGCACCGAGGCCGCGGTCGGCGCCGACATCGAGGCCGCGATCATGGCGGAGGGTCACACCGAGGCTGCGTTCGTCATCGTCGGCAGCGGTCCACACGGCGCAGACCCGCATCACGGGGTGTCCGAGCGGCGCATCGAGGCTGGGGACGTGGTGGTGATCGATATCGGCGGTCCGGTCGACCCAGGCTACTATTCGGACTCGACCCGCACCTATGTGCTGGGCGACCCGAACCCGAAGGTGGCCGCGCGGTTCGCCGAACTCGAGCGCGCCCAAGCGGCTGCGGTAGCCGCGGTTCGTCCCGGCGTCACTGCCGCCGCGGTGGATGCCGCAGCGCGAAATCTATTGACAGAGGCTGGTATCGGTCCTGCCTTCGTCCACCGCACCGGCCATGGCATCGGCCTTTCGGTGCACGAGGAGCCCTACATCGTGGAAGGCAACGACCTTGTCCTCCAGCCGGGCATGGCCTTCAGCATCGAGCCGGGCATCTACTTCCGCGGCGAGTGGGGCGCTCGTATCGAGGACATCGTCGTCGTCACCGCCGACGGCAGCGAATCCATGAACAATCAGCCCCATGGCCTCACGGTGCTGTGACCACCGGTGAATCGGGACAATCGCGGTGTGTCGAGAGAATCCAGCGGTGCCCGCTCAGCGGGACGTGACGTCGCTCGGTGCGATGCCCTCTCTCGGTAAGCGATGCGTCTGACCCGAGGATATCGGCATTGACCGGTGTTACGGGTGCCGGTGCTGCGGCGACACGTGGTGCTGGTTGCGGCGAGGTGGTCGTCGTTGTGACCGATGCGCGGTGGTGGCGACACCACCGCGCATGGTCGATACGCCCTAAGTGGTGGCGCCGTTTTCTGCGGCTTTGCCGTTGGCGGCCGGTGCGAGGAGGGTGCTGCTCGAAAGGACGCGCCGGACCTGGATCGCGATCACCACGCGGGTCGGGTTCTCCCGGGGGACGCGGTAGCGGCCGGCGTAGCGCTCCACCGCCTCGGCTACGTCCTCCGCGTCGTCGAGCACGGTCGCTGGGCCCTCCAGGGTGATCCACCGGATTCCGTCGACCTGGCTGACCGCCGCGTACCCGGTGCGGCGCACATTGCGCACCTTCACCGATCCGTCGTTGGTGATCACCCGCGCGATTCCCGCCTTCTCGTCCCAAGTGAAACCCACCGCCACCACATGCGGCGTCCCATCCGCCCGCAATGTCGTCAACGTGGCAAGGTGCCGTTCCGCCACGAACTCGACAGCACCAGGCGACAACTCGGCAATACTCGTCGGCATTCCCCGACCGTAACCCACTCTCCATCGGCCCCGACGAGTGGCACATGGTTGCGGCGTAGCGCGAGACGCCCCTCCGGTGGTGCCACTGGTCGAGCTGACAGACTGGGCGCATGGGAACGCGAGGGTTGGCCGAGGGCGCGGTGCTGCTGCTCGGGGGGCGTAGTGAGATCGGGGTCGAGGTGGCTCGGAGGCTGGCGCCGGGGCGGGTGGTGGTTCTCGCGGCCCGGCGCAGCGGCGAATTGGGTGAGCACAGCGAGGCGATCGCGGCCGCGGGTGCGACCGCCGTGCACAGGGTGGAGTTCGACGCCGACGATGTCGCAAGTCATCCGGCGATGCTGGCGAAAATCGCCGCAGAGCACGGTCCGATCGGCATCGCGGTGCTCGCGTTCGGTGTGCTCGGTGATCAGGGTCGTGCCGAGCAGGACCCCGCCCACGCGATGGCGATCCTGCACACCGACTTCGTCGCGCAGGCCGGTGTGCTGACCAGCCTGGCGAATCTGCTGCGTGCCCAGGGAGCTGGGCAGATCGTGGTGTTCAGTTCGGTCGCGGGCATCCGCGTCCGCCGCGCCAACTATGTTTACGGATCGGCCAAGGCCGGCCTCGACGGTTTCGCGAGCGGACTGGCCGACTCGTTGCACGGCAGCGGCGTTCATCTGCTGCTGGTGCGTCCCGGCTTCGTCATCGGCCGGATGACCGAAGGCATGTCTCCCGCGCCGTTCTCCAGCACGCCCGACCAGGTCGCCGCCGCCGTGGTCAAGGGGCTGCGCACGAGAGCGGGTCGCGTCTGGGTGCCCTGGATCCTGCGGCCGGTGTTCTTCGCGATGCGCCTTCTGCCTCAACCGATCTGGCGCCGGATGCCGCGGTGACCAGCTCGTCTGTGGTGTGGACCGGACCGCCGATCGCGGTCGTCGGGATCGGCGCCGACGGTTGGGACGGTCTCGGACGCGTCGCGCGGGAAGCCGTCGCCGACGCGGAGGTCCTCTTCGGTTCGGCCCGTCAGCTCGCGCTCGTTCCCGACCTGGTGGCGGGCGAGCGGGTGGCTTGGCCTTCGCCGTTGGTCCCCGCACTGCCCGGGCTGCTCGAACGGCACGCCCGGTCGCGGCTGTGTGTCTTGGCCAGCGGCGATCCGATGTTCTACGGCATCGGTGTCACGCTGGCCCGATTTATCGGATCGCGGGCGCTGCGGGTGCTGCCGCAGCCGTCGTCCGCCTCGCTGGCTTGCGCACGACTCGGGTGGTCGCTGGCCGAAACGCCGGTGGTCAGCGTGGTGGGACGCCCACTGGAAACGGTGTTGCCCGAACTGGCCGCCCGCAGGCGTCTGTTGGTACTCAGCGCCGACGAGCACACACCGGCGCGCTTGGCGGAGTTGCTGGGTCGCCACGGTTTCGGTGCGTCCGAGCTGACCGTCCTCGAGCAACTGGGCGGACCGGCCGAATGCCTCGGCATCGGTGTCGCGAAGCGGTGGGAGCGCCCACCTGGTGACCCGCTGAACATCGTCGGGGTCTCCTGTGTGGAGGACCTGGAGCACCCGCGCGCCACGCGGCTGCCCGGCCTGCCGGACGAGCTTTTCAGCGGTGACGGGCAGCTCACCAAGCACGAGGTCCGCGCGTTGACGCTGGCGGCGTTGGCCCCCGCCCCTGGCGAGCTGCTGTGGGATGTCGGGGGAGGCTCGGGCAGCATCGCGATCGAGTGGTGCCGCGCGCATCAGGCCAATCGCGCCGTCATCTTCGAGCGGCTGGAGCGTCGAAGGACGCACATCGTCGACAATTCCACGGCTCTCGGGGTCCCGCACATCGTGGTGCGTGGCGAGCTGTGCGCGGAAGTCGGTCGCGCTGAAATCGACTCTCCCGACGCTATTTTCGTCGGCGGCGGGCTGACTCAGGATGGCCTCCTCGAGACATGCTGGGCGCAGCTGCGACACGGCGGAAGGCTTGTCGCGAACGCGGTGACCGCGGAATCGGAATCACTGCTGCTCAGCTGGGCGGCGGCACAAGGCGGTGAGCTGCGGAAGTTCCAGATCTACCGTGCCGAACCGCTGGGATCCTTCACGGCCTGGCGGCCTCAGCTTCCGGTGGCGCAGTGGTCGGTGGTGAAAAGGGAAAATATCGTTCCGGAATTCCCAGCCGATGGATGAACGTGTTCTCGGCCGCGGGGGTAGGGTCGGGGCCGAGTTCCGATCATGATCGGAAATCCGGTTCCTGACGGGGAGATACATGAGATACAAGAAATTCGCCGCTACCGCACTGATGGCAATCGCCGCCACCGGAGTCGCCGCTGGCACCGCTTACGGCGCGCCGCCCACGGCGCCCGCGCCCGCGCCGCCCACAGCGCCTGCACCGCGGGACCAGGCAACCTCGCCGACGGTCACAGGTGCGGATCAGGGTGTCGGCTATGTGCTGCAGCTCGCCGACGCGGGTAAGTCCGTGGTCACCAGCGTGACCGGCGGTGTGTTCGACCTCGACACCGACAAGCAGTCGGTCAGCCTGAAGAACGCCGCGGGCGAGACCGTCACCACGGTTCCGCTCGCCACGACGGCCAAGGGCCAGCAGGTCCAGATCGCCGCGAACATCGCCGACGAGGGCAGGCAGCTGACCCTGACACCGCAGGTCGCGCCGACCGCGAACGCGCCGGTCGCCGCCGAGTTCATCGGCGCGCAGGAGTGGTTCTTCGCCGAGCTGCAGCGCGCCTCCCTCGGTGCTCTGGTCGGTGGCCTGATCGGCGCTGCCATCGGCATCCTCTTCTTCGGTGTCGGCATCCTGCCCGGCGCCGTGCTCGGCGCGATCATCGGTCTCGCCGTCGCCGGTGGGCCGGAGTTGCTGAACGCGGGCATCGCCTACTTCAGCGGCCAGCCCTGAGAATTCTGATTCTGGGCGGCACCCGGGAAGCCAGGGAGTTGGCCCATATCGCTACCGGCGAGCGAGGTTTCGAGATCGTCTCCTCGCTCGCCGGTCGTGTGCGTGCGCCCCTGCTGCCGGAGGGCGCGGTCCGGATCGGCGGCTTCGGCGGCGCCGAGGGGCTGCGCGACTGGGTCGCGGACAAAGGTATCGAGGCCGTGGTCGACGCCACGCACCCGTTCGCGGCCGCCATCAGTGCCAATGCGGCTGTCGCCCTGCGTGATTCGGGAGTTCCGCTGGTGCATCTGCGGCGGCCGAGCTGGTCGCCGCAAACGGGGGATCGATGGGTACGAGTGCGGGATCTCGCCGCCGCCGTGCGCGTTGTCTCCACGCTCGGCGAACGCGTCTTTCTGACGATCGGCCGCCAAGGCGTCAGCGCCTTCGCGGGGCAGGCTGAGCAGTGGTTCCTGATCCGTGCCATCGATCCGCCCGAGGGTCCGTTGCCGCCGAATCGCGAAATTCTCCTTGCCCGAGGGCCTTTCGCGGTCGAAGGCGAATCGCGGCTGCTCGTGGAATATCGGATCGATGTGCTCGTCACCAAGGACAGCGGCGGCGACCAGACCCACGCCAAACTGGCCGCCGCACGCGCGGCGGGTATTCCGGTCGTCGTGATCGAACGCCCGCCTCTGCCCGACGGCGCCGTTACCGTGGAAACCGTTGCGCAGGCATGGGATTGGCTGCGTGAAGCGCGAGCTGGTATCCGGCCTCGCTGAGTACGGGGTACGAGGAGACTCGATCAACCGTCGAGAAGCTCCGGCAGATGGTCGAACCATTCCAGCACCGCCCTCTCGTAGCGGATGCCGAAATCCAATGTGGCGCGGGCGAAGGACGACTTCCCCTCGGGATTCTCGGCAAGATACTCGGTGAGCCGTCCCAAATGGATCTCCCGGTTGGCTGCGACGATGCCATCGAGCCGATCGCGATCGAGGTGCTCGCCGAACGAGAGCGTGAGCAGCAGCGGCACCCGGATGGTCTCGCCGCCGGGGTCGCGGCCGATCCATGCCAGGAACGCCTCTCGTCCCGCGTCGGTGAGGCGATAGGGTGTCCGTTCACGAGCGCCGGTCTCGCCCTTCTCGACCAGCCCCGCCGCGTCCATCGCGGCGAGCTCGCGATAGACCTGACTCTGCGTGATCGTCCAGAAGTCGCCGATGCGGTCTTGCGCCTCGGCTACCAGGTCCCATCCCGACATGGGACCTTCGTGCAGAAATCCGAGCAACGACGCCGCCGTGGAGTTCAACGACTTGCGTGTGGTCGCGGTGTTCGTCAACGACTGCTCCCTTTCGCTTTAACATTCCATAGTGGAATGTTACCCGAATGGAACGACTAGATGTCGCCAGCCAGCCGGTCGAGATCTTACGCGCCGTCGACTCCCGCGTCGCCTGCGTGACCGTAGCGCCGGGAGGTGTAGACACGAGTGCCCTGGTCGGTCTCCACCGCCGCGGTGGTGGACGCACCGATGATCACCAGCGTGCGCATGTCCACTTCCGCGGGGTCGAGGTCACCAAGGGTCACCACGCGAACCGACTCGGCGGGACCGCCCACGTCGCGGCCGAGTACTACGGGCGTGTCGGGCTTGCGGTGCTCGAGCAGCAGGTCCCGCATCGCGCCCACCTGCCAGGTGCGTTGCGACGACGCGGGGTTGTAGACCGCGATCGCCATGTCGGCGGCCGCGACGGCGGAAAGGCGTTGTGCGACAACCTCCCAGGGCTTGAGCCGGTCGGAGAGCGAGATCATCGCGTAGTCGTGTCCCAGCGGTGCACCCACCCGGCTGGCGACGGCGTTGGCCGCGGTGAGTCCGGGAAGCACGCGCACCGGAACGCTGTGCCACCGCGGGTCCGTGGATTCCTCCAGCACGGCCGCCGCCATCGCGAAAACCCCTGGATCGCCGGAAGAGACGACCACGACGCGCGCGCCGCGCTCGGCCAGGTCCAGGGCCATGGTGGCGCGTTCGGATTCCACTCGATTGTCGCTGGCATGCCTGCGCTGGCCCGGACGCTCCGGCACCCGGTTCAGATAGGTGGTGTAGCCGACCAGATCAGTGGCCTCGGCCAGGGCCGCGCGCACCTCGTCGGTGGTCCACTCCGGCGCACCGGGACCCAAACCGACGACGACAACTTCGCCGATGGCTTCGGTCGAGTCCGTCTGTGGAACCGAGATCTGCTCAGCCACAGTGAAATTCGACTCGGTACGAAGGAGCGGAGTGGTCGGCTCCGGGCCGGGGACGAGGGTGATGGCGAAGTAAGGGACCTCGGTATCGTCGACCGAGTCGGCGTGCAGGACGCGCTGGTCTGCCGTGCTCGCGCGCTCGACGTAGTACGCGCCTGCGAGGCGTCCGGAATCCGCAAGAGCCCGGCGCACACCGGGGTAGGTGCGTCCCAGCTTCATGATCGCGGCGGCGTCGGTGTCGCGCAGTCGCCGGGTGAGCTCGTCGGTGGGCATGGTGCCGGGCAGGACGGTGAGCACCTGCTCACCCTCGACCAGCGGTGTCCCTAATGCGGCCGACGCTGCGCTTACCGACGTGATGCCGGGGATGATCTCGGCCTCGAAGCGGTCGGCGAGGCGCCGGTGCATGTGCATATACGAGCTGTAGAACAGTGGGTCGCCCGCGGCGAGCAGCGCGACCGAACGGCCCGCCGCCAGGTGTCCGGCGAGCCGCTCGGCGGCCTGCTCGTAGAACTCGTCGATCGCGCCTTGGTAGCCGCCGGGGTGGTTGGTTGTCTCGGTGGTCACCGGATAGATGAGGTGCTCCTCCAGCTGGCCGGACCGCAGGTACGGCGCGGCGATGCTGCGGGAGATGCTGCGGCCGTGGCGAGCGCTGTGGAACGCGACGACATCGGCCACGCCGATAACCCTGGCCGCCTTGACCGTAACCAGCTCGGGATCACCGGGGCCGAGCCCGATGCCCCACAGTTTGCCAGGGCTGTGAATGCTCATTCTTGTTCGCTCGCAATCGCATTGAGCGCGGACGCGGTGATGGCGCTGCCGCCTCGCCTGCCTCGAACCGTGAGATACTCGACGGCGCCGAGATCGATCAGCGCGTCCTTGGACTCGACGGCGCCGACGAACCCGACCGGGATGCCGAGTACGGCAGCCGGTCGCGGCGCTCCCGCGTCGAGCAGGTCGAGCAAATGGAACAGGGCCGTCGGGGCATTGCCGATGGCGACGACCGCGCCGTCGAGACGGTCGCGCCAGAGCTCGAGCGCGGCAGCAGAGCGGGTAGTGCCCAACGTCGCGGCAAGTTCCGGTACGCGGGCATCGCCGAGGGTACAGATCACCTCGTTGTCGGCGGGCAGTCGCTTGCGGGTCACCCCGGAGGCCACCATGGTCGCGTCACACAGAATCGGCGCGCCCGCGCGCAGCGCCGCTCGTGCGGACGCGACGACGCCGGTGGAGAAGGCGATGTCCTGCGCCAGATCCACCTGGCCGCTGCCGTGGATCATCCGCACGACCACCTGTGCCACGTCCGGGGGGAACCCGCTCAGATCGGCTTCGGCGCGGATCGTCGCGAACGAGCGCCGGTAGATCTCGGCTCCGTCGGTCAGGTAGCTGGCACGTACGTCGGGCATGCGGTCCACCCTATGAGGTGGCGTGGGCGGCTCGGGTCGCGGGCTTCGTGTGCCGCGGCAGGGCCCGATCAGGTCCTCGGACGCTCGAGTATCCGTGACATGACGATCGAACTGCGGGTGCGCCCCACACGTGCGTTCTCGCGAATCCGCTCGACGGTCACCTCGATCTCGGCCATGTCGGTAGCCATCACATGCACCAGGGCGTCGGCCTCGCCCGCGATCGTCCACACGCCGACCACCTGAGGGATCGGTTCCAGGCTGCGCTTCAGCTCGCCCGGGGAGATGTTGTCGCGGTAATAGACCTCGACGTATGCCTCGGTCTTCCATCCGAGCGCGGCCGGATTGACGAGGGCGGTGAACCCGGTGATCTGTTTGCTCGAGACCAACCGGTCGACCCGGCGCTTCACCGCGGGCGCGGACAGTCCGACCGCGCTGCCGATCTCCTGGAACGAGGCGCGCGCGTGCCCGAGGAGATGTTCGAGAATTCGGCGATCGAGGTTGTCCACGTCACACTTCCTCTAGCTTCACGCAATGATCAACCGTGTGCAAGGCAATCTACGCAATGAATTGCTGTTCCTGGCACAATAGCAGGCGAATTACGGTCGTTGGAGTTGAAAGTTCACGCCGACCTCCGGAGCCACCGTTGACATCTGTAGCCACTCTCCAGGCCGAGTCCGCCGCACGTCGTCCGTCGCCGCGACGGTTTGTCATGTGCCGCCCGGATCACTTCGACGTCACCTACTCGATCAATCCCTGGATGAACCCCGATGAGCCCGTCGACCGCTGCCTGGCGATCGCGCAGTGGGAGACACTGCGCGCCAGCTACGAGGAGTATGGACACAAGGTCGATGTGGTGCCCGGTCTTCCGGGCCTGCCCGACATGGTGTTCGCCGCCAACGGCGGGCTGATCGTGGGGGACCGCGCGATGTCCGCCCGCTTCACCCACCCCGAACGTGCCGCCGAGGGGCCGGCCTATCACCGGCGATTCGCGGAGCTCGGGCTAGCCGGTGTGGTCGGCGCCGAGGAACTGAACGAGGGGGAGGGTGACTTCCTCCTGGTCGGCGACCGGTTGTTGGCTGGCGTGGGGTTCCGAAGCTCACTGGCGGCGCATGAGGAGGTGTCCCGCCACTTCTCCTTGCCCGTGGTCTCCCTGGAACTGGTAGATCCGCGTTTCTATCACCTGGACACAGTCCTGCTGCCGCTGGACTCCAGTACCGTCGCCTACTATCCGCCCGCTTTCAGTGCGGCGGCCCGCGCGACCCTCGCCGACCTCTACCCCGACGCGATCCTTGCCACCGACGCCGACGCGGCGGTACTCGGGTTGAACGGCGTCTGCGATGGATTCAACGTCTTCCTCAGCAGCCGCGCCACCGAACTGAGCGAAGCTCTCCGCGCACGCGGCTACAATCCGGTCGGTATCGAGATGTCCGAACTACTCAAGGCGGGCGGCAGTGTCAAATGCTGCACGCTCGAAATCCACTAGCGAAACCGGGACACGCGCGTAGTCGGCCGCCGGTTCGGCGGCGATGGTGCCGTCGGACCACCTCGAGCAGGTGTCGGACGCCTCCGGTTCGGCTGATCGCCGAGTGGGCTTCGGGTGCTGCCGCACTACGGCAGACTCTTATTCGAAGTGATAGCCCTCGTTGGTCGCCACGACATCGGTGACCGTTCCGCGGGGGCGGCCGCAGCGGCGGTCACAGCCGGACCAGTGCTGACGTCCGGCCACCGAGACCTCCGCCGGTGCCAGGAGCGGAGCATCCGAAATGCCTTGTCGCGAAGCTGGTTTCGCCTCCGCATGCCCGGTTACCCGTTCGGCTCGTTCAGCTGGCGGAAGCACACGGCCTGCTGCGACCGCCGCCGCCGCGTCGGCCCGGACATCGGTGTGCGACTTCGCGCAACCGGGCCGTCCCGCGCATGCGCTGACCAGTAGCCACGGGGAATCGGCGTCGAAGATCAGGCCCATCGGCGCGAGCACGCGCACCACCTGTTCGGCGGCCCATTCCTCCAGGTCGGTGACGACCAGGCTGCGCCACGGCGTCACGAAGACCGTTCGTTCGACGGCGGCGAGGAATTCGGCGGTGCGGGCGGGCAGGGAGCCGAGGCGGACGCCGGCGCCGAGACCGACCAATCCGTCGTCCTGCTCCAGCCAGCCGATCGGAATGTCCTGGCCCGCAGCGAGTTCGATTCGATCGGGCCTGGGTGAGAGACCGAGGAGATCGGCTAGGCGTTCAGCACCGCGCTCGAGGTCGCGCAACCGCCACCGGCCTGGGTCGTCGCCGCGCAGCTCCAGGAAGCCGTGCGCGGCGGCGAGCATGACGTCGACCGCGTCGTCGGCGGTGATCCGGATGCCGCTGTCGCTTCCGGCCAGTAGCAGCGCGAAGTCGTCCGTGGCGACGGCGTGCACACCGATGTCGGCGGCGAGTCCGCTGACATCGCCGCGGCCGTCGTCGAGCGAGAACAGCACCCTGCCCGGCAGGTCGGCCAGACGCGGCGCGGCGAGCAGCCCGGCATCCAGTGCGGGTACCAGCGCCTGCACGTTCGCCAGTCCGCCGATCCGTCCGGACAGCGGAGAAGCAACGATATTGCGCACCCGCTCGTGGGTGCGGCTCGGCAGGAGACCCGCGCCGGTCAGCCGTTCCGTCAGGGCCGTGGCGTCGCATATCCGGCGCAGTTGGACGTTGCCGCGCGCGGTGAGCTCGATATTTCCGTCCCCGAGGTCGCGCGCGGCCCCGGCGAGCACCTGCCACTGCGCGGGCTCCACCCGGCCGCCGGGCACCCGAATCCGCGCCAGCGGCCCGTCGGCCGCCTCGTGCAGCCGCAGCACGCCGGGACAGGAATCAGCAACATGTCGCGCCATAGCCTCCTCAGCCTACGTACACCGCCAAGCGGAGGGCCCGCGCCGACCCGGTGTCCGCTGGCTCACCACGCCAGGGACGCCACCCGATATGGAGCGGATCGTCGGTGGCGGGCATCCGGTTCAGCGGGGTGTGGTCGTTTAGGGTGGGCGGATGTCTGAAATCGCTACGGTGGCGGACCGGCTCGATATCGTTGAGGTGATCACAAAGTTGTTCGTGTACACCGACCAGCGTCGGTGGGAGGGGTTGCTAGGGGAGGTTTTCACGCCCACGGTGGATTTCGACGGCGGGTTCGGCGGGCCGGTCGGGAATCGGGCCGCGGCCGACATCGTCGAGGACTGGCGGACTGGGCTCGCCGAGCTGGACGAGGTGCACCACCAATCCGGTAATCACCTGATCGATCTTCGGGGTGACGTCGCGATCGCGCATGCCGACGCGATCGCCGTCCACGTGAAGAACTCGGCGGCAAACGGCAAGACCCGCACGTTCGTCGGCAGCTATTCGCTGGGCACCGTGCGTACCCCGAATGGATGGCGGATCGACCGGTTCCACTATTACCTGAAGGTCGTCGACGGGAACGGCGACTTGACCTAGTCGGATAGTGGACGACTTTTCGGCCACCGGCGCCGCGGAGCCTCGCCGCCGCCCCCGAGCAGGACACATGGGAAAGCCGGACTCGGGCGGCGGGTAGCATTTGCTTGCTCGGCGGACGACGAGGAAACCGGTGGAAATCCGGTGCGGTCGCGCCACTGTGAAAGCCAGACCCTCTCCGGCGAGCAGCGAACCCCCGATGGGCGCGTCACCCGAGGAAGGCTGCCACCCGTGTTTTTGTTGCTGTCCACATCCGACACCGATCTGCTGAGTGCCCGCGCCAGCGGCGCCGACTATCGGTGGGGCAACCCTGCTCGCCTGCTGGTCGACGATCTGCCCGGCCTGCTCGGCGGCGTCGACCTGGTGATCGTGCGCATCCTCGGCGGCAAGCGGGCGTGGGAGGACGGGCTGGCTGCACTGCGCGCCAGCGGCGTTCCGATGGTGGCGCTCGGCGGCGAGATCGCTCCGGACGCCGAGCTGATGGAGTGCTCGACCGTGCCGGGCGGTGTCGCGGCCGACTCGCACAACTACCTCGCCGCGGGCGGCCCGGGCAACCTGCGTCAGCTGCACAACTTCCTGTCCGACACGGTGCTGCTCACCGGGCACGGCTTCGAGCCGCCGGTCCAGCTGCCCAGCTGGGGTGAACTGGACCGTGCCGCGGCGCCGGTCGACGGGCCCACGGTCGCGGTGATCTATTATCGCGCACAGCATCTCGCGGGCAACACCGCCTATATCGACGCCCTGTGCACCGCGCTCGAAAACGCGGGAACGCGCCCGCTGCCGCTGTACTGCGCGTCGCTGCGTACTGCTGAGCCGGAACTCCTCGCCACCCTGCGGCAGGCCGACGCCCTGGTGGTCACAGTGCTGGCCGCGGGAGGAAGCAAACCCGCCACCGCCTCCGCCGGCGGCGAGGACGAGGCCTGGGATGTCGGCGCGCTCGCCGATCTGGATGTGCCCATCCTGCAGGGACTCTGTCTGACCACCGGCCGCGCCCAGTGGGAGGCGAGCGACGACGGCCTGTCGCCACTGGACGTCGCCACACAGGTCGCCGTGCCGGAGTTCGACGGCCGGATCATCACGGTCCCGTTCTCGTTCAAAGAGTTCGATGCCGACGGCCTGTCGACCTACGTTCCCGACGCCGAACGTGCGGCTCGCGTCGCGGGTATCGCGACGCGCTACGCCCGCCTGCGCTACGTTCCCGCCGCCCGCAAGCGCGTCGCCGTCATGCTGTCGGCCTACCCGACCAAGCATGCCCGCATCGGCAATGCCGTCGGCTTGGACACCCCGGCGAGCGCGATCCGGCTGCTCACCGAAATGCGTGCCGCCGGATACGATCTCGGCGATCCCGGCGAGGTCCCAGGCCTGGACGAACGCGACGGAGACGCCCTTATCCACGCCCTCATCGCGGCGGGCGGACAGGATCCGGACTGGCTGACCTCCGAACAGTTGGAGGGCAATCCGATCCGCATCGGCGCGGCCACCTATGCCGCATGGTTCGACACGCTGCCCGAGGATCTGCGTGAAGCCGTCGTCGAGGCGTGGGGCCCGCCGCCTGGCGCGCTCTACGTCGACCGCTCGTCCGACCCGAATGGCGAGATCGTGATCGCGGCATTGTGTTTCGGCAACGTCGTGCTGATGGTGCAGCCGCCGCGCGGCTTCGGCGAGAATCCGGTCGCCATCTACCACGACCCCGACCTGCCGCCTAGCCACCACTACTTGGCCGCCTACCGCTGGCTCAGCGCGCCCGAGGGCTTCGCCGCCGACGCGATGGTGCACCTCGGCAAGCACGGAAATCTGGAGTGGCTGCCCGGCAAAACGCTCGGTATGTCCGCCTCGTGCGGCACCGACGCCGCGCTCGGCGACCTGCCGCTGATCTACCCGTTCCTGGTGAACGACCCCGGCGAGGGCACCCAGGCCAAGCGGCGCGCGCACGCCACGCTGGTCGACCATTTGATCCCGCCGATGGCCCGGGCCGAAAGCTACGGCGACATCGCGCGTCTGGAACAGCTGCTCGACGAGCACGCAAACATCTCCGCCCTCGACCCGGCCAAGCTCCCCGCCATCCGCCAGCAGATCTGGACGTTGATGCGCTCCGCCGAGATGGACCACGATCTAGGTCTCACCGAGCGCCCGGACGAGGAGTCCTTCGACGACATGCTGCTGCACGTCGACGGCTGGCTGTGCGAGATCAAGGACGTGCAGATCCGCGATGGTTTGCACGTGCTCGGCCAGGCGCCCGCTGGGGATGCCGAACTCGACCTGGTGCTGGCAATGCTGCGTGCCCGTCAACTCTGGGGCGGCGAGCGTTCGGTGCCCGGCCTACGTGAAGCGCTCGGCCTCGACGAGTCCGGAACCGAGGCGCGTGAGCGCGTCGACGCCGTTGAAGGCCGGGCCCGGCAACTGGTTTCGGCATTGCAGGCCGCGAACTGGTCGCCGGACGCGGTCGACGGCATCACCGACAATGCGGAGGTCCGCCGGGTGCTGCGGTTCGCGGCTACCGAGGTGGTGCCGCGCCTGCGCCGGACCGGCGCGGAAATCGAGCGGGTGTTGCACGCGCTCGACGGCGGGTTCATCCCGGCGGGCCCGAGCGGTTCTCCGCTGCGCGGCCTGATCAATGTGCTGCCGACCGGGCGCAATTTCTACTCGGTCGACCCGAAGGCTGTGCCGTCGCGCCTGGCCTGGGAAACCGGTCAGGCTATGGCGGAATCGCTGCTGGACCGGTACAAAGCCGACCACGGCGAGTACCCGCGATCGGTGGGTTTGTCGGTGTGGGGCACCTCCGCAATGCGCACCTCGGGCGACGATATCGCCGAAGTCCTTGCGCTGCTGGGTGTCCGACCGGTGTGGGACGAGGCGAGCCGCCGGGTCACCACACTCGAGGTGATCCCGCTTGCGGAACTGGGCCGCCCCCGGGTCGATGTCACCGTGCGCATCAGCGGCTTCTTCCGCGACGCCTTCCCTCATGTGCTCGCCCTGCTGGACGACGCGGTCCGCTTGGTCGCCGACCTGGATGAGCCCGCCGAATCGAACTACGTGCGCGCGCACGCCGAGGCCGACCTCGCCGAGCACGGCGACCGGCGCCGCGCGACCACCCGACTCTTCGGCTCCAAGCCTGGCACCTACGGTGCCGGCCTGCTCCAGCTGATCGATTCGAAGAGCTGGCGCACCGACGACGACCTCGCGCAGGTGTACACCACGTGGGGCGGCTACGCCTACGGCCGCGATCTCGACGGCGCGCCCGCCGCCGAGGACATGCGCGGCGCGTACCGGCGCATCGCGGTGGCCGCCAAGAACACCGACACCCGCGAGCACGACATCGCCGACTCCGACGACTATTTCCAGTTCCATGGTGGCATGGTCGCCACCGTTCGGGCGTTGACCGGCAGGAACCCCGAGGCCTACATCGGCGACAGCACCCGCCCCGACGCGGTGCGCACGCGGACCCTGTCGGAGGAGACCTCGCGAGTGTTCCGTGCCCGCGTGGTGAACCCGCGCTGGCTGGAGGCCATGCGCAGGCACGGTTACAAGGGCGCCTTCGAGATGGCGGCGACCGTCGACTACCTGTTCGGCTATGACGCCACCACCAATGTCGTCGCCGACTGGATGTACGAGAAGCTCTCGGAGAGTTATGTTTTCGATGACGTGAACCGCAAGTTCATGGAGCAGTCCAACCCGTGGGCGCTGCACGGTATCGCAGAGCGGCTGTTGGAGGCCGCCGAGCGCAAGCTCTGGGAGCACCCCGAACCGGCCACCCTCGATCGGCTGCGTCAGGTCTACCTGGAGACCGAAGGAGAATTGGAATAGTACGAAAGATCAACCCCCCAGTTCTCGGGGAATATCGAAATATATGATTGTGCAAGACAATTCGATTATCCACAGATCTCGACATCGTCATGTCGGGAGCGCATGATGAGTGATGTTTCATGGCCGTTTTCCGGGGAACGCCACACTCATATCGGCTGGATGATTGGAAAGTCTCATGAGGATAAGGAAATTGGTAGCGACCACGCTGCTGACCATTGCCGCCACCGGAGTCACCGCGGCCACCGCCCACGGTCAGGCCGAGGTGTCCGACCAGGTGATCAGTGGTGTCGACCACGGTGTCGCCTACACGGCGGCCGTCGCACCCGACCGGTCGAGCGCGACCGTCACGCTGGCCTCCGGCACGTTCGGCTTGACGCCGGACGCGGAGGTGGCGGTGCTCGCGCCGGACGGCGCGGTGGTCGCGACGGTGCCGACCACTCTGCAGAGCGTGGCCGGTCAGCAGGTCAGGGTGGTGCCGGAAGTCGACGCGGCCGCGACCACGCTGACGTTGACGCCGGTCGGCGCCGCCGTCCCGGAACTTGGTGCGCCACAGTTCATCGGTGACGCGGGCACCACCGTGGCAGGTGTGTTGATCGGCTGCGCCGTCGGCGCGCTGATCGGTCTCCTGTTCTTCATCGTCGGGTTCCTGCCCGGCTGTGTGATCGGCGGCATCATCGGCGGTATCGCGGGCGCGAACCAGCCGTAGAGCGCTGCGACGGCGAATCGGCCGTGGTCGGTGGGTATTTCCGAGCGCGGCCGGTTCTCTGTGCCGCCGGATTGTGCCGTGCGCCCGGCCCGGTCGCGCGGCAGCTGCAATAGCGAGAGCCGCGCCAACTCCGCGATCGCGATCGTGGAAGGATCGCTCCCGCGATCGGCAGCCGTATCGGAGCGCTCGCAGGTGCTAGCGGGTTTGTGTCATGCAAGGCTCGACCGCGAAGTCGAGTCCGAAGTTGTTCAACGTCACCGGCAGCGGAGCGCTCGGGTCCGGCTGTGGCGTGGACCGCAGTCGGAATTCGGCGGCGGTCAGCAAGTGCGCGAGCAGCGTGCTCGTGACGAACAGGACGAGGTTGCGGCCGGGGCAGTCGGCTGGGCCCGCGCTGAACGGCACCAGTTGCGGATACTGTTCCGCGCGGCCGTCGAGCCAGATGTCCGGAACGAACTCGTCGGCGAACGGAAGTAGGTCGGGATCCCGATGGAAGGCCGGGACCGCGATCATCAGCGCGGCACCCGCCGGGATGGTGAAGCGCTCGTCGCCGTCGCGCCACTGCGTGTCGGTGGTGACGTCCCGCAGGATCGTCGGCGTGGTCGGCCACAGCCGCACCGACTCGAGCACACAGGCCCGCAGGTAGTTCCGCAGGTCCAGACGACCCGGATCGGCGGCGTCGGCCAACGCGCGGGCGTGCTGCTGTGGGTGGGTCGTCAGCACCGCAAGCGCTCGGCTCAGCGCCATCCCCGCGGCATCGAACGCGAACAACCAATGCGGAATCTGCCCGACGGGGTCTGTGGCGCCCCCCGCCGGGAGAGCGGCCAGTGCCCCGGCCAGACTGTCGGGTTGGGCGGACTCGACATAGCGGTACAGGCGATTGGTGAACAGGTCGCGCTGCCTGCGGTGCGCAGGCGCCAGAAACGACCAGTTGCCCGCCGAGCGCAGTCGCCAGAGTTCGTCGGTCAGTGTGCTGTCGTCGCGGCCCCGGTCGCCGAGCACCAGCCGTCGCACCAGTCGCCACCAGTGCACCGTGAACTCTGACGCGTCCAGGTGACCCCGGTGCAGCGCGGACACGACGACTTCGCGCGCCTCGGTCGCGACGACCGCGGCGAACGGCCCCGCGAGTCGATGCAGGGGCTCGCCCGCGTCCAGCGCGGCCTCGTTCAGCGCTCGGCGCTGTGCACGAATCGGGCCGTCGGACAAGAGGACACCGTGCGGCTGGAATTGTCGCAGCGCGGCACGCTTCTCCCGATTGGCCGGGTGAAACGGTGTCGGCGAATCGGCAAGCACTCGGCCGACGTCACCCGGGTCGAGTACCACGACGATCCGTCGTCCTGGCACAACGAGTTCCACTGGACCGGAACCGAATTCGCGACGCAGCAGCCGCATGCGTTCGATGGCTCGGGAATCGGCCCTTGTGCGCTCCAGCAATCCCAGCACCGGCCGTCGCCGTGCGATCACCCCGGACGCGACCGAGGCGAATCCGAGATCCGCCAACGCCGCCGCCGCGGACACCCCCACCAGTCGGTGTTCGCGGGTCCTTGTCATACGGCCTCCTCCCGGTGTATCGACGTCGACACGGTGCCGACGACCGAGCAATTACCCGGCAATGTGTGCCTGAAACCGCGCGGGGTGCGCACGCATCGGTCGTCTTCCTCATCTCCGCAGGTCGGAGCATGGAATGCCGCCGAAGATGTCGGGTGGACGGTGCCCGCCGAGCAGGCATGCGCTCTGCCGTTCGACCATCCCCAGGCGGGACCGTGCTCGGGCACCGGCAAGGACGAGTTGCGTATGCTGGCCCGACCGCCTCGATCAGTGTTCTGCCGTTCTGCCGCACTGCGGCCGAGAGCACTCGCAGGAGGGAAAGGAGACGGTAGTCGATGGTCGACGAGCAAGGCGAGCTGGACACCATGGTGTCCTGGTTTCACCGGGAATCATCGCTGTTGCTCGTCGAGGACGACGCGGCGGATGCCCTCCTCGTCGAGGAACTGGTCGCAGACGCGACGCCAGGCCTGCGGCTGGAGTGGGTTCGTTCGCTGTGCGAGGCGGGGGAGCGCCTTGCTGAACAGTTGCCCGACTGCGTGCTGCTGGACCTGCATCTCCCCGATGCCCAGGGACTAGAAGCGTTGGCGCGCGTGCGCGAGTACACCGACGAGGTCGCCGTCGTCGTCCTCACGGGGCTCGCCGAGGAGCGCACCGGTCTGGCCGCGGTCGCCGCGGGCGCGCAGGACTACCTGGTCAAAGGTCGAGTCGAGCCGGAACTGTTCGCGCGCGCGGTGCGGTACGCCATCCAGCGCAAACAGGCCGAACGCGCGACGGCGGCACTGCGGGCAGGGCAGATGCGGGCGCAGGAGAACGCCCGCCTGGAGCGCGGCCTGCTGCCGACGCCGCTGCTGCGCGGGGAACGCCACGCCGACGTCGTCACGCGGTATCGGCCAGGGCGGGCACAGGCGTTGCTCGGCGGTGATTTTTACGACGTGGTACAGCAGGCCGACGGCACCGTACACGCCGTGATCGGCGATGTGTCCGGGCACGGCCCTGACGAGGCGGCAACGGGTGTGGCTTTGCGATTGGCTTGGCGCACGCTGGTTCTCAGCGGGATCACCGGGGCACGGCAGCTTCGGCTACTGGAGCAGCTCTTGCTTGCCGAACGCACCGGCGGTCAGACCTTCGCGACGGTCACCAGTCTGGTGCTGCTGCCGAGGCAGCGGAGCGTCCGGGTGCTTCGGGCCGGGCATCCGGGCATGCTGGTGTGCACCGAAGCCGACGTGCGGTGGGTAGAGGTGCCAGGCGGCCCCGCCCTGGGATTCCTACCGGAACAGGCGGATTGGCCGGTCCATGAACTGTCGCTGCCGATTGGGGCCGGACTGGTGTTGTTCACCGACGGCTTGTTCGAAGGACGCACCGGCCCCGAGGGAGCGCGGCTCGGCGAGGACGGGCTGCTACGGCTGGCCCGCACGCTGACCACCCGGGAGCCGGAAGACTTCGTCGACCAGCTCATCGGCCGCGTCGAGGCGTCGGCCCAGGAGGCGGGTGGACTGGACGACGACGTGGCTGTCATGTATCTGCGATGGAGCCGAGATCAGGACGAACCATGACGACAGCGATACCGAACACCGGTCTGGCCGGACGTCTGACCGCGCGCGCCTGGTTCCAGTTGGTACTGGCACTGATGATCCTCGTGGTGGTCGTCGGCGCGTTCGCGGGTGCCCGCGTGATCACCGAGACCAACCGGGTCACCGACCGGCTGGTGAACGAGACGCAGCCCGCTGCCGCCGAGGCGTACCGGCTGCAGAGTGCGCTGGTCAACCAGGAGACCGGGCTGCGCGGGTACGCTATCGCGGGCGATCCGCGGTTTCTCGCGCCCTACACCGAGGGCAAGCAGGAGGAAGCCAGGTCGGCCGCGCGCATTCGTGAGCTGCTGGCGGGCCGTCCCGGGCTGCTCGCCGACCTGGACGGAGTGGAACACTCCGCACAGCGGTGGCGCGACGGCTACGCCGAACCGCTGGTGGCCGCGGTGTCGCAGACCAGCTCCCGCGCGATCGACGCGGTGCGCGGCAACGAAGTCTTCGACGAGCTGCGCGGCCGATTGGACAGCCAAAACCGCGATCTCGCCGCTGCCATCGACGGAGATCGCCGCGAACTCGACCGAATGCGCACCACGCGCAACGCCGTGCTCACCGGCATGGTGGTGGTCTTCCTGCTGGCGGGCGTCGCGTTGACGACCCTGGTGCGTCGCCTCGTCGTCAGGCCACTCGCCTATCTGCAGTCCGCGTCGCTGCGCGTCGGACAAGGCGACTTCCACCATCGCATCAGCGTGCGCGGGCCCGCCGACCTCGCCACCGTCGCAGCGGCGGTCGAGAGCATGCGCCGCCGGATCGTTGAGGAACTGGCGTCTGCCCGCGCACAGGAGTCGCTGCTCGCGGAGCAGGCCGCGGACCTGGACGCGCAGACGACCGAACTGCGCCGTTCCAACGCTGAACTGGAGCAGTTCGCCTACGTCGCCTCCCACGACCTGCAGGAGCCGTTGCGCAAGGTGGCCTCGTTCTGCCAGCTGCTGGAGAAGCGGTACGGCGACCAGCTCGACGAGCGCGGCAAGCAGTACATCGACTTCGCGGTAGACGGCGCGAAGCGGATGCAGGTGCTGATCAATGACCTGCTCACCTTCTCCCGCGTCGGACGGGTCACCGACCGTAACGAGCCCACCCGCCTCGACAAGACCCTGGACAAGGCCCTGACGAACCTCGCCGCCGCCTGCGAGGACACCGGCGCCCGCATCGAGTTTCCTGACGAACTGCCCGAAATCACCGGCGATCCGACGCTGCTGAGCATGCTGTGGCAGAACCTGATCGGCAACGCGATCAAGTTCCGCAGCCCCGATCAGCCTCCGGCGTTGCGCATTACGTGCGAACCGCAGGGCCCTGCGGGCTGGCTGCTGTCGGTGTCGGACAATGGCATCGGTATCGCCCCCGAGTTCGCCGAGAAGGTGTTCGTGATCTTTCAGCGACTACACAGTCGCGACGAATACAGTGGTACCGGAATCGGATTGGCGCTGTGCAAGAAGATCGTCGAGTACCACGGTGGGCGGATCTGGATTGATCCCGCGTACACCGAAGGCACACGGTTCTGGTTCACCCTGAACACGTCGGCCGACGACGGTATCCGCGAGGACGAAGGAATTTCGTCGACCACGTCGGCGTGACGCCGGAACCGTTCGAGGAGCTCTCGCTCAGTTTCGCGACTGCGGCTCGTCGGCCGCCAGTGCTGCCTCCACGGTGTCGAATATGGTGAGCAGCCGGTCCAGCGCGGTCACCTCGATCGGCCGTCGCGCCGCGACGCTCGGCACCACCCGCAGTCCACCGGAACCGGTCGCCGCCGACGCGGCGAGCAGGACGCTCAGACCGGCCGAGCCGAGGAATCCGACGTTCGACATATCTACGACGACGGTGGGTGGCGTCTCGCCCATGACTTCCTCGAGCGCCGACTGCAAATGCGGCGCGGATGCCATATCGATTTCGCCGTGCACGGTGACGATCACGACGTCGTCCGCCGAACGCACCTGGACTTCCAGGGTCCGGGGTGTGCCGTCGGCACTCACAGTCCACCTCCCGTGTGAGCGGCGCGCCATCCGGGGACGTGACCGGAAGTCGACGGCACACGGGAGGGATACTCGGGTTTGCTTCCGCTCGTCGGGCCGCAATGCGCCACTTCTGCCTCCGCTGCGTGTCGAACCTCTGGCGCACTGGGCACGGCGCAGAGTAAGTAGTCTGTGGTCAACTTACCCCATCAGGTCCGGGGTCAGCACACGCCGCGATGCCACCCCAGCCGAACGACCAAGGCGTTCGTTCGCGACGAAAGCGCCTTCTGCCAGCCGAAACTGGTGTTTGCCTGCTTGCGTCGCGGCCGTCACCGCTCGTGGTGGGGATCGCATCGCCAGATGCCGGCGGAATGAGAATTCCGCCCACCACCAAACCGGTGTAGGAGCCGCAGCCGGTGAGGTTATAGCGCGATCTCCCTGCCTTCCGCATGGCACTGGCAGAAGCTGGTCGAGCGGGATGCTGCGCTCGTTCCGGAGCACGATGAACCGCGATCAATGTTGCACCGAACTGTTCCGGCACATCTATCCCGGAGCCCTGCCGCGGTGCAGTCCGACCGCTTCCGCGACACCGACGAAAACCCTTATCGATCACCTGGTTCCATCTGTCGCGCCGACGCTACCGGGTAAGCACGGGATCGTCCGGTGGGGGCGGTGCGGTGCTCCCCTACGGTCGGAAATGCCCCGGAGATCGTCGGCGGCGTGCAGTCCGCAAATCGGAGGCGATCTCCCTGATAGGTAGGGTGCCCGCGCCGCTGGCGGCAGACCGACACCGAATTCGTGGAATGTGGCGATGAGCCAATCCGCCGGGTGGCCCGTCGCGAAATCCAATCATGCAGGTTGATCCGGAGTTCTCGCCGATCCGTCTGCGCGCTGGTGCGGGCGAGTCGGCGCGGGGGGCGTGCCCGGTTTGTCCGGAGGGCCGATGTGGTCGAGGTCTGTCGAGCGATCGACTCGGTCGGCGCGTTCGGAGCGGGGGACGAGAACGCGTCGACCGACTTCTGTCGTGCGGTCGCCCAGCGGATTTTCCGGCGGCCATACGGACGACCGAACCTGCGGCGCGGTCGCCGACCATCCCTCCACCTACTGTCGAAGGCCGTGTACGGGACCGGCTCGCACGGCTCCGAACCTGTCTCACTGGAAGTGATCAGCAATGACCGAGACCGGGCAGCCCCACACGGACCTGCTCGACCTGGCCTATCCCTACGCGATGGACGCGGTAGCCGAGATCGAACGCCGCAGCATCGAAAACCGTGTGGCAAAGGCGGATTCCGTCACCGCAATAGCATTCGCCGCCACCGTGCACCGGGTCAGGGAGACGCTGACGGCGCTGAGCATGTCCGAGGCGGTGAATCCGCCGCCGACGCTGGAGTCGAAGGTCCTGCAGGCGCTCGACCAATCGACCGGCCACGCGCCACCACCCGAACGGCGCGGCACAGCGGTGGTCGGTCGGGTGCCGCGGCTGGTCTGGCTCGCTGTCGCCGCCGTGGTCGCCGGGGGCGGGGCGGGTGGCATCGTGATCGCCGAGCGGACCATCGGCAACCATGCCGTGCGGTTCACCGCCGAACAGATACTGGTACAACCGGATTCGAGATCCCATGTCGCGCAGCTGCCCGGCGGGGGCACGCTCACTGTGCGCACCTCGGCGCGGCTCGAGGCTGTCGCGGTGACGTTCGAAGCGGTGCCCGCACCCCCTCCGGGGCAGGCCTACCAGCTCTGGCTGGTCTCCTCCGGAGTCCCGCGCTCGGCGGCGGTGTTGACCAGTGTGCCGCAGGCGGGGGTGCTCACCCGATTCGATCCGGCGGATATCCTCGCCGTCACGATCGAACCCGCGGGTGGTTCCGCGCATCCGACCTCTCCGCGGCTCGCTGCGGTCGCCCTCGGCTGACGGGGCCGACACCGCCGGTGCGGCGGCTACCCGCATCCTTCAAGAGTCGCACCTGCCACCTCACGGATGACGTCACCCACGTCGCGGCGGGCGCGGAATGCCGCGAGCTGACGGTGCGCACCGTTGCCGCGGGCCAAGACGGCGGCGAACGCCTCGTCCACGAACTGGCGGTCACCCGCTTCCTCGAGGGCGGGAGCGGCGTGGTCGATCAGCCTGCCCAGCAGGGTGCGGATGGGCTCCACGTGGCAGTCGAACGGGTCCACCCCGTCCCCAGCGAGCCCTGAACGCGCGGCTTTCCAATACGCCGCCCGCAGTACCCCGGCCGGGACCGCGGGCGCGATCCGACCGGCTGCCAAGGACTTCCGCGCCATCACCACTGTCGCGCGCACCAGCGCGGCCAGCAGCGCGGTCTCCTCGACGGTGGCGGGGATATCGCTGACCCGCACTTCGACGGTCGGGAACGAGATCGACGGGCGGACGTCCCAGTAGATCATCTTTCGGTCCAGGATGGTTCCGCTGCTGAGCATCATCTCGACCATGGCGTCGTAGTCGCGCGAGGAGGAGAAGTACGGCGGTGGTCCCGCGCTCGGCCACCGTCGCCACAGGATGCTGCGCCAACTGGCGTAGCCGGTCTCGACGCCGCGGTAAAGCGCCGAGTTGGCCGTCAGCGCCAGCAGCAGCGGCAGCCACGGCCGCAGATAGTTGCCGACTTGCACCGCCGTCTCACGATCCGGGATGCCGACGTGGATGTGGCACCCGGACAGCCCCTGCTCGTGTCCGAGCATGCCGAAGTTGTCGGCGATGCGCTGATAGCGTGGGGTGTCGGTGACCGGGACCTCGGTCGGCGCCGTCGGTGGGATGCCCACCGCGAGCAGGCGCGCGTCGTTCCGCTCCGCACAGGCGGCGATGCTGCGCCGCAGCTCGCGCAGCTCCCGGTGGAGCGCGGCGATGTCGGTGTGCACCGCGGTGTTGGCCTCCAGTTGGCAGCGCGTCAGTTCGAGTTGCAGATCGATGCCGCTCTCTTTTGCCGTCCGAGCCACTTCGACGTTCTTTGCCACCGGGGCTCCGGTTCCCGGATCGGCCAACAGGAACTCTTCTTCCACACCGACGGTCGCGCGCCCAGCGTCCATGCTGGCCGGATACCCAAGGTTTCCGTCGCTAGTCGGCCGTTGCGGTGCGAGATCGCCGCTCGGATACCGCTCGACCACCGGGGGTCGCCGCGTTTGAACGGCGTCGCGTGGGCAACCTCGGCCGCATGGGCCATACCGATGGGAGGCATGACATGTTTCGAATCGCCGTCCGAATCGCCGCGACAGTGGGCTCGGCAGGGGTGTTCGCCGCGACTGGGGCGGGACTCGCCGTCGCGGCACCGACCTTGTCGGCGGACACCCAGGAAGAGGGGAGCATCAAGGTGGGAAGCCAGCCGGACGGGGAAACCTGGATGTGTGCGCTGGTGGGCTCCGCTGAGACGTCGGGTCCGCGCGTCGACATCGCCCAGGCCATGGAGAGCCGCGGTGGGTTCGCGGCGGGGAGCACCGTCCTCGCCGGCTGCTGGGGACAGCAGCTGCCGTTCGTGGCCGTGACCAGCGGGGTCACTTCGCTCGACGACGAAGACTAGCGCCGCCGCTCGGGAGTCGCGGCGGCCTCCCACGGACGGTGCTGCGGAAATGCCGCCGCACCGAGTCCGACGATAGGTTCGTCGCATGCGGATCGTCGTCCTCGGTTCGGGCATCTCGGGTCTTTCCACCGCGGCGGAACTGCTGCGTGACAAGCACGACGTCACGATTGTCAGTGCCGAGCCGATCACGGCGACGACCTCTTTCCTGGCCGCCGCCGTCTGGTTTCCGACTGCGGCGGGCCCGGTCGAGCGCGTTCGAGCATGGAGCGAAACGACATTCGAGCGTTTGGCGGTCTTGGCCGCGGCGGGCACGCCGGGCGTGCGGATGTGCGAGTCCACGGCGCTCTACCGCGGCGAGCCCGCGGTCCCCGTGTGGTCGCGGTCGGTCCGTTCCTTCCGCGCCGCCGACCAGGCTGAATTGCCGCGCGGCTACTCCTTCGGCTTCCGGTTCGCCGTTCCGCTGGTGGAGATGCCGACCTACCTGCCGTATCTGCGCGACCAGGTGGACGCTGCCGGGGCGCGGTGGGTGTTGCGCACCATTCACCGGCTCGACGACCTCGGCGACCTGTGCCCGGACGTGGTGATCAACTGCGCGGGACTGCGCGCCGCCGAACTCGTCGACGACCCCGAGGTGTATCCGATCCGCGGCCAGATCGTGCGCGTCGCGAACCCGGGGCTGTCGATGTCGCTGCGCGACGAGGCCCACCCGCTCGGTCGCGCCTACGTCCACCCCCGCGCGAACGACTGCGTTCTCGGCGGCTCTCTGGACCTCGGCGAGTGGGACACCACTCCGAACGCCGAACTGACTCGGTCGATTCTGGCGCGCTGCCGCGACCTGGCCCCCGCCTTGGCCGACAGTCGGGTTCTGGAAACCCTCGTCGGTCTGCGCCCCGGCCGCAGCGAAGTCCGGCTCGAACTCGACACCTCAGCGCTGCCCGGCATCCCCGTGATCCACAATTACGGCCACGGCGGTTCCGGCATCACCATCGGCTACGGTTGCGCCCGCGAGAGCGCCGCTCTCGTCGCCGCTCTGTGAACGGCGGTTTCGCGGCCAGTCGCCGTAGCTGCGCGATACCGCCGACGCCAGCGCGCTCCAAGCGGTCAGCCCCACAAATCCGCGCGAAGGAGCGCATCGACGGAATCGGGTGTCCATCGGCGGTCCGCGCCGGGGCGGGTCGCGAGGTAGGCCGCGGTGGTCGCGGTGGTCCAGTGATGTGCGGCGGACAGGCCGGTGGCGAGGTGTCGGAGGTAGGCGGGGGAGGGTGGGTTGCCGGGTAGGTCGCGGTAGCGCCAGGGTGCCGTGAAGGTCAGGACGGGATGGCTTTCGTGTGTTCCGGCGCGGACCAAGGTTTCGTACCGGCCGGGCCCTAGTGCCGTTGTGCCACTGTCTATCACCTTGACCAAATCCAGGTCGGCGCCGGGGGCGCGGTACATCTCCTGGGCCATGATGTCGGAGAACTGGGCGGCGGTGACGAGGTGGGCGTGCACGGCGATCTCGCTCCGGCCGGCCGGGTCGTAGAACGCTCGGCCACCGGTCCAGGTCAGCGATTCGGTGGCGAAGTACAACAGGCCCGGGAGCATTAAGGGCACCGAGCGGATCGGATCGGCTCGATCACGGCAGCCGGGCAGGGTCAGCGCTCCGCCTTCAGGCTTGCCACCGCGCAAATAGGTGCGCAACCGCGTCAAGCTCATGTTCGAGCCGTAGGCGGCATACCACACCGGATCCGTCCAGGAGCGTGCGTCCGATCGCGCGGGCAGCGCTTCCCATCGTGTGGCCACCGAATCGGCGGCCACATACTCGGTACGCCGTGCCGTCATCTCACCCATTCTCGGCCGAATCGGGCCCGCGCGGCCACCGCCTAGGCGACCGCGGACTCGGCACTCAGGCGTCGAGATCGGCGGCGACCAGTTCGGCGACCTTGTCCAGGACCACCTGGTCGTCGCTGGTGACGACGACCGCGGTGCCCTGGGTGGCGCCGAGGGTCATGATCATGAGCGCTGAACCTGCGTCGACGGGCTCGCCGCCGACGACGGACAGCGTCACGGGAACGCCCGCTGCCTGAACGACTTCAGCGATGATGTTGGCGGGGCGGGCGTGTAAACCGATGGATGAGCCGACTGCGACGGTCGCGTGTGCCATGGTGGAACTCCTTGTGGGACGGGTTTATACAACGGTGACGGTTGCGGGGGAGGTGGCAGGACGAGCCCGGACGAGTTCTTTGGCCACCGTGACGCAGAGTGCTCCGACGACCGCTCCGGCAGCCAGTGCGGCGAGGAACCAGAGCAGGTGTCCCACGGCGAAGAAGACGAAGATGCCGCCGTGCGGTGCGCTCAGCGTAGTGCCGGTGGTCATGATCAGCGCTCCGGTCACGGCGCCGCCCGCCATCATGGATGGGATGACGCGCAGCGGGTCGGCGGCGGCGAAGGGGATCGCGCCTTCGGAGATGAAGGACGCGCCGAGCAGCCACGCGGCCTTGCCGTTTTCGCGTTCGGCGGTGGTGAACAGGCCGGGCCTGATCGTAGTGGCCAGCGCCATGGCCAGCGGAGGCACCATGCCCGCGGCCATAACCGCGGCCATGATGCGCAGGGAGGCGGTGTCGGTGACGCTGAGACCGGCGACGGCGAACGAGTAGGCGGCCTTGTTGACCGGTCCGCCGAGGTCGAAGCACATCATCAACCCAAGGATGATGCCGAGGAACACCGCCGACGTGCCGGACAGGCCATTGAGCCAGTTGGTGAGTCCGGTGGTCACGGCGGCGAGTGGTTTGCCGAGCACGATGAACATCACCGCGCCGACGACCAGCGACGCGAACAGCGGGATCACCACGACCGGCATCAGCCCCCTGGCCCACCGCGGGACAGCAAGTTTCGCGATCCACAGGGCCGCGAATCCGGCGATCACTCCACCCGCCAGACCGCCGAGGAACCCGGCGCCGACGAAGACCGCGACCGCTCCGGCGGTGAATCCGGGTGCGAGGCCCGGCCGGTCGGCGATGGCGAAAGCGATGTAGCCGGCCAGTGCGGGGACCAGGAAGCCGAAGGCGAGTGAGCCGAGCTGGAACATGACCGCACCGAGGTAGGTGGCCAGACCGCCGTCGGGCAGCGCGCCGAGCGAGTTGTCCAGGACGATGGACTTGGCCTTCTCGGAGATCTCGTAGCCGCCGAGTAGGAAGCCGAGCGCGATGAGCAGGCCGCCCGCCGCGACGAACGGGATCATGTAGCTGACGCCGGTCAGCAGGATCTGCCGCAGCCGAGTGCCCCACCCGATGGCGCCGGGAGCCGGTGCGGTGGAGGGCTTTTCGCCGAACTCCGAATCGGCGACGGTCGCTGCGGCGGGATCGTCCGCGGCGCGGAGCGCATCGGCGATCATGCCATCGGGTTCGTTGATCGCTCGTTTGACCCCGGATTCCACGACAGGCTTGCCCGCGAATCTGTCGCGCCCGCGCACTCCGACGTCGGTGGCGAAGATGACCGCGGCGGCGGCCGCGATAGTCGCGTGGCCGAGTGGAGTACTGCCGCTCGAACCCTGAGTTTCCACGTGTACCGTCACCCCGGCGCGTTTACCCGCGGCGACCAGGGAGTCGGCGGCCATATAGGTGTGCGCGATACCGGTCGGGCAGGCGGTGACCGCCACGATCGCCCGCTCGGCGCCTTGCTCCTCGTCCTCGGCCGCCGTGGTCGTGCTAGCCGGTGCGGTGTCGGCGACGGTGGGTGTGCGCTGCGAGCCCGTCACTGGACTCGGCGGGCCGAACACGGCCTCCACCAGGGTCACGATGTCGGCGGCCGTGGCCGCAGCGCGCAGGTCACCGACGAACTCTGGTTTGACCAGTGCCCGAGCCAGACCCGACAGCAACTTCATGTGCTCGGCGCCGGCCCCCTCCGGCGCCGCGATCAGGAAGACGAGGTCGGCAGGGCCGTCCGGGGCGCCGAAATCGACCGACGGAGCGAGCCGGGCGAACGCGACCGACGCCGTGATGACGGTCCCGGCGCGGCAGTGCGGAATCGCGATGCCGCCGGGAAGACCGGTCGCGGATTGGGATTCACGTGCCAGTGCGGCGTCGCGCAGCGCCGTGGCGTCGGCCGCGCGGCCGACGCCGGCCAGGCGTTCGGCGAGCGCGGCGATCACCGATTCTTTGCCGGTGCCGAGATCGACGTCGAGGGTGATCAGGTCCTGGGTGATGATCGAGTCGGCCACTGTGGCCTCCTTCTAGCTATAGTGCAGAGAATTCAGCGCCGTCACGGAAACGGCGTCGAGGTCGATGTCGTGCGGGCCGGGTAGGCCGGTGCCGGGCAGCGCGGCGGCGGCGCTGCCGTACGCGACGGCGTGTCGCAACCGCTCGGCCGGTCCGGCGCCGTCGAATTCGGCGAGCAGATAGCCGGCCAGCGACGAGTCGCCCGCGCCGACGGTGCTGCGCGGTGTGACGGGCGGCGCCGCCGCGAACCAGGCGCCCTCGTCCGTCACCAGTACCGCTCCGGTCTTGCCGAGCGTCGCGAGTACCGCACCGACGCCGCGGTCGACCAGGGTCGCGGCGGCGTGGGCGGCGGCAATCGGATCCTCCAGGTCGGCGGGGTTGCCAACGGTGATCTGGGCCAGCTCGTCGGTGTTCGGTTTCAGCAATCGCGGTGGGGCCGAGCCGAATTCGGCGGCGAGCGCCTGCAGCGGGCCATCGGAGGCGTCGACCGCCACCGGGATCCCCGGCAACCGGCGGAGCAGTCTGACGTACCAGTCGGCGGGCACCCCCGGGGGCAGCGAGCCCGACAACACCACCCAGGACGCGGCGGCCGCGAGACTATCGAGCGACTCGGCCAGTGCCTCCGTGCACGCGGAGGTCAGTGCGGACCCTGGCTCATTGATCTTCGTGGTGGTTCCGTCGACTTCCGCGACCGTGAGATTGGTCCGCGCGGAGCCGGATGTCGCTACGGCGCGGTACGCGATGCCCGCGTCGGTGAGTTCCCGCAGCAGCGGATCTCCTTCGTTGCCGGGCAACACGGCAATGGTGGCATGGCCGGCCGCGGCGATCACGCGCGATACGTTGACGCCTTTGCCGCCGGGATGCGAGCTCACCGCGGCGGCGCGGTGGACCGCTCCGCGGTGCAGCGGTCCGGTCAGGGTGACGGTGCGGTCGATGCTGGGATTGGCGGTCAGCGTGAGGATCATGCGGTGACCACCTCGATGCCGTACTCAGTGAGCTCGTTGCGCACCGATGGCACCAGGTCGGTGTCGGTGACCAGGGCGTCGATGTCCTCGATGGCCGCGAATCGCACGAGATCCTCCCGGCCGACCTTGCTCGAGTCGGCGACGACGACTACGCGATGCGCACTGGCGACCATGACGCGTTTGACCGCGGCCTCGTCGATATCCGGCGTGGACAGGCCGTGTCCGGAGGCCAGCGCGTTGGTACCGATGAACGCGACGTCGACGCGTAGCTCGCTGAGCATGCGCTGGGTTTCCGGCCCGACGGCGGCCTGGGTGACGCCACGGACGCGCCCGCCGAGCAGATGCAACCGCACCGCGGCGTGCCCGCTGAGCCGGGCGGCGATCGGAACCGAATTGGTCACCGCGACGAGCTCTCGATCCGTCGGCAGTAGCGCGGCGACGCGCGCGGTGGTGGTGCCCGCGTCGAACAGGACGCTGCCGCCGGTCGGCGGAAGGAATTCCAATGCCGCTTTGGCGATGCGGTCCTTCTCCGCGGCGTGGCTGTGTTCGCGTTCGCCGGTGCCGAGTTCGATCGCGGTCAGTGCGGCGGCGGGCACCGCGCCGCCGTGCACCCGTCGGATCAGCCCCATCCGATCGAGCGCCGCGAGATCACGCCGCACGGTTTCGGTGGTGACGCCATACTGCTCGGACAGATCGGTGACCGACACCCGCCCCCGTTGCCCGACCAGCGTGGCGATGGCCTGCTGCCGTTCCTCGGCGTACATCCGATCCTCCCGGGCTTGATGTTGATTTATGTTGTTTTATATCTGTATATGTTGCTTTGTCAAGGTGTTCGAGTATTCTGGATCACATCGGAAGTGGGGCGAGTATGAAACGGGACTTGCTCGGCAATGGCACGGAGGAGACGACGGATGACCAGGTCGTTGCAGGTAAAGGCAGGATCCATGGTGCTGCGCGGTACTCCGGCGGTGTCCGGGGTCGCGCTCGCGGCCGCGGTCCGTCCAATTCCGCGACTGAGCGTCGAGGTGTCGACGGACCCGGTTCCAGAGCCCGATCGGGCATCAGAGCTATCCGCGTTCCATGCCGCGGCGACCACCGTTGCCGCTCGATTGCGGGAACGCGCCGCGCGCGCCAGCGGCGCGGCGGCGGAGGTGCTCACGGCTGACGCCGCGATGGCCACCGACCGTGGCTGGCTCGGTGCCGCCGAGAAGCTGATCGCCGCGGGCACGCCCGCCCGGGCGGCAGCGGTCGCGGCCACGGACCAGTTCGCGGAGGTGTTCACAAAACTCGGCGGCCTGATGGCCGAGCGCGTCACGGACTTGCGGGACGTCTGCGACCGGGTGGTCGCGGAGCTGGCCGGCGTGCCGGAGCCCGGAATTCCGGTACCCGCGCGGCCGGCGATACTGCTCGCGGACGACCTGGCTCCGGCGGATGCGGCCGGACTCGATCCGGCGCTCATCATCGGTTTGGCGACGTCGCTGGGCGGGCCCACCAGCCATACGGCGATCATCGCGCGCCAGCTAGGCATTCCCTGTGTCGTCGCGGTCGCCGGGCTCGATGAGGTCGAGGCGGGCGCGGGGGTGCTGTTGGATGGTTCGTCCGGTGAAGTCGTCGTCGATCCAGATCCCCGCCTCGCGGCACAGGCGATCGAGGAGTTCCGTGCACGCGCCGCCCGCGACGCGGCTTGGACGGGGCCAGGTGCCACCGCGGACGGTCACCGCGTGGAGGTCCTGGTGAACGTCCAAGACGGCGCCGGGGCCCGCGCGGCGCGCCGGACACCGGCCGAGGGTGTGGGTCTGTTTCGCACCGAATTGTGTTTCTTGGACCGGGAAACCGAACCGAGCGTGTCCGAGCAGGAGCAGATCTACCGTGCCGTACTCGACGCGTATTCCGGAGCGAAAGTGGTGATCCGGACCCTCGACGCCGGATCGGACAAGCCGCTGCGGTTCGCCGACCATCCCGACGAGGCGAATCCCGCGCTCGGGGTGCGCGGGATCCGCATCGCCGCCCGGGACAGTGGCATCCTCGACCGGCAACTGGACGCCATCGCGCGAGCCGCAGTCGGCCGCCGGCCTGTTCCGTGGGTCATGGCGCCGATGATTTCGACCGCGGCCGAAGCGGAATCCTTCGCCGCGAAAGTTCGGCAGCGCGGGTTGGTGCCCGGTGCGATGATCGAAGTGCCCGCCGCCGCGCTGACCGCGGAGTCGATTCTCCGGCACGTCGACTTCCTATCCGTCGGCACCAACGACCTTGCGCAATACACGATGGCCGCCGACCGGATGTCTCCGGCACTTGCCGCCCTTACCGACCCCTGGCAGCCGGCGGTGTTGTCTCTGGTCGCGCGCACCGCGGCCGCGGGGCGAACCCTCGGCAAGCCGGTCGGGGTGTGCGGTGAAGCCGCGGCCGACCCGGCTTTGGCGTGTGTCCTGGTCGGCCTCGGCGTCGGATCCCTGTCCGCGGCCGCGAGTGCTGTCGCCGCGGTGGGAGCGGGATTGTCGGCGGTCACCCGAGAGAACTGCGAGCTCGCCGCGGCCGCGGCGCTGGTCGCCGCCGATCCCGCCGCGGCCCGCGTGGCGGCCCGATCGATTCTGGGGTGGGCGCCCTGACTCTTCGGGCCGCTGGACCGGGTGCTGCTACCTTCGTGGCGACACCAGCATCGGCTCATGCAAGTCGAAGTATGTGACCTCGCGCATGAGCTGGTTCTCCTCCTCGAACAGCGACCTCAGATCGTCGGGTATCTCCATCTTCTCGTGGGCGCGCGCTTCGGCTTCGGAAGAGAAGTACACCGCCTCGACGAATCCGTCGCTGCCGTATGTCGCCAAGGTGCCGCCGAGAATCTCTGGGCGGACTTCGTGCAAACGATCGCTGGCTTGCGTCTCCAGTTCGCGCATTCGGCCTGCGTCGCGAGTATGGCCCTCCATGATCTGCACGAAGCCGGCCTGGTCGGAGCCGCCGCCCATCCACTGCGTGACCTCGGAGCAGTCCATGAATGTGACAGGCCCGTCGAAACATCTTTCGGTCTCGGCCCACCATGCGCTTTGCTCCGGGCGCGCACTATTCCGTCGCGCCGCGTCCGCGGACTCGAATCTTGCCAACGCTATGCATGTTCCGTCGTCGCACAGTCCCCAGGTCGTTCCGAGGTAGCCGACAGCTCCCGGTTGCAGTTCCTCGGTCCACCGATCCATGCATCGACGTAGTCCGTCGACATCGGAGACTTTGCCTTGAATGACTTGGATGAACATCGAACCCTCCTCGTGTGGAGCGATCACCCCGCAATATCGCGGAGGCCAACGCGTCGTGGTCCACCGAGGGTGCGCGACCACACGGCCCGCGAACGCAACCGCCGCACAGTTAATCGTTCGCTGCCGGAAAGCTGTTCGCAAGTGCCGCTGCTGCCGACACGTAGCCACGGTGGGGCGGCAGCTCGATCGGCCAGAAGCTGTGCCGCAGTCCGCGCTGCTGCTCGGCCTGGCGTTGGGCGCCGATAACAGAACTTGCGTCGCTCCAGAAGATCGCGGTCGCGGGTGAGCAGGACCGATGCTCGGCGGTGGGCGGCCGGCGGGTCGCCGTAGTGAGTTTTCGCGGTCGGTCTGCGGGTATTGCCCACCCGCATCATCTGCGAGATGTCCTGACGATCTTCTCGACCAAGCGCGACACACTCGACGGGTCCGGCGCGCGGAGTGAATGGTATCGCGTATTTTGCGCTCCGAATCACGAGCGCAAGACCCCGACCACACCGTGATCCGGTCACAACCCCAAAGGACTGACATGACCGGATCGGGAGTCCACGATGTCAATCGCGAGCCGCAAGACCTCGACAACCGACACCAAGTCGGATTCGGCCCGGCGGTTCAACGGCAATCCCAGGAACTTTGGAGGACGACGAAGCGTCCCGGGCTGCCCGCCACCCGCGGTCGGCATGGGAACAGCGGGACGGCGGTGACGTATCGCGTAACCGTCGAAGATGGGTTCGCGGGTGTGGTGAGGATCGCGCACCTACTCGATACGCCCCGTTGCCGGGTCACGGCGTTGGACGTGCGGCGAATCGGTGCGTCGAACACCTGGATTGTCGACTATGACATCTGCGGTACCGACCATGAGCAACAGAATCTGAGCAAGCGGGTGGAACGGCTGCCGGGGGTATCGAAGATCGAACTTCTGCCAACCCACCGCTAGGTCGCCGGAACGAGTCCCACTCCCTGGGGTCTACGCCAAGCGCAGCAGTTGGTCACGCCAGCCCTGGCGACCGGATCGTCGTCTGGACCAATCCGACGACCTACGGCATCATTGGCACGCTGGCCATTCGCGGGCACAAGCTGCTGCGCGGGGCGGACGCCTCCGTCGGCGTCGCGATCGATCAGAAGGTTGTCGGCGACTGACGCTCAGGCCGATTCGGCCAGCCCGGCCGAGCGCCAGGCATCGGCGAGATCGTCAAGGGGGAGTGCGAGGACCTGGCTGAGCGTCACGACGGTGCCGAAGGCGGGGGAGGGAAGTCTGCCGGTCTCGATCTTACGCAGTGTCTCCGGCGAAATCCCGGCCGCCCGTGCGACTTCGGTGAGATCACGATCGGCGCGGGCGGTGCGCAGAGCGGACCCGAGGCGGCGGCCTGCGTCGATCTGCGCCGGGGTCAACGGGAGACGGACCATGCGACCAGAGTATGAGCGGTGTTTTTATACCGCAAGATGGTATTAAAATACCCATGCCGCTAGGGTGGTATTAAAATACCGGCACTGGAGGGTTCGATGGTCGAGTTGAAGAGTCCCGCGGAGATCGCGCGGATGCGGGTGGCGGGGTGCTTCGTCGCCGACGTGCTCACGGAATTGCGTGAGCGGGCACGGGTCGGGGTGAACCTGCTCGAGCTGGAGGCTCACGTGCGTGAGCGGATTCGCGAGCGCGGCGCGCAATCCTGCTATTGGGACTACACGCCCTCGTTCGGGCGTGGGCCGTTCCGCAACACCGTCTGCCTCTCGGTGAACGACGCTGTGCTGCATGGGCTTCCGTTCGACTATGTGCTGCGGGACGGTGATGTGCTGAGTATGGATCTCGCCGTCGGGATCGAGGGCTGGGTTGCGGACTCTGCGACCTCGGTCGTCGTCGGGTCCGCGGCGGCCGAGGATGTGCGGCTCGTCCGCGCGACCGAGGAGGCCCTCGCGGCCGCCATCGCGGTCGCGGTGCCGGGCAACCATATCGGCGACATCTCCGCCGCCATCTCCGCCGTCGCGCGCGACCACGGCTATCCGGTCAACACCGAATTCGGCGGACACGGCCTCGGTCGCACCATGCATGAAGACCCGCATGTGCCGAACGACGGACGCCCCGGCCGCGGCTATCGCCTGCGGCCAGGGCTCACCATTGCGATCGAGCCGTGGTTCGCGCGCACGACCGACAGCATCGTTACCGGTCCCGACGGCTGGACCATTCGCTCGGCGGACGGCTCGCGCACCGCGCATTCCGAGCACACGGTGGCCATCACCCCGGACGGCCCGGAGGTGCTGACGCGCGCGGCGTGACGCCGTCGGCCCCGGGGATCACTTCTCGGACAGCCAGGCGGCGAGGTCGTCGGAGGCGCGAAGCTCGTCGGCGACAGCAATCCGTTCCTCGTCGGACAGCTCCATCGCGCGTAGTTCGGCACGGAACTGCTCGGCGCGGTCGGGTGCGTCGGTCGCGACGGAAAGTTCGGCGAGCGCCGCCAGCGCCCTGGCTCGATCCAGTCGGGAAGCCTCGGCGCGGAACCGGCCGAGCCCGACCTCGAGTACGCGGAACGCGGCCTTGTAGTCGATCTTGAAGTCGCGCAGGATGCGGGCGTTGTCCAATACCCTGGCCAGTCCCTCGAGCTCTTTCGAGCCGCCGTATTCCACCTCTTCGGGCTCGTCGTGCTGGATGTAGATCACTGCGTTGCCTGCCGGATCGACCACGGTGAACCGGCTCTGGCCCGGCCGGAAGCGGGTGATCCGCGGGTAGCCCTTCGCGGGCACCTTGCCGTAGCGGGCGCGCAGTGCCGCGGTGAACGTCTGATGTCTGCTCGCCACGTCATCGACCATCACCAGGCAGCCGACATGCTCGATGGGCAGCGCGGTGTCCTTGGGTGCGGGCACGAAGTGCAGGGCGCAACCATGGTCTTGCACCGCGCCGTAGACGTACGGGCGGGTCTGCTCGTGGGTCACGGTGTAGCCGAGTGTCTTGTAGAAATCCAGCGTGCCGGCCAGGTCGCCGGTCCAGAGTTGCGGTACCGCTGTGTCGGCCATAGAGCCCCTCCCATTCCCTGCAGTAATCAATTTTGACTAGTTGCAGGTTAGGGTCCCTCTTGCCGGGAAGTCAAACTTGACTACTATGACGTTTCCGATCAGGAAGGAGGCTTGCCATGTCGGCCGTGCGCCTGTTGGTACTGGGGGTGATGCGCCTCCATCAGCCCACCTACGGCTACGCCGTGCGCAGAGAGTTGCTGTCCTGGCGCGCCGAGACCTGGACGAACGTCAAACCCGGATCCATTTACCATGCGCTCAAACAGCTCACCCAGGAAGGAAAGCTGAGCGCCTTCGGCACCGAGGGCAGCAGCCAGGGACCAGGGCGCACGCTGTTCGAGTTGACCGAGGAGGGCGAGGCCGAGTTCCGCAAGCTCATGGACGAGGCGCTGGTGAGCATCGACATGGAGGAACTGGGCGCGGGGATTGCCTTCATGGACGCGCTGCCCCGAGCGCACGTCATCGAGAAGTTGCGCGAACAGCGCCGCCGCAGCGAGGAGGTGCGGGCCAGCCTGCTCGACATGATCCCGACCTTCCCGGGGCGCTACGATGCGCCGCACGCAACAGATCTGCTGGAGCTGTGGAGCGGTGTGTTCGGGAACCTGTCGGGGTGGACCGAGGGGGTGCTGGCACGGCTGGAGAAGGGCGAGTACCAGTTGCCCGAGTAAGACACGAGGTCCGGTGTTCTCTCACCCGAGCGGAGCCGAGCGAGGTCGGGTTTCGTGGTGGGGAGACCGGACGTGGAGAATTCCTCGCGGGCGCGACAAGAACAGGGTGCGGCGGCGTGTCTCGGCCCGGAGAGCGGCGCGCCTCCGGCGTCGGCGGCGGATAGGCTGCCCTCATGACGAACTCGCTGGCGGCCGTCGCCGAAGCCGACTATGTGTTGCTGACCACCTTCCGCAAGGACGGCAGCCCGGTCGGCACCGCGGTCTGGGCAGTCGCCGAGAACGGAAAGCTATACATCTGGACGGTGACCGACAGCTGGAAGGTCAAGCGGCTACGCCGCAATCCTGCGGTCACCCTGCAGCCGTGCACCGCGTCCGGCAAGCCGCACGGCGAGGTCGTCGAGGGCACCGGCCGCATCCTCGAGGCCGACGGCACCGAGCGGGTGCGCAAACTGCTGCGGCGCAAGTACTGGCTCACCGCGCCACTGATCATTCTCGTCAGTAACTTGCGTCGCGGGAAATCCGGCACCATCGGCGTCGAGATCACCCTGGCCGCTTGATCGGTTCCCGGCTCCGAAGCTTACAGCGCGACAGGTTCGGTTTCGAAAGGTCAGCACCACACCGGAGGACGAGCTGAAACGCACCACCTTCCGGGTATGATCGCGCCGCTCAGGTCGCCTGGCTGACCGACGACATGTGGAAGTCGGGAATTCGCAAGGGCGGCATGGCGGTTCTGGTGAACCAATCCTTCCATTCGCGCGGCAGAGTGATTTCGGTGGCGCCCGCCTCGGTCGCCCGCCGCAGCACATCCAGCGGGCTCTCGTTGAAGCGGAAGTTGTTGACCGCGGCGGTGACCTCGCCGTTCTCCACCAAGTACACACCATCGCGGGTCAGGCCGGTGAGCAGCAGCGTCGCCGGATCGACTTCGCGGATGTACCACAGGGTCGTCAGCAACAGGCCGCGCTCGGTGCGGGAGATCATGTCGTCGAGGGTGACGTCGGCCCCGCCGGTCAACAGCAGGTTCTCACCGGGAACCGTGGTGGGGGCGCCGAATTCGGCGGCGGTGGCGCGCGGGTAGACCAGCGATTCGATCACGCCCTCGCGCAGCCAGTCGACTCGCTCGGCGGGCAGTCCGTTGTCGAATACCGACATCGACTCCGACGAGGCGGGCGCCACGACGAACGGGCAGTATTCCAGCCCGGTGGCGTACGGGTCGGAGTAGAGGGTGAGTGGAAGGTCGGTGAGACGCTCGCCGATTCGGGTGCCGCCCGCCCGCGCGAACGCCGTATGGCCCTCGTGCGCACCGCGACCCTCCATCGCCCAGGCCATATAGATCATGAGGTCGGCGACGGTGGACGGTGGCATCAGGGTTTCGTAGCGGCCCGCGGGCAGCTCGACCTTGCGCTTGGCCCAGTCCAGCCGGCGGGACAGCTCGGCGAGCAGGCCCGACACATCGACGTCGGTGAAGTCGGCGGTCCCGACCCCGACCCAGCCGCTGGCCAGCTCTGCACCCGCGCCGCGCTTTCCGTTGACCTCCACCGAACCGGTCGGTTGCACGAAACGGCGACGGATGCCGGTCGAGGTGCCCAGCCAGGTGGTGTGTACCTGGTGGTGGGCGAAACCGTAGAGGCGGTCGGCGCCGTCGAAACCGGTGGCGAGGTCGTGGGCGAGGTCGGTGAACACCTCGATTCCGGTGCTGCCCGGTGCGGCGGCCCAGTCGTCGTCGGGCGCGGCATTCGGTTCCAGCAGGGGCATGGCGTCCCTGGCGGGCTCGGCGGTGCGCGCGGCGTCCTCGCTGGCGCGCACCACCGGCTCGATGTCGTCGGGGTCCACGCTGGAGGAGCCGATCATGCCGACCCGGGCGTGCGTGGGCCCTTCGCGGAATACCGAGATCATCGCCCACGTCCGCGCCACCGACGACCCGTTGGTGGTCATCGAGTTCCCGGCCCAGCGCAGCGAAGCTTCGTGCTCGTCGCGCACGATCACCATCGCCTCGTCGGCGCGCGACAACCCGAGCGCCCGCTCGACGACCGCACCTGCGGGGATCAGATTGTCGGTCACTGTCCCGCCTCCGTCCGGGTGTTCAGAATGTTGATGCCGCGCACCAAAATCGACGGGCAGCCGTGGCTCACGGCCGCCACCTGCCCAGGCTGTGCCTTGCCGCAGTTGAACGCCCCGCCGAGCTGCCAGGTCGATGGTCCGCCGACTGCCTCCATCGCGCCCCAGAAGTCGGTGGTTGTGGCCTGGTAGGCGACGTCGCGCAGCTGACCGTCCAGCTTGCCGTCACGGATGCGGAAGAACCGCTGTCCGGTGAATTGGAAGTTGTAGCGCTGCATGTCGATCGACCACGACTTGTCGCCGACGATGTAGATGCCGTCGTCCACCCGGGAGATCAGCTCCTCGGTGCTGGTGTCGCCGTCCGGGTCGGGTTTCAGCGAGACATTCGCCATTCGCTGGATCGGCACGTGATGGGCCGAGTCCGCGTACGAACAGCCGTTGGAACGCTCCAGGCCCAGGCGGGGGGCGAACACTCGGTCGAGCTGATAGCCGACCAGGATGCCGTCGCGCACCAGATCCCAGCGTTGCCCGGCGACACCCTCGTCGTCGTAGCCGACGCTGGCCAGCCCGTGCGCTTCGGTGCGGTCGCCGGTGACGTGCATGATCGGGGTACCGTAGCGCAGCGTGCCCAGCTGGTCGGGCGTCGCGAACGAGGTGCCGGCGTAGGCGGATTCGTAGCCGATTGCGCGGTCGTATTCGGTGGCGTGGCCGATGGATTCGTGAATGGTCAGCCACAGGTTGGTCGGATCGATGACAAGATCGGTCGGACCAGGCCGCACGCTGGGTGCCTTCACCTTCTCGGCCAGCCATTCCGGGATGTGGGCGAGTTCGCCGTCCCAGTCCCAGGTTCCGTCCGCGCCGGTGACGTACTCCCAGCCGCGGCCCACCGGCGCGGCCAGCGTGCGCATCGTCTCGAACACTCCCGCCGCCGTGTCCACCGTGATCGCCTCGAGACTCGGATGCAGCCGCACCCGTTGCTGGGTGATCGAGGATCCCGCGGTATCGGCGTAGAAGGTCTGCTCCTTGACCTGCAGCACGCTCGCGGTGACGTGATCGACTCCGTCGGCATGCGACAGACGTTCGGAATAGTCCTGGAGCAGAGCGACCTTCTCTCCGGTCGGCACGCCGAATGGGTCGAGGTCGTAAGCAGATACCCAGCGCACGTCGTTATAACGCGGCTCGGCGGCGAGTTCGACGCGTTCGCGGTTGAGCGCGCGCATCGTGGTCGCGACGGTAACCGCGGTGCGGGCCACCTCGGCGGCGGTGCCCGGGTCGAGCGCGGCGTGGGAGGCGAAACCCCAAGTGCCGTCGACGATCACGCGTACGGCGAACCCGAGCTCGGTGCTGTCGGTGACGGCCTCGACACGACCGTCGCGCAACCGGATCGACTGCGTGACCAACCGGTGCACACGCAGGTCGGCGTGCTCGGCGCCGGCCGCTGTCGCCGCGGTGAGGGCGGCGTCGGCGAGCGTGGTCAGTGGCAGGCCGAGGAACTCGGCGTCCACATCCTTGGAAGTCGCGATGCTCACCCACACCAACCTAGTCGTTGCCGCTCCGAGCGCGGGTGTCGGTGGCGGGAAGACATGCGTGCGATCTTGCCTCGCGTGCCGGGCACATGGATCAGCCAGTGGCGCACTACGAACGGCACGCGCGACACCGTGGCTACCGCGTGTTGCTTACCGGATGCCGTACTGTGCCCGCGTGCCGCCATCCGCCCTCCGTGACCGCAAACGCGACCGTACCCGCCGAGCTCTCCTCGAGGCCGCAGCCGAGCTGTTCGAGACGAGAGGCTACGAGGAGACCACGGTGGCGGACATCGCCGCCGCGGCGGACGTCGGCACGCGCAACCGTGGCTCGCTTCCCACCGCGTCGAGCCGGTCGGCTGATCAACCGAACTGCTGCCACCCCAAACGGATCACCATCCCCACGACCACCACCAGCAACACGATGCGCACGAACTCGGCACCCTTGCGCAGCGCCATGTGCGAGCCGACGACGGCACCGAGCACGTTGCCTACTGCCATCGTCGCGCCGAGCACCCAGAGGATGTGGCCGGTCACACCGAAGAAGATCAGTGCGCCGATGTTCGAGCCGCAGTTGATCACCTTCGCCATGGCGGCGGCTCGCACGAACTCGGTGCCGAGCAGGGTGGCGAATGTGATGATCAGAAACGTTCCCGTGCCGGGGCCGAGCAGGCCGTCGTAGAACCCGATCAACCCGGCCGCCAGCGCCACTGTGAGGACGACCTTGCGGCGCGTCGGCGGATGCGTGGCCAACGTCATACCGATCGACGGACGCATCGTGACGAACACGGCGACACCGACGAGCACCACCATCACGATCGGAATGAACAGATCGCGGTCGATCAGCGAGACCGCGGCGGCGCCGATCCCGGCTGTTACCGCGGCGATCACCGCGGCGGGAAGCAGGACCCGCCAGCGCATCGGCACCTTGCGCGCGAAGGTCGCGACCGAGGCGCTCGTTCCCGCGACCGCAGCGAGCTTGTTGGTGCCCAGCGCGGTCTGCGGGGCAATGCCGGGCGCCACCAGGAACAGCATCGGCAGGATGATCAACCCGCCGCCGCCCACCACCGCGTCCACCCATCCAGCCGCCGTCGCCGCCGTCAACAGAACTGCCCAGTCACCGATCTCCACCGCGCCAGACAACCAGACCGCCGGTCCGTGCGCTTCGCCCGCGTCGGCGGGACGGCAGACGATGCCACCCGGGAGTCGCGGCCCTGCGCGCTCTCGCCGCACCTGATAAGCCGCGACGATGTTCCCGCGCGGTAGAGGTTCCAGGCCCTGAGCCGGGCGCACCTAGGCTGAGCTCGTGCGTCGGTTCAGTCTGTGGCTTCGCGGCAAACCCATCATCGCCGATTCGGTGCTGGCCGCGATGCTCCTGCTGCTCGAGATCCTCGGTGTGGGCAACGCGCACAACAAGATCGCCTATCTCGCCATCGGCGTGCTGCTTCCGCTGCCGGTGGCGTTGCGCCGGGTGTACCCGAGATCCATGGCGGTCTGCACGCTCGCGCTGTCGATGACCACATCACTGGTCGGCTTCCTTTCCGCCGACCATCCCGACCACATCGCGCTGTTGTCGCAGGGCATCATGCTCTACACGCTGGTCGCCTACGTCGGGCGGCGCGAGGGGCTGTGGTACGGGCTCGGACTGGTGGTGAACATCACGCTGTCGATCACGGCGATCGCCGAATCCGCCGGGTCCGACATCATCTTCACGGTCATGTTCTTCGCGCTGTGCTGGACGCTCGCGGAATTCATCGGTGCGCGGCACGCCTACGACACCGAGGTCGCCGCCCGGCTGGCGGTCGCCGACTACGACAAGGAGCGCCGCGCGCACGACGCCGTCTCGGCTGAACGCACCCGCATCGCTCGCGAACTGCACGACGTGATCGCGCACGCGGTGAGTGTGATCATCGTGCAGGCCGACGGCGCGAAATACGCGCTGCGCTCAGACCCGGACGCCGCGGAACAGGCGCTGACCGCCATCGCGAGCACCGGCCGCGAGGCGCTGCGGGAGCTACGCAGGACGGTGGCGCTGCTGCGCACGGAGCACGCGCCCGACCAGCTGCCTCAGCACGGCACCGCGGGGATCGCCAAGGTCGTGGAGATGATGCGCGGCACCGGCTTGGCCGTGGAGCTCGAGCTCACCGGCGAACTCGACGACATCGCGCCCGAGGTGAGCCTCGGCGTGCATCGCATTGTGCAGGAATCGCTGACCAACACGCTGCGGCACGCGGGCCCGCACCCCAAGGCGTGGGTTCGCGTCCGCCGCACCGACTCCGACGTTCTGATCGACGTCACCGACACCGGCGGGCTGCCACTGCGGGAACCGGCTGACCGGATCAAGGGCAGTGGGCTCGGGCTGGTCGGTATGCGCGAACGCGTCGCCGTGCTCGGCGGCGACCTGGACGCGGGCCGCCATTCCGATGGCGCCTGGCGGGTGCGCGCGAGTATCCCGCTGCAGGCCGGCCCGACGGAATGATTCGCGGCGCGTCCTCGGGGGATACGGTGGCTTGCAGAACCATTGCCCCCATGCGGAGTCGGCTATGGCAACACATCGGTTCGGGCATGTGGGCCGGTTCGAAGCGCCGCAGGGCGAGGGGGACGCGGACGCGGCCCGTTAGATTGGGGTCGTGCCGATCACCGTTCTCGTTGTCGATGACCAGGAACTGATGCGTATGGGGCTGAAAATGGTGCTCGGCGCACACCCGGACATCGAGGTGATCGGCGAGGCGGCCAACGGTGCCGCTGCCGTCATCAAGGCGGCGGAACTGCGGCCGGATGTCGTGCTGATGGATGTGCGGATGCCCGTCGTCGACGGGGTCGCCGCCACCATGCGCATCATGGAGGCCGGGCACGGTAGCCGGGTGCTCGTGATGACGACCTTCGACCTGGATGAGCACGCGCTCGGTGCGCTGCGGGCGGGGGCGAGCGGATTTCTCCTGAAAGACACGCCGCCGGAGGACCTGATCTCGGCTATCCGCAGCGTCGCCGCCGGTGACGCGGTGGTCTCGCCCAAGGTCACCAAGCGTCTGCTGGGACGGCTCATCGCCGAGGATCCGGCGCGGATGCGTGACCCCGGCGTGCTGGAGGTCCTCACCGCCCGTGAGCGCGAAGTGCTCGAGCAGATCGCGGCCGGGCGTTCCAACGCCGAGATCGCCGAGCAGCTGTATTTGTCGGAGGCCACGGTCAAGACGCACGTGGGCCGTGTGCTCACCAAACTCGGTCTACGCGACCGGGTTCAGGCGGTCGTCCTGGCTTATGAGACCGGGTTGGTGCGTCCCGGCGGCTGATGTGCGGCCGGATCTCAGCCTCCTATCAGGCTGATTCGGGAGAAAAACGCGGCCGTTGGGCGTTGACAGGGGTAGATCGTCCGAAAGGATCGCCATGGCTGCCTTGCTGTTCGTGCTGTATGTCATCGTCGAGATCGCCGCGCTGGTCGCGGTCGGTCAGTTGCTCGGTGTCGTACCGACTATCCTGTTGCTGATCGCTGGGTCCGCCGCGGGCATGCTGCTGGTCGGCTCGCAGGGGCGGCGCGTGTTCGAGCAGTTCCGGCGGGCCGGTCGCGGCGAGATCGCGCCGGGCACCGCTGTCGCCGATGGCGCGCTTGTCGCGGCCGGCGGTTTCATGATGTTCCTTCCCGGCTTGGTCACCTCGCTGTTCGGCCTGCTCCTGCTATTGCCTCCGACGCGTTTCCTGGTGCGTCCGCTGGTCACGGCGTTCGCCGCGCGACGCTTCGGCAGCCTCGCCGCCGCAGCGCCCTACCGCGGTGTCGTCATCGACGGCGACGAGGTGATCGACGGCGCCGTGGTGCAACAGTGGTACGACGACGGGCAGGGCAACGCCCGGCGCGCGCTCACCCGACCGTGAGCTGTGAAGTCCGCGACCACCGGTTCCGCGTTGCCGCCCGAAGGGCTATCGTGTCGCGATGGCCACCGAGCAACTCACCGTCACGGTGAGCGAGGAGCTGGCCGCCGCGGTACGACAAGCGGCGGCCGCTGCGGGACAGTCGATTTCCGGTTTCACGGCCGCAGCGTTGCGGCTGGAGCTGATCGCCGTGGATGCGGGCTGCGCCTCCGCGGTGCCGAGCGGAGCAGGCGAGGCGCCGCCGAAGTACGCGGAGGTGATGGCGGTGCTGGCCCAGCCGGAGGATCTGTCGCCGCCGCTGCACTGAACGGCTGACCGGAACCTCGGAGTCGGACATACGGCAGACTGGTGCCTCGTGAGTACCCAGTTGCTGATCGGCGGTCGTTTCTACAGTGCGAGTTCACCTGACGCGACCGCGATGGCGGTGACCGACGGGACCGTGGTGTGGCTGGGCGCCGAACAACCGGGACGTGCGCTGCATCCGGACGCGGAGATCATCGACCTCGACGGTGCCTTCGTCACTCCCGCGTTCGTCGATCCGCACGTGCACGTCACCGCGCTGGGCTTGAAGCTGACCGGCCTCGACCTTGCGGGTGCCCGTTCGCTGGAGCACTGTCTACGACTGCTGCGCGAGTTCGCCACCGCCCGGCCCGAGGGAGCCGTCCTGGGGGACGGCTGGGACGAGACCATGTGGCCGGAGGGCCGGCCGCCCACGACCGACGAGATCGACGAGGCGGTGGGTGCCGGTCGGCACGTTTACCTCTCGCGCGTGGACGCGCACTCCGCCGTGGCGTCCTCGGCGTTGCTGGATACCCACCCTGAGCTGGCCTCGACCGACGGGTTCACCCGCGGCGAGCCCTTGCGCGCCGCGGCCCACCATCTGGTGCGCACCGCCGCACTCGCGAGTCTGTCGGCGGCGCAACGGGATCGGGCGCGTGCGGCGGCGCTGGACCACGCGGCGGCGCATGGCGTGGTCGCGGTGCACGAGTGTGCGGGCCCGGAGATCTCGGGTCGGAACGACGTTCGTGGACTGCTCGAGTTCGACCACGGCGTCGAGGTCCGGGCGTACTGGGGCGAGGCGGTGCGCAGTGCCGAGCAGGCGCGCGCCCTGGTCGATGATCTCGGCGTGCAGGCGCTGGGCGGCGATCTCTTCGTAGACGGCTCCTTCGGCTCGCACACTGCGTGGCTGCGGGAACCGTACGCCGACGAGTCCGGTTCCGGCCGGAGCTATCTCGATGCCGGGGCCATCGCAGACCATGTCCGCGCCTGCACGACGGCGGGCATCCAGGCAGGCTTCCACGCGATAGGCGACGCCGCCATGGATGCGATCGTCACCGGTTTCGGCCGGGTAGCCGCTGAACTCGGCGGTCCCGCTGTCGCCGCCCTCGGACACCGGGTCGAACATGCCGAGCTGATCGACGCCGAGCACATCGCGAAACTCGCTGCCTGGGGCGTGATCGCCAGCGTGCAACCGGGATTCGACGCGGCATGGGGAGGTCGGGACGGCATGTACGCCGCGCGTCTGGGCGCCGACCGCGCCGCGACGCTGAACCCCTTCGCCGCCATGGCTTCCGCCGGTGTCGCCCTGGCGATCGGCTCCGATGCCCCGGTCACCGCGCTCGACCCGTGGTCGGCGGTGCGCGCCGCGGCCACCCACCGCACATCGGGGCACAGCCTCTCCCCGCGTGCCGCCTTCGCTGCGGCTACCCGCGGTGCCTGGCGTGCGGGCGGTGTCCGGGACGGTGTGGCAGGCACCCTCGTCCCCGGCGCTCCCGCGTCCTACGCAGTCTGGGATGCCACCGAGTTGGTCGTCGCCGCAGCCGCGGATTCGGTCCAGCGCTGGTCCACCGATCCGCGGTCGCGCGTCCCGGGATTGCCGCCGCTGAATTCGGATTCACCGCTGCCGACCTGTCTGCGCACCGTGCACCGAGGAGCGACGATTTATGCCGGGTGAACGATGGCGCGCGGGGCCGCGTGAGCGAGCGGCAGGGCTATGGCGGTCGGTGTCCATCGCGGTGTGCCGGTATCCGGTGCTGTCGCGGTCGGCTGCGGCGATCCTCGCTGGGCTGCTGCTGTTCGGGAGCTTCCCGCCTCGGCCGTGGTGGTTCCTCGCACCCTTGGGCATCGCGGTGCTCACCCTTACCGTGCGCGGGAACGGACGTCTACGCGCGGGCTTCGGTTACGGGTTTCTCACTGGGCTGGGCTTTTTCGTTCCGCTACTGCCATGGACCGGAATCTATGTCGGGCCGCTGCCGTGGCTGGCGCTGTCCGCCGTCTGCGCGGTGTACCTGGGCGTATTCGGCCTGGTAGCCCGGCTCGTCGGCGCACTGCCGGGCTGGCCGCTGTGGGTCGCGCTGGCCTGGACGACGGCGGAGTGGGCGAGGTCCAGCTTTCCCTTCGGTGGTTTTCCCTGGGGCCGTGTGGCATTCGGCCAAGCCGACGGATGGTTTCTGCCGCTCGCAGCGGTCGGCGGCGCGCCGCTGGTGGGATTCGCTGTAGCGCTCACCGGAACCGGGGCCGCCGCGTTGGCGCGACAAGTGTGGTCGGGCCGGACGTCCGGTGGTGTGCGCCGAACGAACGCCGCCGTCGACGCCACGACAAGGGTGTCGGGCGGGGTCGCCCACCATGCACCGGCTGTGGTCACACGGCTCGGTTCGGCCGCCGCGGCAATTGCTTTGGTCATCATGCCCGCCGCCGGACTGCTGCTTCGTTCTGCGCTGCCTGGTCCGGAAGAAGGCGAACGGACGATCACGGTCGCCGCGATCCAGGGCAGTGTGCCGCGGCTGGGGCTGGACTTCAACGAGCAGCGGCGCGCCGTGTTGGACAACCATGTCCGGCGCACCGAGGAGCTGGCAAGGGACGTCACGGCGGGCCGTGTGCCGAAACCCGACGTGGTCATCTGGCCGGAGAACTCCTCGGACATCGATCCGCTCCGCAACGCTGATGCCGCCGCCCTGATCACTTCGGCCTCCGAGCAGATCGGAGCACCGATCTTGGTCGGTGCGGTGCTGGTGAACTCCGACCGGACCACGACCAATTCCGTGATCGTGTGGAGCGGCGCGGCGGGCCCGGGTGAGCGGCACGACAAGAAGATCATCCAGCCGTTCGGTGAGTACCTCCCGATGCGCGGCTTCTTCCGGCTGTTCTCGGAGTACGCCGACCGAGCAGGATACTTCGTGCCGGGCGACGGTGACGGCGTGGTGCATGCGGCCGGCGTCGACATCGGCGTCGCCACCTGCTATGAGGTCGCCTTCGACCGCTCGTTCGAGGACGCGATGCGCGCGGGCGCCCAACTGCTCACGGTGCCGACGAACAACGCGACATTCGGTGCCAGCGAGATGACCTACCAGCAGCTGGCCATGTCGCGCATCCGTGCCGTCGAGCACGGCAGGGCGCTGGTCGTGGCCGCCACCTCGGGGGTCAGCGCCATTATCGCCGCCGACGGCAGCGTGCGGCAGGAAACCCCGTTGTTCGTGCCTGCCGCCTTGGTCTCGGAGCTCCCACTGCGTACTAGCAACACGCTGGCGACACGGATTGGTCCCGCGCCGGAGCGAGTGTTCGCTATTCTTACCGCTGCCGCCGTGCTGGTTGCTGTCATCCGGCGGAGATCTATGCGCGACGCTGATCCGACCGACGAGATCGTCATCGGTCGATCGGCTGCCGGACCCACACAACGCTAACCGAACATCGGGTATGTTCTAGCCCCTGCCGGCCCGAAAAAGGGCGCGGCACGGTGTTGCGCGTCGTTCGCCAGAAGGCTGGGTGCGCTGGCTGATCTGACGAAACGCTACGGTCAGACCTGGTTTTTCTTCCGCTCCATGCGCGGAAATCGCGAAGTTTGCAGAAATGTAACCAACCAAAGTGGCCTTCTGCCAAGGGCGTTGGATGTGAAACAAATCCAAAACGCTGGCAATCCAGCCGATGTGAGGCTCCGAATCATAGGGCGTGGATACGTCCCTGCGGTGGCGCGAGCGCGCTTGCTGTGGTGGTGCTCGGGGATTGCGTCAATAGCGGCAGAACGGAGTGATTGATGAGTTCATTGGCCACTGATCGCGTCGACCAATGTTCATCTGGCGAATTTTCGGCACAACCATTTGCTCTGTCACCCGCACAGACGGCCCTCTGGTACGCGCAGCGCATCCGCCCCGACGTACCGCTGACCATCGCCCAGTACGTCGAGATCCACGGTGATCTCGATGTCGGGCGTCTGCTGTACGCGATCGAGCGGTTCGGCGCCGAGACCCAGGTGGGCCAGGTTCGGGTGGTAGAGATCGACGGCATTCCGTATCAGCTGGTCGATCCGGTCCACCGGCCGGGATGGGGCCGCATCGACCTCCGCTCCGAGGCCGACCCGCACGCGGCGGCGCTGCGCTGGATGAACGAGCACGCGAGTTCGCCGATCGATCTGGACCGCGACCCGCTCACCACGAACATAGTGCTGCGGATCGGCGATGCCGACTACATCTGGTATGCCCGCGGCCACCACATCGTCATCGACGGCTACGGCGCGATGAACGCGCTGACCCGAACGGCCGAGATCTACAGCGCACTGGAGAACCAGACCGAGCCGGTCGCCTCGCGCGCGACTCCGCTGGCGGAGATCTATGCCGATGAGGTGCGCTACCGCGACTCCAGCCGGTTCAGCAGTGATCGCGAGTACTGGCTCGCGCAGCTGGAAGGTGTCGGCGAGCCGATGAGCCTGGGCGGCATCACGGTCACCGCGGCCACCCACGACGCGGGCCGCAGGCTGGCGACCGCCGTGCTCGACGACACGTGCGCGGCCGCGGTGGACGGGGCGACCAGCGCATACGGTACGTCCGATTCGGCGCTGTTCGTCGCGGCGCTGGGCGCCTACGTCCGGTCGGTGACGGGAAACCCGGACGTGGTCCTGAGCCTGCCGGTCTCGGCGCGCACCACGGTGTCGCTGCGCCGCTCGGCGGGTGTGGTGTCCAACGTTGTGCCGATTCGGCTGAAGTTCGACGACGAGACCACGGTCGGCGACTTGGTGAAGGCGGTAGAGCTGCAGATCACCGGCGCACTGCGGCATCAGCGCTACCGGCACGACGATATTCGCCGCGACTGCGGCTACTCCCGCGACGCACGCGGATTCTTCGGGCCGATGGTCAACATCATGCTGTTCCACGACGAGTTGCGGTTCGGCAGTCTGGTCGGCTCGCTCAACGTGTTGTCCACCGGTCCGGTCGAGGATCTGTCGATCAACCTCTACAACGGGGCGGGCGGTCGCATCCACGTCGACTTCGAGGCCAACCCGCAGCTGTACGGCGAGAACGAGGTCAGCGTGCACCACGCGCGTTACCTCGACTTCCTGGGCCGCTTCTTGGGCGTGGATCCGGAAACGCCCGCGGAGTCGATGGTCGCGATCACCGACGCCGAGCGCGAACGCGTGCTTCGCGAGTGGAACGCCACCGCGGCACCGAAGCAGGAGGGCACGCTCGCGAGCCTGTTCGCCGAGCGCGCCGCCGCCGATCCTGACGCGGTCGCGCTCGAGTTCGGCGACGAGGTACTCACCTATGCCGAGTTCGACGAGCGCGCCAACCGCCTGGCTCGACTGCTCATCGCGCGCGGCGCCGGGCCGGAGACGACGGTGGGCCTGTGCCTGCGCCGCAGCGTCGACCTCGTCGTCGGCATGTACGCGATCGTCAAGGCGGGTGCGGCCTACCTGCCGCTCGACCCCGAGCACCCCGCCGATCGGATCGGGCGGATCGTGCGCCACGCCGAGCCGCTGTGTGTGCTCACCGCGGACCGGGACGAGCTCGAGCTGCCCGCGGTCGCCACCCAGCTGACCATCGACACGCTGGATCTGTCCCGATTCGACGGCGCGCCGATCACCGACGCCGACCGGATCAGCGCGCTGCGTCCCGACCACCTCGCATACGTGATCTTCACCTCCGGATCGACCGGCAAACCCAAGGGCGTCGGCGTGGCGCACGCCGCGATCGTCAACCGCTTGCGCTGGATGCAGCACGAGTATCCGATCGACCGGACCGATGCGGTGCTGCAGAAGACGCCGGCCACCTTCGACGTCTCGGTGTGGGAGTTCTTCTGGCCGCTGCAGCTCGGCGCGCGGTTGGTGATCGCCGCGCCGGACGGGCACCGCGACCCGGCGTATCTCGCCCGGATAATTGCCGAAAAGGGCATCACCACAGCTCATTTCGTGCCATCCATGCTCTCGGTGTTCGTCACCGACACCGATGTGCGCGACTGCACCGGCCTGCGCCGGGTGTTCTGCAGCGGTGAGGCGCTGCCCGCCGCGACCGTCCGGGACTTCCACGCGGTGCTCGGCGGAACGGAGCTACACAACCTGTACGGCCCGACCGAGGCTGCTGTCGACGTCACCTACTGGCCGTGCCCGGACGACCCGAGCAGTGTCCCGATCGGCTCGCCGGTGTGGAACACCCAGACTTACGTGCTGGATTCGCGGCTGAGGCCGGTCCCCCCCGGCGCTGTCGGCGAGCTGTGTCTCGCGGGCGTCCAACTGGCCCGCGGCTATGTGGGCCAGCCGCGGCTGACGGCGGACCGGTTCGTGGCAAACCCGTTCACGCCGGGCACGCGGATGTACCGCACCGGCGACCTGGCGCGCTGGCAGCTCGGCCGCTCCGGCGCCGAGCCTGGCGTGCTGGAATATTTGGGCCGCAGCGACTTCCAGGTCAAGATCCGCGGTCTGCGCATCGAGCTCGGTGAAGTCGAGGCCGCGCTTCTCGACGACGAGCGGGTCGCGCGCGCGGTCTGCGTCGCGCACACCGGGCGGACCGGCGACGAGCTGATCGCCTACGTGGTCGCGGCCAAGCACGGTGCGGGCGAGACGTGCCTGGACACGGCCGCGCTGCTGACCGCCCTGCGCCGCAGGCTGCCCGGGTACATGATCCCGTCCGCGCTGATGGAGCTCGACGAGCTACCGCTGAGCGCCAACGGCAAGATCGATCGCAAGGCGCTGCCGTCGCCGGTCGGCGGCTCGCGTCCGCTCCGGCCGATCGTCGAGCCGCGCACCGAGGTGGAGCGGGTCCTCGTGGGAATCTTCGCGGAGGTCCTCGACGCCGACGAAGTCGGCGTCGAGGACAGCTTCTTCGACTTCGGCGGCAACTCGCTGGTCGCCGCACGCGCGGTGGCCAGGATCAACACCGCTCTGGGTACCGGGCTGACCATCCGCGACCTGTTCGAGGCCTCGACGATCGCGGCCCTCACCCACCGCTTCGCCATGCATACCCTCGATGCGTCCTCGCCGCGGTTGGTGCCCGCCGGGCGGCCGGAACGGATTCCGCTGTCGCAGGCCCAGCAGCGGCTGTGGATCCTCAATCGGTTCGCCGAGCACGACGCCGCGTACAACATGCCGCTGGCCGTTCGGGTCGACGGTCCGTTGGACGTGTCGGCACTGCGCGCCGGCCTGTTCGACGTGATCGAACGGCACGAGAGCCTGCGCACCACCTTCCCGGAGTCGCCGGAGGGGCCTTACCAACTGATCCATCCGGTCGATGAGATTCCGCTGACCCTCGACCCCATCGAGGTCACCGGTGCCGACGTGGCCGCGCTGGCAACCGACTACGCCGGACACGGTTTCGACCTACGCAGCCAGGCCCCGATCCGGGTCGCGCTGTACCGCACCGGGCCGGAAGAGCACGTGTTCCTCGTCGTGCTACACCACATCTGCAGTGACGGTTGGTCCATCGCGCCGCTGGCCAGGGACCTGATGACGGCGGTGGCCGCCCGCGCGAACGGCACGGCGCCGCGGTGGACGCCGCTGCCGGTGCAGTATGCCGACTTCGCGCTCTGGCAGCGCGAGCTGCTCGGTGAGGAGTCCGATCCGGGAAGCGCGCTCAGCCGGCAGCTGGCCTACTGGCGTTCGGCACTGTCCGGCCTGCCCGACCAGCTCGACCTTCCGCTCGACCGCCCGCGTCCGCTGCGCAGGTCCACCGTCGGCGGTCGGGTCGAGTTCACCATCGCCCCTGAGATCCGCCGTGCTGCAAGTGAACTCGCGGCCACACGCGGCGTGAGCATGTTCATGGTGCTGCACGCGGCGCTGGCCACCTTGCTGTCTCGACTGTGCGCAGGCACCGACATCGCGATCGGCACCCCGATCGCGGGCCGCTCCGACCCGGCGTTGGACGACCTGGTCGGCATGTTCGTCAACACGCTCGTGTTGCGCACCGAGGTCGACCCGGCCGCCGGCTTCGATCGCATGCTCGACATGGTTCGCGAGACCGATCTCAATGCGTTCGCCAATGCCGACGTGCCGTTCGAGCGCCTGGTCGAGGTGGTCAACCCGGAGCGCACCGCGGCCCGCCACCCCTTGTTCCAGGTGATGCTGTCCTACGATCGCGCGCCGGACCTGCGCATCGACCTGCCCGGTGTGCGCGCCGAGGTGCTGCCGATCTCCTCGGACATCGCCAAGTTCGACCTGCAGCTGGTCGTGCACGATGATGCCACCGATGGCCCATTGTCAGCTGAATTCGGCTATGCCACAGACGTTTTCGATCAGCGCACGGTTGAGTCGTTCGCGCGCAGGTTCGTCGCGGTGCTGAACGGCGGCGTGGCCGCACCGGGTATGCCGGTCGGTGACCTTGCCATCCTGGACCGCAGGGAAACCGCGAACCTGGTGCCGATCGCCGGCGGGCCCGCCGAGGCGCCGATCACCTTGGCCAAGCTGCTCACCGACACGGCCGTCCGGCTGCCGGACGCGGTGGCGGTGCGCTACCGCGGCACCGACACCACGTATCGTGAGCTCGACGAGCGGTCGAGCAAGCTGGCGCGTGCCCTCATCGAGCACGGTGCCGGCCCCGAAATGGTCGTCGCGATCGCGTTGCCGCGCGGACTCGACGCCATCACCGCCGTGTGGGCGGTAGCGAAAACCGGCGCGGCCTATGTGCCCATCGATCCGAGCTACCCCGGTGCGCGGATCGAACATATGATCGATGATTCCGGCGCAATGCTCGGCCTGACCGACGCCGACGGCCTGGCCGCCATGCCCGCCTGGCCGGCGCCGCAGGGCAAGCACCGCAAGACCTGCGTCGACTGGCTGGTGCTCGGCTCAGACGAACTGGCCGACGAACTCACGAACTACTCGACGGATGCGATCACCGACACCGAGCGGCACCACCCGATGCGGGTGAATCACCCGGCCTACTACATCTACACCTCAGGCTCGACCGGTACGCCGAAAGCAGTCGTCGTCACACACGCGGGCATTGCTTCGCTGGCCAGCGAGCAGACCCACCTGTTCGGCGTCTCCGATTCGGCGCGGACGCTGCACTTCTCCTCACCCAGCTTCGACGCGTCGGTGCTGGAGATGCTGCTCGGCTTCGCGACGGGCGCCACGATGGTGATCGCACCGGCGGGGATGTACGGCGGCACCGAGCTGGCCACTTTCCTGCGTGAGGAGCGCGTGACCCATGCCTTCGTCACGCCCGCCGCCCTGGCCACTGTGCCGAACGCGGGACTCGACGACCTCCAGTCGGTCATCGTCGGTGGTGACGCCTGCTCCGAGAAGCTGGTCGAGACCTGGACCGACGGGCACCGTATGCACAACATGTACGGACCATCCGAGGCCACCGTCGCGGCGACCGCGACCGGCCCGATGGCACCGGGCCGTCCGGTGCCGCTCGGCATGCCGGTGCGCGGCATGCGGCTGTTCGTGCTGGACAACCGTTTGCATCCGGTGCCGCCTGGCACGCCGGGCGAGCTGTACCTGTCAGGTTCCGGCTTGGCCCGCGGCTACCACGGCCGTTTCGGCCTGACCGCGCAACGGTTCCTGGCCAACCCGCATGGCAGGCGCGGCGAGCGCATGTACCGCACCGGCGACCTGGTGGTGGTCGAGCCGACGGGGCAGTTGCGTTTCCTCGGCCGCGCTGACGACCAGATCAAGATCCGTGGGTTCCGTATCGAGCTGCGCGAGGTCGACCACGTGCTGCGCGGGCACCCCGGCGTCACGTTCGCGATGACCATGGTGCACACCGACGAGCACGGCCAGCCGCGGCTCGCGTCATACGTCACGGCCGACCGGACGGTGGAGTCCACGGCGATAGTAGAGACCGCGCGTCGTCGGCTGCCTGGCTACATGGTTCCGGCGTCGGTCACTGTGCTGGACGAGGTCCCGATTACGCCTTCGGGCAAGCTGGATCGAAAGGCATTGCCCGAGCCGGTGTTCGCCGTTGTCGGGAAGTCTCGCGCGCCGAGGACCGAGGCGGAGTTGCGCGTCGCCGGTGTGTTCGGCGGCGTCCTCGGCCGTCCGGTCACCGGTGCGAAGGACAGCTTCTTCGACCTGGGCGGCAACTCGCTGCTGGCCACCCGGCTCGCCGCCGCGCTGTACGCGGAATTCGGCGTCGAGCTGCCAGTGCGATCGATCTTCGAGACGCCGACCGTCGCCGGGGTCGCCGAGCAGCTGGTGCAGGCGCCCTGGACGCAGCGGCCGGCGCTGGTTGTGCAGACGCCACGTCCGGGACGTATTCCATTGTCTCTGCCACAGCAGCGACTGTGGTTTCTCAATCGATATGCGCCCGAATCCAGTGCGTACAACATCGCTTTCGTGATCCGTATCTCCGGCGACTTGGACGTGCCCGCGCTGCGGGCCGCGCTTGCCGACGTGGTTGAGCGGCACGAAGTTCTGCGCACCGTGTTCCCGGAGGACGTCGATGGCGCACAGCAGGTGGTGCTGCCGGTGAAGCGGGCGATGCCGGACGTTGCTCCGGCCGACATCGACGACTCCGAGGCGAAGGCCGCTCTGCAGACGTTGGCGCACACCGGCTTCGACCTCACGAGGCAGACGCCACTGCGCATGTCGTTGCTACGCACTTCGTCCGAGCGCTACCTGCTCGGTATCGTGGTGCACCACATCGCCGCGGACGGGTGGTCGCTCGGGCCGCTGACCCGGGACCTGGCTGCCGCATATGTGGCACGGCACGAGGGAAATCCACCGTCGTGGACGCCACTTCCGGTGCAGTACGCGGACTTCGGACTGTGGCAGCGCTCTTGTCTGGGAGACGAGAGCGATCCGGACAGCGTCGCGGGCACCCAGCTGGAGTTCTGGCGGACCGCGCTGGCGGAGCTGCCCGAGGAACTGCCGCTGCCCTACGACCGGCCGCGGCCCTCCGATCCGACACAGCAGGCTGGAACTGTGCGCTTCATGGTGCCCGAACCGGTGCAGCGCGCCCTCGCCGGGTTGGCCAGGGAACAGGGCGTCAGCATGTTCATGGTGCTGCGTTCGGCGCTCGCGGTGCTGCTGCGCAGCGTCACCGGCGGTCGCGACATCGTGATCGGTACCCCGGTCGCGGGTCGCACCGACACCAAGCTCGACGAGCTGGTCGGCATGTTCGTGAACACGTTGGTGCTGCGCTCCGACGTGGACCCGGACCAGACGTTCGCCGCTCTGCTGCGCGCCGACCGGGACACCGAGCTGGCCGCGATGGCGCACTCCGACGTGCCGTTCGAACGGATCGTGGAGGAACTCGGCGGCGACGCCCGATCCTCCGGCCGTCACCCGCTGTTCCAGGTGGCGCTGAGTGTGCAGGACGTCCCGGTGCCTACGCTGGAGCTACCCGGACTCGCGCTGCGCGCCGAGGCCGTGGATATCGCGCTGGCGAAGTTCGACCTGGAGCTGCGCGTCGCGAACACCGGCTTCGACGCGGGAACCGGCGAACCGGACAATGCCTTCGAATTCGTCTATGCCACAGAGCTTTTCGATGAGATGACCATCGAGACACTGGCCGATCGGTTCCTGCGCGTGCTCGCCGCGGTTACCACCGATCCACGCATATTGGTGCGTGACATCGACGCCCGCACCGAGCACGAGCGTCGCATGTTCACCCCGGCGGTGGGTGGCCAGGCCCGCCCGCCCGTTACGCTGGCCGCCTACTTCACCGCCACCGCGCGTCGGTATCCGCAGCACACCGCTTTGTGCTCGGGCGCGACGTCACTGACCTACGCCGAGGTCGATCGGCGCTCGAACCGGGTGGCGCGTGCGCTGATCGCGCGCGGGCTCGGTCCGGGAAAGCGGGTGGCGCTGGGGCTCACTCGCTCGAATGACTCGGTCGTCACGATGATCGGCGCGGCCAAGTCGGGCGCCGCCTTCGTGCCGGTCGACCCGAAGTACCCGGTCGAGCGCATCCAGCACATGCTCACCGACTCGGGCTGCTCAGTCGGCATCACGGTCGCCGCCCACGCCGAGCGGTTGCGCGCGGCCTCGGCGTCGGGCCGGGACACCGAATGGCTGCTGTTGGACGATCCCGACGTCGTCGCCGAACTGGACGGGCACCAGGACATGCCGATCGCCGACCTCGAGCGGCCGCGCAGCATTCAACCGGCCGACCTGGCCTACCTCATCTACACCTCGGGGTCGACCGGCACGCCGAAGGGGGTCGCGGTGACCCACTGTGGTCTGTCGAACCTCGCCGACGAGATCAGGGACCGACTGGGGGTCGACGAGCATTCCCGGACACTGCACTTCGCCACGCCGAGCTTCGACGCGGCGGTTTTGGATCTGCTGATCGCATTGGGGGCCGGTGCGGCGATGGTGATCTGCCCGCCGGACTTGTATGGGGGCGATGAGCTGGCCGCCTTGATGGAACGCGAGAGGGTCAGCCACGGCTTCATGACCACGGCCGCGTTGGCGACCATCGACCACGAACGCTGGTCGCTGCCGCACGTGCGTGCGTTGATGGTCGGCGGCGAGGCACTCTCCCCAGGTCTGGTGGTGCGCTGGGCGCCGGGCCGGATGATGCTCAACGTCTACGGTCCGACCGAGACCACGGTCGTCGTCACGATGTCGGGGCCGATGCGGGTCGGCGAGCCGATCACCATCGGCAGCCTCGTGCGTGGCACCAGGGCGCTGGTGCTGGACGAGCGGTTGCGCCCGGTCCCGGTCGGCGTGCCCGGCGAGCTGTACCTCGGCGGCCAGGCAGTGGCGCGCGGCTATTTCGACCGGTTCGGCCTCACCGCGGCGCGTTTCGTGGCCGACCCGTACGGCCCGGCAGGGGCCAGGATCTACCGGACCGGCGACGTGGTGCGCTGGAACGCGGCGGGCGACATCGTCTATCTCGGCCGCGTGGACAACCAGGTGAAGATGCGCGGCTTCCGCATCGAGCTCGGCGAGATCACCGCCGTGCTCGGCGACCACCCGGACGTGCGATTCGCGCACACCGAGTTCCGCCACATCGCGGGCGCGGACCGGATCGTCGCCTACATCCAGGCCGCCGACCAGCTGACCGGAGTGGACGTCGAGGCGGTGCGCACCGCGGTTACCCGCCGCCTGCCCGCGCACATGGTGCCCGCGAGCATCACCGTGCTGGACTCCATCCCGCTCACCCCGGTCGGCAAGCTGGACACGAAGGCGCTGCCGGAACCGCGGTTCACCGCCGATGCCGAAGGTCGCGAGCCGAGTACCGCTTCCGAGCGGCTGGTTGCCGACGTGATGGGCGAGCTGGTCGGTGTGGACCGCCTGCGCGCCGAGGACAGCTTCTTCGACGTCGGTGGAAACTCGCTGCTGGCGACGCAACTCGTCGCCCGGCTCGCCGCGGCGACAAGCGTCCGACTCGAGGTACGCACGGTCTTCGCGGCGCCGACGGTTGCCGCGCTCGCCGAGCTGCTGGACGGGGGCGCCACCGGCGCCGAGGATCGCCCTGCGCTGGTGCGCCGGGCCCGTCCGGAGCGGATTCCGCTGTCTGCCGCGCAGCGACGGTTGTGGTTCCTGAATCGGTTCAACGTCGGCGCGACGGATCAGTCGGCGGGCGCGTACAACATCCCGGTCGTGCTGCGGATCACGGGCGAGCTCGACGTCGACGCACTGGTCTCCGCGCTGCACGCGGTGCAGACCAGGCACGAGACATTGCGGACGGTGTTCCCCGAGGCCGACGGTTCACCCGCCCAGGTCGTCCTCGGGCCGGCCGAGGCCGCGATCACCCTGTTCGTCGCGACGATGACGCCGGCTCAGGTCGACGACGCGATACGGAGTTTCGCCGCACCGGGATTCGACTTGGCGACAACCGTCCCGATCCGCGCCGGGTTGATCTCGGTATCGCCCGCCCGCGACGGCGGGGTGACAGAGCCTGCCGACGTATCCGACGAGCACGTCCTCGTGTTGGTGGTACACCACATCGCGATGGACGGCTGGTCGCTGGAGCCGCTGGCCGCCGACGTGGCTGTCGCCTACCGCGCGGCCCGCGCCGGCACGGCGCCCGACTGGGCCGAGCCCGAGATCCAGTACGCCGACTACACGCTGTGGCAGCAGGACCTGCTCGGCACCGAGGACGACCAGGACTCGGCGGTGAGCGGTCAACTCGACTACTGGCGGCGCACCTTGGACGGCATCCCCGAGCTGCTCACCGTGCCCGCCGACCGGCCGCGCCCCCCCACGCCGTCCTACCGGGGCGGCACTGTGGAGTGCACGATCGACGCGGTGACCCACCGGGAACTGGAGACGGTTGCCACCAGCAACAACGTCAGCATGTTCATGGTGCTGCACGCCGCACTCGCGGTGCTGCTGCACCGGCTCACCGCGACCGACGACATCGCCGTCGGCACCGCGATCGCGGGCCGCGGCCACCCGGCGCTGGACCGGATGGTCGGCATGTTCGTCAACACGCTCGTCCTGCGTACCCGGATCGATCCGGCTGCCCGGTTCGCCGACCTGCTGCATACCGTGCGCGACACCGATCTGGACGCGTTCGCCAACTCGGACGTGCCGTTCGAGCGCCTCGTCGAGGTGTTCAACCCGACCCGGTCCCAGGCGCACCACCCGATGTTCCAGGTGATGCTCTCGGTGCGCAACGAACCGGTCGGCGTGCTCGACCTGCCCGGGTTGCGGATCGAGGCGGCCGACGTGGAGATCGGCATCGCCAAGTTCGATCTCCAGTTCACGCTGACCGAATCGCGGACACCGGAACGGGATCCGGCGGGCATCTGCCTCGCGGTGAACTACGCGGCAGATCTGTTCGACGAGCCGACCGCCGAGCTGCTCGGCAAGCGGCTGTCCAGGCTACTGGCCGCGGTCGCCACGAACCCGACCACCGCGGTCGGCGACCTGGAACTGCTCGATCCCGCCGAATGGTCGGGGCTCGCCCCGGTGCGGGGTGCGGAGCCGGATCGTCCGGTCAGCTTCCCCCAGGTATTCGAGCGGGCGGTGAACGCCGACCGCACCGCCGTCGCGCTGGTCTCCGACGGTACGCAGGTGACCTACGACGCGTTGGACCGGTGGACCAACCGGCTGGCCAGGGTGCTCATCGGGCGCGGTGTCGGTCCGGAAACGCTGGTGGCGCTGGGTATTCCGCGATCGATCGAGGCGGTGGCGACGGTGCTCGGGGTGGCCAAGGCCGGTGCCGCGTTCGTGCCGGTGGACCCGCTGTACCCCGCGCAGCGCATCGCACACATGCTGTCGGATTCCGGTGCGACGCTGGGCATCACGCTGGACGAGTACCGAGACGAGCTGCCCGAGGGCGCTGAGTGGATCGTCCTGGACGATCCCGCGTTCCGCGGACTCGTGCTCGACTCGTCGGACGCGCCGATCGCCGAGTCGGAGCGGATCGCGCCGCTGCGCATCCACAATCCGGCGTACGTGATCTACACCTCCGGTTCGACCGGCACGCCGAAGGGCGTCGTGGTCACCCACGGCGGATTGTCCAACTTCGCGGCCGAGACCGCGCACCGGTTCGACATCCGGCCCGGGTGCCGTGTGCTGCACTTCGCGACGCCGAGCTTCGACGGTGCGATGCTGGATCTGCTGCTGGCCCTCGGCGGCGCGGCGACCCTGGTGATCACGCCCGCCGGCGTGGTCGGCGGCGACGAGCTCCGCCGGGTATTCATGGCGGAGCGGATCACGCACGCGTTCATCACCACCTCGGCCCTCGGCACGGTCGATCCGACCGGAGTCACCGAGTTGCGGCATGTGCTGGTCGGCGGCGAGGCGCTGCCGCCGGACCTGGTGACCAGGTGGGCGCCGAACCGCAACCTGTACAACGTGTACGGCCCTACCGAGACCACCATCGTCACGGTGATCTCGCAGCCGATGGCGCCGGGCGGGCCGATCACCATCGGAGGCCCCATCCGCGGTGTCAACGCGACCATCCTGGACGCGCGCCTGCATCCCGCCCCGGTCGGCGTGACCGGCGAGCTCCACTTGGCCGGCGGCGCGCTGGCCCGCGGCTACTTGAACCGGCCGGGGCTGACCGCACAGCGGTTCGTCGCGAATCCGTTCGGGAAGCCGGGGGACCGGATGTACCGTACCGGCGACCTGGTGCGGTGGTGGTCCGGATCGCGGAACAACGGACAGTCCGAGGGCCGCTGGGCGGATTCGGCACGGGAGATCGAGTATGTCGGCCGTACCGACCATCAGGTCAAGATCCGCGGTTTCCGTATCGAACTCGGCGAGGTCGACGCCGCGCTCGCGCGCCATGGTGGGGTGGCGTTCTCCACCACCATCGGGCACCGCACCCCGGCGGGGACGACCACGCTGGTGTCGTATGTGAAGGCGCGGGCCGATGTCACCCTCACCGTGGCCGAGCTGACCGGTCACCTCACCGGACTGGTGCCGAACTACATGGTCCCCCAGTCGATCATGTTGCTCGACGAGGTGCCGCTGACTCCGGTGGGCAAGCTGGACCGCCAGGCGCTGCCTGAGCCGGTGTTCACCGCCACCGAGGGCTATCGCGCGCCGGCCACCCCGACCGAGGCGGCGCTGTGCGCGGCCTTCGCCGCGGTGCTCGGCGTGGATTCGGTGGGTGCGGACGACGGGTTCTTCGAGCTCGGCGGCAACTCGCTGCTTGCCACGAAAGTCGTGGCGCACGTTCGGGAATCAGGTATCGAACTGCCGGTGCAGCTGATGTTCGGCGAGGCGACCCCTGCGGCCGTCGCGGCGCAGCTGGATGGCGGGGGCGCCTCCGCAGGCGCGGCGATGGCCGCCGCGCTGGAGCCGGTGCTTCCGATTCGGCCGAGCACGGCGGCAAGCCAGGCGCCGTTGTTCTGCATCCACCCGGCGATCGGTCTGGCCTGGTGTTACTCGGGGCTGCTCGCGCACCTCGCGCCGGACCAGCCGTTGTACGGGCTGCAGGCCCCGCACGTCGCGGGCGACGACGACTACGACTCGATCGCCGAGGCCGCGGGCCATTACATGGCCGATATCAAGGCGATCCAGCCGCGGGGGCCCTACCATCTGCTGGGCTGGTCGCTCGGCGGCTTGATCGCGCACGAGGTGGCGGTGCAGCTGCAGGAGGCGGGTGACGAGGTCGCGCTGCTGTCGATGATGGACAGCTACCAGCTCTCCGACGAATGGCTCGAGCATGCGATCCCGAGCGTCGCCGAGATCATCGGCGAGTTCGGCAGCGACGAGCTCGGCGGCGCGGAGATCGATCCTACGATGACCCTGCGCGACGCGGCCGAACTGCTGAGCTCGCGGTCCGGACCGTTCGCGGCACTCACCGTTGAGCATCTCGAGCGGCTCTACGCCGGATACGCCAATGGCGCCGTGCTCGCGCACGGCTTCCGGCCGCGCGTCTTCGACGGCGATCTGCTGTTCTTCACCGCAGGCGACGACGAGATCAACCGGGCCGACCCGGACCGGCGCGCAGGCTCCTGGCAACCGTTCGTCACCGGTGACATCCACGATCACGAGTTGCGCTGCAGGCACTCCGCGATGACGACGCCGGATGCGCTGGCGGTCATCGGGCCGGTGCTGCGGGCGTGGCTGGAAACGAAGGAGACGCACAGGTGAGCTTGGCGGTGGAGTTGAGGGGTCTGGTCAAGAACTACGGCCGGGTACGCGTACTGGACGAGATCGACCTGCAGATCCCCACCGGAACGGTGATGGGTCTGCTCGGCCCCAACGGCGCGGGGAAGACGACGACGGTCCGAATCGTGACGACGCTGTTGAAGCCGTGCGCCGGATCGGTGCGGGTGGCGGGCATCGATGTGCTGCGCGATCCCGCGGCGGCGCGGCGGCGGATCGGCCTGTCCGGCCAGTACGCCGCCGTCGACGCCAACCTGTCCGGATACGAGAACCTGCGTATGGTGGCCCGGTTGTACGGGATGTCGTCCCGGCAGGCAGCGGCCAGGGCGGCCGAACTGCTCGGCGTGCTCGGGCTCGACCATGCCGCGCACCGCAGGGCGGGTACGTATTCCGGCGGTATGGCGCGGCGGCTCGACCTCGCCGGTGCGCTGGTCGCCAGGCCGGCCGTGGTGGTGCTGGACGAGCCGACCACCGGTCTGGACCCGCGCGGCCGGCTCGACATGTGGCGCGTCATCGGTGAGCTGGTCGACGACGGCACCACGGTGCTGCTCACCACCCAGTACCTGGAAGAGGCCGATCTGCTCGCCGACCGGATCACGGTCATCGACCACGGCCGGGTCATCGCCCGCGGCTCGGCCGACGAGCTGAAGACCTCCATCGGTGGTGATCGGCTCACCGTCGTGCTGGCAGCAGGCCAGGACGCCGAGTCCGCGCTCGCGGTGCTGGCGCAGGTCGGTGTCGGCGAGCCTACGCAAGAGGCGGGCGCCGACGAGGTGTCGGTGGTGGTCGGCGACGGCTCACGCACCATGGTCGAGGCGCTGCGCAGGCTCGACGACGCAGGTGTCTGCGTGGTGGACGCGAGCGTGCACCGGCCCAGTCTCGACGACGTATTCCTCTCACTCACCGGCAAACCGGTCAGCGAGCCTGCCGCGGAGCCGGAAACCGACGACGTCCAAGAGGAGATCATGTCGTGAGTACGGCGGTGGTCGAGGAAGAAGCCCCGCGGGTGGGGGCGGGGTCCACAACGGACTCGGCGTTACCGGGCTCGGGTCCGCGACTGCGGATGTTCCGAGACAGCGCGATCGTCGCCCATCGCAACCTGCTGACGATCCTGCGTGTTCCTACCTTGCTGGTGACCGCGACGATCCAGCCGCTGATGTTCGTGTTCCTGTTCGCCTACATCTTCGGCGCCTCGTTGGGCGGCAGCCAGTACCGTGAGTTTCTGCTTGCCGGCATCTTCACACAGACGGTGGCGTTCAACGCGGCGTTCACCACGGTCGGCCTGGCGGGGGATCTGCAGAAGGGCATCATCGATCGGATGCGGGCGCTGCCGATGTCGCGGCTGGCTGTGCTGATGGGTCGCACGCTGTCGGATCTGGTGGTAAACATCCTCAGCCTGGCCGTCATGGTCGGGTGCGGGTACATCGTCGGCTGGCGGATCAACGGCGGTGTCGCCGACGCCGTGCTGGCGTTCGCGGTGATCCTGCTGTTCGCGTTCGCGATGTCGTGGGTCGGCGCGGTAACCGGCCTGCTGTCGCCGACCGTCGAGGTGGCGCAGAGCGCCGGACTGATCTGGCTGTTCCCGCTGACATTCATCTCGTCGGCCTTCATCTCGGCCGAGACGCTGCCGGGCCCGCTGCGCACGATCGCCGAATGGAATCCGATCACCGCGGTCTCGGCCGCGGGCCGCAAGCTGTTCGACAACGGCGCGCCGCCCACCTTCGTCCCGCCGACCGGCTGGGCGGCCGAGCACTGCATCGAATACGCGGTGGCCTGCTCGGTGGCGATCCTCGCGGTGGCCGTGCCGCTGGCTCTGCTGCGCTACCGCAAGGTCGCCAGTCACTGACCCGGCACAGGACGACGAAAAGCGAACGGCCGCCGCATCGAAAGATGCGGCGGCCGTTCGCTGTCGGCTGACCGAGTCAGGCGCGGCGGCGGGTCTTGAGCAGTTCCAGGCGCTCCTTGAGCAGCTCCTCGAGCTCATCCTTGCTGCGGCGCTCCAGCAGCATGTCCCAGTGGGTGCGGGGCGGCTTGACCTTCTTGGCCTCCTGGCTGGTGCCTTCGATCAGGACGCCCTCCTGACCGTTGCGGCACAACCATGTCGGCGGGATCTCGGCCTCGTCGGCGAACGGGACGTCGAATTCTTCACCGTTGTCGGTCCGGTATCGGGCGATCCGCCGCGGAGCCAGGTCGTGGTCGCGATCGGTCTCGTAGCTCACCGCTCCGAGCCGACTGCCCCGGAGTACGCGATCTGCCATGGTGTGCCTCTCCCTGTGTACTCGAGTCTTTGTGCGTTGCGACCGTGTCCGGATGGGTACAACGCGCTCGCTGGACCTTATGTCTAACGATCGGGCCTGCGCCGATAGTTCCCGACGCGGCCGCGGTCAACCGTTCCATTGTAGTAGCACCGGCGTGCTGGGCACGCCACACCCAGCCCCCGGCGGTTCCCCGGGGGTCACTGAGCGGATCACGGGTCGCGAGCCGCTAGTGTTCTGCGTCATGTCGCGCCGCTTGTCCTGCCTGTGGTGTGGGCGGGAGATCGTGGAGTCGGAGGCCGGCCGTCGTCGCCGGTACTGCCGCCAGTCCTGTCGCCAACGTGCCTACGAACACCGCAGCAGCTTGAAGGGAACCGGGATTCCCGATGATTCAGTGGTGCTCAGCGCCCAGGAGGCCGCATGCCTGGCCGATCGCTGGTTCGCCGCCCGCTGCGCGGCCGAGGATGTCGCCACTGCCATCGCGGAGGGCGCGACGCCGGAGGAGCTGGCGATGCTCGGTAAGACGCTGGTCGAACTCACCCGTGACGCGGAGCGCCTGCGCTGAGCGCGCCCGGCGTGGGATGGTGCTCGGCTTCGGCGTCGCGGTGGCGCAGATACACCGCGCCGAGCAACACCGCGACGGTTGCGACGAGTCCACCGAACGCCGCCCACGTGGCGCGGTCGGGATGGACCAGCGGTTGGGCACGCATCGCCTGCCAGAACACGATGGCGAGCAGACCGGTGTAACCCAGGGCCACCACGCCGACAACCGCCGCGCCGGCCCGCTCGGCGCTGAGCCAGCGGTAACGCGGCGCCAACCAGGCAAGCCCGATGGACGCCAGAAGCATCACCTGGATGGCGTGCAGCCCCACGAAGTGCGGAACGCGCAAGTCGCCGCCGACAGTGCTCCAGTGTGTGACCGGCATACCGGCGGCGCCGTCGCGTAGTGCGAGGTCGGAGGAGTCGGGCACGACCGTGTGGCCCGCGGCCAGCTCCACGACCCGGCCGTCGCTGTCCCGAACGAGCTGCTTGCCGGTGAAGCCCATCAGGTAGCCCAGCCCCATGCCGCCGACGGCCAGCAACAGCCCGGCGTGGATGGCCCGCGCCGTGGGCCGATCCAGCAGTCGCTGCCAGGACAAGATCAACACGATGCCCAGGTTGGCTGCGAACAGCCCGGGCACGCCGGAGGCGAACACCACCTGACCGATCGAATTCACCGGGTCGTCCTCGGTATTGAAGTGGCTGAAGGTGCCGCGCGCGGCCTGGAGGACGATGAAGCCGACGTCGACGAACCCGGTGACGGCGAAAACCGTGCCGAGCCACCATGTTGCGCGACTTCCCTTGTGCGGCAACGACAGGAGCCAGGCCAGAGTGAGGCTGTAGAGGAAGAACGCCAGGCCGAACTTCATCGGCTTGAGCCAGACCGATTCGCCGAGCAGCGTGCGGTCGTCGACCATCATCGCCGCGAGCGAGAAGAGCACCAGCGCGGCCATCGCGGTGACGGTCCCCAACAGCGGGCGATGCAGCTGTGCCGCCTTTCCGAGGAGCACGGCGGTCGTGCGCTGCCGTGGCGATGACGGCCGGTTCTGCGGCGTGGCGGCGAAATGTGTTGTGGACATGGACCGAAACTAGGAATCGGCACCCGGAGAAGGCGTCCCTCCGCAGCGCTATTCGAGTCTGGTACTCCGGTATCGGTGCGAGGGCCGGTAGCTACCCGTGTGCCGCACCGTCATCGATCCGAGTGGCGCCCGTGTTCGTACAGCGGCGCCGCCGGCCTTGGCGACCCGGCAGGCCGCGAACGCGCCCGTTGCGTTCGCGGCCTGATGATGGCGACGTGTGCGTCGCCGGTCTGTCGAGCACGTTCACGGGCTCCTCATCGCCTCGCGAACGCGCTCGGGTCAAGCCGGGTAGCGCAGGACGTCGACGCCGCGGGCAGCGAGCCAGGGCATCGGGTCGATCGGTTGGCTGCCGGGCAGATGCACCTCGTAGTGCAGATGCGGGCCGGTGGAGTAGCCGCGGTTGCCGACGGTCGCGATGGTGTCGCCCGCCCGTACCTGCTGGCCGACGGAAGCGAGGATGTCGTTGACGTGACCGTAGATGCCCACGGTGCCGTCGTCCTGCTGCACCCGCACCCACAGTCCGAAGCCGGAGGCGGGCCCCGCCTCGATCACGACTCCGTCGGTGACCGAGGCGATGGGTGCGCCGAGCGGGTCACCGAAGTCCAGGCCCGCGTGCATCGCGCCCCAGCGCGTGCCGAAGTTCGAAGTGAGAATGCCGCCGACAGGCCGGACGGTCCTCGGGCGGGCGGCTTCCTGTGCGATGCGGTGCTGCTTCCAGAGCGCCGGGTCCGACACGGCCGGCGGCATCTGCGCTTCGCGCTGGGTCAACGCGGTGGGCCGGAACTGGCCCGCGGCGGTGTCGAGCTCGCCCGCGGTGAGCTTGCCCGCGGCGAGGCGAGCGGAAGGGTCGGTGTTCTTGGGCTCTTCGGTTGCGGCGATGATGCCGACCGAGGCGCTGACGACCGCGGACACAGCAACCACGCGGGTGACGGCACAGTGGCGGCGGAGGCGGGGCACGCTGCGCCGGAAAGGTAACGGAACGGTCACGGGCATGAGAATGAACGTACGGGAGCCCTATGCGCATCCCGCAATCTTGTGGCAACCGTCACGTGCAGCGGAAGCCGCACTCATGTGTCGCGCGCAGATAACGACAGGGCTCGACTCGTGCGGCCGCCTGGGAAAACTCCGTGCTGGGCCGAGTTGCCCGACGGAACGCTGGGTGATCACACTATATGAGTGGCGACTAATGGAGTTCGCGCCTTTTCGGCGCTGGCGGACCCGACCCGTCGCGCGATCTTCGAAGCGCTGCCGCATGCCCCGCGCTCGGTCGGCGACCTCGCGGAGGTGGTCGGCGTGAGCAGCTCCGCGGTCTCGCAGCATCTGCGTGTGCTGCGCGAAGCCCGGCTGGTCATGATGCGGCCCGACGGCAACCGCAGGCTGTATTCCCTGGATCCGCGCGGCCTCGCTGACGCCCGTGACTATTTCGAACAATTCTGGCCGAGCGCGATCGCCGCGTATTCCGCGGCGCTGCAGACCGCCGACCAAACAGCCTGAACGTCCGATACCTGGGTCGCACAGGCAACGGGCCGCCATCCCGGATGGGATCGTGAGGACGGCGCGGTCAGCCCACGCGACGATAGGCGGCCCTGCGGCCGTCGGCGCCCGTGCTCGATAAGTTCCGCTGGTGCAGCTGCTTGTCGACCGCGTCGATCACCTCGGCAACGCCGATCCGCAGCAGACCAGGGTCGGGGGCGTCGGCGTCCGGGTCGCCGACTTGGCCGGCCCACAGCACGGCGTGCCTGCCGAGCAGATGCGGGGGTGGTCCGCTCCATCGCGGCGGGGTCGGGCCGAACAGCAGGACCGTGCGGGTGCCGAACGCGGTGGCCAGATGCGCGACGCCGGTGTCGCCGCAGATCACCAGCGCGGCCTCGGCGACGGTGGCGGCCAGCTCGATGAGGTTCTGCTCGCCGGCGAGCACCCGGCTGACGGGCAGTCCGGCGCGCGCGGCGATGCTCAGCGCCAGTTCGCGTTCGTACTCGTCTCCGGTGAGCACGACTTCGCGACCGAGCACCAGTAGATGCCGGACAACCGCGGCGAACCGGTCCGGCGGCCAGCGGCGGGCCGGGGCCCCCGCGCCGACGTGCACGACGATGCAGTCCCGGCGGCTGGTCGTCGATACCGGCGGGAGCAGACCGAGATTGCGGCGGTCGGCGACGATGCCGTCGGATTCGAGCAGATGGCACCAGCGGTCCACGTCGTGCATGTCGGTCTGCCACTCGGGGCCGGGAAGTTCGGGGAAGGCCGAGTTGTGGTAGGTGAGCACGCGTTTCGGCTGCGTTTTGGCCAGCGCGACAATGCTTTCGGCGCTCGGGCCGTGCAGGTTGACGGCGAGTTCGGGGGCGGGCTCGTGCCAGCGCAGACTGCCGAGCTCGGCGGTAGGCACCAGGGTGTCCACTGACGCGATCAAGTCCACGACCGGCTTGAGTCGCTGCGGGGCGGCCAATAGGATGCGGTCGTGCGGCTTGGCGCGGCGCAGGGCGCGTAAGGCCGGGACCGCGGTGAGTAGATCACCGAGCCCGCGTGCCTGTAGCACGAGCAGAACCGCCACCCTCTTCTCCTAGCCACCCGAGCCGCACCATCCCGACCCACCCGTTTTCACCCCCAGAGGCGCACACGACGAGAGTCACTTAGGGATGACTACCCGACCACTCGGGCGGTAAACGTGGACACGACGGCGTTGTCGATCACCTCCGCACCAATCATCTCCGCCGCGGCATCGCAAACCTTGGTTCTCGACCTCGTTGCCGGGTAGCAGCGGCAGAGCGCAACGCCTTCCCTTCGGCAAATGTCCAGTAAACTCTAGTGATGCGTCATAGCATCAGGCCATGACGACGAATAGCGTGCTAGAGGGTCCTCTGCAGTCCCTTGCCCGCAAGGCGTGGCAGTCCGTTCTGGTCACCGGCATCCTCGCGGTGATCCTTGGCATCCTGATTCTGGCGTGGCCGGGCCCGACATTGGTGGCCGCGGGCATCCTCTTCGGCATCTACCTGGTGGTTACCGGTTTTCTGCAGCTGCTGGCCGCCTTCGGTACGCCGGCCGGCACCGGGGTCAGGGTGCTTGCCTTCATCAGCGGCGTGCTGTCGATCGTGATCGGCGTGTTCTGTTTCCGTGACGAGCTGACCTCGATCCTGCTGCTCGGGCTGTGGATCGGGATCGGCTGGCTGTTCCGCGGCGTCGCGTTGCTGATGGCCACGATCTCCGAGCCCGGATTGCCGGGCCGCTGGTGGCAGGCGTTCTTCGGCGTGCTGACCGCGATCGCCGGTGTCGTACTGATCATCTGGCCGGTGCGCTCGGTGGCCACGCTGACCGCGGTCGCGGGGGTATGGCTGATCGTGCTCGGCATCGTGGAGATCATCGTCGCGTTCGGAGTGCGTAAGGACGCCACGGCGATCACTGCCGCCGCCTGACAGAGGGATGTGTGGGAGCACGGTCAGCTGCCGCCCTGTAATTCACCGCCGCGGGCGCGGACCTCCACTCGCAGCGCCTCCAGCACCGCTCGGACGGCATTGCTGCGCAGCGCTTCCTCCCGCGCCACCGTCCAGTACGAGATGCGCTGGTTGAATTCGGCCGGTAACAGCCTGCGCAACTGCGGGCGTCGGTCGGCTAGATAGACCGGCAGGATACCGACACCGGTCGCCGCGACGGTCGCCTCGACATGGGCGAAGACACTGGTCGAACGCATGCTGGTCATCGGATGCGGCAGCAATTTCGCGGCCAGATCCAGTTCGTCGATCTGCAGCGCGGATTCGATGTAGTAGACGAGGCGATGGTCGGCCAAGTCGGCAAGGCTGCCCGGATTACCGTGGCGACCGAGGTAGTCATCGCTCGCGTAGAGACCGAGGTAGTAGTCGGTGAGATGGCGGGCGATCGCTCGGTGGACGTTCGGCCGCCCGACGACGATCTCGAGGTCGACGCCGGACCTGTTCTGCTGGACGCGCCGCGTGGCGCTGATCAGCTCGATCGACAATCGGGGATAGGTTTCCTGCAGCCGCGCCAACGCGGGCACCGCGAAATGTGCGGCGAACCCGTCCGAAGCGGCGATGCGCACGAGTCCGCCGACGCCCTCGCGTCGCGTCTGCAGCGGGGTCGCCAGTTGCTGCAGCGACTTCTCGATTTCCTCGGCCACCACCAGTGCGCCGCGTCCGAGTTCGGTCAACTCCCAGCCTCCGGACCCGCGCACCAGCACCCGCCCACCGATGATCTTCTCGAGTGCGGCGATTCGCCGCGACGCGGTCGTCGAGTTCACTCCGAGTGCGTCGGCCGCGGCCGAGAATTTGCCGAGCCGGGCCACCGCCAGCAGTACCAGCAGATCGTCGGGACTGGGTTGGCCGGTGGCCGGGGCGCTGCGTGCGACGGACATGGCGCAACCTCACCACATCGCCTGCAAATTTGCAGCATGTTACTGCAAAACTGGGCGTTGAACTGCATTGATCTTCACTGAATTGGTCCATAGCGTGGCTCGTATCACGTCAGAATTCCACTTCGAATCAGGATGGAGCACCGCGGTGGCAACAGTCGCGTGGATCGGTCTCGGGCATATGGGCACCCCGATGACGGCGAATCTCATCAAGAACGGGCATACAGTCCACGGCTACGACGTGAACCCCGAAGCGCTCGACTCGGCCGCGGCACACGGAGTCAATCCCGTCGCGTCGATCGCCGAGGCCGTGCGCGGGGTGGACGTCGTGTTCACCATGCTGCCCAAGGGTGAACACGTCCTCGCCGTGTATCAGGGCGCGGACGGCGTTTTCGCGCATGCCGCGGCCTCGACCCTACTGGTCGACAGCTCGACCATCGATATGGATTCGGCCGCGCTACTGCACTCCTCCGCCCGCGAGCGTGGCTTCCGATTCGTGGATGCGCCGGTGTCCGGTGGTACCAGCGGGGCCGCGCTGGGCAATCTGACCTTCATGATCGGTGGCGAGCCGGACGCCGTGGACGCGGCCGCCGGAATCATCGACGCGATGAGCGGCAATATCATTCGCACCGGCCGGGCCACGTCCGGTCAGGCCGCGAAGATCTGCAACAACATGATGTTGCTGATCAACCTCGCGGCCTGCTCCGAGGGTGCGGTGCTCGCCGAGCGCCTCGGCCTGGATCCGAAGGTGTTCTGGAACGTGGCTTCGGTCTCCTCCGCTGATTCGTGGGCGCTGCGCACCTGGTATCCGGTTCCCGGTATCGTCGAAACCTCTGCTGCCAACAATGGATTCGCGCCCACCTTTACCGCAGACCTGGCTAATAAGGACATCGGCCTCGCGTTGCGGGCCGGGGAGTCGACCAACACCCCGTTGCCCACCGCGACCATCGTCGCCGCCCAACTCCAGGAACTCGTCGGCACCGGACTCGGCGGCCGCGACTGCTCGCTGATCATCAAGCACATCGACCCGACCGTCGGCTGAATTTAATCCGAAAGGCACCGAGCATGATTCGAATTCCGCACTACATCAACGGCAAACGCGTCGATTCCAGTGTTCGCTCCGGTCCGGTCTTCGACCCGGCCACCGGAGCGGTGACCGCCGAGGTGGGATTGGCGTCGGCCGCCGAGGTCGCCGACGCCGTCCAGATCGCCAAGAGTGCCCGATCATCCTGGCGGGCAACCAGTCTTGCCCGCCGAACGGATGTCTTCTTCCGGCTCCGGCACCTGCTGACGGAGCGGCGGGGGGAGTTGGCCCGCATCATCACTGCTGAACACGGCAAGGTGCTCGACGATGCCGCGGGGGAGATCGCGCGCGGCATGGAGAACGTCGAGTTCGTCGCTGGGTTGATACATCTGCTGAAAGGTGAGCATTCCGAGCAGATATCGCGCGGAATCGATGTTCATCAGGTCAAGCAGCCTGTGGGCGTGGTCGCGTGCATCACGCCGTTCAATTTTCCGGCTATGGTGCCGCTGTGGATGGTCTCCTCGGCGATCGCCTGTGGCAATACCGTCATCCTCAAGCCGAGCGAGAAGGACCCGTCCGCGTCGGTATTCATTGCCGAATTATTCAGTGCGGCAGGTCTTCCCGACGGTGTACTCAATGTGGTTCACGGCGACAAGGAAGCTGTCGACGCGCTGATCGACGACAAAGAGGTCGCCGCGGTGAGTTTCGTCGGTTCGACACCGATCGCCGAAGCGATCTACCAGCGTGCAAGCAGCAACGGCAAGCGGGTGCAGGCTCTGGGCGGGGCGAAGAACCACATGGTGGTCATGCCCGACGCCGACCTCGACGCCGCGGCCGATGCCGCCGTCTCCGCGGCCTATGGATCCGCCGGTGAGCGTTGCATGGCGGTGTCGGTGCTGGTGGCGGTCGGCGATATCGCCGACACCTTGATAGGTAAGGTCACCGAGCGGCTCGGCGCACTCCGCATCGGCCCGGGCACCGACCCGAACTCCGAGATGGGTCCGCTGATCAGTAAAGAGGCCAGGGACCGGGTTGCGTCCTATGTCGCCGGGGCGGCCGCCGAAGGCGCCACCGTCGTCGTGGACGGACGCGAGCAGGTCTTCGACTCCGACGGCTTCTTCATCGGGGTGAGCCTGATCGACAACGTCCGGCCCGGCATGAAGGTGTACGACGACGAGATCTTCGGTCCCGTCCTGTCGGTGGTCCGGGTCGGCACCTACGAGGAAGCCGTCGAGCTCACCAACGCCAACCTCTACGGCAACGGTGTCGCGATCTTTACCCGAGATGGCAAGTCCGCCCGCGAGTTCGAATTCGACATCGAGGTCGGCATGGTCGGCGTCAACGTGCCGATTCCGGTGCCGGTTGGCGCCTACTCCTTCGGTGGCTGGAAGAAGTCGCTGTTTGGCGACTCGCACATCTACGGTCCCGAGAGCATCCACTTCTATACGCGCAGCAAGGTCGTCACGACTCGCTGGCCGGACGCCTCTGAAAGCCAGATCGACCTGGGGTTTCCGAGTAACGCGTGAACCAGCGGCGTGCCGGCCCGCTGATTGACGCTGATCGAGCGGGAAGGCATCACGGAACCGCCCCGCTTCCGGCAAGGAACAGCGTCTCGCCGTCTCTGGATAACCGCACGCGATTACCGCTCACCGCTGGCGACGCCGACCAACTCTGGCCCAACCGACTGATCGGTGCCGTTGAGCAACCCCTATCGCTCCGTCAGGGGAGTGAGTTCGAGATATGCGAATTACCCGCGGCGCTTACATCTTGGCGTATCGGGCCATGACGAAGCTGTAGAGGCCGTAGGAGATGATGCCCAGTCCGGCCGCGACGAGCAGAGTCGCCCCGTAAGGTTGAGCCCCGAGGGTTTTCAAGGCGCCGTCGAGTCCGGTGGCCTTGTCCGGCTCGGATCGGCTCGTGGCGAGGATCACCAGCAAGCCGACCGCGGCAATGGCCAACCCCTTCGCGATATATCCGACCGTGCCAAGCCGTCGCACGAGGACACTGTTGGTGCCCTCGATGTCATCGAGAAAGTTCTGGCTGGCTCCTTTGTGTACGTGGTAGCCGCCGACCGCGATGATGATCAGCCCGCTGACGACGAGTGTGACCGTGCCTGCGGTGGTTTGCAGCATGCGTGCGGTGAGCCCGGCACTCTCGCCGCCGCTGGGCTCGCCGCTGCCGCGAGCGAATTCGAACGCGGAGAAAGCGAAAGCGAAATAGACCACCGAGAGTGAAAAGGCCTTGCCGCGACGGGTGGCTTCGGACTTCTTGCTGTCGGCGTCGGGTTCGGATGAGCTGCCGAACGCAGTTTCGGCGAGCCGCCACAGTGCCATCAGAACGAACGCGACGACGCCCACCCACAACGCGACGACGCCGCCCGGTTTGCCGGCCAATTCGGCCATAGCGCCGGACTGGTCGGCGATGCCACCTCCGCCGCCGATGGCGATGCGAATAGCTATGTAACCAATGATCCCGTGGACGATGCCACTGACGACGAAGCCTGCGCGGGCAAATCGCTCGAAAACACTGTTCTGGGCAATCCGGCCCGCGGTGGAGGACGAGGTGTCATAAGACTTCGATGACGAATCGGCGGAGGATGCTTTGAAAGGGTTGGTTTCAGCCACGATGCCTTCTTGATCGGGTGGTGCGGTGCGGGGCCGCACGCAGCGCATCGACGCCGCGATATGAAGCTCGAAGGCCCCCTCGGCCCAGGCTCCGGACTGCTCGAGTGGTTGCCCTGGCTCAATCGGGCCGAACAGCGGCTTCGAGGCTGGTTCCGGATGGATCCGCTCGATAGCCAAGTGGCGTTTCGCCGGATACCCAGCCACGGTGAATCGAAACACAGCAGGATAGGAGTTCGGATTCCGGCCGGTTCGGATTTTGCCACCGTCCCGCTGCCCGACGTCACTGCGTCCGCTGTCGAGACCGAACGAGCCCTCGACGTACTTCAAGCCGATGGCGTTGTTCTACTCGGCACCTCTCGGGACACCTACTTGGGGAAGAAGGTCAGGACGAGCTGTTTCATATCCTCGATGAGCGGTCGGCCGATGTGGTGGCGATGCGGATGATCAGCCCGCAATGTGATCGATGCGTGATGTTGCCACCTAGCGATCACCTAACTGTCGGAGGATACTAGTTGGTCCACGGGCCTATATTGGTGCCGGATAGCAGTCGATCGATATTCATGGCCCTCGCCTTGTGTGCCATTGCGCCTCTCAAAATATTGTCGTCGCGCGGGTGATCGAAGAATCGTGCCGCATGTTGGCTCACATTCACCGCGCTCATGTTCCCGATGTGGAGGCGGGTGTCCTCGTCGGCAATGGCAAAGGCTCGGACGGCATCTTCTCTGGTAATCGGGCGGCGTGCGCCGGTGCCAGGGTGCTGGCCGAGCGCGCCCACAGCGTTCACGAATTCCTCGTACGTGCCGTAGTCCCGCATCACTGCGGCGACCAGTCTCTCGTTGTGGTCCCGGGGGCTACTGGTGTTCCACGTGCGCGCGGGGTTCCCGGGGGGGCGGGTGCGGAGGGCGAACAGGGCTGCCTCTTCTGCAGCTCGAGCGCGGTAGGCAAAGGCTCTGCCGTCGGCACCACGCCCGTTGATACTGGCGAGGTCCAACGCGGCGGCGGCCCTTGCCAAGGGGTTGTACATTGCCGGGTTGTCCTCGGCAGCTGCGTCTACTTGGGTGGCTGCGCGGCCTGCACGTCGGATCTGTTCCCTGGTCCAACCCCCAGAAGCGTGGTTGGCACTGAAGGCCGCCATAGCGCTCATTCCGTCGGCACGGCTGCCTCCGAGGTCTTGCACCCTGGTCATTGCCGCGGCGGCCGAGCGCGCGTTGAAGCCTGGGAAATCTCCGATGTCTGTTGCGTCTTGGACGGCCGCATCGTACTCACGCGCCAACAGGCTTGCGCGGCCCTGAAGGCTTCCTTCAGTCCCTCCTGGCACCCTTCCATGCAGCAGTTCGTAACTCTTTTGGTTCATGTCCTGTGCTTCCTTCGACCAGTAGTTCAATGGGTTCTGGCGACGGAGCATCCAAGAGGTTATGGGGTTTGCGTTTGCCTCCGCGAGGAAACTCAGTGACTTTCCGAGCACGTGACCCGGTGACAGCCCGTAGCGAAGGGAATCGTGTCCTGTTGTGTCACCTTGGAAGGTCGGGACCGGCCTGCCCTCGAGCACCGCGCGTATCTTTTCGGCCATCCGGCTCTGGCCACCGATCAGGTTGAGATCGAGACGGCGCAACAGCACAAAACCCGCGATAAGCACTATGCCACCGACGAAGATCACCGCAATACCGTTCTCGGGCGCCGACCGGAAAATGCTGTCCAGCACAAGGATGTAGGCACCTTCGAATGCGAACAGAACAATCAGCGAAAAGGCATCGCCGACCATGCCGACGAGGTTGCGGACCAAGAACGCCTGAGTGGGACCGTATATGAATCCGCCGGCGGCGAAACCGAAAATGGCCAGGATGGCATGGAATATCGACGAGAGTGCGGCGAGGAAGATCTTGATCGAGAGGTAGGACAGGAACAGCAGAAGAATTGCCCCGAAGATCAACAACACCAGGCCGGTACCGACCTGTCCGAAAGTGGGGTTCTCGATTCGGTCTTGGGCTGCGGTGTCGCCGCACCGCCGCATACCTTCCGCAAGCTGTGATTCGCTCCCTGCCAGGACCGCCGATGACCATGCCGCACGGCAGCCGGGCGAATCGTCGACGACCCGGCCGAGATTCCATACCTGCACCGGATGCCGCCCGAAATTGTCGGCCAAGGTAGTGCTGAACCCCTCGACTATTGATTTCGGATTCGGAGTCGACTGGCCGTTCACTCCCGCGGCGACCGCTATCCCGACATCGCGCCCTTGGGCCAGCAGGCCATCCGACGACAACACATCGGCCATCGGATGCGCAAGATATGTGGCGCCGGACAAGGCAACGAAAAACATGACCGAGACCTGCACTACGGCTTTGGCGGGGTGCCCTCGCAGAATGAACACCGCTACGAAGATCCCGCCGATCGTGACCGACACGACCAACACGAGTGGGGTGGCCAACGTACCCGTGAGGCCGTCGGCGACCGCGGTAAACGGTTTGCCGAGCCACGTCAGCCAACCGAAATCCGCCACGAAAAGGGCCATCCAGATGGCACAGATCACCAAGACCATGAAGATCGCGAAGAGCAGCCCCAGCACAATCGACACCCCGTTGCCTTTGAGGTTGAAAAGGCTGGGTTGGGTAGCGAATATGTAGTTCGACAACGGAACTCCGGACGAGTCCTTGATGCCGGTCCAGGAGAGCCCGTCGATCGAGGATCTGCTCCCAGCCGAGGTGGCGGTGTCGGTGCGCCCGCTGGCCGCACCGCTGGCGACGGTCGAGGCCACCAGGAGGAACAGCAAGGTGATCAGGAGGCGGACGGTGACGCGTCGTCGCCGGGTGGCACGGGCCCAGACGCGGCATCGCTCCACTGCGGCCCGCAGGGACCAGTCCATGTCCCATGCGGTCGAGCTGCGTGGGCTGGAGTCCGGTTCAAGCCTCATGAACAGTTGCATACGTCTTCACTCCGCACCCTGGATCCCAGGTTGCATCTAGGTTACGCCTTATTGGTACACCATCAAACGTCCCGTTAGTTGTCGGCTCAATGTATTTGTGGCGTAACGGATATATAACGGTCGAACTTGCGCCGCCTCATCGGCGCCTCGGGGCGGTGGTAACGCGCGCGACCGAAATCAGCACACTCAATGGGATAGCTGTGCTGCCGGCCCGCGGTGTCGATGGGCGGCTCGGTGTTGGCTCGGGCGGCCGCAGGTCCATCGCGAAGGGGTTTCGCGGCGAAGCCAGGGCGGTTCGAAAATGGAGGGCTGGCGATCATTGTTGTAGGCACCATGATTCCGACGAGGACCGAAGAGATATCCAGTCGATCATGGGACAACTGCCTCCCTTCTGCATAAGGACAGGTTCGTCGGGCACCGTCGAGGATGTCCAGCCGGACCTGTTTTACAGGTTGCCTCGAGCGCGCCCCGGCTCTCGGCCGAATGTTCCCCCTCGTGGGAACAGTGGGGTGATCCGCCGCTGAGGCCTGCTCGCACGGTCGGCACCGAACGCGCGTCACGAGTCGAACAGCGGCTGCCCGAGGTAGCTTCCCGGCGCCGACACCCCGGGCGGCAGGACGAACACCGCGGACCCGATCGGTGTTGTCCACACGTTGAGCGCGTCGAACTCCGCGAGGCGGCGCTGGACCGGGAGGAATTGGGCGTCCACATCGCGTTGATAGGCGGCGAAGAGCAGACCCGAGTTCGAGGTCCGGCCGGGAGCCGGTGTGTCGTCGTAGTTGTAGCCCCGTCGCAGGAATCGTTCGCCGTCGTGTGCGTGATGGGCACGTGCGATGTGCGAGGACGGCGGGATGATCGGGATGCCGGTCGCGTCGGCGGCCGCGAAATCCGGCTCGTCGAACTCGTCTGTCCCTGTCAAGGGCGCACCGTTGGCGAGGGCGCGTCCAATGGTGAGTTCGCGTCCTTCTCGGTCGATTTCGTCCCAGGTGTCCAGTGCCATCGCGATCCGCCGCAGCACACACGAAGTGCCGCCCGCCAACCACGGCTGTACATCGCCGTCGTCCCACACCAGGCGGCCGAAATCAGGGGTATCGGGCGCGAGATTCACCGTGCCGTCGATCTGACCCATCAGATTGCGCGTCGTCGTTCCCGGGGCGGCGTCGCGGAACCCGCGCTGCATCCATCGCACGGTGACCAGCGAGGACACGCTCCGGCACAGCACACGCACCGCGTGGGACACCGTGGTCGCCTCGTCGGCGCAGACCTGCAGCAGCAGGTCGCCGCCGGTCCAGGCTGATTCGAGCCGATCGATGTCGAACGGCGGCAACGCGCGCAACCAGGACGGCCTGCGGTGCTCGAGGTCAGCGACGGTGAACACTGCGGGACCGAGTCCCAGCGTGACCGTCAGCCGAGCCGAGCGCCGCGCGAGCTCGGGTTCGGTATCCGCGAGCGCGGGGCGCCCCTGGGTCAGTCTGGCGGCGTCCTCGGTCCAGATCTTCAGCACGCCGATGAGGTCATCGCGGTCCGTACCTGATCTCAGATCGAACGCGACGAAGGTCGCATTCGACTGTGGGGCGGTGGCGACGCCCGCCTGGTGCCGTCCGTAGAACGGCACCGTCGTCTGTGGCGTTCCGGATTCGCGCCGTCCGGTCAGCGCGACCGCGCCCAGCCCGATGCCCGCGGCGGCACCGCCGCCGAACAGACGCCGCCGGTTGATCCGTGCGGGTCGCGGGCCGGTCTGATCAGCCACTGTGCGCGGGGGTCTGCGCTCCGGTGCCGTGCTCGCCGCTCGCGTGGTCGGGCACGTAGTTCTCCTGGTTGCCGGAGAAGTCGCGCACCTGGGCGGAGAACGTCGTGGTCGAGCCGTCATCGAAGGTGAGTGTGACCGGCGTTTCGGATCCCGTGCGCAGCGGTCCGTTCAAGCCCATGAACATGATGTGATCGCCGCCTGGCCGCAGTCGGGTCGTCCCGTGCGCGGGGATCACGAAGCCGTCCGGCTTGGGGCGCATTGCTTTTGTCCCGTTCGCGTCGGCGACCACCTCGTGCAGCTCGATGCGGCTGGACGCCGGGCTCGATGCCGACACCACCGTGCGCGGTGTATCGCTGCTATTGCTCAGATCGCCGAAGGCCGCGGACATTCCGCTGTCGGCCGCCTTGACCCACTGGTCGGTGATGGTCACGGCGTCCGCGGATTTCGCGGAATCCGGCTTGTCATTCGACGAGCAGGCGACCAGGAGGAAGGGCACCGCTGCGGCGGCTGCCGCGCAGCGCAGGACGCGAGAGGTGCGGGGCGATGGAAAAGTGCTGATACGCATGCAAGCTCCGATGGTGTGAGGTTTGTTGGTTCCGTTGCGAGGGCCGTGTCCGGATAGTGGTCCGAGTCTCTTCCGGCTCCTCGGACCCCGGACGTTCCTTCGGGTCGTTCGGCGTGCGCCGGCCTGACGGCGTGCACGCCGGGAGTCGTGCCGGTTCGCTGTTCTGCGGAGATGTCGCGAACTCCGCCGCGCACGAGATCCACGGAAGAGCGCTCGGGTGCCGACCGAATTGCTGTCCGAGGACGAATCCGCGGACCCCGAGTTTTGTGGCGTCCGGGTGTGCTGCCCGGCGCGGAGGTGAAGTGAAGCGTTCCCTACCAACGTGGTTTCCCGCGGCATGGTGGCCGTTCGACCTCCGCACCCGAACAACGCGGACGCGGTCCGAGCCGGGCATAGTCGATCCGCGGCGGAGCGATCCACGCCTAGCCTGCACTACTGAAAAGTTCTGTGCGGCAATGGCAACTGGTGTTCGCGGACGATAGAAAGAAGGTCAGCCCCGGGTTGGTGGGCCACGTAGGCCGAAGCCCGAACAGGCCAGCAGGCGCCGCGGACCGGGGCGAGGGCTGCCGATCGCGGGCGAGCGGACTCGGAGGGACGCGGCGGGACCATCGGACAGGATGCGCACCGTGCGTCGCATGTCGGACGCCGCCCGCAGCACCGTGTGCTCGGCGGCGCGGATGAGCAGCGCGCCGACCGGCACGGCCGCGAGGTGGGCACCGAGCATCACCGTCGGCGTGCTCGCGTCGTGCTGATGTCCGGCGGACAGGGTCAGTGCGATGTGCGCGACGGTCTGCCCGATCGCCAGCATCGTCATGATCTCGCCGGGCCCGTGCCGGTTCGGTCGGGCAGCAACCAGCACCCCCACCGCGATACATGCGGCGATCAGCAATGCGGTCGAGGGCGCGCCAGGGGAGATCGCTCCGCCGCCCAGGGCGTGCGCGGCGATGCCCACGGCACCGGACGCTGATCCGACGAACGCGCCGCGCAGCCGCGCCGCCACGTCGATCGGATTTCGCACCGGTCCATACTACTTGCTGTCGTAGTAGCCGGCCGCACCGGATCGAATGTGCGACTATGTTTCCCGGCTAGGGACGATCGCAGCGTGTACTGCCCGAGGCCGGATGGCCGATTCGTCACCGTTCCGACCGTGGCGGCATGCTGCTATCGCTCGAGACGGCTTCGGGCCAGACGGAACCCGAGGTCGTCGATGCGGAAGGTCGGGTGACTTTTACGACGGCACGAGGCACGGCAGCTGTGGGGTAGGTCGAACGCGCCGCCGCCGCGGAACACCCGGTACGGACCGTAGACCTCAGGATCGTAGACATCCCAGCACCATTCCCAGACATTGCCGATCATGTCGTAGAGCCCCCACGCGTTCGGCGCTTTGGTGGCCACGTGATGCACAACGCCACCGGAATTCTCTCGGTACCAGGCGATTTCGTCGAGATCTCCATATCGCACAGCGGAAGTGCCCGCACGACAGGCATATTCCCATTCGGCCTCGGAGGGGAGGCGGTAGCCCTCGGCTGCCTGGTCGCAGACCACATCTCGCGCGTCGAGGTCGGCGCCGATCGTGTAGCAGCGGGTGAGCCCGGCGGCGTCGGACAGGAGGTTGCAGAACCGGACGGCCTCGGTCCACGAGACATCGGTCGCCGGGGCGAGGGTGGCCGAGGCGTTCGTCGGCGCCGCGCCGCTCAGCGCGGCGAAGAGCTCGTGGGTCACGGGGTGGGGCGCCAGGTCGAACGCGGCCACCTCGACTCGTCGAGTCGTCTTCTTGCTTTCGTCGCGCAGCACGATGGCCCCGGCAGGGAGGCTGATCATGCCGAGGGAGACCGTGTGGGCCGGGGGCGGTTCAACGCTCATATCGCGGTCAGCCTACCGAGTGCGCCGTGTGCGCCGCTGTGGTCTGCTCGATGGCGGGCGATTCACATGGTGACGGCCGCGTGGACGAGGTTGTGGTCCGATACCCCGCCCATGTCGTCGACGGTCAGATCGGTGATGTGGGCGCCGCGGACGGCTACGTGATCGATGTGCTGAGACTTTGCCCCGGACTCCCGCGGGCGGGTCGGGAGTCCGCCGGGAACGCTCTCGGCGACGGCGAAGCCGTCGCCGAGACCGGCGGCGACGGAACCGCGGTCGGTGTTGAAGTCGCCGAGCAGAACGGTGGCGTGTTCGATTGTGGTGCTCGCTAATTCGGTCAGTCGGGCAAGTTGGGTGGCGCGTCGCCGGTCGCCGGTCACATGGGTGGCGATCACGACCAGCCCGGCGGCGTCGACGACGAGCGCGCCCTTGCCTGGGTCCTGCGCGAACGACTCGGCTGCCAGTTCCCTGCTCGGTTCTTCGGTGAGCACCACGAGGTATTCACCGCCGTCGAGCAGGGAACTCGGTACACGGCGCGGGGTCGGAAGGCGTTGATACCGCAGGGCGTGAAAGGTCCGGCCCGGCAATGCCAGGCGCAGGCCGGCCAACTGATCCCCGCTGACTTCCTGCAGCGCGATGACCTGCTCGGTCCGTTCTGCCACCCGCGCGGTGATCGCGGCGATCCGCGCGCCCTCGTCCGGCCATCGAGTCGCCACGTCCTCATACCAATTCTCGGCATGAACACGATGCAGAACGTTCCAAGTGGCGACTGTGATCACCATCGCGATGTTAGGACACCGCGTTTCGCAGCGATTCGCAACGTATCAGTGTTCACAGTCCGTCGGCCTCCGCGCGGGATCGATCCTCGACCTCGCGGACGCTGCTGTCGCCGAAATCGGCTCGGTCGTGAGGGCCGGACCTGACCTCGGAGGAGACCCTTTCGGGATGTGTTTCTACGAGTTTGTCGGACATGGCTGTGGTGATGAATGCGGGGATCGTGGGGGCAAAGATTTTGAAGTAGGTGTCGATCCATTCGTGGCGAGAATTGAGGAATGGGAAGTCTGTGGGGGCCATGTGGCGTACGGCGAGGATGGGCAGGGGCGCGTCGAGCGCCGGGAACGCCGGGTTGTGCAGTCCGGGCGTGGTGCAACCCGGATAGAATTGGCCCAGCATCAGTCCTTTGTCGACGAACCGGGTTTTCTGGTCTTGTTGAACAGTGTCTAGCTCGGCGTATTCGGTGAGGTCGGGAAAGACCGCGAGGACGGCTTTGAACACAGAATCGGGTGGGTCCCGGGGTGGCAGGGCGGGGAGCAGGTCGTACACGTCCTGGACGATCGCGGTTATGCGCCGGATGTCGATGTCGCGACCATCGAAGAATGCGGCCCACAGGTATCGGCGTGCGATGGCACGGCTGGTGTAGGGGCAGACGGGGCCGTGTCGGCCGAGGTCTGGGTGGGGTCGGCACAGGTATTCGCGAGCCCACCGCCGTAGTTCGGCAGCACGGCGGTGCTCGGCGACACCGGTTGCCGAATCGGGATCGAACAGGTTGGTCAGCTCGACACCGGATCGAGTCCCAACGATTCGGTCGATGTTCATGATTCAGCTTGTCCTTGCTGAGGTGGCTGGCTTCGGTGAGGTGGTAAGGGTGTTGCGGAAGTGCTCGGTGAGGACGAGTCCGATTGCGCGTAGCGCGTCGGGGTCGGTCATCCGTTCGTGCCGGGCGGAAACGTGGTGTTCGGTGATACGGCCGGTGATGTAGTCGTTCCACGCGAGAGCCGGAGAGGGGCCGTCGTCTGTGTGGTCGGTGGCGGCGCTGAAGTAGATCAGGTCACCGTCGAAGATCTTCAGCCGGTGGTTCCAGGTGAGGTCGACGAGTCGGGTGTAGTCGCGGTGCACGATCACGAGATGCTCGGGGGTCACGGCGGTGAAAGGTCCGCCTCGCTGGTGCAGCGACTCGGCTGCGGCCTTGATGGTGACGTCGGCGGGGCCCTGTGGAACGGCGAGGCCGCCGAACTCGGCAAGCATCTCCACGAACTCTCCGATGGTGGGTGTGGGAGCGTGGTTGCCGCGGGCGGTGGCGACGCGGGTGTCCATCATGGCCAGGGTGGCGACGGAGTCGCCGTCGCTGCGGAGTTGGACGGCGATCGCGTGTGCGATGGTGCCGCCGAGCGAGTAGCCGAGCAAGTGGTAGGGGCCGTGCGGCTGGACGGACCGGATCTCCCGCACATAGCGGGCGGCGAGTTGGTCGAGCGTGTCGAACCGCACGGTGGGGTCGGTCAACGCTGGGGATTGCAGCCCGTGGACGGGACGGTCGGGATCGAGGTGCTGCACGAGTCCGCTGAAGCCCCAAGCCAATCCGACGGCTGGGTGGATGCAGAAAAGTGGCGGTTCGGTGCCTGCGGCGCGCAGAGGCAGCATGACGGCGAGCGCGTCGCCAGAGTCCTGTTCTTCGAGGCCGCGGAGGCGAGTCTCGATGCGGCGGGCCAGAGATTGCGGTGTCGGATCGGTGAAGACCCAGTGAACGGGCACAGTGACACCGGTCGACTCCTCCAACCGCACCACCAATTGGGTGGCGGCCAACGAGTTGCCGCCGAGGGTGAAGAAGCCGTCGTCGACGCCGATTCGTTCGATGCCGAGCGTCTGGGTGAAGGCGTCGCAGACGGTGGCCTCCAATGGGGTGGACGGCGACCGGAACGGGGAGGGGCGCTCGTCGGGGCTGGGCAGGGCTTTGTAGTCGAGTTTGCCGGTGGCGGTGCGGGGGATTCGGTCCAGCACCATGATCGAGGACGGGATCATGTGGGTGGGTAGTCGGGTCGCGAGGTGGGTGATCAGTGCGGTGGTATCGGGTGTGGTGTGCGGGGTGGGCACGACGTAGCCGGTGAGTTGGTCGGTGCCGTTGGGTCGGGTGTGGACTGTGACTGCTGCGTGGGTGACGTCCGGGTAGCTGCGTAGCGCGGTTTCGATCTCGCCGGGTTCGACGCGATTGCCCTGGATCTTGATTTGTCGGTCGCTGCGGCCTTCGTATCGCAGTGTTCGGTCGGCGATCCAGGCGACCAAGTCGCCGGTGCGATACATTCGTGTCCCGGCGGGGCCGTAGGGGTCGGGGATGAATCGGGCTGCAGTCGCTATAGGTTGCTCGTGATAGCTGCGGGCGAGGCCAGGTCCGGAGAGATATAGTTCGCCGACTACTCCGGGTGGGACAGGGCGCAGTCTGCGGTCGAGTACGAAGGCGGTGAATCCGCGGACCGGGCCGCCGATAGCCATCGGGCTGTCTGTGATCGTGGTCAGGGGAGTGTCGGCGCAGCTCATGATCGTGGTTTCGGTAGCCCCATAGGAGTTGATCACTGTGCGGCCTGGTGTCCATTGTCGTGCCAGGTCTGGTGGGCATGTCTCGCCGCCGAGGATCAGTGTGTCGAGGGCGTGGACGAGTTCGTCGGGGTGCATGGATGCGAGCACCGTCGGGGTCATCGCGGCATGGGTGACATGTTCAGCGTTGATCAACTCGGCCAGCTCGGCGCCGGCGGCTACTGGTGCGGGGGCGACGATCAGTGTGGCTCCAGCGGCGGCGGCGCTGAGCCATTCGAGGATCGAGACGTCGAAGCTCGGTGCGGCGGCGGCCAGCATTCGGGAGGTCGGAGTGAGGCCGAACCGTTCCCGTATGTCGGCGGCCAGGTTCGCTATCCCGGTGTGGGTGACCACGACCCCTTTGGGGGTCCCGGTAGAGCCCGACGTGTAGATCAGGTAGGCCGGGTGCTGTGGTCGTAGCGTGGTTGTTCGGTCCGAATCGGTGACCGCAGTGGGGGACGCCGACGCTGTGGCCGCGGCGAAGGAGGGGTCGTCGAGGACTAACCATCGGGTGGTGTCCAGGAGCCGGCCTCGGTGGGTCCCGAGGGTCAGCCCGACAGCGGCGCCCGAATCGGTCAGAATGCTCGTGATCCGGTCGTGTGGATGGGTGGGGTCGATCTGAACGAACGCACCGCCGGCCTTGGCGACCGCCCATACGGCGATCACGGCCTCGATGGAGCGCGGCAACGCCACGGCAACGAACGATTCCGGTCCTATCCCAGTGTTGATCAGTACCCGTGCCCACCGGTTCGAGGTTTCCTCGAGTTCGCGGTAGGACAGTCGCACGCCGTGACAGACCACCGCTTCTGTGTCCGGCGTCATCGCGGCCGTCAACACCTGCGGCAACACCGACATCACCGCACTCGGCCGCCCGCGAACGGGTACCAGCACGGCTCGCTCGACCGGCGATAGCAGCTGTAGTCGGGTAAGGGGCAGGTCGATGTGTTCGGCGATGGTGTCGAGCACTCGCAGCACTCGGTCGGCAATGGCGTCGATCTGGTGCTGTGTGAACAGGTCTGGCAGGTATTTGAAGATCAGGTGCAGTTGGGTGTCCTGGTGGATGATCAGGCCGAGCGGATAGTGCGCGGCGTCGCGTCCGTGCACGCCGAGGACATGCATTCCTGCGATGTCGGTGTCTTCGGACAGGCCAGTCGAGTCGATCGGGTAGGACTCGAACACCGTGACGGTGTCGAACATCGCGCCCGGACCAGCCATCTGTTGTATCTGCGCGAGACCCAGGTAGTGGTAGTCGAGCAGCGTGGCTTGCTCTGTTTGGATTCGCTGCAGCAGTTGGGCGAGGGTTTCGCGGTGGTCGAGTCGGACCCGCACGGGCACGGTGTTGACGAACAGCCCGATCATCGATTCGATGCCGGAGATCTGTGGGGGGCGCCCGGAGACGGTGGTGCCGAAAACCACGTCCTCACGGGCCGTCACGGTGGCGAGCACGATCGCCCAGGCGGCTTCGATGAGGGTGTTGAGAGTTGTCTCTTGCCGGTGGGCCACCGTGACAAGGGCCGCAGTGCGGTATTCGCTGAGCCGCACCCGGACTTCACGCGCGGCGGTGGTGTACTGGCGGCCGCGGTCCGCAGGCGCCAGCAGAGTCGGCTCCGTTATGCCCTCGAGTGCCCGCGCCCATGCGGCCTCCGCCGCATCCTGGTCTTGCCGGTTCAGCCACGCCAGGTAATCGCGGTAGGGACGCACTGGGGCCAGCGCCGTGGGGTCGCTGTCGCTGGCGTAGAGGGTCAGCAGTTCCCGGATCAGCAGTGGGGTGGACCAGCCGTCGATCAGGATGTGATGCATGCTCAACAGCAGTCGATGCTGGTGAGGGGCGGTCCTGATCAGTGTCAGTCGTAGCAGCGGCGCCGCGGTCACGTCGAACCCGGTGCGGTGGTCGGTGTCCATGAGCTGTTCGAGCGCGGCCGCGGTGTCGTCACGCTCGGCCAGATCTATCCGGATGAACGGCACCTCGACGCGCTGATGCACCACCTGCACCGCTTCGCCGGCGCCGTCGCGCACGAACGCGGTCCGCAGGTTCGGGTGCCGTCCGACCAGAGCCTGCGCGGCGCGGCGCAGCCGGTCCGCGTCGACGCGACCGCCGAGCTCCATACAGAGTTGCACTATGTAGGCATCGAGGGTGCCGTCGGCGAGCTGCGCGTGGAAGAGCAACCCTGTCTGCAACGGCGTGAGCGGCCAAATATCGTCCACTGTCGGGTTTCGGGACTCGAGCCGGTCGATCGTGTCCTGGTCGAGATCGACGAGGTCGACGTCGGAGGGTGTCAGCCCACCGATTCCGGGCCGGGACGCATGGGCAGCCAGAGCAGTCACCGCCTCGCGCCACAATTCCGCGAGTTCGGTGACCTCGGCAGAGGTGAGCAGACCGGTCGGATAGTCCCAGACACCCGTAAGAGTAGGGCCGTCCGATGTGTCCATGGTGACCGCATTGATGCCCAGCACGGCTGCCACGGGTGTGTCTGGGTTCTGGACGCCGCCGCCCGTGTGGTCGCCGGCGGGCATCCACCCACTGTCGCGCAACATCGCGGGGATGGTGTCGAACCGACCGAGATAGTTGAAGCTCACTTGCGGGTCGGGCAGCGCTCGCAGGATACGGGCCGTATCGGCGTTGAGGTAGCGCAGTAACCCATAGCCGATTCCATTGTCGGGGACCTGTCGGAGTTGTTCCTTGATCGATTTGATGACCTTCCCCGCGGCCGTCCCAGCGGCGAAAGCGTCGTCGATGTCTATATCGGACAGGTCGAGCCGCACGGGATAGGTGGTGGTGAACCATCCGACGGTGCGGGTGAGGTCGGCACCGGGGAGCACCACGTCGTGGCGGCCATGGCTTTCGAGGGTGAGCAGTGTCTCCTCGATGGTGTGACCATGGCGGCGCCGCCACGGAGTCAGCGCCAAGGCGAGCCCAGCGATGAGGGCGTCGCCCACGTTGCCGTGGAACGCCCGGGGCAGGGTGGTCAGTACGGCCTGGGTCACGGTGGTAGGTAGCGTCACCTCGACAGAGGCGACGGTGGTGTTGAGATCCACGGCCGGGTCGATGGAGCGGGCACCGATCGGTGGATCGGCGGCGTCGAGCGTGGAGCGCCACCAATCGAGTTCGTCGAGGCTCGCGGCGGCGGTGTTCAGAGCATGCGCCCACCGTCGCATCGAGGTCCCGATCGGCGCGAGCCGCGGCCGTTGCCCCGCACTCACCTGAGCCCATGCCACAGCGAGGTCGGGAACAAGGATCCGCCACGACACGCCGTCGGTTACCAGGTGATGCGCGACGACGAGCAGCCGTCCCGGCTGTCCTGGCCAGTCGAACCAGACCAGTTGCAGCATGATTCCCGCGGCGGGCTCGAGGCGCTCGGCTGCCGCGTTCGCCTCGGCGTCGGCGATCGCGGCGAAGGCGCTGCTGTCCGGTTCCACATCCACCGACACGCGCCGGATCAGTCCGGCGGCGGATTGTCCGGTCGGCTGCACCTGTAGCGCCCAGCCCGATGGATGCGTGGGATCGGGGTGTAGTCGGGCCCGCAGCATGTCGTGGTGATCGATCACCGCTTGGACGGTGGCATCGATTCCGGTGGCATCGATGCCGGTCGGCAGAGTAAGCAGCACCCACTGGCAGAAATGGTCGAATCCGCCGCGCTCGAACATCCAACACATGATCGGCGTCAGCGATATCGGCCCCACACCGCCGCCAGGCAGTTCCGTCGGAAGAGAGATCGCGGTGCTGTCGCGGACGGCGATCCGGGCCAGCCCGGCAACCGTTTTCCGCTCGAACACTTCGCGCGCGGAGAACACCACACCCGCCGCCCTGGCCCGCGTCACCAACTGGATCGACATGATGCTGTCACCGCCCAAGGCGAAGAACGAATCCTCCACTCCCACTTCGTCGAGTCCGAGTACCTCCGCGAACAGTCCAGCCAGCACACGCTCCACCTCGGTGACCGGCGCCCGGAATTCGGCTCGGCCCGCGGTGAAGTCCGGCTCGGGTAGCGCGGCGCGGTCGAGCTTTCCGTTCGCCGTCACCGGCAGCGCATCGAGCACCATCACGGTCGCGGGCACCATGTGCGGGGCAAACCGCTCCCCGGCGAACGCGAGGACCGCAGCCGTCTCGAGGTCTGCGCCGGGCTCGGGCACCACATACCCGATCAACCGGTTGCCGGCGGAGCCTTGGTGCACGGTCGCCGCCGCACGGGCCACACCCGGGTAGGCCAGCAGACCCGATTCGACCTCGCCGAGTTCGATGCGGAAACCACGAACCTTGACCTGGAAATCCGCCCTGCCCACATAGTCGAGCGTCAGACTCCCCTCCGGTAGCCGCCGCCACCGCACCAGGTCACCCGTTCGATACATGCGTTGCCCCGGGTCGGCGAACGGGGCGGCGACGAACCGCGACGCTGTCAGACCCATCCGGTTGCGGTAACCGCGAGCCAGACCTGGACCCGTCAGATACAACTCCCCTACGACCCCAACCGGCACCGTCCGCATCCGCGTGTCGAGCACGACTTGCCCGACCCCGCGGATCGGTCCGCCGATCGTCACCGCCTCACCTGCGGCCATCGGCGCACTGGCATCGGTCTCGATCGTGGCCTCCGCCGGACCGTAGGAGTTGAACAATCGCCTGCCGGGCGCCCACCGCGACACCAGTTCGGGCGGAGGCACCTCGCCACCCATCGCGACGGTCCCGAGGTTCTCCAGCCCGGCCGGATCGACCGTCCCTAAGGCCGTGGGCGTCAGCGCGGCGTGGGTCACCTTCTCCCGCAACAGAATCTGCGCCAGCTCGGGCCCACCGTAGACGGTCGGCGGCACTATCACCAGCCGGCCACCCGATGCGAACGCGCACAGGCATTCCAGGACCGCCGCATCGAAACTCGGCGACGCGAAGTGCAGCACCCGCGCGCCCGGTCCGACGCCGAACCGTGAACGGTTTTCGGCCACCAGATTCGCCAATCCCCGGTGCGACACCACGACGCCTTTCGGCACACCGGTCGAGCCGGACGTGTAGATCACGTACGCCGCATGGTCGAGCCGCACCGGCCGTATTCGCTCCGCATCGGTCACCGGCATCGTCGGCAACCCCGCAACCGCCGCTTCGACGGCGGTCTCGTCGAGGACCAACCACGGCACCGACCCAGGCAGCCGATCCCGCCACTCCGACAGTGTGATTCCCACCGCCACACCCGAATCCGTGAGCATGTGCTCGACGCGGTCGGCCGAATACTGTGGGTCCAACGGTACGAACGCTGCCCCCGACTTCGCCACCGCCCACACCGCCAGCACCGACTCGACCGACCGCGGCAACCCCACCGCGACACTCGCCTCCGGACCCACGCCCCGGCCGATCAGCAATCGTGCCAACCGATTCGACTCCGCATCCAGCTCGCCGTACGTCCACCGCCGATCCCCGCAGACCACCGCGATCGCCCCCGGATTCCGCTCCGCCGTCGCCGTCAACAACTCCGCCAATACCTGCCCCGGCACAGCCGGATCGCCCCACACCGGCGTCAACTCCCGGTATTCGGCCGGGGAGAGGAGATTCAGCCGAGCCAGCGGCAGATCCGGGTCGGCGGCAACGACACCGATCACGCGCAGGACCCTGTGCAGGGTCGCCTCTATCGTGTCGTGGTCGAAGAGTTCGGGCAGGTACTTGATTTTGAGGTGCAGCCGCGTGTCGACACGGGCAACCACTCCCAGCGGGTAGTGCGCGGCGTCGGCGCCGGTCACATCGACCACCCGCATGCCAGCGATGTCGGTGTCCGCGGTCAGTCCACCACGATCGACCGGATAGGACTCGAACACTGTCATCGTGTCGAACATCGCCCCAGGCCCGGCCACCCGCTCGATGTCGGTCAGCCCCACGTAGTGGTGATCGAGTAGCGCGGCTTGCTCCGCCTGGATCCGGTCGAGCAGCTGCCCCAGGCTCTCGGTCGTGTCGAGACGGACACGCACCGGCAGCGTGTTGACGAACAGCCCGATCATCGATTCGATGCCCGCGATCTGTGGGGGCCGCCCGGAGACCATTGCGCCGAACGTGACATCTTCCCGGGACGTCAACGTGCCCAGCACGATCGCCCATGCCATCTGGATCACCGTGTTGAGGGTGATTCCACGCGCCCGTGCGAGGTCTGCCAGGGTCGCGGTCTGTTCCTCGGTCAGTTCGCCGATTACTTCACGTGATTCGGTGTATCGGCGGCCGTGATCGGCCGGAGCTACCAGAGTCGGTTCGTCGGCACCGTCGAACGCGCGGGCCCAGGTGTCGAGCGACGCAGCCGGGTCCTGCCCGGTGATCCACGCCAAGAAGTCCCGATAGGGACGGATTCGGGGCAGCAGCGCGGCGTCGCTGTCGGTGGCATAGAGCACCAGCAACTCTTTTACCAGCAGCGGCGTCGACCAGCCGTCCAGCAGCAGGTGATGATTGGTCAGCACCAGCCGGTAGTGCTGCGGCCCCATGGTGACCAGCATCCAGCGCAGCAGCGGGGCACGAGCCGGGTCGAACCGGGTCGTGCGGTCCGCGGCCATCAGGCGATCCCACTCGCGATTCCGCGCATCCTCATCCAGCCCGGACAGGTCGGGCGCCGACCAGGGAGCTGCGATGTCTTCGCAGACCACTTGCACCAGTCCGGCGCCGGCGTCGGTGACGAATGCGGTGCGCAGATTCGCATGCCGGTCCAGAAGCACCTGCCCGGCTCGGCGCAGCCGGTCCGAGTCGACCTGCCCATGGAGCTCGAGGACCAGCTGAACCGAGTAGGCGTCCACCGATTCCTCGGACACCAGCGCATGGAATAGCAAACCTTTCTGCAACGGAGTCAACGGCCAGACGTCGCTCAGCGCCGGATACCTGTCCTCGAGTCGCTCGATCTCGCGCTGGCCGAGCCTCACCAGATCCAGATCCGACGGCGTCCGTCCTCCCGCTCCGGGGCGGCGGGTATGTGCCGCCAACGCGGTCAACACCCGGCACCACGACTCCGCCGCCTCGCGCACCTCATCATCCGTGAGCACCCCCGCGGGATACGACCAGATTGCCCGCAACCGCGGCCGGCCCCCTTCCTCGCGGGTGAGGGCAGAGATGTCGAGCACCGCCGACACCGGCATATCGGGATTCTGCGCACCGGCGAGCTTGTCACCAGCGAAGTCGCCGTCGTCGTCCGCCGGCATCCACCCGACCGCCGGCATCCCTTCGGGAATCCCTGCGGAAACGCGACCGAGGTAGTTGAATCCGATCTGCGGCTTCGGCAGCTTCGCGAGTATCGGTCGGGTTTCCTCGTTGAGATACCGCAACAAGCCGTAGCCGATCCCATGGTCCGGGACAGCGAGGAGCTGTTCCTTGACGGACTTGACCGCTGCCCCGATAGCCGGCCCACCCGCGCACGCGTCCTCGAGATCGATCCCCGAAAGATCCAGGCGCATCGGAAAACCCGTGGAGAACCAGCCGACTGTCCGGGTCAAATCCGAGCCGGGGACGGCGTCTTCCTCACGGCCGTGCCCTTCGAGGCCGATCACCACGTGCTCGCGGGGGCCGCCGGAAGCCTCCATCGCATGCTCGCCCTGCCACTTCGTCACCGCCACCGCTAGCGCGGCCAGCAGCCCGTCACCCACACTGCCGTGGAAAAGCTCGGGAACTGTTCTCAGCAGTGCCTCGGTTACCTCGGGGGAAACTTCGACCTCGACCGTGCGGGCGGTGGCAGTCACGTCGATCGCGGGGTCCAGCGGCCGCGACCCGATCACCGGATCGTCTCCGACGGCCATCGTTTGCCACAATTCGAGCTCGGCGGTCCGCTCCGGGCGTTGGGCTGCCTCGACCAGCCCGTGCGCCCACCGGCGCATCGACGTCCCGACCGGGGCCAGATCAGGTGTCTGGCCGGACTGTATCCGCGCCCAGGCGACCGCGAGATCCGGCACCAGCACCCGCCAGGACACCCCGTCGATCGACGAATGATGCACCAGCACCAGCACCCGGCCCGGCTCCGCCGTGTCCACCGGATCGAACCAGACCACCTGCACCACGATCCCGGCGCCCGGATCGAGCCGGTCCGCGGCGGCATCCAGCTCTGCCGCCGCCGACGCATGGAACTCGACGCTTCCCGGCCTGTCATCCATCGCCACCCGGTGGATGACGTCGTCGGCTCGAATCATCCCGACCGGCGGGGCCTCCCACATCCAGGTCCCATCGGCGGCCGGGCGCAGCCGCGCGCGCAGCATGTCGTGCCGATCGAGCACTGCCTGGACCGTGGCCGCCAGCCTCTGCCGGTCGATCCCCGCCGGCAGCCCCAGCATCACTGCCTGCGAGAAGCGGCCGAACTCCGACTCCGCACGCTCGAGCAGCCATCGCATGATCGGCGTCAGCGGTATCGGCCCCACACCTCCGCCAGGCAGTTCCGGGAGAAGTGGGGTCGCCGCGGCGCTGTCGTCGCGGACGGCGATCTGGGCCAGCCCGGCAACCGTTTTCCGCTCGAACACCTCGCGCGCGGAGAACACCACACCCGCTGCCCTGGCCCGAGTCACCAATTGGATCGACATGATGCTGTCGCCGCCGAGGGTGAAGAAGGAGTCGTCGAGGCCGATGGTGTTGGTTCCGAGTACGTCGGCGAATGAGGTGGCGATGGTGTGTTCGAGGGG